>NZ_JADEVV010000098.1 GCF_015207985.1 Synechocystis salina LEGE 00031 | reverse complement strand
TCGGCAAACCCATCACGCCCTGGGTCAACAGAACTGCTGGTGACTCGACGGCGGGAACGCACACGGCGGCCCTGGCTAGTGGTGGTCTCACCATTGTCACCATCTGGATCGTTCAGTTCAGCCACAGGGGAAATCTCGGCCACGGAATCCGAAGGACTGTTAGTTTCCGTCCCCTCTGACTTTTTCCTGGATGGCTTGGGCAAAGGTAGCGTCAACTGGGCATCATTTCTGGGTCCCTTACTGCCCCTTTTCTCCTGCACCAAGGTTTCATACTCCCCACTGGCGATCGCCGTTTTTAGGAGACGACTGACGGTGGAAACGCTCACCCCAAAACGTTCCGCCAAGGTAGTGGTGGTGGCGGGGGTTTGCCGGTAAAGGTCAACCAACTCTTGTTTATCGGTGTCGGTCAGCTTAGCGGGACTCATGGCAGTAACCATCAGGACAATTTGACATTAGTGGAACAGACGACAGGGGTGAATCTGCTAATATGTGGTTGATTCGGCGGCGGCCGGGCGAAAGCAAATTACCCTGGGCAGGATTCCAAGGATATAACTTTTTCCCACTACGGCCGAATGGTCCTATTCCAGCTACCTTGCAATATATCATTATGCCAATTGCTGCGGCGAAACCGGCCCTTCTTGTCCTTGCGGATGGCACCGCCTATCCCGGTTGGTCCTTTGGGGCCAATGGCACCACAGTGGGAGAGGTGGTATTCAACACCGGCATGACTGGTTACCAAGAAGTGATGACCGACCCCAGTTATTGCGGCCAAATTGTCACGTTTACCTATCCCGAGTTGGGCAATACCGGAGTCAATGGAGAGGATGAAGAATCTATCTATCCCCACGTCAAGGGGGTAGTGGCCCGCAACATTACCCGCCGCCCCAGCAATTGGCGATCGACCCAATCCCTGCCGGACTATTTAGTAGAACATAAAATTATCGGCATTTATGGTATCGACACCAGGGCCCTGACCCGCAAGTTGCGTTCCGTTGGTGCCATGAACGGCGGCATCTCCACGGAAATTTTGGAGCCGGAAGCCTTGTTACAGCATATTCAGGCGGCCCCGAGCATGGCGGGGTTGAACCTGGTCAAGGAAGTGACCACCCGTGAAGTTTACGAATGGACCGATCCCACCAATGACCATTGGCAATTCGGGCCAGTGGCGGAACAAAAGGGACAACCGCCCCTCACCGTGGTGGCCCTGGACTTTGGGGTGAAGCGGAATATTCTACGTCGCCTTGCCAGTTATGGTTGTCGGGTGATTGTGGTGCCCGCCAGCACGTCCCCAGCGGAGATTCTCCAGTACAACCCCGACGGCATTTTCCTTTCCAATGGCCCTGGTGATCCCGCAGCGGTAGAGGAAGGCATTGTCACCACTAAGGAATTGTTGGCGGCGAAAAAGCCCATTTTTGGCATTTGCATGGGGCATCAAGTGTTGGGGTTATCTTTGGGGGCGGAAACCTTTAAGCTCAAATTTGGCCATCGGGGGCTCAATCAACCCTGTGGTCTCAAGCAACAGGTGGAAATTACCAGCCAGAACCATGGTTTTGCGGTGACGGAAGATTCCCTAGTCGAAGAAGTGGAAATTACCCATTTCAATCTCAACGATAAAACGGTGGCGGGGCTACGCCATAAGGAACTACCATTTTTCTCGGTGCAGTATCATCCTGAGGCCAGTCCTGGGCCCCATGATGCTGATTATTTGTTTGCGGATTTTGTCCAGTTGATGCGCCAACAAAAGGCCGAGGCCGCTGCTTAGTAACAGTTGCGATTGACCATATTGCCGATAGTCATAGTAGTACAATTTACACTGCGTCCGTTGTTAAACCGGTAGTTATCAAAGGTTGTGTTGCCGACCCGTTGGCGACTGTGATCAAGCTGGTTACCACGGTTGTCCCGCACAGTGCCATAGCCGTTATTGCCGTACTGATTGTAATTAACATTACTGCGGTAACCATTACGACCCTGGTAGGTGCCATAGTTTTGGCGGTAGTTATCGTTGCCGTAGCTATAGCCGTTGTAATACTGAGCTTGGGCGGCGGTTCCAGTAACAAGAACCAGCACCGCAGTTAAAAGGATAGTTTTCATACAATTTCCTCAAAATTAGGATTGGTGATGAAGGCGATCGCCACTAGAGGGGTTGGATTCACCTTCGAGTTAGTTATCGGTACTGGCTAGGAAAGTTATGCAAATGGAGCAAATTTATTTTTGTGGTGATGTTTTGGGAGAGATTTGCATAAAGTTTGGCGGCGGGGGCGATAGATAAACAGTTCCCTTTACAACCCCGATGAAAAGCCATGAGTGACCTCCAGCCCGTAACCACCGTTCTTGCCCAGCGGACTATTTACGAAACCCCAGGGGTGTTTAGCCCCAACCAAGGTATTGTCAGCGCCCTCATCAACTTTCCCACCCTCAATGAAGATTTAGTAATTCAACGGATTATTCAGGATCATCAAGCCAAAAAAGCCCAGGAAAATTCCCTCTGGCGTATTGGTGGTGGTTTATATAGGTCTGTGCCTAGGACTAGGGGACGGTTTCCAAGTTGGGGATTTAATTGGGGCTGCTGTCGGTTCTGGTCTCGGCGGCGGTATCAGCAATGAACTGCAAAGGGCAGATGAAGCCACCCTGCGGGCACTCAATTTGGAATGGGTAAACAGTCCTGATTCCTATATCTATCACCGTAAACGTCACCGGGGAGAAGCTGTCCGTCGCCTGTTGTTGATCATGCCCCATCCCCAAACCTCTGCTCCTAGCACTAGTTTTGCTGTGCAGTTTCCTGATGGCTATGTGGCTTGTTTGGCGATCGCCGACATTGCCAATCAGTTGATGTTTACCATGGCAGGTTATGGCTTTGACCTTGATTGGGTTGGCCAAAAGCAGAATTTGGGCTTTATTCCTACGGATTTAGGCAATAGTTTACCGGTGGAGATTTGGAGTGGTCAGAATCAACATTTGGTAGCCATTCCCTACAATACCCCCCACCAATTTATTTACTAAGGAGCAACCATGGATAACCTTTACAAACAGCAACGGTTAAACACCATTGAAGATGACCGTTGGCAACAGTTCCAAGCGGATGCCCGTAAGCGTCGTTTAGTGGCGATCGGAGTGACTTCAGTGGGGATAGCCCTAGGTTACTTTTTGCAAACAGTATGGATTTTTCTCGCAGTGGAAACAGGTCTTTGGTTAGCCCTTAAATATGGGAGGCACCTTAAAAAATGAGCTTTAATTATTACGATTTACCCCAAGAGCAACAACAATATTTGGCTTCCCGCTTCGACAACTATGGGTTAGATCCAGAATTAGCCTATAACCATCTGATTCCCATCGATGTGAAACTCCAAGGGGCGGATTTTGTCGAAGAGTTTATGCGGAACAAGCATATTTCCCATATTTACCCCCAGAGCAGTTATCCAGATTTAGGCGATCGCCTCGATAACGTTTTTCTGGAAGACCCCTCCGCTAACCTGGCCCGGGGAGCCGATATTGCTAGTCCCGATGAAATTTTTAATGCTCAGCTAGACAACAGCCAAGATGCTTGGGACATGGACTTCGATGACAATGGCATTTTGGATCAATGGGAGGCTTTCTACTAGCTCTAACAAAATTTTGACTAAAGTTAGGCCGTGGAAGGGTAGGGATCTCATGCTTGCTCTTTCATCGCTTTTTTGAATTAATCTAATCACTCACCCGTTCTAGCTGGGGCATTGTCTGCTTAGGGAGTGAGAGCTAGAATTGTTACGCAGTATAAGGTTGAAAAAAATGAACTGTATCTATTGTGAAAGTGAACGGGTAGTGAAAAATGGAAGAAAGAAGCTGAAGACGAGAC
>NZ_JADEVV010000048.1 GCF_015207985.1 Synechocystis salina LEGE 00031 | reverse complement strand
AAAAAACGCCTGGCCTTTGTCCCCGTGGGTCGTGTTAACTCAGAAGAATTACTACATTTGATGGCCGATGATGTTAGTCAATTCATCTATGAAGCCCATATTTTTGTCGGTGATCCCACCGTTGAAACCATGAAGGGGCCAGTGGAAAAAGCGAATCAATTAGTCCAAGCCCTGTTTCAACGCTTTGACCTAACAGGAAAATCGCCCCAATCCCAGATCGTTTCCTATGCGATTCCAGCTTGCTTAGTTTCTTTGAATAAAACCTTAACCGGAGGCACGTTAGTAACCTATCCCCTGTCCCCTGGATTACAGATTCCCGATAATGCCTACTGTCTTGGCCCCTATTGGTTAGAGGATTGGCAAGATTACAACGCTGAAGAACAATTTAATTTTTCCCGTTGGAGTGCGCTGCAACACAGTCAGATTCAACAGTTACTCAAACTCCTGTGGGCCATTCAACAGAATCCCGATTTACCCAAAACTCTTAAAACCTCAGCCAAGGAGCTTCATCATTTTTTAAATCGTAATGCTCCCGATGCCGACCATGACGCCCAGGAATACGCGACTTTACAGGCCAATCAATCCCGCCATTTGGCGATCGCCGTTCCCGTGGACTATGGTCAATTCTGGCAGGGGGATAACCGGGATCGGCAAATCTTCATGGAGGAAACCATACTGTGGCGTAACGCCCTTGGACGCTGTCTCACGGATCGGCAACTGGTCATGCCCGTTATTGCAGAATATGACGATTTTCCCTGGGCGGCAGTGGTGGATAAACAAGCGATCTTTCAACTCCAACTCCTCTTTCAAAAACAGTATTTTGTCACTTCCTACGAATTAAATCTTTTAAATCTGATTTTATTGGAAAATGAACCATAGCCAATTGGTAATTCTATGACAAGAATTATTGCCTTTTATAATCAAACTGGCATGGTTGGGGTCTCGTCATAAAAGTTTAATTAAGTGCCTCCTGTGGGGAATGTGAGGGGGTGGTTTAGAGATGTTCGTTAGCTGAGAGCGATCGCCATCCCACTGCGAGATTTGCTTAGCCTAAATTTTTGTGGCTTTTTTGTTGTGACCCTATGTAGCTCAGTCCTTTTTCCTTCAATCATTTATCTTCTGATCCACTCTTTGATATCGCGTCGTCTATCAGTACCTTAACCTTTTTCATCACTTTTTCTAAGTCGCGCTGAATCTTGGAGACCTCTGGACTATCCAAAGCACTCTTGCCCAACTGCCGTTGGAATTTCTCTGCGTGATTCAAGAAAACTGTGGCTTTCTCAAAAAGTGTGACCCTGTTCACATTTTTTTGTACTGGTTCATTCAAGATGCGGGAAATACGTTCACGACTCAATCTAAACACTGTCATCAGTTCCCGATTCAGGGATTTTTGTCCCTGGGTTGGACGACCTCGGATCTTTTGATAACCAGCTTCCTCTAACTTTCGAGCAGCTTCTCGAATTTCTGCCGCCGTATAATTTCGACGTTGGGTATTCTCTTCCACTTCAATTTGCAGGGCATCAACGGGATCGACTTCTGAATCAATCGCCATCACTCTAACGGGAATACCGTCGCTAAAAAGCTCAGCAAATTTTTCAGAGTTCTCACTAGCCAAACGAATTAAAGCCGCTTTGCGATGCCCCCCTGCCAATAGGCGATATTTACAGTCAACAGTTAAGGGAGTGATCAAACCAATGACAGCAATGCTTTCCATCAACTGGTCTAGGTGACTTGGATTGATGGGCCGAGTATCTCCCCTAGCACGATCGCCAATTTGGGCTAGAGGGATTAATTGATTGGCTGATTGTTGTTTTTGCAATGCTTTCTCTGCCGCATTACCATCCTTAGCTCTGGAAATTGCTTTAGTTAAGTCGGGTTTTTTCATGGATTAATTGCCTGCTGGAGCCATTGCCATAATTGCATTATTTCCTGGGAAGCCTTACTTGATTTTGAAAGTTCCGCGACCCCCATCCCCTGAACTGCCGCATTCTGAAAATCAGTACGCAAACGGATGGCGATCGGAGCAATAGGAATCCCCAGTTCCGCTGCCTCCAAATCATGAATTAATTCTGAAGCCTTAGTGTTGGGATGAATATGATTCAGGACAATAGCGGCCGGTTTACCTGTAACTTGAATCGCCGAGAGAGTGGTAGAAACAGAATCTAACTCAAATTGCCCATAGCGGAGGACAACCAATACAAAATCTGAAGCTTTCATCACTTCAATGACACCACCATCCAAAGTTCCAGGAGTGTCAATGAAATTCCATTCAGTTTTGGTAGTCTGAAGATAACTCGCCGCTCGTTTAGCTGCAATGGAAATTACTTGAGGATAAAGTTGAGATCGGCGATCACCCCAATCAGCTAGAGTAGCCTGATCATCACAGTCCAAAACCGTTGCGTTAACGGCAAGCACAGCAAGATTAGAACAAATAGTACTTTTACCTACTCCCCCTTTGCGACTTACAATGGCAATTGTTTTAGTCATAATTTTACGAAGATAATCCTGAAAGGCGATCGTCAAAGTCTATGGGCTCAACTTGAGGTTTTTTCGACTATAGAAAGGTAATCAATTGTTCTTATCAATTGCTCTAAAGCCTCGCTTTCGGTTAGATTTTGATGTTCTGCTCGTTGCTTTATCGCATTGATAACTTTAGGAGTTAAAGTATACCATTTTCTGACTTTGACCTCATCGTATAAAAGAGGTCTGCCCCTAGTTGCCTTAACACCTTTGGGTACTTTTCGATTACCCCGTAAACTTCCCTTTGCAGATTCAGACATAAGACACAGATTTATTCAACATTTGGTTACTTATCAGCCAAGCAACCCTCTATCCTTTTATAAAATGTTCAAAAAGACGAAGGAAGCTAAAAGCCTTACACAGACTAAATTCCTTACTAGGTCTAAGCTTAGCTTATACACAGCTATATCGGATTTTAGACAGTTGGATAAAAATATTCAACATTTTGGGAAAAGAAATCTCAAAACGTTTAGCCAACAAAGCTTTTATAGCTTTTTTACTTTTCCAATATCTCAAAACATAATGGACGCTTCTAATCTTGCCCTGAAAAGTATCCAGTAAATCCTTTTTGATAGACTTAATGGACGTTATGCCCATTAATCAATTTAATAAACACTTATGCGCTTTTTTGGCTATGCCAGGGTATCCACCAGCCAACAATCCCTCGATATTCAAATTGAGGCTCTCAAATCCGCAGGAGTTCAAAAAAACCGTATTTTTTGTGATAAGGCTTCCGGTCGTCAGATGAAGCGAGAAGGACTCGATCTACTCCGACTCAAGGTTGAGGAAGGTGATGTGGTTTTGGTTAAGGCACTGGATCGGTTGGGGCGGGACACTGCAGATATGCTCCAGCTAATCAAGGAGTTTGATGAAATGGGGGTAGGGGTTAAATTCCTCGATGAAGGACTGGATACCAAGGGCACAATGGGACAAATGGTAGTGACTATTTTGGCGGCGGTGGCTCAGGCAGAAAGGCGGCGCATCCTTGAACGTACCAATGAAGGTCGCATTGAAGCTAAAGCCAAAGGAATTAAGTTTGGACGCAAACGCAACATCGATCGTCAAAAGGTTCTGGCATTGAGGAAACAGGGACTCGGAGCAACGGCGATCGCCAACCAGCTCGGTATTTGTCGCTCCAGTGTTTACGTGATTTTCAAGGAAGGGGACGACGCTATAACCCACATTGTCGATTAGAACAGACTGACAAGCTATACTAAGGAAGTAAGAATTCCTTACTTTCTCTATTTCCTCATAAGAACTTACTATCATGCTGGCTAAGTTGACATCAAAAAATCAGTTAACGCTTCCGAAAAGTATTACTCAGAATTTAGGCTCGGTAGAATACTTTGAAGTTACTGTACAAAATGGACAAATCATTCTGACCCCTGTCAGAATCCAGCGGGCTGATGCGGTTAGGGCAAAATTGGCAAGTTTAAATTTAAATGAGGAAGATATTGCAAATGCAGTAACTTGGGCACGTCAACCATGAATACCAAGCCTCGGGTTGTCATTGACACTAATCTTTTAGTTTCAGCCCTAATCTTTGGTGGTCCAATCAGTCAATTACGCAAGATATGGCAGTCAGGAGAATGTACTCCCTTGGCATCTAAAGCAACAATTACTGAGTTGATCCGGGTGCTAGCCTACCCTAAGTTTCAGTTAAGCCAGATGGAACAAGAAGAATTGCTGGCTGATTATTTACCATTTTGCGAAACCGTTCAAATTCCCAATTCCCCTCCAATTATCCCTTCATGTCGAGATCCATTTGATTTGCCTTTTTTAGTATTAGCAATAGTGGGAAAAGCAGATTATCTAATTTCAGGTGATAAGGATTTATTGACACTAGAGGGAGAGATATCTTTTTGTTCAATTGTCACAATAAATCAATTTTTCAATATTTCTACAATATTTTAGACAGAAATTGATTACATAAAGAACTGTAAATCAATCTATATTAAGAGAGTAAAAAATCAAGAAACGAATAAAGAAAGAAAAACCCACCCTATGTACAACCCAAGCAAAATTACTGTTGGAATTCCATGACGGGTATCTTAAGTTATATAATTTGTTGTGATTAAAAGATTAATTTGGATATTTAGAAAAACCAAGTAGGATTAAATTAAATCTGCCTATTGCATATCAATACTGTCGATTAGATCAAATTTAAAAAATACAAAATTGCTGTGTAATCGAACAAAATTAACGATAAATTTTCCTGCGTTCCCAATTAAGACCATAACAACAATAATCATAAGAATAATGTTGATTGTATAAAGCATATCAAATAATAGTAAAATGTATTAAAAATAGAACCATGTTTTCTTTAGCCAACTGATTTGTAATCAGTCGGTCGCAGGTTCAAATCCCGTCACCAGCTTTCCTTGCTAGATAAGGGTTTCGCTCTCTGAATAAGGTTTTCATCCAGCATTTTTTAGGATGATGTACAATGCAAAGATGTCGCCAGATGTCGCCAGATGTCGCCAGATGTCGCGCAAAAACAATCCAAAATTTAATCCAAGGATTTGGAGCTATGATAGAAAAAAATGAGGAGTTGGCAAAAGTTAACCAAAGATTGAAAGCAGCCAAAACCAAGGTGGCAATCGAACAACGGTGTAATCGATTAAATTTGATCGCTACCCTTCCCCCTAAGCCTGGAAGTGGTAAGACCAAGCCTTCCCGACAACGAATTGCCCTGGGGGTTTATGCCAACACCGCAGGATTTAAAATTGCTGAGATTGAGGCTAAGAAGTTGGGTGTTCAGTTAGCAGAAAGAGCCTTTGCCTGGCAACCCCTAGCCGAAAACACGAGTGTGGAAAAGGAGATGATCAACCTTAAAAAGAAAGAAGAGATTAAGGTTATGACAGAAAAAAATGAGCAGTTAGCAAAAGTTAATCAAAGATTGAAAGCGGCCAAGACAAAAGTGACGATTGAACAACGGTGCGAACGCTTAAATTTGATTGCTACCCTTCCTCCTAAACCTGGAAGCGGCAAAAACAAACCTTATCGACAACGAATTGCTCTGGGAGTTTACGCAAACCCCGTCGGATTTAAGGTTGCTGAGACTGAAGCTAAGAAGTTGGGAATTAAGTTGGTAGAAAAAACTTTTGCCTGGCCTCCTCTAGCAGAAAATATGACCGTAGAAAAGGCAATCGCTAAGTTTGAGAAGCAATATTTTACAAAACGAGAAAGAAATGACAAGAGCGAAACAACCTATGACACCAGTTATCACTATTATTTTTCCAAGCTTGACCTCTCAGAGAATATTTCCGAGTCTCTGTTGTTGAATTGCATCCACGCAACCAAACCCAATACTAGATCCAGGGTTCTCTGTTGCTACGCGATGAAAAATCTAGGGGCGATCGCCGACATAAATATAGATATTACTTTGCTTAAAGGAAGTTATTCTCCTAAAGAAGTCAACCCCAGAAATTTACCTTCTGACAGTGAAATTCAAAAATTCGTTGAGTTGATCGATGATCCGGCTTGGCGCTGGGTCTATGGCATGATGGCTACCTTTGGACTTAGAAACCATGAAGTTTTCTTTATCGACCATGAGACTTTAATCAATCAGGGAATCTGCTATGTCTTGGAAGGGAAAACCACATCGGGAAAAGTTTGGCCTCTTTATCCAGAATGGCTTGATTTTTTTAGTTTGCAAAATATCCAAGTGCCAGTGTTTGAACGAAAGACTAATCAGCACCGTGAGTATGGAGCAGCAGTTTCCAACAAGTTTAAGACTATGAAGATTCCATTTACTCCTTATGCACTTCGTCATAGTTGGGCACGAAGGGCAATTGAGATGGGGCTTGATTCAAGGTTAGCTGCTAAGCAAATGCGCCATAGCCATTCTATTCATGTCCAAGTCTATAACGCATGGTTGGATGACTCAATTCATCAAAATGCTTTTAATCTTATTCTTTCTAATCCTAATCGTCCTAAACCTCCTTCTTTGGATATTTAAGGGTTGACCATCGGCTCATGAGCTTACTTTCTACATAACTCTTTTAAAGGGGGTGTGTGACAAGTGACATGGCTAGAGTCCCGCTCAAACCACCGTTCCATAATGGCTAGGGCTGGATCGTCGGGGGGGGGATCTACGAGGGCATAAATCCGTTGCCGTCCTCCATTGATCCGGTATTGTTTCCCTGTCATTTTTAATCCCATTAATCCCAGTAACCTTTGGGCAACGGCGATGGGGGTATCCCTTTCGGGGTTGATGGATTGATTGAGGATGGTCTTAATGTCATGGCGGAACTGACAGATATGCTCAAACCAATCCTGTAAACTCTCCGAGGTGTGGGTGGATCCGTCGAGGAATTGTCCGATATTGATAATTTCCAGGGCTTTTACCTTGGCGCTATAGCAGGCGCTGTTAATGTCGGGGGTGAAGGCATCCCTGGTTTGTTTGGTGAGTTTTCTAACCCGATGGGTATCCCGCTCTGCTAAGAATTCCCGCCCTATGGTCAAGTAATAGCGCAACTGCAATTGACCATATAGTCCTTTGTCATCCTGGGTTACTAGTTCCGGGGTGATGTCATCGGTGAGATACCGTTTGGAGATTGCTGTTTTTTGTTCCGACAATCGTTCCGGTTCACTTTTGGCTCGGGCTTTGGAGATGCGGTTAAATGCTAGATCATCGAGCAGGGGAGCCGCGGCTACCTTTTCGCAGTGCTCTTGATAATTGGCCTCCGTGTAGGCTTTCATTAACTCTCCTATGCTCTGCCCATCGTCGGGGGGGTCAGGGGAGATAATGGTATATCCTTCTCCTTCTAGGCGGCTAAGGATCACATCCTGATATTTTTTAAAGCCGTGGTTATGAATGGCGGCATAGGTTGCCCAGGTGACCATGTGGCGGGGGGAATGGCCATCAAGGTTGGCCATCACGTCAACTTGTCCCAATAGGAGGGAGTTGGCTTGAAAGAGTTTGTGCTGAGACTGGACTAATATTTTGGGAATGGTGGAGCCGTTGCCAATCCTTTGATTGGAATATTCTTTCACCCAGATATGGCGGGGGATATCTTCCCGTACCCGGGCCAAGGATTGACAGACGGCTTCGGCGGTTTGACTGCCGGGGGCAAAACAGAAAACGCGGTGGAAATGCCCTTTAATGTCAATGCTGACTCCGGTTTCTAGGGTGGGACTGGCAATAACAATGTCGTAGAGGGGAAGAACGGTGTTTAGGTTGCCCATGACTCCATAGGCGGGATGTCCGGGTTCTGCCACGGATTCTGCATCAATGCGCAAAATCTTCAGTTTGGGAAATGCTCTCGATAAGATGATTTCTAGGTTAATAGTGCCCCATTTGCTGCTGACTTTTTGTGCTCCGGTGTGGATCATGAGGCGATCTCCGTTTTGGATACATTCCAAGGCATCGGAGAATAATGCCTCTGGTGTGTCATAGAGGAAGGCTTTACGAACACCGGCGGGGTTATATTCGTTGACCAGGACCCAAGGGGCGGACTGGACTGTTAATAGCCTATTGAGGTAATCAAGGCTGATGCGGGTCAGGTCGGCATCACTGAGGATGATTTGCCCAGCGCCATTGAGTAATTCGGTCAGGGTTTCGAGAATGGCGGGGCGATTATGTTGACAGGTGACGGAGTTGAGCAAATGCCAGATGACCTGTTCTGCTTCGTCTAAAATCACCATGGCATCGGGGTAGCGGGCGGGGTCAAAGGCGGGCTTGGCTTTGGGATGTAGGGAATCAACACAGAGCACGTAACCATTGAAGGACTCGGCCCCAAATTCCAATTCCGACCGATAGGGTAATCCAAACCGTTTGGCCAGTTCTTTGGCTAGTTGTTCCCGGTGGGTTAGGACAATGACGGGGATTCCTTCGGCGATCGCCTTTTGTACTCGTTGAGCTAACACCTCGGTTTTTCCTGTTCCTTTGACAGCTTTTATCCCCACTAATCGGGTGATGACCTTGTCTAAGATATCTGGCTCAAGGTAGCGGGAATTGACCTTCTGGGAAATGAGGGGGGTCAGGTCGGTGAATTCACTCAGTTTGTAGGCTTCGAGGCTCTGGCGGGCGGAATAAATGCGGTCTAGGCTGCTTTCTCCGTTGCCAACGATGACATCATCAATGCCTTTGGCTGAGCCAGCCCAGGTCATGACTGTGACTTTGCATCCTTGGAACTCCATCAGTCGCCCTGTGTTGGCGATCGCTTTCCTGACGTTGGTGCGGGTGCTGGGTTTGTTGTCGTTGTCGAAACAGAAGGTAATTTCCCGACTCTGTTGGCAAAATGCCTCAAGTTGAGGGATTAGCTGTTTGTGGACTAATTCAACCCCCTCCTTGTCTTTGGAGCGATAACCGGAATAAATCCCCGGCAAGCCCAGGGCGGCATAGCCATGACTCAGTAAGGAGGCGGTCTTTTTCGCTCCTTCGGTGATGATGACTCGCACGGTGGGGTTATCTTTTACCCACTGCCAGAATGATTGGGCGATCTCTTCGTTGGGGATGTTCTCAAGGTCGGGGCACTTTAATCCGGCTTTCTTGGCAATGTGTCGCCATTGATGGCGGGTGATTTTTAAGCAAAATGCTTCTGTTGCAATCTTGGGGGGGTGCTCATATTTAATGGGCTTCCCGTCTTTGGATAGTCGAGGACGATCTGGTTTGAAACAGCCCCATTGAGAGTCTTCTAGGGTGATGGAATCTAAGCCTGAGCAATACCACCCTCCTTCTTCAAGGTGACGATATTGGGTCAGGATTCCCTGACTTAATCGTCCATCGTTGCGCCGGGGTAGTTGGTCCCCATACAGCAACCATCCATAGCCGTTATCAAGGCTTTGAACGTTAGCCTCGATTATCTCAGGGGAGATGCCGCTATTCTGCCATTCTTGCCGGTGTTGGGGTCTGATTTTCATTACTTTACCCCCCCACAGACTTCAAACCAGGTGGAGTTTTCAGCAAAAAGAGCTTTCGCTGAAATCCGTCTAGTTCCTACACCGTGGGCGTTCCGGTTACTTAATTTCCATGAAACTATCGCCGGGACTCTTGAAAATGTCGTGAAAATTGATAAGATGGTGGTAATCAAAAGACACCTCCTTCCCAAATTTTTTGCGGAACGTGTCTTGAGTGGGTTTTGACAATCCCTTCTTTTAAATACCGATCGCCTGATTGGTTAGCCTTAATATCCTTGGAAACCCCTTCAATGCCGTCCAAAGCGAGAGGGGTTTTCTTGGTTTTAGGTGTTTGTGTGGCGATCGGCGCGAGATAGCGCCGTGTTTCCATGAAATTTCTCCAATAATTTTAGATTGTCAGGTCTGTTAGTTTTCCATTGACCATGGGATAAATAAAAACCAACCTTGGAAAGTCTTCATCTATTTTCTCTGTTTGAATAGCTCTTAAGTACACTAACACGAGAAAATGTCAAGTTTCCATAAAAGTTTCCAAAAAGAGATTTCAATCTCCAATATTGGACTCATGAAGGCTCTTCAGCACTGGGTTTCGGCTCTTTTGGCTTGCGCTCAAATACCTGGATGTTGGGTTGATCGAGGATAAATCCCTTCTCGGTGGCTTCCCCCATGGATCGACGTTCCCTCCGGGGACAGTGAAGCTGCACGCCCCCACCCACATGGGGTAGTTTTCTTTGGCCTGTTCGACTTTCTTAAATACCTTGGGTTTTACCGTAATACTAACCTGGGTGCCGTCACAGTCAATTACGAATGACTTCCAGTTGTTTTCGTTGACCTGCACGTCATCGGCAAACTCGTTGATCTTTATGGTGATCTTTAGCTTGCCAGGGGTTGTCATGGTTCAAAAAGGGGATTTTTCCCGTATTTTCTCCACAGGAGGTATTTCAATTTGCATTCTGTTTAGTAATGGGGTCACTGTGGAAGCGTGGCCAATCGGTCAACTGCTAGTTAAGTTTTGTGACAAAATAAAAGCACCTTTATTGAAAATCGTATAATCTCAGCAATACTTTTTTACGACTAAAATTGTTGATACGGAGGTAGGGCTATGGGTCTGTTTGGGAATCGTCTTTCTGGTCTGCGTACTCAAAGTCAGTCGGTTATGAGTCCTGCAGAAGCTTTTGCTGCTATTACTTTGGTGTCTGTTGGAGTTGATGGATATTTTTCAGATGAAGAAGTCTCCACTTTGATATCTTCACTGACACGAATGCACATGTTTCGTAGTTATTCTGCCGATGTTTTACGCCGGATGTTTGATAAGTTATTGGGAACAGCACAGAGAGAAGGATTTGGAAGTCTACTTCAAACAGCGATCGCCTCTTTGCCCCATGAATTAGGTGAAACAGTCTTTGCTGTTGCTACCGACTTGGTGCTAGCTGATGGAGAGGTCACGCGGGAAGAGGAAAATCTACTGAACTCTTTGTACACTGCATTGGGAATTTCAGAGGCAACTGCTATTAAAATTATTGATGTTATGATGATTAAAAATAGGGGTTAATTTCATAGCTTTAGTTGTTTCGGCTTGCTTCCTTCTGGAACTTCAACTATCGGGAATAAGATATTCCCGGGTGACCAAAGTTCGATACTGCTGGAGTGTAGGTCGTAATATTCAGGATCAGTTGTAACCCTTAGTCCGTACTTCATCCCTGCTTGGGAATAGCGGTATTCTTTGGCCTGCATTACCTGGACTTCAATGCCTGGAGGTAGGAGATCTACCTTATTTAATAAGTGATCAAGGTCATCGAGATCGTATAAGGGAGTAGGTAATAATTCTTCTTCTAGATCTGCTTCAGTAACTTGATCAATATCGAATATATCTTGTTGATTAGTTTCCACTTCAAGTTGTTCCAAAATTTCGTTTTTATTGTTTTCTCGATCATCTTTTGAAGAAAGAACAATTGAAGTAATACGTTGGGATAGGGTAGAAAGAATCGGTTGTAATCTCCCTACATACTGGGTAAATAGATCGATCCGATCTCTCAAGGCAATGTAGACATCAGTTTCAACAGTGTCAGCATAATGGAGATTGACAATGGTTATACCTTGGTCGGCAAAAATCTGTCCCAAGCGGTCAATGCGTCCGATTCGTTGTTCAACCCGCATCGGATTCCAGGGCATGTCGTAGTTGATTAATGCGCCACAGAATTGAAAATTCAGCCCCTCGGCGGCAGCATCGGTACAAAGTAATATTTCGGCTTGCCCAGCCCTGAAAATGCGTTTAGTCTCTTCTCGGGAAATGGATTCCCAGCGATCGCCATTACGTCGTTCGCCCCCTCGGCCGGAAAAGCAAATGATGCGGCTAGCTGGATCGGCTTCAGTTAAGGACTGCCGCAAGAAGTCCATCGTATCTGTGTATTGAGTAAAAATGATGATCTGGGGGTAGCCTATCCCATGCAATTGTTGGATATATCGTCTCAACTCTTGGGCTTTGGTGTCGGTGGGTAATTGCTTAATCTGTTGCAGCAGGGATTCTAAATCGTAGCATTCTTCATTTTTAAGGGCCTCTTGCTCTAGCTGTTGAGCTTCGTCTTCATCGATGGGCTCTTCTGAAACTTCATCGTCGTCTAGGTCTTCCAAGTTCAGTTCAAGTTGACTGGAATGTTTATTATTTAGTTTGTCCAAACGTTGCTCGATGGTACGGGCAAGGGCGGCAAAGCTACTGGCAAGACGGCGGCGATAAATTGTCATCACAAAGCCCACTGCATTTTGCTCGGACTGGGAGGCATTGTTGTAGGTGGTGGAAATATAGTTTTCGATCGCCTCGTATAATTCCCGTTCCGCTGGACTGAGGGTGACAAATTCATCTTTGACATACCGTTGGGCAATGCGACTACTGATCTTTCCGGCTTCGTAATATTTTCTGAGGAGGGTACGGGTATGGCGGGAGATGAGTCTTTGGATAGGGGTATTGCGTTTCATGATGGCGATCGCCATTTTGCGCCGGTCTGTACTCAGAGCTTTGCGGGGAGCTTGGGCCTCATCCAACAGGGCACGAACTACTTTTTTAAGGGCTAAGTTACTGGCCTGGGGGAAGTATTTTTGGAAGTCTTCTAGGGGAGTGGGCCCGAAATGTTGTTCCACTGCCCGGAAGAGTCGGGCCATGTACTCGAATTGGGTATGGGAGGGGTTGTCGTGGGCGGCGTAGTCAAAAAATCGCTGGAAGCTCTGTAGATCCCACTCCGGGGGCAGTCCCAATAGGTTCAATAAGTCCCACACTTCAATGGGGCTAACCTGCATGGGGGTTGCGGTAAGGAGCACTAAACCTTGGGTTTTCCCCTTCAGTTCCTGCATAAGATTGAGCAATTTGTTTGCCCCTTTTGGTTGACTGCCACTGACCCCCCGACGGCGAGCGTGGTGGGCTTCATCCAAAATAATTAGGTCGAATGGTTCGGCATCTTGGGACAATTCCAACCGGCGATCGCCACGGCGCATCAGGTGACTAGAAGTAATTACCAAGGGTTCTTGATGCCAATCCCGACGGGAAACAGGTTTTTGAATGGGTTTGTCTAAGGCCGCCATGGCAGGGGACTCGCACCAGGTTAAGGTCTTACCGTCATAGATGGGAATATTAAGGTTAAATTTTTCCCGTAGCTCTAACTGCCACTGCTTGAGCACAGCTTTGGGAGCCATGATTAAAATCCGTTTGGCCTTGCCTGCAAGCCAGGCTTGTCGGATCAGTAATCCGGCTTGAATGGTTTTCCCTAGTCCAACTTCATCGGCGATTAATAATTTCGGGGGCCAATTATTGTAAAGCCGCTGGAAGGCTTTAATTTGATGGGGATAGGGCTTGATGGCGGAAGTAACTTCCCCAATGCGATCGCCGTTACCGGGTACTGCGGGGCCGTATTTAATGGTGGCCCACACCTGTTTGAAAAGGGCTTGGGGGTCGTAAACTTCTTCGGCTTGCGGGGGTGAATCTGGCCTAGGAACGGTAAGGAGCTGGCCGTCTCCCTTGGCATCTTGAAAGGGTGAAATAAGCTGATCGTCAAAAACCAGTCGTTGGGGGAGTTGACCATTAGGGGGCAAAAAGCGAAGTAGGTTTTCTTGGACGGCGGTGGGAATGTCCACAACTAAGCAGCGTCGTGCCCGTCCGGCCCATAATTCTGCAAAGGTTTTTTCTTCGCTGTCCACATGAACGGAGGAGCCTTGCCAGTCGGTAAAGACGTGAAAACTTTCCCAGTTGCCTGTCCACCCTTGCACAGTCTCATTATTACTGCCGTTGAAGGCTAGGCGATCGTCGTTGGAGTCTTCGATGATGCCCGCTTTGGGATGGAAGATGGACTGGTTGGCGAGGGGGCGATAATCGGGAGTGCAGGGGACAGCTAGCTTGATTTCCAGGTAGTCATGGGCGATGAGCCAGGATAGTAATTCCAGAGCATTGGCTTCGTGGGGAGTCTGGGGTGCCAGGGGGGTTGCCAGTTTGGTTGCCAGGATCTGCTTGAGTTTTTCTCCGGTGGCGATCGCCTCCACTTCGGGTTCATCGAGGGTGCAGCCCACAATGAGGCGCATTTTGCCTTGGTTACGGATTAGCCCTTCGATGCCTCGGCTCACAAGGGTCAAGATGGCTGGGGAAAAATAGCCTGAAACCCTGTCATAGCGGATGGCACATTCGAGGGCGGGTTCGTAAAAGTCTTTGACCAAATTATCTACGTCGGAGTCGTAGCGGGGTTGCCATTGGCGATCTTTCAGGCTAAAAACGTTTGTTTGATCCATGCTTTTAGAAGAGCCCAACGGCCTTGAATTGAGCGGCAGTATTTAAAGTAAGCCTCTCACCCAGGTCTCTCGTCTATCTGCTCCAATGAACAGTTAGCTATGCTTTTAATCAAGATAAAGTGGGGATGTCATAAAGCTGTGTTGTTATTATAATCTCGCGACCTGGATCAGATTCTTTAACAAAAATATATCTAGAATCTTTATGTGGATCATATAAAACAGTTTTTCTATACTCTGAGCGTCCTTCCATGGCGTCATGCATTTTTTGTTTAACACCTGATGAATCTTTAGTTCTATTGAAGATGAGTAAGGCACACTTTGTATCTCTCCACGACAAGTAACCTAACAACTGATTGACAGCATTATTAAATGCTTTTGCGCCACACCAAAATTTACACTCAGCAATAAAAATATTTCTATTTTCAACTCTAATTAAAATGTCTGTTTTACCTGATGCATTAAAAGTTTCACCTGATGCATTACCTTCATAGTGACCATTGAGCTGAAGGAGAAAGTGTGTGCGAATTGCTTCTTCATCTAGAGTAGAAAAAGAAGATGGACTTCTTTCAATAACTAGTGACATTCCCCTCATGACCTCAAGAATATGCTGATATTCTGCTTCATCTAAAGTAGGTTCTAGTTTATATACTTCAGTATTAACTTTTGGTCTACTTTTTGGAGATTTTCGACGTGATGTTGGGACAGTAAAAGTTAAAGGTTTGTTCCTTCGTTTTATGGGTATCTCTAGGGCTGCAACAGCGCCCACCGCAGTTTCAGCCTGGTGTCGTTTAAGCTGAAGTGCTTCTTTAACTCTATCGGGAGCACCTCTATTATGGTTTTCAACATCTGATCTTAGATTTTGTATTGTATTAGCTAACAACTCAATATCACGATTAATCTTAGATTTCAAGTCTAACGAGTTCACTAAATCATCAGTAAAAGAAATACTAAGGACAATCTCATTTTTCCGAACTAAAATTTCTGGATAGCTGCTGAGAGTGTAACAGGATGGTTTAATTTTCCATAGTTCTGGATCTCCTTCATAGGGAACTGCCACATCTAAACGAGTCCCCGGCACTAAAGCTGTCCGTCCAGGAATAATAAATCTTCGAGAATCATTACTTACGTCTATTTGAACCGAAGTTTGTTCTTCAATATAAAGTTCGTCTATAAGCAAAGAAATCGGTTCAATACTTACCTTGTCAATATAAAAATCTTCTAATTCGGTTTGAGATGCTTTAAGTATATATTCATTATTAAGATTCTTGATTTCTTGTACCACTTTTTCGACAACATTTTGAAACACGGTAAAGGTATCAATGTTACTGAAGGGATACATTTTTGTTCCTCTTGAGTCCATTTGAGAGAATCTTAAGTCGTATTATAGCAGTTTTCAATCTAATAAGACACAGTAAAACCCTTGATACATAGTCGTTTGAGTGTTGTAAATAGTACTTACTTCTGTAGAAACTGCTATGAGACTTGGTGGTCAGTATCAATCTTGCTGGTGTAGCCATTGGCGAAATTCCCGAATCAAAGCGTTTTCCCCTAGGGTACTTCTCTTGTTTAGGAAGACCAATACATCGGAGCGACTTAGGATAGGTAAGACGCTGGATTGTTCTTGTTGTTGATATTCTCCTTCAACCAAGATGTATATTTTCAGGTCTTGGCCGTCATATCGCCAGATTTCTCGGACTCCCAGGGCGGCATAGATACTCAAGCGATTGAGGGAACTGCTGGTCAGGTCAATTTCAATGGCTAAGTCTGGAGCCGGATCTGTATTTAGATCAAAGGTAGTTTTGCCCCGGACTTGGGCTTCTTGGGTGATGTAATAACATTCGTCGGGTTCTAGTCCTTTTTGCAGGTCTTCCCGTCGCCAGGTGGTGGAGCCAAGGCTATAAATCTCTAGGCCCAATTCTTCGGTGGTGGACTCCACTAGCCGACCCAACAGGCGTTTACTGGCTTCGTGTTCGGGTAGGGGCGTCATGATTTCTAAAAGACCTTGATCATAAGTCAGACGTTTACTGGGATTTTCCGCGAGATCCAGGAGCAAATCCTGATAGGTTTGCCAGCGAATCCCCGTTAAAAGGGTGCGGTTTTCGGTGATACGAGCGGGGGTGGAGGTAATCATTGCTCTGACCAAATTTCTAGCTGTTTGGGTCGGGGGACGGTTTCACTGAATAGTAGGCGGCGGAGGTTTTCCAACACATCAAAGTCCTGGGCGGCCTCGGCTACTTCGCCTTTTTCGTCATCGAAGCCAGTGAAGGTGCTGGAAACGGGTAATACTTCCAACACGGCGGCCAGGGCATTTTGGAAGTCGGGTTCTTCAACCAAGGCGTTATTTTCCAGTAGGGTGCGGGCGGCTTCTAACCCATTTGTGCGGGCACGGTAGGCGGCATGGTGGATGGCGTCGAGCATGGAGTTGGAGCCGTCGGGGGAACCGAGGCTATTTTTCAGGGCGCGTTGGTTACTGTCCCAGAGGATGAGGTTGGAGCCTTTTTTTTCGGCAATCTTTTTGACTACATCTTTATCGAGATCGAGGCCGACTACCCTAGCCAGGCGTAGGGCTTCATCGTAGGGGAACTGCGGGGCTTCAAAGGCATCCCAGGCGAGGACAAACCATTCGGTGAGGGGGTCTAGGTTAGTTTTGCGGGTGGTGCCCAGCAGAGTTTCCATACGCCAGCGTTTCACTTCGGCACGGGCAGCTTCCAAGGCATCTTCGGGGTTAACAGCGTAGGGATCAAAATCGTCAAAGAGTTCGGCTTGCTTGGTGCGACCCTTGAGCTTGGGACGGGCTTTGGGGGTACTGCGGGCGAGGGGCCAGTGTTCGGAGAGGACTTGGAGAGCGGGGCCAAAACAGGAAAGGTAAAGATCGACGCCTTTGATGCCATAGCCTTGGAATTCGCCGACTCGTTTACGGACTGTCTGGGTGATGACGGGTTCGAGGTCTTCCCAATAAAGGGTTTCTTCGGGCTTGGCTCCCTGGGGACGACAGACAAGGAAAATGGTACTTTTGGCGGCGGCTTTGTCTTTAATATGCAAACTGCCTTCGGCTTCGGTGTTGATGGGCCAGGACGCGGTGATCACAAATCCGGCATCGAGCAAGCCACTGGCGAGGGCATCCCAAGCACCCTGGGCTTTGTGGGTAAACATGAGGGTCAATATGCCGTCGGGCTTCAGCACTCGTTTACATTCGGCAAAGATGGCTGCCATCCGTTCCCGATAGTCCAAATAAGCTAAATTTTTCGCCCCTTTTTCCCCTTGGAACTTGGCGGGGTTGGCAACAGCTTCGTTTTCTTTGTCGGTGAGTTGTCGAGTGAAGAGTTCGGGGTAAAGATAACCGGCTGTCCGCTTGAGCCAGACATAGAAGAAATCGCTACATTCGGCATACATAACGTTGTCGTAGTAGGGCGGATCAAAGACGACAGCATCTATACTTTCATTGTCCAAGTGGTAGAGGTTATCGCCGGATTCATTGATAATATCTATCGTTAAATTCTGATTTTTTGGGAATAGTTCTTGCTGATTACCTTTGCCTTTGACTTGGCTTAGGTTGAGGTCTGGGCGAGTGAGTTGTAAAAGTTCTTTTAGGCATTTTCCTGTTTGTTCGAGTGCCCAATCGTAGCCTAGACCAACAATCAGAGGAGCCATCTCTGCGTAAGAGGCTTTGTATGCAAAATCGTGGCGATCAAAAGTGTTGACCATTACTTCTCGTTTATTATGCCATCGGGTCATACGAGAGTTATAGTCTCTTAACTTATCCAGAGCGAAACTAAGGTAGATGAATGCAGCTTTTGTAATCTCATTAAATGTGCCTTCATGTTCTCTCTTATCTATCATTTCTCGAAAGATTTCGATACTTGTACCATGACAAAATAATTGCCGGGGATTGAATAAGTCTAGAAAATTTTTAGCATCATACTGAGCAGGAGTATTGCCATGTGTCCACGATTCCGTATTCATCGGCAATAATTCACTTGGGACTAAATCTAAAGATTCCCAGTCAATTAACTTGTCAGCCAGCTTTTCTTTTATCTCTTCGATATTGTCATCCTCTGCCACGGGCGCACGATAACCTCGCTCCCATTTCTCCCGTGTTTTCCCTGTCTTGGTCGTCGTTAAAACCCGTTCTTTATAGACCACTGCAAAGAGCTTGTCGCCCATTTGTCCCGCTTGAGCTTGGGCTTTGATGTCATCGCCATTGATCACCCTTTCGCAGTCAGGATAGGGGCATTGAGCATCACCGCCGCTGACCGTGCCGGGGGATTGATCTTTGACCTTGTGGACGATCTCAAAGTTGCAAATACCTTTCTCTAGATCGGGTTTAAGCTTAACACCAATACCTGACGGGGATAGTTTCCAATTCGGGGATAACGGCACTTGGCGATCGCAATATGGACAGGCGATCGTTCGAGCGTAAAGATAACCATCTGGAATGGTATTTTCTTTAGATTCTTCTGGAAAAGTTCCGGCTAATTTTTCCCTGACTCTCTTCACGAATTCCGAGCTAATTTGATTGTATTCTTCTAATAGCTCTGCTCCATATTTCAAGGGAAATTCAATAGTTGCCTTTTCAATTAATGCAGCGACGGGATTAAGATCATTAGCGATGGTATTAAAACCTAGTCTTACGGATTCAAATGGAATACTACCACCGCCCGCAGTAGGGTCTAGGACAGTGGCCGATCCTAGTCCAATTCGCTTAGTTTCATAATCTAACCACTCTCGATCTTTTTCATTAGGAATATACTTAAAAGCCCGTTCATAACCATAGGCTGCTGAACCTAGTCGAACCCCTTCACGAGTTGCCTTAGCAATTCTTTTTTTTGCCTCAACTGGATCGCCATGAATCCCCAGCACATGAAGAAATCGTTTATGATCCGCATCCGCAGGTAACAACGATGCCAACACCGCCGCACGGGAAGCTACCAAGGGACGACGGGCCCACCAGACATGAAGGCGATTCGGGGCAGGGAAAGGAGTCATCGGGGTTCGTTCCCGCAAACTTTCAATCCCAATCTCCGCCACAGGAAGCCATTCTTCAATCAGTCGTCTGGTCATCGTTTTGCCTCGTTAGTCCTCTATTGTTAGTGTGATTTCAGGAATTATTCCGTCGGATCATCAAAGTAAACATATCCATCGGGATAACGTAAGTGCCAAGGAAGTTGAGGATAAATTTCTTCATCTAATCTTTTTTTTCTAGCTGAGAATGAATATTTGTAATCATCTGTATCATACATGTGGTGATTTTTGTCCCACTCTTGTTTATTGAAGAGTTTTGTAATGGGTGATTCTTCTTCAACTGTCTCCCAAAATTTCAAAACAGGTTCAGAAAACAATGCCGATAGTGTTTCAGTCCGATATTCTAAATCAGGAGAAGACTCAGAACTAAAGTGATTTATTAGCCATTCCAGATCTCTATTGGCTAGATTTCTTAAAGTTAAGTTGTTGCATTTTTCGAGATTTTCTTTTTTGGCACTATAATCTGACAATTTTTTGCTATTGCCATCAAGCTCTATGCTAATAAATTCTTGGCCATCCCAAAATAAAAAATCAAGTTCGTAAAATGAGACTAGGTTCTTATTTGACTGATATTTTGTTCCGCTAGAAGACCATTTTGGCACAAGCTCTTCGTCTTCTAAGAATCCATCATAAATAGTCCAATCAAATGGAGATTGAGTCGGTCTATATTGACGTATTGCATTGCCCAGATCAGCCGTCAAAAAGGACATACGAGCAGAATGAAGCGGTAATAAAATCTCAAATAATACCCTGCCATCGTTAAAAGGATAGCCTAGCCCCGCATGATGATGCCCAAGATATCCGTGCTTTAACTCATCTTCCCAGTCTTCTACAGAGTTGCTAAATGGAGTCTGCCACCCTTCTCGTTGAGATTGTTCAAATTTTTCCTCAGCCTTTTTTCTGATTCCTTTTGTCCAAAACTCCTGTTCAGCATCTTTTAATTGCTGACAACATAGTTCAAAGTAAATGTCTATAAACGCTTCTTCCGAGACCTTGTATTCACTTTGATACCTAATCTTTCCGCCTTTATACTCTCCTGTATTTTCTGTGTAAATATCTACCAAATAATCAAGATACTTTTTGGCAACCCGACCATTTTCTTGAATTTCATTCTGGGGGTTTTTCAGTTTAAATCTTTCATCAGATATTGGCAATATATCAACTCCAGGTAAAAGTTTGATAATATCTTTAACCTTTATAGGCTCATTTTTAGAAGTATTAATAGTAGCACAGGGAACATTATATTTAAAGACAACACCATCCGAATAGGAGGTTTCCATTTGCACAGGAATAATATCTTCGCGAATGTAATCAACTCCAAAAGGAATAAATAGAATATTATCTAACTTGATAAAAATTTCGTTGCTGTTATTTTTAAATAGGTTGAAAGAATTACTCATTTTAGTTTCTCCTTAATCTTTAAAAGTTATGTTGCAGGTGAAAAGTAGTTCATGTCATAGTTGACCCCGATTACACCAATCTGCCGGTACATCAATCGACCCAGCAACGGAATTAAAGAAGTCCCAAACATTAGAGTTGTTCTCTTGAGTTTCATCCTCAATAGTTACCCGGTAACGCATATTGGGTAACAAATTAAGGGGCGTTTCTGGACAGAACACCTCGCAAAAAAAATAGCAGTTAACTGTTGAATCATAATAAATAGTTAGGGATGGGGAGTAATGGCTACAATTGTAATTTCTTGCCGATTTGGCCCATAATGCCAAAACACACGAAAAGCGCCAGGTGTTTTATTTTCTACATAGGATTCAAAGACCTCTTCTCCATTACAACCTTGGATAGCAGTGTATTTATGAGTATTGAGGCTAGGGTGTCGAAGGTTAGTCTCCATTAACCCTAATGTTTTCAAAACCTTGCGATACTTAGAGGGATTTTCCCCTTGAAGAGCCTCCATAGCTGTTACAGCACTAGGAACGAATCGCAATTGAAAATTCATTCATCCTCACGAGATAGATCTGCATACTCCGCAAAAGAACCAAGGGACGTACCCAATCCATCTGCTGACTCCTGTAACCCATGCTTTACTGCCGACAAGGCCCCAGGGTTCTTAAATAACCATGCCTCCCGCTCTGGAACTGCTACCACCGGCTCCAGTAAAATTTCCCCCAGATCATTAGCCAAAACTCGATAAGTCTTTGATTTCACCTCGGTTCCCAAAGAAATGCGGCCACGACTGTCCGGCTGAACAATTTCCTTGACCACTTGAAATTCTTTATTTGGCATAATTGTTGCCCTTCGTGATAATGGGGTAATGGGGTAATACCCACTTCGGTAGTCTAACCTAAATTATTGATTAATGCTCAAACCCCTAACTTATAACTGATATAACGGTTCAAACTAACCTTTTCCTCTGCCGCTTCCATAGCTAAACGACGATGGAGATCCGGATTAATTCTGACTTGAAACCTGCCGCTATATTGGCGATCTGTAATAGGTTCTGGAACTATTTCACCATTTTGTTCCATATCGACTATTACCTCTTTAACTAAACTGGTTATTCCTTCAAGAGCTTGGTGGCGATCTTCATGGAGAAAAGATAGACTCGGAAATTCAGCACAGAGGCCAACAAATTCCTGATCTTCAGATGACCAAATTACCTTGTAAATATAGTGATCTGCATTAACCATTTTTGAAGTCCTCCAGCTTTTCAATGGCCGCTAATACCTGTTTAACTTGATAGGGCTTGGCTTTACCTTTTTTATCTTGAATATTGATTCGAGGATCCCCTTGCCAGGGAGTTTTATAAATGCAATGACTGGTTCCTTGTTGCCTTGGCTCACCAAAATAGTGGTTACAAACTTTAACTAAGTCCGTAAACCGTACATCATTCGGCTGATTTTTAAATTGGGCAACAAGCTTGGCAACGGAAGTCATAGCCCCATTTTAGTGTCACTATTGGCACTGGTCAACGAATAAGGTTTAACGATGGGGGTCAGTCAGCAGACAGCGTAGGGCCATCAACACCCGCCGGGGATTTTTGCGGTGCATGGCCATCCCTAACCAATAGGACGCTTCTTCCTTGCCCATTTCCTCAATCCCTGACCCACAGAGCCGCATATTGTCCCGATTCCGCATAGGGGCCAGCACCCGAAACATTAGGCCCAGCCGAAGCGCTGATACCTCATCCAACTCAAATTGCTTTTCCTGCGTGGATTTTATGCCCGCCAGATCAATTTCCAGCACCTTTAACTGCCGGATTAGTCGGGGTTCAATCAACGATAGATTCCGCCCCTTCAAGCCCGCCACTCGTTTCGGTTGCTTTAAGTGAGGTGTGGCACTACAGGGCATTTGCCAAATTTCCAACAGGCGATCTACCGATGACAATTGCTTTGCTCGGAGTTGATAGCGGGGCTGGGTTGTATTCAGAAGACGATCCAACTGATCCGCCTGTCGAGAGGCGAAAGGTACGGCAATGCTATCCATTTACTTCCCCTCGGCATAGGCTTCCACCAGGGCAGTCCCCGTGGCAAAACGACATAACTGCTCCGTTAACTTTTCGGGGTCATCCCCAGTTAAAGACAAGCCTTGAGCATAATCGATCTCGAAAGTCGTATTCAAGGAAGTTTCCGCCGCCGCCCGGAATTGAGCAGACAGAAAATCTTTAATTGGCCCCACATCGGCGATCGCCCCATTGAATTCAATTTCAAGGCCACTGCCGTTACTGGTTTCATAACTCCCCTCCAGCTTGACCATGATAGTTGCGTTATTAACCCGACTGGCGATCGCCCCCATGAGTTTAAAAGCGTCTCCCGACTCAAAGACCCGCAATGTCATCCTAATGATTTTTTGGACATGGAAACTGCGGGCATCTTCCCAGATTTGGGTTAGAGCTTGCTTTAGGGGTGCTTCATGCCTAAAACCTTGGGGTTTCACCTCAGTAATACTTGGCTGGATAACAAACTCATCGGTGGCAGAGCGAAATTCAGTTACGGTGGGGCCAGAACCAGATGTTGTCCCCGTTGGATAATAAGCTCCACCCGATGGCGTTGGATCAGACGTAACCGGCGGCGCAACAGGTTTAGGTTGACGGGGCCAAATACCAATTTCGGTAGCGTAATTCAACGTATAGACAAAGGCTTGCTCATCAATTTTGATCTCAGCAAAAGGATCACCAGGGCCCCACAACAAATCCTGGTATTTATAGACGAACAAATCGCGGTGGATACCATCCCGGATCATTTTGGTGAAAGGATCATCACCAATCATGATCGACAGGCGAATATTTTTGCGGAACTCTGAGCGCAACTCCGCCGTGCTAATTTGTCCCTTTCTTAAAGTCGTGGCATCCCTCACCGCTGGAGGGTTAGGGGGGTCACCATCGGCCAAGATTAATCGCCGATTATTAATTAAGGTTTGTACCACCTGTTGCTGTCCATCCCCTGGCTTTTGGGAAGTGGCAGGTAAGTCAATGGTGGCATGGGCGAGATTAACATTCGCTCCCTCTAATTTGCTGGGACTGGGATAGAACAAATGACGATAGCATTGCTGGATCAATACAGCAATTTCTTGCTCAGAGCGTTGATGTAATTCTTTGACTTTATCCTGTTGATGTTCAGGTAATTGCTTGAGTCTATCTGGTGTTCTCATTGCTTCCAAAGCCAACCGATATTTAACCTTTTCCTTCATGTCTCCCCGCTTAGATTCATCGGCCACCAAGAAGACTAGATTATTTTTCAGGTGCCGGAAATCCTCGTTAGACCCTTGGCAAGAATAAATTCGCTCCACCAGCTCAGGCACTTGAGTTATATCAAAAGGAACGGCGATCGCGTCGTAACTCAATAAAACCAACAAGGGCTTGCCATTGCCTGCATCATCCGGTACTTCATAGGGGCCCTGGGGAAAAAGAATTAGGTTGAAGTAGCGACCCTTGAAAATCTGTTCGATCCGATCCTGAAGTTGAACCCTGGCTTCATTCAGATCAACCATTTCCGTTTGACGACGGATTAACTGGGTTAGGTTGACCTCGGATAGAAATCGTAGGGGGGCAGCCGGGCGATCGTCCAAATAGGCAGAATCGTGGATAAATCTTTGTCGGGCATCCTGGATAAAGCTGACTTCCAAACCTGGGGACAAAATACTGTAACGAAGATTGGTTTCATCAATGCCCTGGAGTGCTTCATTAAAGGCAAAGGTATGCCAAAGAATATTTCTGGCCACAAAGGAGCCATAGGGAGCCAAGCCACCATACCAGCGGGCATCTAACTGTTGGGCTAGGGATGTTCCTTGGGCTGAGGACACATCATTTTCAATCACCGGATCAAATCGTCCCATCTCCAACTTGGCATTAATTTCATCCCGAATGGGGGTATAGCCTGGATTGATATGATGCAGATGCAACGCATGGGTGTTGGCTGGCCGAGTCACCCATAAATCGGCGATCGTCCGAGTCAACAGTCGCAACATTCCCCGTACCCGTTGAAAAGTGCTGAGGGTGGAAAGTTTATCGGTCAGCAGGGACATTAGCGCTGGATGGAAGGGAAATCCCAGCCGGAACTGATCAATTTGATCACTATTCAATGCCTCCGCAGGTAAATCTTGCCGGTGATTAATCCATAGCTGTTGATAGGCTGAAATCACCTCTTGAGCAGCTTGATCATCAATATGGCTAAACAGGCGGCGGCGCAGTACCTGGACGGTTTCTTGTTCCGTGGTTGGGTTCAACAAAGTTGCTACCCGGCCTGCCACCTTAATCGCTTCCTCCAGTTTCTCCGCCACAAACTCATTTTCCTGGGCGTAGGCATCTTTGGCCCTCCCTTCCTTACCAATCGCCAGGGTAAAGACCACACAAGCCTTTGGAGATGAACTAACTGCTTTAAACAATCCCGTCAAGAATGGAGTTAACTGTTCTTGTTCCTTTCTGCCCTTGATTTTCCGTAAATAAATTGATAACTCATCCAATAGAATCAACGCCGGGCGATCGGCAAACAACTCCCGGATCGTATCTGCCCCCGGAGCCACCCGTTCAATATCACTCTGGCGTACAATTTCATAACCCGCCGGCCCGGCCAATCCATAGGCAATTTCTCCCCAAGGCGTATATGCCCGCACCCCATCCCCCAATAAGCGACCATTCGTTGGATCTGCATTTTCGCCATCAAAAGCGGCAACACAAACTTTTTCTTGGGGAATAAGCGATGGGTCAATAAACTCTTCAACCTTTTCCACTCCTGGCATTCCCGATGCGGCGTGAGTTAAAGCAATCAGACTATGGGTTTTTCCCCCTCCATATTGGGTATCAAGACGCAAAACCGCCGTCCCTCCTTGCCCTGTAAGCCGTTGGCAAACCGTCTTTAATAGGGTCTGTAGCCCTTTGGTGGGATGAGTATTATGAAAAAATTCTTTAGCAACACGATATTCCCTAGGGGCGCTACCATTGATCACCTGAGCCAAGTCCGCCGCAAAATCGGACTCCTGGACAGTTCCCTGCAAGATGTCGGAACGGGGCTGACAGATTTCAAATAGGTGTTTCATTGCGGGGATATAGAAACAGAGGAATTTATTGAATGGTAACTCGGTTTAACATTGCTCGAAGCTAACCCTGTCTGCCGTGGAGTCTGCTTACGAAAGGTGAGCTGAATAGAGACCTTGACAATATTTGTTTTACCGCACTTCAAGCCCCTAATACTTAATTTTTTAGGCAATCCTATGCTACAAGGTGCTATAAGGAAGAGAGAGTCCATCTTTCCGCCGGGTCAAGCGGAATAGGTGAAGCAGTTTAATTACTGAATTATTAAGGAGACCCCTATCATGGATATTCCCCCCTCTGGGGCGCGGCTGCAGGTATTCAGTCGTCAGCCTGCTATTGATTTAGCCACGCTTATTGAAGTTTTAACTGCTGTTGTCAGTAATATTGAAAATAATAACTTAGTTCTGACATCAGACAATAAAAATCCTCAACAGCGACAGTTTATTAAATTCGATTCTAATCGAAAACGCTTAAGAATTTGTACCTCGGGGGTATTGCGTCGTCTTTTTTCTTCGGCAAAATTTCGTAATGTATTTAAGGTTAATTCACAAGAACAAAAAACCGGATTTGTTCAGGACTTCACTCCTCCTAGACTAGGTGAAATTGCCCGGTTAGGGGGACGGTTAGCGGCGGATAATCAGAAGCGTTTACCTAAATTGCTGGATCGTCTTTCGGCAGAAATTGATCAGGCGATTGAGGTTAGTGGGCTAACCGATGCCACTCTACTGTCACTTTTACTAACGGATACTGAAACACAGTTAACAACATTAGGCGATCGCCTTGGGGCCAAATTACCGGGCAAAGATGAACCCCAGGGGGCAACGATCCGATCTGTAGTGTTCCAGCCTCAATCCGATCAGTCTTCTTCCTCGGAAAAACCCGTAGCCAAAGTGATTTCTGCTTTAGAACAGGTGGATGCTCAGGATTATTTTCAAAAATTGATGGGGGCGATCGCCACTTATTTGGAACAGGAGGAAAAAGACGAGGATGATATTGAGGCTGCGTTGGATAGTTTACAAAAGGAACGGGAAGGGAATGATAGTCAGATTAGACGTTTTATCAATTTTTTAGAAAATGAAGCGTTGGCCCGGGTTCGCCTCAACATTACCTTTGGCATTATGGCGGAAATTGCGGCGATCTCCCGTCAACGTCCCTATGGCAATCGGGGGGGATTGGTGGATTATGTGGATCGGGTTTTGGGAGTAGTAGCCCTGGGTCAGACGGAAAGCTTGGCGGTTGATCTGAGTGGTTATTTTGGGACGGGTTGCCAATTTACATTGAATGAATATCTCAACCAAGCCCTCTTTTTTGGATGTCTTGCTGTCTGGCCAGAAGCGAAGGCACAAATTTTTGAAGAAAAAACCATGATGGAGACGGGGGAGGTGGTGCAACGGGAAGTTACCTATCGTTTCCGCGTCAATGGTAAAAATCCTGACACCGGGAAAACTGCCTATGAAAGTCGTTTAGACCGTATTCGTCAGACCCTCATGGATGCCCTTGATTCGAGTCAATCCCAAGGGGTTAAAACCCATCAAATTAATCGTAATTTAGCGCAACTTTTATTTTTAGATAGTGTCATTCCCAGTGCTTTTCCCACAGAGGATAATCCCCTAGAGGACTTTGACGGACAAGCTTGGCTGAAGCAATTTCGGGACCGATTGGCTTGGTTATCTGCCCCTGATGGACTGGGAATTCAGGGCAAAATTGAGGTTCTGATTGCAGGACTGCGGGACAAGAAAAATCTGGTGATGGGCTTAGCTACGGCGTTAATGACGTTAGTGCGGACTCAGGATAATGGCTTGTTGGAGAAAATTAAACAGCGGAGTAGTCGGCAATTTATTGAGGTACAGCGCAGTATCATCAATTGGGATCGTTTGGAATCGGAACAAACCAGCGGTTTATTGCGTGGCAGTGGCGGGGCGGAACAGGTGGAATGGTTTAAACATTTGACCATTGGCGATCGCCCCCAAACCTTGAATTTATTTTCCGTGGAAGTGAAAACTTATCTATCAGGGCATAATCTGGTTTTTCAAAATACACCGTCGGTTACCTTGCAAGCTAAGCGGGTGTTTTCGCCCAAACTTTTACAAATTTTGTGGGTTCCCCATGAAACGGTTGAAAGTCAAACGAAGGAAGGCCAGAAAACCTGGAATTATCAACCAACGGCGATCGCCAAAGATGCCAAAATTTGGGCTTTAGAGGCCGCTATTCAGGTGGAATATGAAGCCAGAACCCTAGAGAGGAGTGTCAAAGGCAAACAAAGCAATCTTTCCTCTGATGACTATGAAACGAGAGCGCAATACCACGCCGCTGGGATCGTAGCCTTTGAAGTCTTGGTCTATGTCACCCTTTGGCGCATTATTCAACGCCTGAAAAGCTTAACTCCTGAAATGTTTACAGCGCTAATGGTCAGGATTCAAAACAAAGCCGATGATAGCCGGGATTTTACCAGTGGCGAGACCTATGTTTATGCCGCGGCTCAAAGTCTGGAAACGGTTTTAAATCAAGATATTTCCCTACGGATGCAGGGCTTTGTTTTGGAAAATCTGAAAAAGAGCGGTAGCAGTTACATCCAACAAGGAAGTTTCCGCGCCCTGTTGAGTGCGTTTCCTTTACAACTGAGTACCCCCACCCCGCCCCATCTCGCCAAAATTGGCATGATTACCTATGCCACCCGTCCCTGTGATGACTATCCCCAGCGGGAACAGGGTTTAAACTATCATCTTTTAGTTAGCAAAAGTTATCTTGCAACGGCGATCGCCGAACCATTTTCAGGTTATCAAATTCAAGCGTTTCGTACCGATGTCGATATTTTGAATTTAGGAGATCAAAATCGCCAACCCCGCCTCATCAAAGAAGCCATTTATCAACTACAACAGCAGGGATGTGAACATATTTTGCTGATTGCCCACAGCTACGGCGGGCGTAAACTGAATCGTACTGCTCCCCAAACAAATTTCTTAATTCAACCTAACTTTTTAGAAGATGTTTTTCAAACCTTTCCTGAACTGACCCTTTATCCCCTCGTTAAAGATGAATTTCCCGCCACCCGTTTATATCAACGTCCACCGAACGAAGCGGGCTTTGAAATCAATCGTGCGGAACACCATGGAGACCTTTGGCGATCACCGAGGGGATCAATGTCCTCACTAGAACGAAAAACGGTACGAGACTTAATTCCTGCCTATACGTTTGCCACTTTAGCGGTGGTCGGCAAAATGTATGATCAACGTCCTCAATCTGGCTTTTGTACCTACTTTTTACTTTCTGAGGAGCGGGTTAGTAATCGAGCCTGGACAGAACGGGCCCGACAACATTTGCTCAATGCTGATGGTAGTTCTTTGTTACAGCCAGGATTAATTAGTGTGTTACGGGGGGTGCATTTTCTTGAGGCAGAAAAACTAGATAACAGGGGAATTTTGCCAATCCTTAATCCCTATGGCTGGATTACCCCGACCACCAAAGAAGCGGCAGGGGATGTGGAAATTTTGAGCAGTCGCCGTCGAGGAAATACTCTGTTGAGCTATCCAGCAATTTTGAGTCATTTATCGTCTGTGTTGCATCGTTAAAAAACCATGAATTCTCTTTTGTTTAAACAACAAGCCTCCTATTGGGGCCGGGTTTTTGAAGTGGCGGTACAGCGGGGGGCGATCGCCTATTTACTGCATCGGGGGCTATTGAGTGCTTCCCATCCCCATTTACAACCCTGGCAAAGGATTAAAGTTTCTCAACTAACCCAGGCGTTAATTCGTCAGCTAAATATCACCGATCCAGAAGCCCAGATTTGGGCTAAATCAGGAGTCGATCATCTATTAGTGATGGGGTATGGCTTGGGGTGGACAACGGTACGGGAGTGGTTGAAACCAATAAAAGTCGAGCGTTATCAATTGGCTGGATTTTGGTGTCCGTTAGTGTTGCCTAATGTGGATCTGGAGGGGGAATTAGAACGGGCAGAAACCATAGCCAATTTTCAACAAAGTTTCCCCCAACTCTATCCAAACCATCGCCCTGATCCTGAGTTAGTGGCCGTGGGGCAACCGGCGCGGGCGGATTTTTTATTGTGGTTAACGCCATTACGGCGTAATAAAGAGGATCAAATCCTGTGTTTGGAATTGTCCTATAGTGTCCCCCCGAATTTACTTAATGATTACCGTGGGGAGGAAGCCCATCGTTTAGAGGTATTGCGCTATGCCAATGTGATGGAATCACGGGGAGTGTTTGCACGGGTTTGTGCAGAGGTGGAGGGAGAAGCAGTGGATATTCCTCCCCGTTTGGCTAGTTTTTTGAATGGGTTGATTAGTCGGGATAAGCCCTTTTATAAACTCTGCCAGGGAGCGGCCTATGTAACGGCCTTTGCCAAACTTTTACGCAATCAGGGTTATCTGGCGAAGGGTTGTCAGGGTATGGCGATCGCCGTCACCAATCAGGGGCTAGAGAGCATCGGGGCAACGTTTGAACCGCACCCAACCCTAGACCGCGATCCCCGGGTGAAATTAATGGAAACCTTAGGAGAGGTCTATCGACAGCGAGATAAAATCCCCGACAGCCATACCGACGGCTTAACCCAAGAGATTCGAGGGGTGTTTAAGACCATTCTTAAATCCTTACCGAAGGCTTTTAAACACCAGGTAAAATCCTTATTAGAGCAGGCACCATTAGGAGAAGATTTTCAGGTCGATATCGCAGAGGTTGTGACAGATTTTTATCAACCGATGCAGGAAATGGCGATCGCTTTCGCTTTAAACAATGTCACGGTAACGCCGGAATTAGAACAATTTTTTGGGCAAAATCCCATCGCCGTTATTCAGACAGAAATGCAAGCCAAAGCAAAAGAAAGGGATCATATTGCCCTACGCAATGCCCATGCAGCGGCGATTATTGCGGGATTAAACCAGGCTCCGGTCGGTGAAATGCGGGTCATTGCATTAGAAGGCAATCCTGGCATTGGCAAAACAACGGCGGTTATTGAATTTTTGCGCCAACAAACCCAGGGCTTTCTCTTTTTTTATGTCAGTCCTCGGGTGGTGATTAATCGAGAAGTTACCAGCAAATTTTCTGTCCCCTCCTCGCCCGCAGATTTACCCAGCCAGTCCCCCGGTATTTTAACGATTACCAGTAACGCAAAATTGATTAATGCGGCCCCTGAATGGTATCGACAACAGCCACAGACAGATCCAACGCTTAAAAAAGAGAGCGCGGTGGTGGTTGACGGTCATCGTCCTTTGACCCTGCCCCAGGACAGTATTCTTTATGTCACGCCACAGCAAGAGCAGGCGATCGAAACTGAAATCACCCCTTCTCGACGGCGTAAACAAAACCTGAATGAACGCACGGATCGGATGACCAATCGGCTGACACCGGGAGTATTACGAACGATCGCCACCGCCACAAAAAATTTACTTGCCGTTAATCCGGGCATCAATCGGTTAGTGCTCACTGCGGCCACTCAAAGCTACCGAGAATTAATCAATAGAACGACGATCGATGGCTTAAGTCTCGTGTTTCAGAACACGTTTAATAGTGCGTTGGGAAAACAAGAAAGACGGCTCTTTGCCGAAAAAATTCCCACCGTCGTGGCGATGGTGGATGAAATTGCGGGGGATGGCGCAGGGTCTTTGTTTTGCCATAAATTGGCGGACTGGCTCAAGCAGGAATTTATTGATCCTTTCACCGATGATGCCCCAGCGTTTCGGGTGATCTTAATTCTGGCCGATGCGTCTTTGGCAAACGAAGTGGTTTTAGATCGGTATCTTAATGGCGGGGATTCAGTGCCAGATAAAGTGCTGATTAGTCCGAGTCATGGCCTTAATACTTCTGCCCCGGGCGATAAAACGGATCATATTTCTCCCTTTCAGGTGACGGGAACCCTATTAAAAGTGGGCAATGGCAAACGGAAACCGACTCTCCATGTCATGACCAATAGTTTTCCTGCCACCGCTTTAACCATTGATTATCGGTTACGGCTATCGATTATTGCATTAAATCCCAATGCGGATGATGGTCTGATCCGTCGCCATCAATTGATCAAACAACAAACCGGGGAAGAGTTGCTGGTTAATGCCTATGGAGAAATTCAACGGGCTCTTGACAGTGGAGCAGAGCAGGTGATTTTTTTCGCCCAAGATAAGCGTTTTTTGCGGGATCTAAAGCACTTTTGCCATAAAAATTTATCCCCTGTTTTGACCCCTGGGGAAATCGAAATTTTGGATCAAAACGTATCGGAAAAACAACGGCTGAAATTAGTCCAATCTCCTAAGCAGGAACAGGTGAAGGTCTTTCTAGTTACCTCTTCTGGCTCACGGGGGGTTTCTTTTCCAAAAGCAGATTGCATTATTGCCCTAGTGCCCCGCTTCCAGGTGGAGTCGTCTCTGATGGAAATTGCCCAACTGATTTACCGAGGCCGGGGATTTTACTCCGATCCGCTAACGGGTAAATGGATTAATGGCGATCGCCGGGAGCGACGGTTAGTGATGTTGATGCAAGATTTTTTCTTTACACCGTCCGATGCTTCGTCCTCAGAACAAGAAGCTTTGACCCGGCACTGGTTACGCCAAACCAATGATTTGTTCACCCTGTTAGTGATGTTGCGGTCAACGATTCATACTCGGATTACCGGGGATGCGGGGCTAGATAAAAAACGCCTGGCCTTTGTCCCCGTGGGTCGTGTTAACTCAGAAGAATTACTACATTTGATGGCCGATGATGTTAGTCAATTCATCTATGAAGCCCATATTTTTGTCGGTGATCCCACCGTTGAAA
>NZ_JADEVV010000047.1 GCF_015207985.1 Synechocystis salina LEGE 00031 | reverse complement strand
TTTTCTAATCCTAATGATGATGCTATCGCTGGCAAGCTTTTTCTTTTTATATCACTTAATATTCCCACCATCAGGTATTTAAAAGCTTCATAAGCTCTCACATCTGGAAATATATCTTTATACAGTTTACTATACGTGTCTACACATTGTACTGTCTTTTTCGCTTCTCTTACCTTCGTCATACTCCCTCCAAGCTTTCCAGCCTTTTATCTCCATTCTAATTCACCCATTTTGATGAAAGAGGGATACTCTAAACAGAAAAATCCTAGTTATTTGTTAATGAATTTAATCGTCACTCTGAGTTAAGCACTGAAATATTTGGCAGTGGGATGGTAGGCAATGATCGCCGTTGTCGATTGTTCCGGATAAACCTGTTCACTTTCGTCCATATACAAGCCGATCCGTTCTGTTTGTAACAGTTCCAATTGGGTGTATTGATCCTGCATGTTGGGGCAAGCAGGGTAGCCAAAACTGTAACGGGAACCTTGGTAACGTTGTTGGAGAAGATCACGAATGTTATCGGGGTCTAAATGCCCAAAGCCCAATTCCTGGCGTATCCGTTGGTGGGTCCACTCGGCTAAAGCTTCCGCCATTTGCACTGCCATGCCATGGAAGTAGAGGTAATCGGTGTAATTATCGCCGGCAAATAGTTTCCTGGCATATTCCGTCGCTATTTCCCCCACCGTCACCGCCTGTAAAGGAAAAACATCGGTAATCCCTGATTCTTTTGGAGCAAAAAAGTCCGCAATACAAAGCCGCCGACCCGACTTTTGCCGAGGAAACTCAAACTTGGCGATCGCCGTTGCATCCGGAGGAATTTGGCCCTTATTTTGGCTGATCAGTTCAGGATCGTAAATCAATAAGGTATTGCCTTGAGATTGACAGGGAAAATAACCATAAACCACCGTGGGATGGAGTAAATCTTCCGCTATGACTTTCGCTTTCCATTCGGCCAGAATCGGATGGACTTTTTCTGCCAAAAACTGGTCATACTCTTCCCGGGATTGCTCTCTGGGTTTGCGAAATTGCCACTGACCGACAAAGAGAGCTTGCAAGTCCAAAAGGGGAAACACTTCTTCTAGGGAAATATCATTGGGGTGCAAAATTCTCGTACCCCAAAAAGGCGGCACAGGTCTTTCTAAGTTGGGGTCCACTGCTTCGGAACGAAAGGTATCAATGACCTCTGGCTCTGTGGGTTGTTTCCGCGCATCAATTAATTTTTCATCTTCGATGCCAAAGTTGGTCTTGGCCCCATCATCCGTTATTAACCCATGGCCATTTTCTTCGGCATACTCCCCTAAAAAGCCTTGAAAATCGTCCCAATTGCTAGACTGCTTAGCGGGCATTAACTTATCCATAAAGTGCAGATCCGCAAAGGCATCTTTCCCATAGACCACTTGACCTTTATAGGTGTTTTGGCAATCTTGATGGACAAATTTAGGGGTTAACGCCGCTCCGCCCAGAATAACGGGAACAGTGATACCTTCATTATTAAAAACATCCAAGTTTTCCTTCATAAAGGCGGTGGATTTCACTAATAATCCGCTCATGGCAATGCAGTCTGGCCGATGTTCTTTGTAGGCTTCAATAATATTTTCCACTGGCTGTTTAATGCCCAGGTTAACCACCCGATAGCCATTATTGGAAAGAATAATATCGACTAAATTTTTGCCAATGTCGTGGACATCCCCCTTAACGGTGGCGATTAAAAAAGTACCCTTGGCATTATCAACGGAATCATCCTTATCCATGTGGGGCTCTAAAAATGCCACCGCCGCTTTCATGGTTTGGGCCGATTGCAACACGAAGGGTAACTGCATCTGTCCGGAGCCGAATAGTTCCCCCACCACTTTCATACCATCTAATAAATAGATATTAATAATATCTAGGGGAGGATAAAGTTTTAGAGCTTCATTCAGCGCATCTTCTAAACCCAGTCTTTCTCCATCAATAATGTGGCGTTTCAGCCTTTCTTCCACCGGCAAATTAGCGTCACCGGATTTGTCCCGTTTGGTAGTTTTTCCTTCAAATAAGGTGGTTAGCTTCGTTAACGGGTCATAGGTGCAGCGATCGCCTGCAAATTCCCGACGATCATAAATTAAATCTAGGCACACCTGTTGCTGTTCTGGATCGATTTTTGCCAGGGGTAAAATTTTGTTAGCACTGACAATGGCCGCATCCATACCCACCTGCATACATTCGTGGAGAAAGATCGAATTGAGCACCTGGCGGGCGGCGGGATTCAATCCAAAGGAAACGTTGGAAACCCCCAATAAAATATGGCAATCAGGTAATTCCTGGCGAATTCTGCGGATGGCATCCACGGTGGCTTTCCCGTTTTCTCGGTCTTCTTCAATGCCGGTGGAAATAGGCAAGGCTAAAGGATCAAAGAAAATTTCCGTGGCCGGAATACCAAAGGCGATCGCCGCTTCGTAGGCCCGTTTGGCAATCTCAAATTTTTTATCGGCCGTGCGCCCCATGCCATCTTCATCGATGGTGCCGATGACAATGCCAGCCCCATATTCCTTAGCAATTTCCAATAGTTTATAAAATCTTTCTTCCCCGTCTTCGTAGTTGGTGGAATTGAGAATACATTTTCCCCCGGCTACCTTTAAACCGGCTTCCATTTTTTGCCATTCGGTGGAGTCCAACATTAAAGGCAGGGTGACATTATTGACTAAACGGGAAGCCAATTCTTTCATATCCCGCACCCCATCCCGACCGACGTAATCGACGTTGACATCAAGGATTTGGGCTCCTTCTTTTACCTGGGATTTAGCCAGGGAAACTAGGCTGTCCCAATCTTCGACATTGAGCAGATCCCGACATTTTTTGGAACCACTGGCATTGAGCCTTTCCCCTACGATTAAGAAAGAATTTTCCTGGGCATAGGTTTGGGTGGAATAAATGGAGGCGGCGCTGGGCTCGTACCGGGGTTGACGCTCCTTCGGATGCAGATCCTTGGCAATGTCTGCCAAAGCTTTGATGTGATCTGGTCTGGTGCCGCAACAGCCACCGATTACCTGTACCCCCAGGTCTTCAATGAAGTGCATCAGGGACATTTGCAGTTCCACCGGGGTGAGGCGATAAAAAGCTTGGCCGCCAACGTTTTCTGGCAAACCAGCATTGGGAATACAGGACACCACAAAGGGAGAATGTTCAGAAAGATATTTGACGTGCTCCTTCATCAAGTCCGGCCCGGTGGCACAGTTCAGCCCCAAAATATCAATGGGATAGGGTTCCAAAATGGCCAAAGCCGCCGCCATCTCCGTACCCACCAGCATGGTACCCATGGTTTCCATGGTGACTGACACCATCAATGGTAGGCGATCGCCTTTTTCGGCAAAGACCTGTTCAATGGCGTTCAGGGCCGCCTTAATTTGCAACACATCCTGACAGGTTTCAACTAGCAATAAATCCACCCCGCCGTCGTACAGGCCGCGCACCTGGACCACATAGGCATCCTTGAGGCTGTCATAGTCCACATGACCTAGGGTGGGTAACTTAGTCCCCGGCCCCATGGAACCCGCCACAAATCGTGGTTTTTCTGGGGTGGTAAATTCCGCCGCCACTGACTTGGCCAACGCCGCCGCCGCCTTATTCAAGTAATAGCTTTGATCTGCCAAATCGTACTCCGCCAACACCAAGGGGGTGCCCCCAAAGGTATCTGTTTCTACCACATCGGCCCCCGCTTCATAAAAAGCACGATGCACCGTGGCCACCGCCTCTGGCTTAGTATGGACTAAATATTCATTACAGCCTTCGTATTCCGCCCCGCCAAAATCCGCCGCCGTTAGGTTTTGTACCTGCAGGTTTGTACCCATAGCCCCGTCAAAGACTAATACCGGGCGATCGGGACTGTGGAGACGGTCTAAAAAAGCACTTTTCATAGGAAGGTCGGAGACCAGAAGCTAGATTGGATCAGGGTTATGGCATATTATATGGGGCTTGGCGCTAATCTAACAACGTGGAAATGGGGTCATGGCATTATTTCCGACAATTATCCACCACCAATAAATATGAATAAATTAGTTGTGAATAAGGAAAATTTAAAGATTAATTAGAGCCCCAATTAAAAAGTTGTTATTCTATGATCAATAGTCACTAGTAAATGATGAAAAAATTACTTTTAACTCTGATCAAACTCTATCGGGTCTTGATTTCACCGTTGTTTCCGCCCAGTTGTCGTTTTCAGCCCACTTGCTCCCAGTACGCCTTAGATGCGGTGAAAATCCACGGAGTCTGGCGGGGTAGTTATCTGGCTTTGAAAAGGATTTTGCGCTGCCATCCCCTACATCCGGGGGGTTATGACCCTGTACCCAACCCCGAGCAAGGGAAAGTTTCTTCTTAGGCTCCGGTTTGAGCGGTTAAATCACTGGAAATTCTCGCCCTACCGCTCCCTTCAATAGGGCAGAAACTAGTGAAAAAATTCCCGGTATTAGGGAATTGATTGAGCAAACCGGAATGTTACCAACAGACCCTAAAATTTAAATGTGATGACCGTTTTCCGGTAAATCCTCATGCCCCAAATTAACCTGTTTATCTTGGTTATCTGGACGGTCTTTTTGGGATTTTAACGGTAAATTCAACAGAGACATACGACTGGGAATGGGGGTGCGGGGCAATGGCTGTAGTCCCTGTAATACTTCCGAAAGTTGCAATCGCTCCGGCTTAGTTTCTTTGAGTTTGTGCCAGACGGAACGGGACATCAACAAACGATGTTGCTGACGCTGGGCCCCCAACTGTTCCAAATATTCTTCCCGTTCATGTTGATAATCGGCCGACTCTAACATGAGGGCTTGGGGGGGAAGTCCTTGGACTAGTTGCGCCATTTTCACTAGCAGTTTGGGGTAAAGCCAAGTATAGGCAGGATGTACAGTTAATTCCGCTTGGTGGGCCTGTTGGCCGTCGGTGGACAGGGTGAGTTTGAAATAGGCGATCGCCGCTTTGCGTTGAGGTTCAAAGACGTAGCCGCTGACCTCTTCCTGGTGGGTGTACCAATTTTGCCAACGGTTTAATAGGGAACTCAAAAAGCGCCGCTTGAAATCCGCCACATGGCGGTCAAACACCTGACGCATCAAAGGGGGCATGGAAACACAATCAAGCTGACAGAGCAGGGCCGCATCAGCATTGCTTACGGGCAGTAAATTGGGTAAGTCAGGATCGTTCTGGGCCAGACTGGTCAACAGTTCCGCCGACAAGGACCAATGGGTAATTTGGGCTAGGGGCTGAAAACCATTCTGCCGGTAAAGAGCAAGGATATTTTTATCGTTTACGTCCACATCCAACACCCAGGTGCGGGCTTCCCAGACATTTTGAAAACAGTAGCGCAATAGCTGGGACCCCATACCTTTCGGGTCTGTTACTAATTCCGGCTGGATGGCCTGGGCTTGCACCGACAGTTGCTCTATTTTCCAAGTGGAGCGACTGGTGTTGAACGGGGTCACCTGCACAAAGCCACCGATGGTACCCTGGGGTTTTTGCTCCGCCACAAAGCAATGGAAAAGATGTTGCAACGGATTGGGAAAACAACCCAAGGCCCTAAGCATGCCGTACCAGAAAAGATTCTGCGGCAATCTACCCGCCAATGAACTGCCCGACATTGCCCCCTGTTGGTCGGTCAGTTTATCTAAATTTTCCAGGTCCCGGAACTGAACTCCCCGAACCACCAACAAGTCAGTTTCATTAAGGGTAACCATAGGGCGGCAAAGAACGGCGTCCTCCCCATATTAACTGCTTTTCCCGACGTTGGGACTCGGCGATCGCCGGTTTACTGGACGGTCCACCAGCCAAAAGTGGGGCCAATAAATCTGACTGTGACCCACAAGCCCGCCATCACACCAATGCCAATCCAGGCTCCTTTGGTAGTCCATTTATAGAAATCCTCGGCTTGTTTTTTGGTTAAAGGCAGCCACTCCACAATCCGTTGATCCTGGCCATAGCGATCGCCAAGGGATTGTTTACGACGCTTTGATTCTCCCATGTTTGTTTTTATCCTAAGTTCAGTAAATTGTGATAATTTTAACAACAGAATTTTATCCATAAAACTGCCAACTTTCAATCACGTCATTGTCAGGTTTGGTGATTTTTAGCCGGTGTTTTCAGGGGCAGAATCGCTGAAAAACAGCTACCAACCCCAGGAGTTGAAGTTAATTGAATATCACCACCATGGAGTTGGGCCAAGCGACGGGAGAGGGCTAACCCCAGGCCAGTACCTTTTTCAGCAAAACTAAGGGGAGGGGAAATTTGCTTAAAAGGTTGAAACAAATCCCTCTGATCTTCCGGGCTGATGCCAATGCCAGTGTCAATCACGGAAAAAATTAAGGCTTCCTCGGTGGCTTTTACCGCCAAGGTCACACTCCCCTGGGGGGTAAATTTGACCCCGTTGGAAAGGAGATTAATTAAGATTTGTTTCCAACGCCTTTGATCGACATAGCAAAAATCTACTCCATCATCAATGGTCAGATTTAGGGCTAATTGTTTTTCTTTAGCCTTAGTTTGCACCATGGAAATTACCGAAAGACATAGATCTTCCACTGCCACCTGTTCATAGAATAATTCTTCGCAACGGGCATCAATTTTTGACAGATCGAGAAAATCATTCACTAGGGACAGTAAATGTTCAGCGGAATTCAAGGTACCTTGCACGTATTGGTGTTGTTTAAGATTTAATTTGCCATAAAGTTCATCCCTTAGCATTCTGGCAAAACCAATAATGGCCGTGAGCGGAGTCCTAAATTCGTGGTGAATATGGCTCAAGTTAATCGTCATGGGGGCATGGCGATCGCCAACCTTGTAACTTTCCTGGGAAGGCCATGCTTCAGACTCACCATGGTATTGGTAGGCAAACACCGTACCCACTTCCTGCAGAAAACGATATTGCTCAAGACGCCATTGGCTGTGGGGCCAAACTAAGCAAATGCCACTAACATATTGATTGTGCTGAAAAATAGGTAAGAGGAAATAAGGCAAATCGCCATGAATGTTTCCCTGCACTGCCCCAGAATCAAAACTAGCTGGGTTAATTTCTTGCCAGTGTTGTTTTAAATCGGTTAATAAGCTCTTTCCCCGTTGTAATTCTCCTTGGCGATCGCCAATAAATTTGAGGCATTTTTCCGCCATGAACCTTGGGGCATGCTCAGTCTGGAGAACAATGGAAAGGGTCGGGATAATTTCCACTCCGGCAGGGGTAGTTCCTAAGTTCCAATAATAAATTGCTTGCACCGGAATAATGCTCACAATCAATCTAGCTATGGATTGCTCAAACCCATCCCCGGCCGTTGGCAAAATTTTCCTGTTAGGGAAATTGGAACCCATAGTGACACTCAAAGCCAATGAAATATTGATGCCATAGGCAATGGCCGGGCTAATAAATAGAATTGTATCTATATTAGCTAATTAACCCAAGCCCATTGTCTAATTTACTGGGGATTGCATGCCCAGGGTAAGATTGAGCAGCTTTCTAATCACTCACTATAGAAAAATTTTAGCCTGCCAGATAGAGAGCTGGGGGCAGTCAACTAGGACTTGTTAAACTTTGTCTATCTATTAGAAACAAAGGAAATAAAATTCTTCAAACTTTATAGAGCTTTATATGGGCACATTTTGCCCCAGATCATAGTAATAAATTTGTTGAGTTTTATCCGTTAGGATATTCAAGTATTTTCGATAAATTTTTTCTCCCGCAATTGGCTCGGCAAATTCCGGTGGTTGTTTGTAGTCAGCTTCAGGGTAAGCTTGTTGAATACTAATAATTGAGCAATAATATTTTAACCACTGTCGCAGTACTTGAATTAATTGTTCAAATTTTAGAGCCGTATTGCCATGTTGATGATTCAGGGCGATGAATTGTATCATCAAAGCAAAGGAACGGCTATTATTTTTTTCCGCTGGTATCTGAATAATTTGGCTGATTTTATCAAAAACGGCAATGTTTTTGTTAACCAGATGGGTTAAAACAGCAAGGTCGTGAATGCTTCGAATTTCAATATTACGAATTAGGTCTGAAATACTCACCAACACAGAATAGTCAGACTGTTCAAAAGAATGAAATCTTCTCAGTAAGTTGAGTCCTAGGGGATTATCTGATATTTGCTTTAGGTTATCAACGTAGTGGCTAAGAGCATCTTTCCCCTCCGGCGTTTTTGTTTGGTTAATGGCTTCAGCGACAGTGGCTTCTAGCTGTTGTTTGAAGGTGTCGGCATCTTCCGATTCCTTGAGAATATGAGGCACCTGGTCATAAAATTCCTGTTGCTTATAACCCCGGTATCTAAGTTCAGTTTGGTTAATAAACAGGAGCAAATCTTTGACGTCAATAGCTAGCTCTAAGTATCGGTAACTTTGTTTAAGTCCCCCATATTCCCCCAGATCATTGTCCAACATATATTGAATTTTGATGTAGGTGATGAATTCTTGGTCCAAAAACTGGGGACTGTCGATCGCCTCAGCCGTTTTAGCAAAAATATAGAGATCGCTGACGTGTTTTCTGTGCTCAATTAAAGCTTCTTCTGGTACATCCGGTTTAGTCTGGATAATGCCTTCAATTAGGCTTCCTTTCCCCAACACAGGACGATTCCACCAGGGCTGTTCCCTACCTGATTCTGGGGACTGATTACCTTCTTTATTTGATCTAGCCATGGGCAAAGCTTCTGGGGAATCCCCAATGTTACTGAAAAGAGTCAAATCTCACTCAATCAACATTTTAATCAACTTGATTGAGTAAGTAATTGAAAAAGCCACGGCGCTGTATCGAAGAGAAGCAGATCAACCCTCAATAATGCTGACTTCATCAGGGCGGAAATGGGCTTTGAACCGTTTTTCAAATTTCACCAAAACTGGCAAATTGGCACTAATGGGTCTGCCCTGCCATTCGGTCAATACGGCGGCCACTTCCCCTTCCATACCTTGCAAATCAAAGGCTATTTTTTTATGTTCTGGATGGTGGTAAACCACAACGGAGGAGGTGACTCGAACACGATCGCCGACATTCATAGGGTTTTTCTCTAGGGTTGGCTTGGTTTATGGACAGGGTCTACGGGCACAGAAGCCAAAAAATGGCGCTGTGGGCATAGAGTCTCCATTTTTGCATAGGTTAGCCCCCGCTAAGCAAGCATTCCCTTGGGGAGGGACTGCCGAGGGTAAGGGCGAAGGTCTAGGGCTGGTTATTCCTGAGTTACGATCAAATCAGTATCTATCTGCGACGTTTCAGGGGGAGAAGGGACGGCAAACTCGATTTTGGTTTGGATTTGTTGGCTCAACCAGGTTTGGAAAAGATCATTGCGCAACCGTTGCCGGATATTGTCATCCAGTTGACTAGAAATGTATTTTTCTAGCCTGAGCAGAATCCACCACTCTCCCACGGCCACTGGCAGACAGAGTTGGCCGGCGGGGGTACTTTTCAGTAGTTGCACTATTTGGGGGTGGGGCACATTGAGCTCAACGGGGCCGATCAAGCCGCCATTTTGGGCCTCTGGCCCCTCGGAATACTGCCGAGCTAGGGCACTAAAATCTCCCTCCCCTTCCTGAATGCGAAAATAGAGTTCTTGAATAATCCCCGAATCTCGACTGCGGATCAGGGAATAGATGACCTGGTCTAATTTATCTTTGCTGTTGAGGAAATGCCCTTCCAGTTGATCGTCCCAGGTTTGATGTTTAAATTTTTCCAAACGAGCGGTGCGTAAAATCGAAGCTTCCAGTTGCTCCAGGGTCATACCGGATTGCTTTAACCAAGCCTGTCTTTGTTCTTCGTTGGTAATCTGGGTCTGTTGGTAAAAAAGCCCTAAATTTTCCTGTTGTTCTTCCGGGGTCAGTTGGATGTGGGCCACTGCCTGATCAAGTAAAATTTCCCGGGCTAAATGGGGCAATAGTTGATACTCCACCAGTAGGGAATACATTTCGTCATCCCTCACCTGGCGATCGCCGACCGTCAACACCACCGACATAACTAGCCAACTCCTAACGCACAATATAGCTTCATTGCTCCATAACCCTAGCCCAAGCTGACCTAAACATCAATCAGACGGGGGGAGAAATATCCGTAAAAGTTCCTCTGGTAAATGGTTTTCTTCCACAACAGAGGTATCGAGGCAAAAAACCCAAGGTTCTTCCGATTCGGTGAAATCTTCCCAATCGAGGGTCTGGAGCAGTAACAATGTCTCATTGGCATCGGAAATATCTCCCCGACGAGACTGCAGACGTTTTGTTAAAACTTCTATGGGAGCATCGCAATTGATAACAGTAAAAGCAAGCTGTTCCCGCACCGCAAATTCGATAATAGGCGATCGCCATGATACCCGGTCAAATTTGGCATCGAGGATGACATTAAAACCGGAGTTGACCACTAAAGCAGCTAAATCGAGCAATTGCTGGTAAACCTTTTCTGTCATGGCCTTGCTGTACAAATTAGCTTTCCCCGGCTTGTCTAGGTTTACTCCTCCTATATGTTTACGCACTGCATCGGAGCGGATATGAACAGCGGGTAAAAGTTGACCAAGTTGCTGGGCAACGGTGCTTTTCCCTGACCCTGATAACCCAGCCATTAAAACTATTTCTCTCCTTATTTGTTGTCCCTGCTGACTATACTGCCATGCCAAGTGATAATAATCTTTAGCTGTCCCTAAAGCTTGCTCCTTTTCTACTTGAGTTAAATTGGCATCATCTAATAAAAAAGAGGTTACCTTTGCCCGCACATAAGCTTGGCGGCAGAGATAAAAAGGTAACACCTGTAAGCCGTGCCAATCTCCCGTTTGCTCCAAATAAATATTTAAAAATAAATAGGCCCAGTCCATTCTGCCCTTGGCTTGGAGGTCCATCACTGTAAAGGCAATGTCATACATTACATCCACAAAACGAAAGGGTTGGTTAAAATCAATGCGATCAAATAATTGAATCTTGCCCCGCCACTGGCATAAATTTCTTAGATGTAAGTCACCATGGCATTCACGGATTTTGCCCATGGCCTGCCTCTGTCGAAAAATTTGGTCCTGGGTTTGGTAAAAATCCTCACTAAATTGGCGAATTTGTTGGTATTTATTGGGTTCCTGGGCAACGCCTAAATATTTTTCCGTCGCCGAAAAATTAGCTGATACAGACTGCCAAATCACCTCTGGATCGCCAAAACTAGTAATTTCAGCATTGGTTACCGTGTCCTGGTGAAATTCCGCCACTCTTTTGGCCAGGGCAATAATGTCTTGGCTGGATAACTTCCCCTGTTCAAACAAAGATAAAAGCAAACAATCCTGCGGAAATTGGGTCATTTTTAGCAGATAATCCTTCGACTGAGAGTTGCCGCCAGTAGACTCTTTTTTCTCCTGCCATTGCCATTGGTTATCTTTTAACTCAACTGCTAAAACTTCCTGGTAAATATCCGGTGCCACGGGGGAATTTAAACGTAACTCTTCTTCTAAAAAATGTTTGCGCTTTGCGGCAGTGGAATAGTCTAAAAAACCTAAATCAACCGGCTTTTTTAACTTGTAGGCATATTTCCCCGTTAAAAACACTACCGAACAATGGGTTTGTAAACACTGAATCGGTTCCTGGACAGGGTGGGGATAAAAACTAGCCCGCTGCAGGGTGTGCAACAAACTAAGAAAGAGGTCTTGGGCGGACAAATCCAGTGGCTCAGAAATGCTATTCATGGGTAACGGTAAGTTAATTCCCTCCCCCATATTAGTCCCATCACCAAAGCATATTGACCATGGGGCTGAACTCCCGCAACTATCACCACTATCAATGGATGCAAAGCTTTGGGGTACGATGAATAACCGCCCAGAAAATTATTGCAACGAGGAAAACCTGTGACTGTCCGTGTCCGCATTGCCCCCAGTCCCACCGGCAATCTCCACATTGGGACTGCCCGCACCGCCGTTTTTAATTGGTTGTTTGCCCGCCACACCGGAGGCACTTTCATTCTGCGGGTGGAGGATACGGATTTGGAGCGCTCCAAGCCGGAATACACGGAAAATATTCAGTCGGGACTGCAATGGTTGGGTCTGAATTGGGATGAGGGGCCTTTTTTCCAAACCCAACGGTTAGATCATTACCGCCAAGCAATCCAGCAATTACTTGATCAGGGGTTGGCCTACCGTTGCTATTGCACCAGTGAAGAATTGGAGCAAATGCGGGAAGCCCAAAAGGCCAATAACCAAGCTCCCCGTTACGATAATCGCCACCGTAATTTAAGCCCAGAACAGGAAGCGGCTTTTCTCGCAGAAGGTCGCCAGGCGGTGATTCGTTTTCGTATTGACGATGATCGCCAGATTGTTTGGCAGGATCAAATCCGGGGACAGATGGTTTGGCAGGGCAGTGATCTGGGGGGAGATATGGTCATTGCCCGGACACCGGAAAAAGCTGAGGATGGCTTTGGGCAACCCCTGTATAACCTGGCGGTGGTGGTGGACGACATTGACATGGCCATTACCCACGTGATCCGGGGGGAAGACCACATTGCCAATACTGCTAAGCAAATTTTGCTCTACGAGGCCCTAGGCAGTGCTGTACCCACCTTTGCCCATACGCCGTTAATTTTGAACCAGGAAGGCAAAAAATTGTCCAAACGGGATGGGGTAACTTCCATCGATGATTTCCGGGCCATGGGTTTTCTGCCCCAGGCGATCGCCAACTATATGTGCTTACTGGGCTGGACTCCCCCGGATTCGACCCAGGAGATTTTTACTTTGGCAGAAGCGGCGGAGCAGTTCAGTTTAGAACGGGTCAATAAAGCCGGAGCTAAGTTTGACTGGCAAAAATTAGATTGGATCAATAGTCAATATCTTCATAGCCTACCAACAGCAGAATTAGTTCCTCTCCTCATTCCCCAGTGGCAAGGAGCTGGCTATGCAATTGATCTGGAAAAAGATGGTGCTTGGTTGGCAAGTTTGGCCGGCCTAATTGCCCCCAGCTTGACCAGACTCACCGATGCGGTGGCCGAAAGTAAATTATTGTTTGGCGATCGCCTAGACCTCCAGGAAGATGGGGCGAAACAGTTGGCTGTGGAAGGAGCTAAAGCCGTTTTGGAAGCAGCCCTGGCCTTTAGTCAAAGCACCCCGGAGTTAACCTTGGATGAAGCAAAAGGGGAGATTAATCGTTTGACCAAGGAACTAGGTCTAAAAAAAGGCGTGGTAATGAAATCTTTGCGGGCTGGGCTCATGGGCACTGTACAGGGGCCAGATTTACTGCAATCGTGGCTATTGCTACACCAAAAGGGCTGGGCCACCCCTCGACTCACCCAGGCGATCGCCCAGGGGTAAACCCGATGCCGACTCTACTTGGACAAACCGGAGGAGACTTTCCCTAAATCTTAGCTTCAGTCAGGGAGGTCAAGGGGACAGAGGGCAGACCGACTAATTTCGTGCCAATTTACTGGGAAGCTGGGGGAGGCAAATTAAAATTTGACCAAATATTCCTTCAGCCCCTGTTGTTGGTCATTGTTGCTGTTCTCAACTTCGCCACCGAAGAATTCGTCCTTTTGTCCCTTTGATTCCCCTTGTTCTTCCCGATTCTGTGTAGCAACGCGCCATTGTCCCGTATCAGGGTCCCGGTAGGCCGTGTAAGGGGAAGGTCGCAACGGTTGGGAAGAGATTTTCACGGATACTGCTCAAAGCGTAGGCAATGTAGGCGATCGCCAGGCAAAGTCTCACCAAATCCAAGTCTAATATTTCCATCTGGTTTGACAATGACCACAGTCACCCCTCAATGGTGATCTAAGTCACCGATCGTCCTTTGCCAACTGGGAGGTAATGGCGCTTTTTTCCTTGCTGGTAAGGCAATGCAGACATGGTGGGTTTGGGCCCGGGCCACCAATTGCAACGATTCTGCCTGGCTGATCTGATAATCACAGCAAAAACGATGGGGACTAGCCAGGGTAACGGTCAGGGTTACCACCAGGCGATCGCCACAGTAAGCAGGGGAGAAAAAATCAATGGTTGCGTGGACCAAGGGCATGGCCAAATCCCCAGCACTAATCACTTTTTGTAAAGGTAAATTCTCCGCCATCAGCCAACTTTCATAGGCTTCGTGGCACATCTGCAGAAATTGATTGAAATAAACCACCCCGGCCCCATCGGTATCCCCTAGGTAAACCCGTCGTTCATAGGTGAATGTCGCCATAGTTTAGTCAATTACGGTGCACTAACCTGAAAATTTTGGAACTGCCTTCCTGAGTCCGTAGTCTAATCCACTCGGAAGCTAGCAACAATTGCCAGAAATATTAAGAATTGTGCGCTAATCAATCCCTGAATTAGTGGATAGAATAACCTTAACTGACCGTTCTTGCCGGCTTTTCTCGGCTAGTTCGTTTAACTAAGTTACTGTTCCCATTGCGTCGTTTTTCGGCTTTTAAATTTCCATGGTTAAAAAACGCTCCCAGTTCCCTGTGTTCGGCTCAATGGTGGCCCTCGCCCTGCTCAACACCGCCTGTGGGGGGGATAAGCCAGGGGCCGGTGCGCCCAAAGCCATTCCGGTGCAGTTGCAGACCCTAGAAACCAGTTCTGTGACTGACAGCAATGAATTTGTCGGTAACTTAGTGGCGACGAAGTTTGTTGAGCTAGCACCCAAAATTGACGGCCGCATTTTAAGGATCTATGCCCAATGGGGTCAGCAGGTAAACGAGGGAGATCCGATTTTGCTGTTGGAACCCACCCAGCAACAGGAAAACGTCAACGCCGCCGTCGGTAATCTCAACATCCAGCGGTCTAATTTCCAAGTCAGTGAGGCCAACCTCCGCACCTCCGAATCGGAAAGGGATGCGGCCCAATCCTTTGTCACCACCCAGGAAGCTAACCTCGCCCGGGCGATCGCCGATTTAGCCAATTCCCAGGAGGTGTTAAAAACCAGAGAAGCGGATTTAAAACGAGCCCAAGCTAATCTGAATTTGGCCCAAATTAACTTTAAACGGTCTCAATTCCTCGTGGAAACAGGTGTACAACCGCAACAGGATTTGGACAATCGCACCACCCAGTTGGAAGATGCCAAGGCCAACACCGAGGCCGCTCAAAAAACAGTCCAAGCCGCCAAAGCTACCGTTCAGGCTAACCAGTCCAGTGTCTCCGCCTCCAGATCCGCTGTGCAACAGGCTAAGGACAATTACCAAGCCGCTGTGCAAAGGGTGAACGCTTCCCGAGCCACCGTCAGCTCCCAAAAAGGGGCGATCGAACAGGCCCAGGGCCAACTTGGTGCCACTTCCCAGGAACTGATCTACAACCGGGTTTTGGCCCCTGTTAGTGGTGTGGTGGGTAACTTACCTTTGCAAATTGGTGATTTTGTCCGCACGGGACAGAGCTTCACCACCATCACCAACAACACAGAATTTGAACTGGATATTAACGTACCAGTGGAGCGATACAACGATCTACGCATCGGCTTGCCTGTGGAAATTGTCCGCAGCGATGGCCAAGCAGGGGAAGTGGGGCGCATCAGTTTTATTTCTCCCACCGCTAACCGCAGTGACCAGTCCATCCTCGCCAAGGTGATTTTCAAAAATGACGGCAACCTCCGCAATAACCAGTATGTCCGGGTCAGAATTATTTGGGACCGCCAGCCTGGCTTTTTGATCCCCACCACAGCGGTTACTTCCATCGGTGCCCAGCAGTTTATTTTTGTTGCCCAACCGAAAAATGCCCAGAGCGACAGCAAAGAAGGCACCAGCGGTACAGAATTGGTAGCGAGACAAACCCCGGTGGTTTTAGGCGGCATCCAGGGGCAATCCTACCAAGTTATTTCTGGCGTTAAGGCCGGTGAACGGGTAGCGGTATCAAGAATTTTGGAGTTGCGGGATGGCATGGCCATTGAACCCGCTAGTGCGGCTACCCCTTCCAATAACGGCGGCAGTGGTGCTGGGGCCGGCGACAAACAGAAACAGCAATCCTCTTCCTAGTCGTGCTCCGTTGGTATTGGAGCTAAAGCCAAATTCCATCCTTCTCCGGTGATAACGCCGTTGGTAATTGACGACAAACTGTTGGGAAGTGCCCAGTGGGGAATTGTAAGATGGTCAGTGGCCTCGATTGCCATGGTTGCCATTAATTGTTGAATCCATGGGGCGGGGAAACATCTGCTGCCGTTGAACCCTTTTGCTATTGACAAAATTTCCATGACCCAAGCCCAAGCCAAGCGTTTTCAGTTTGACCGCCAACTATGGCACCGCTTTGTTGAAACAGCCCAGCCTTATTTTTATCCCGTCGGGCAAAAGCAAACTCGGGTTTTTTTGATTCTGATCCTGGCCCTCATGGTGGTGGTGGTGGCCTTAACCCTATTTTTATCCATGGGGTTGACCCTCTGGGCCACGGCGATTTTTCCCGATTTTTTTGCTAAATCCGGTAAGGGTTTGGTGGATGGGGTGCAAAGTCTGATCAATTCTCCGGCGCCCTGGATTGGTTTAGGAGCCTTAGCCATAGCGGGGGCAGTGTTTGTCAGCCAGCGACAAAAGTTACAACAACGGTGGCTCCAGTGGCTATTGTTGGGCATACTGCTATCGTTGCTATTTATTGTCAACGGCTTAAATGTTATTTTAAGTTTCGTTTTTCGCTTCATTGATACAGCTTTAAATGGCAAAGATGGGGAAGTGTTTTGGCAATTTCTCTGGATCTATGGCATTGTCATTGTGGTGGCTATTCCCATCATTGTTGCCTACCGTTACCTACGGCAAAAGTTGGGAGTGCTCTGGCGGGAATGGCTCACAGAACATTTTCTGGGTCGTTACTTTAAGGGGCGCTCCTACTATCGCCTAGATTCCAATTCTGCCTATACATTAATTGACAATCCAGACCAAAGGATAACCCAAGATATTCAATCCTTTACCGGGGTTACCCTGGATTTTTTACTGGATATTCTTGATTCCATTCTCACCCTAATTTCCTTCACCGCCATACTTTATAGCATTTCCCAAACCTTGATGTGGGGGCTCATTGGCTATGCGACCTTCGGCACGGTGGCGGCGATCGCCATTGGCACCAGGTTAATTCGTATTAACTATGAACAATTGCGGTTGGAAGCCAATTTTCGTTACGGTTTGGTGCGGGTGCGGGACAACGCTGAATCCATTGCTTTCTACCGGGGGGAAAGGTTAGAACGGAAACAGGTTACTGAACGTTTGCTGGGGGCAATTAGAAATTTTAATCTCTTAATTATTTGGCAGGCCCTGATCAGCCTATTTCAACTGGGCTATAACTATTTCACCCGGTTAATTCCCTATATCATTATTGCTCCTCTTTACCTAGCGGGAGACTTAGATTTCGGGGCGATCGCCCAGGCTAGTTTGGCCTTTGGCATGGTGCTTTCTGCCCTATCTTTGGTCACTAACCAGATTCAAAATATTACTGAATTTGCCGCCAGTATTAACCGTTTAGGGGAATTTTACGATGCCCTCAATGGCCCTGGCAATGACAGAGAAAGCTCCTCTAATGCCATGGTTGACCACATTACCACCCACCTTGGCCCCACCGTCAGCCTGGATAACGTCACCCTTTCTCCTCCCCATTCTTCCCGGGTTTTAGTGCGGGATTTATCTCTAGCCGTGGACACTGGCAACCATTTACTGATCATGGGCCCCAGCGGCAGTGGCAAAAGTTCCCTCCTCCGGGCGATCGCCGGCCTATGGGACAGCGGTCAAGGCATCATTGAACGGCCTGAGTTGGCAGATTTATTATTTTTACCCCAACGGCCCTATATGATTCTGGGCACCCTGCGGGAACAACTAATTTATCCTAGTTCCCAATCCATCGCGGATGACGATTTTCTGTTGGGAACTTTAAAAAGGGTCAACCTATCGGATTTAGCCGAGCGTTTTGGCGGTTTAGACAGTCTAGAAAATTGGTCTAGCGTCCTTTCCCTGGGGGAACAACAACGCATTGCCCTAGCCCGAGTTTTCATCAACCAACCCCGCTATGCCATCCTCGATGAAGCCACCAGCGCCCTGGACGTAGATAACGAGGCAGATTTGTACCATGCTCTGACAGATTTGGGCACCACTTTCATCAGCGTGGGGCATCGGCCTACCCTGCGAAATTTTCACCGCCAATGCCTGGAAGTGCAGGCGGAAGGAAGGTGGCAGTTAAGCTCCATCCAAAAATAAATTAATGGTTAGCAATCGAATTTAACCATGGGTCTGGGGACGAAAGAAAACCGTCTCCTTTGCTAGAATTGTCCAATCCAAAATCAGGTAGCCATTATGATTTTTCCCGGTTCAACGGTGCGGGTCACCAATGTTGATGATACTTACTATCGCTTTGAAGGCTTAGTCCAACGGGTCAGTGACGGTAAAGCGGCAGTCCTATTTGAAAATGGTAACTGGGACAAATTAGTGACTTTTCGGCTCTCGGAACTGGAGACGGTCAAACCGATCTAGGCATTTTGCATTTTGCTACCCGCTCCGCCCTGGCCTAACCCATCGATGTCTTCGTTGCGGGGATTGGGGTGGGGGCTGTCCATATATTTGGCTAGAATGGAGAGCAATTTTACAGTGAAGTTCCCTCGGCGTTAACCCATGAAGATTCGTCCCTTTCTTGTGGCCCTGGGCCTAACCACCTTTGCTGGCGCCGCCCACGGAGCCAATTTTGAAGATCTGACCCAATTACTGTCCACCAAAAAATGCCCTCTCTGTGATTTGCGGGGAGCCGGCCTGGTGATGGTTAACCTTACCCGGGCGGATTTGACGGGGGCGGATCTGTCGGGGGCAAACCTATCGGGGGCCGATCTGACGGGAGCTAATCTTTCCGGTGCGAATTTAACTTCTGCCTCTTTGAACGGGGCGAACCTGTCAGGGGCAAATTTAAACGGGGCGATTACCGACGGCACAGATTTCCGTGAAGCTTATTTTGACCGGGCGACATTTATCAACACTAACTTGGAAACCGCCTATATGCAGGGGGCCCAAGCTGTTCCCAATACGGCCGGCACTCCCCAACTTTTTTATGGCTGGGGCCTGTTGGAAACCAGTAAGGGCAACTATCAATCCGCCCTCAAACACTATGATCGAGCCTTGGCTCTAGATCCGGAATTTGCTCCGGGATATTTAGGGCGGGGTTTGACCCTACTGAAAATTGGCAATGAAGCTTCCGCCAAACAAAATGTGGAATACGCCCAGTTATTGTTTGAGGAAAACCAGGATGAGGTGGGAGTTAGAACTTCAGAGCAATTTTTAGAAGATTTGGCCAGTATGCAGGAAGCCCGGCGCCAAGGAGCGGGCAATCCCCAGTTGGATGCCATCGTGCGGGGGGTAGCTTCCATGGCGTTTAAGTATTTACTGCCCTTGGTGGGCCTCTAGGGAGGCCAAACTGCAATTAGCCACGATCGCCGACCCAGGAAAAAACCAGAGAAATAGGGGCCAATGGGCAGATCATAACCGCGGCAAGATTGTTGCTGCTCTAAAACCCCATTTGAAGATTGATCGCCAATTTGCCTACAATCAAATCAGACCTTTTCGTCAAAATCTCGGCCTAGTTGTGGCACAGAACAAATATGAATTATGCGGCGATCGCCGGCCAGGGCTTAGGAATTCTGCTGGCACTGATGACGGTGTTGTTTATTTTTCGGATTATTCTCACTTGGTATCCCCAGGTGGAGCTAACCAGATTGCCCTGGAAACTCATTGCCCTACCCACGGAACCATTGTTGATCCCCCTGCGTAAACTTGTTCCCCCCATCGGTGGCGTTGACCTAGCTCCTATCCTTTGGGTTTTCATCTGTACTTTTTTGCGGGAAATCCTCATTGGCCAGCAGGGGCTGATCACCATGGCCAGTCGGTTGCAATAAACACAAAAGAGCTAGGTTGCCTCCCATTTACTTATAGCGGTTACGCTATCTGAAGGGCGTACTTGAAAAGCCCCTTTATCTGTCTCAAACTGACTCGGAATTGGCTCAATTCTTGATCAATTAGGCGAGACCAAGCTTAGCCAACACTGGTCCAGTGGAAACCACATGGCGGTCAAGTCCTAGATCCTTGGGATTAATTTCTAAGGCCAAACCCACCAATTGGGGCAGATGTAACACCGGCAAATTTAATGCTTGCCCCAACACTTTGCTGATTTCCGGTTGACGGGAATCTAGTTGTAGATGGCATAGGGGACAAGGGGTAACTAAACAATCGGCCCCAGCGGCGATCGCCGTTTGCAAATGTCGACCTGCCAACTGAAAAGATTGGGGCGTAGCATAACTGGAAATGGGCCAACCACAGCATTGGGTGCGACCTTCGTAGTAAATGGGATTAGCCCCTAGGGTAGTAAAGACTTTTTCCAGGGATTGGGGATCAAAAGGATTGGCTTCCGGTAAATTTTCCTGGGCCCGGAGCAGGTAACAGCCATAGAAAGAAGCACAGTTGAGGCCAGATAACTTCTGCTTAACCCGCTGAGCCAGGGTTTCTAGTCCAAAATCTTGCACCAAAGCCCAGAGTAAATGGGTCACCCGACTGGAACCTCGATAGGGAGCACAGCTTTCTTTTTTTAAATAATCGTTGATTTGCTCCACATAGGCAGGATCATCTTTTTGGGCTTTTTTTAGTCGTTCGTCCACATGGGCAATTACCCCCTGACAGGTACTGCAATGGGTTAATAAAGGCAACTTCAACTGTTCCGCCAAGGCGATATTGCGGGCATTAACGCTATCTTCCAACAGTTGGGAATCTTCTTTAAAGGTGCCGGAACCACAACAGGAAGCTTTTTTTAGTTCCACTAATTTAATACCCAAAGCTTTGCTCAGGGCGGTGGTGGCCAGGTGCAGTTCCCCACAGGCCCCCTGGGCAACGCAACCGGGAAAGTAAGCATATTCAAGGGCGGTAGTCATGGCGGCGACAGGAAGTGTTCTCTCTAGGCAGTATATCGTGGGCTTTTGGCCTGGGAACAAAAACCGGTGGTGCCCATTACCCCCAACAATGCCCCTAATTTGCTCAATGTCTAGCCCAGTCCACCATGCCAATTTAGCTTTCTGTATCAATTTGGAGTAGATAACCAGCCCCCAGCACCGTTTCTAACCATTGTTCGCCGGTAGAAGTTTGGCCAAAGATTTTACGAATTTCTATGGCCAAGCGGTCTAGGTCTTGTTCGAGGGAACCAAAATCATCCGGCCCCCAAATTGAGGTAATGATGCCATCCTCCTCCGGCAAAACAATATCATTGTACCGAGACAAACGACCAATGGTATAGCGGGTTTTGATGAGATTAAACCGTTACTCCTTGCCGTCGGGGATTTGAATTTTCAGATAGGGTATCAGGCCGTCGATCATAGCTTTTTCGAAAGGTTTACAATGGAGTAACGTGGATATAAAAACATGTTGTCCAAGGAAACCCGAATTGCCATCGGACTAGTTTACTGGGCCGGTGCGGACAAAAAATTAAACAATTAAAGAATGTTACCCTTGACTTAACATCGAGTCCCAGTCACCCCCGGACCTCCATGACTAAACCGAGCAACGATGAGCCGCCACCGACTAATGTACGAGATTTGGAAGCTATGTCGCCGCCGGAGGAAGAGGATTTAATGGTAGATTTGCCGGACTTGGAATACACTGCTGTCGCCCACCGTCAGCAATTTAGCACTGATTTAGTGCGCCTTTACCTCCAGGATATTGGTCGCATTCCCCTGTTAAAGCGGGATGAAGAGGTGCATGTGGCCCAGCAGGTGCAAAGCTATCTCCGCCTAGTGGAAATCCAAAATCAGGCCGCAGAATCTGAGCCCGCCATGGAGCAATACCAAACGGCGATCGCCATCCATGATCAACTTTTAGCCCAATTGGGGCATCGTCCTTCCTATGAACGTTGGGCCAAAACCCTCGGGCAAACCGTAGCGGTTCTCAAGCAAACCCTCCAAACAGGCAAACAACGATGGGCCGAGTTAGCGGGGTTGACGGTGGAAGAATTGGACAAAGTTGAAAAGCAGGGTATTACAGCCAAAGCCCACATGATCAAAGCTAATTTAAGGCTAGTGGTTTCCGTTGCGAAGAAATATCAAAATCGGGGCTTGGAACTTTTAGACCTGATCCAAGAAGGCACCCTGGGGTTGGAGCGGGCGGTGGAAAAATTTGATCCCACCAAGGGTTACCGTTTTAGCACCTATTCCTACTGGTGGATTCGCCAAGGCATCACCAGGGCGATCGCCACCCAGAGTCGTATGATTCGTTTACCGGTGCATATCACCGAGAAGTTAAACAAAATCAAACGGGCCCAAAGAAAAATTTCCCAAGAAAAGGGCCACACCCCCAAAATCGATGAAGTGGCGGAAGAACTGGGTATGACCCCGGAGCAGGTACGGGAAGTGCTGACCCAAGTGCCCCGTTCCGTTTCCCTGGAGCTAAAAGTTGGCCAGGATAAAGACACGGAGCTGATGGATTTACTGGAAACCGACACCCAGTCACCGGAGGATGAGTTGATGCGGGAGGCTCTCCAGAGTGATATGCAGGAAATTTTGCTAGATTTGACCCCCAGGGAACAGGAAGTGATTGCCCTGCGGTTTGGTTTTCAAGACGGTGTGGCCCACTCCCTCTCGGAAATTGGCCGCATTTTGAATTTATCAAGGGAAAGAGTACGACAGATTGAAGCCAAGGCTCTGCAAAAGTTACGCCATCCCCGCCGCCGGGACCGCATCCGGGACTATTACGAAAATTTGGGTTAGGTCACTGATCTGCTAGAACTTTAACGGCGATCGCCTCTGGGCTGTTAATCGCCAAAATACTTTGGGGTGGACAGGCCTGCCATTGGGGGTCAGTAAATAGGGGTTCCGAGGCAATAATCACTCCCCCCGGACAGCGCTCACTATCAGCCAGCCAATATAAACTCGGTTCCGGTTGACGACTGGCATAACGACAGGCCACAATGCGCTGACCATCGGCCAGAAGAATATTGGCGGAAAAATAAGTGTTATGTTGTCGAGCCAACTCTGCCAACGTTAACAAACTTGCTTCTAACGCCTCCCCCAAGCTAGTCTTTTTTGCCCCATCGCCATCACCCTGGGAAGCCTGCCTTGACCGCCGGAGATTGTCCAGAATGAGGGCAAAAATATGTTCCGAGTCGGTGGTGCCATGGATGAACTGATAACTGGCATCGCTCAATAAATTCCGTAGGGGACGGTAGAGAGTAGTCCGAAAATTATTGATAAATCCATTATGGACAAATAACAGCCCCTCCTCCGTGAAGGGCTGACAATTGGTCAAATCCACTGCCAAAGGGGGCGTTGCACTGCGGACATAACTTACAAAACAACTGGACTGGATATACCGACTCAGGTGGGGAAGATTAATGTCACTCCAAATGGGCAGGACATTTTTGTAGAGATAGGGACTGGGTTGATGCCCCTGGTCAAACCACCCCAAGCCAAAACCATCGGCATTCAACAGCCCCGCTGTCATTTCCTGGGGTTGATAGCTCTGGACAATCAGGGAATGTTCTGGGCGATAAATCAGTTGCTCTGGTCGCAGTGGTTGTCCCAGATACCCTAAAAGACGACACATAAAAAATTTTTAATAATCTTGGCGGCCCACTGAAATCATCCCTACCGACGGGGGGAACCAAAGGAGAGTGGCTGCCCATCCCGAACTTTTACGGAGAGCATAGACCAGCTTGAAAAATCTTTCAGGGCAAAAAACGGCAAGAAAAAGCCCCTGGGCGTCTTTCCTTGTTTCGACTCCGGGGGCTTCAACTTACTCCTCACACACCTCTAGATAATAACCCCCTCACCCTCTCCCCCCATGGATACTGTGACAGTTAAGGGATTGTCATAATGCCTTGGGTGATTGTCAGGAAAATTTGACTTTTGTGGTTCCACTCCAGGATCTGTGGGCCCGAATCAGACAAAACTTCACAACATAAGTCAGGAAGTGATGACACAAGATTTGGCTTAATGCCTGGAAATCCGTAGTAGCAGTCCATTTTAAAGCCTTGATCCCCTTGACGTTCCGCCGCCGCCCTATGTTACAAAAGGTGAAGCTTGTGATCCCCGTGGGCATTCCTCCGGCGATCGCCCTGGCCAAAAGCCAGCAACTTCAACAACATTCACCTTTGCTCCCCCTGTGTCCACCATTGGAAGTAACTAACCCTGTCCTCTTTCCACGGGCCGATTGTGGAAACCCATAGTATGGACTGTCCCATAAACCCAAAGTAATTGTTATGGCTAAAGAAGACCGACCCTCCCTCGAAGACATGACGCTGCGACAATTACGCCGAGTTGCCAGTGAATGCAATATTTCCCGGTACAGTCGGATGCGTAAATCCCAGCTACTAGCAGAGGTGGAAAAGGCTCTCAACAAACCTGCCCCTGCTCCCTTTTCTGTCAAATCCGTTAACCGTCCCCAGGAGGAACAAGCTGTGGAAGCTTCTAAATTTGAACTTGGTCAAGATGATAAATTTGGTGCCCCCCTCACCGCCGTCGATGAAGTTTTGGGAGATTTGCCCGGTGGTTACGGTGAAAGCCGCATTACCCTCATGCCCAGGGATCCCCAGTGGGCCTACGCCTATTGGGATATCCCCAAAGAACATAAGGATGCTCTCCGTAGTCAGGGGGGGCAACAGTTGGCCCTGCGGCTCTACGATGTGACCGACCTGGATTGGCAGACCGCAAGCCCCCACAGCGTCCAGGAATATCTCTGTGATGAATTGGCCCGGGAATGGTATTTGCCCATCCCTGTCAGTGATCGCGATTATGCCCTAGACATTGGCTATCGCACCTTTGATGGTCGCTGGCTCACCCTGGCCCGTTCCACCCCCATTCGCATTCCCCCCGTTTATCCCTCCGACTGGGTAGAAGATGTGTTTGTCACCGTCAACTGGGACGAAGACCTCCAAGGCAAAACCATTTACCAATTGGTGCCCCCCAGCAAGCGTTCTGTGGGAGTTTCCACTGCAGTCTATGACCAAGTGTTTGACATGGCCCAGGGTGCTGAAGCCCTGCGGATGGCGGGTTCCCTCTACGGCTCTATGCAGCACGTCCCCGGTTCCGTTACCCACGAGCAAACATTAAGCTCCTATGTGTTTCCCTCCGGAGCGGGCCTGTGGGCAGCCCCCAATGTTTCTGGTTTAAATATGTCCGGCATTGGCATGGGTTATGGTCTTTCCAGTAGCGAATTTATGGCCTCGGAAGCCCCAATCCGTCCCCGGCAATTCTGGTTAGTGGCCGATGCTGAGCTGATTGTTTACGGTGCCACGGAACCCGATGCGACGGTTACCATTGGTGGCCGTCCGATTAAACTCAATGAAGACGGCACCTTCCGTTTCCAAATGTCCTTCCAAGATGGCTTGATTGACTATCCCATCATGGCAGTGGCGGTGGATGGGGAACAAACCCGCAATGTGCATATGAAGTTCACTCGGGAGACTCCTTCCCGTAACACCAACACCAAAGAAGAAGCTGTGCCGGAATGGTTTAGCTAGACTCCCTTAATTCCCATTAGTTTTTCGTTGTTTGAATTATAAATTCCCCGGCCAAAGGATCTGAGTCATTGCCGTTTCCTTGGTCGGGAATTTTTTACCAGGTGACTTTTCCCTGCAAACCTTCAATCTTGCTGGGACCAATGCCCTTGACTCGTCCTAAATCTTCCAGGGAGGTGAATGGCTTTTGCTTCCTGGTGGTGATAATTTTTGCAGCGGTGCTGGGACCAATGCCAGGTAAACTTTCCAATTCTGCTTGACTGCCTCGGTTCAAATTTACCAAACGATTGGGAGTTGCTTTGGCCAGGGGCTGAGGGCTAGGTTGGGGATTGGCGCACTCCTGTTCTTGGCGATCAATGCGGGCTTGTATTGTGGGGGGTAAACCATACTCTGTGATGGCATAGAGTCGTTCTAATTCCCTTTGGTAATGAGCCCCTATTTGGGCATTCTGCAAAACCAATACCGTTTCATCGTTGCTGTGGTTAGCGGCGGGGGACCAATTGTGAGAACCGGTGATCACTGTGTCATCATCGACTAAAGCAAACTTATGGTGTAATTTATCTCCCCTTGGCAGGGCTGGTGTACCGACAAATTCTGTTGGTAAGGCCCAGGGACGATTACCGGGTTGTTCTAGGCAGTCTTCTAATAGTTTTACCCCCAATAAATCCAGGCCTTCACTGTAGTAACGAAAGGCAAATCCCCGGTCAATTAGGGCTTTAATTTCAGTGCCCGCTTGAAATCTTTGGTTGATTACATCGGATAATGCTTGTTCACTAAAAACAAACAAGGCTAACTGGATTTTTTGCTGGGCCTGATTTAGGTATTGGGCAATTAAACCATTGCTTGTTTCGGCAAAAGGTACCGTTCGGCGATCGGGAGAAAATTTTACCGTTACCGTGGTCTCCCCCACTTTTAACGCTTTAGCTGGTCTGCTTGGCTTATTGATACCAAATAGACTATCTTTTTTTTCTCCAGGACCGTCTCCCCAAAGCAGGTTAAACTCTTCTGTGAAAAGATGGGCCACCGCGGGGGATTGAATCACCAATAAGTTGTTAGCATTGCCCCTGGTGAAGTGGTCATCATAGTCGCCATACTGATCGCTGGGGGTAAAGTTGGCAGAGGTAACAATGACGGTTTTATTATCCAGCACTACAAATTTATGGTGCATTAACCCCGATCCTTTACTGCCATCCTCTGTGTCGTCAATGAGGGGAATTTTTTGGGTGCGGAGAATCTCAATGGCATCTCGTTCTGCACTTTCTTCAGGACTAATGCGGCCGTCTTGATTTTGATCTAAATAGGCTAGGGGGCCACGGTAACGGAAGGGATCTTTTTCCGCTTCTACTGCTTCTTGGATGGTTTGGTTATAGATATTTTCTAGCACCAATCTCACCCTAACCCCGGCGGCTTGTTTCCTGACCAATGCCTGGGCAATGCGGGGTAAGCGTAATTCCTGTATCGCTAGGTCAATGGTGGACTGGGCTCCATTAATTTGATCTAGGATTATTTGCTCAAAATTGTCCCCCTGACGTTTAAAGTTGCGGTCTGGGTCAAGGAAATCAGCTCCCTTGGCATTGTTGAGATTGAAATAAACCTTGATGTCCTGTTCTTGGGGTAAGGGGTCTGGCCGGGCCAGGGATTGTCCCAACCCCGATGGATCAACCTTGCCAATGCCAATAATGGCGATCGCCACTAGTAGGGCCAGGGCAACCAAAATGACAATGGGGTTTTTTTTCCAGCCTCGGTTTAGTTTTCCCATGGTTCAATTTGGACGATCGCCAACTCGGTCTTACTTTTGCCACAGGGTTCGTTACTGTCACAATCGTTAAAGGATGCTGGCTGATAGGTTAATTTGACCGTTTGGCCGATTAGGGCAGTTTCTTCACAAATTTCAAAGGTGGCGTACAATCCCTGATACTGATTCCCCTGATTGTCTATCAAATCTACATAACAGGCTAAGTCTCCATTGACCAACTCCGTAATCGTGGCGACTGCGGGCAAATTCGCTTCCATTTGTTCGGCCTGCACCGGGGACGGTTCTTTTACTGCAGTGCATGCAACGGCACCGAGGAGGAGAGTCAGCCAGAAGGGAAAGGAAATAGGTTTCATTGTTTTACTGTTTTTCCTATATTTTAATCCCCCTGGTCTAGAAACCCTGCAACTGTTTTAAGGAGTAGCAATGATTTTGCCCTGGATATCCATTACCATAATGTCCCACTGACCGTCCTGGGCCACTTCAAACGCAATGCGATCGCCGTTGGCATTGATGACCGGGTTCCTCGTGTCGGCGGCCAAATCCGCAGTTAAATTACGCTTCTGCTCCGTTTGGTGATCGTAGAGCACAATATCAGTTTTTCCCTGGCGACTGAGGGCAAAGACAATGTAGCGTCCGTCTTCGGTAATGCTGGGATGACTGGCCACCTGGTCGAGGGCGTTGAGGCGGGGTAGGGTTTCCAGACGATTGGTTTGGAGATTGTACAGATAAATGCCCTGGGAGCCATTGCGGTCAGAGGCAAACACCAGAAAAGGATAGGTCACCTGGGGAAAAATTTCCTCGGAGGCACTGTTAACACCCCGGCCACTGCGGTCAAAGGAAAGACTCAGGTAACGGGGATAGCCACAGCCGGCCAATAAAAATAGTAAACCTGCCCAAGTCAAAGACCGCTTGAGCAAGTTAGCGAGTGTTTGGCAGTAAAGTCGGGGAGGCGGGGTATCCATATCCCTTTTATTTTCCCACCTTGACCCTAGTTAATAAGATGCAGTTGAGAGGGAACTAAAATTCCCGCACCGTAGGTTGACCGTCAATAATTTCCCCTACCAAAATTACGTCCGCTACCCCCACAAACAGCCCGTTTTCCAACACACCAGGGAGATTGTTAATGGTTTTTTCCAATTCCGCTGGGTCGGCAATGGCATCAAATTTAACGTCAATGACGAGGTTGCCTTGGTCGGTGACAATGGGGCCAGCTTTTTTAATCCCCATACGTAGTTCGGGCTTACCACCTAGTTTGGCTAAAGCCCGCATTACGGGGGTCAGGGCCATGGGAATCACTTCCACCGGCAGTAAAAAAGTGGAACCTAATTTGTCCACCAATTTGCCACTGTCCACCACCACTAGAAAAGTTTCCGCCAAAGCATCAACAATTTTTTCCCTCGTGTGGGCGGCCCCTCCCCCTTTAATCAAATTTTTCTGGGGGTCAACTTCATCCGCTCCGTCGATGGCAATGTCAATGCGGTCAACCACATCCAACGTCGTCAGGGGAATGCCGTATTTACGGGCCAACACTTCCGCCTGAAAGGAGGTGGGAATGCCCACTACATTTTCCAATTCTCCTTTTTTGAGGCGATCGCCAATGAATTCTAGGGCGTAGGCAGTGGTGGAACCGGTGCCCAAACCGACAATGGTGTTGGACTTAACCCGGTCAGCGGCGGCTTTCCCCACTGCTTGTTTCATCAAGTTGGCCGCATCTAGCTCAGCCATAAAAATTTAACCTCCATTATTTTGTCTTTTAAATTTTTTAATTAAATTGGGTCATTAACCTAAACGTGTGGCAAAATCCTACTCCCCCAATTACCCAGGCTTTATTGAAACTCTATGGTTTTTTTGATCAGCCCTAGCCAAAGGAAAACTGTCCGGCGATCGCCGAAATTTGTACGGTGCCAAAATCCTCAAAATGGTTCTGGCCAGGAAAGAAACGTGGGCCTACTGGGCCGCCGTCAATTTTTCCTTCAGTTGGGCCAACTGGTCTGCCCAGCGGGGGTCGGGCTGGAAACCTTCAGAAGCGGTGCTAGTATTGGCACTGGCCCCTGCCGCTTTTTTATTACTCCGTTTTTTATCGGTGCGGGGTTGCTTGGTTTTTTCCCCACTGGCCGCCGGAGTTTCACTGCCTCCTTCTTCGTCATCCTTGGAGCGGGGGTTAGCCTTTTCGATTTTTAAAGGGCTGTCCATAAAGGATTGGCCATTATATTTCTCGATGAATTCATCCGCCGCTTCGTCAGTGGAAACCGTTACAAAAGCAAATCCCCGGCATTTACCCGTTTTACGGTCTTTGATAACTTTGGTGGAAACAACAGCATTGGCTTCTGCAAATACTTCCTGTAGTGCTTCCCGCTCAATGGATTCTTTGGGTAGGTTACCGACGTAAAGACGAATGGACATGATGTAAATACCTCCGGGGATATTTTCTGTAGGAGAAATTGCTTGGGCAAAGGGCCCTGTTGGATATTAAAAAAGTTGACTATTGACTGGCGGGCTAACAGTTAACCAAGTTGACGATAATACTAGACACCAGGCCATGGGGACAGTCCCGTCCGTCCCGGTTACTTTTCTTAATAATATCGGCTATTGTCCTCAAAACCAAACAGTTCGGTCCTCTGCAGTTATGCCAATGGGAGTTAATAACGGGGAATGGTGGCATCAATCACACGGGAATAGGCATCAATTCCCCCCACTACGTTTTTAACTTTACTAAAACCTTGATCCACTAACCAGTGGGCCATTTGGTCTGAACGGATGCCATGGTGGCAAAGCACCACAGTTTCTTGGTCAGATTTGTATCGTTCTTGAATGGTATCAGACCAGTGGGCAAACTCGCTCAAGGGCAGGGTTTCAAAGCCTGGCAGGGCCGCAATTTCCACCTCATGGGGTTCCCGCACATCAATCAACTGGCGATCGCCGTTGGGGTGAGCCAACATCAGGGCTAAGTCCTGAACAGAAATTTCGATGGGCATGGAAGTCATACGCAGTGGGGTGAGAATGTAGGTGAAAAAAAGTTGGCATCAAGGGCGGGGAGTTTGCCCTAGAATTTGCTCATTGAGCTGTCTGATTTGAGTGCCAGGATAATAAAAAGCTAAGATTTGTTCCGCCGACCATCCCAACTGGGATAGCTTATAGGAGCCAAATTGACTCATGCCGACCCCATGGCCAAAGCCTCCCCCAACGAAAAAGACGCTTTGGAGTCGCTGGTTAGCATCGTAGGTGGGTTCCAGGTAGAACAGGGTACTGCGGGGAGGACCAAAGGCACTGCGGGCTTCGTTTTTAGCCAATTCCACCACGCCTTTATCGGTCAGCACCTCCAGCATTAAAATTCTCCCCGATGGCGATCGCCTAGTGACCTTCATATCGTAAATGGTGGTGAAGTCCGCCAGGGGATGGCGCCGGTTGGTCAGATACTTTTTCAGATCTTGATTCAATTCCGCCAACGTAGATGGGTAGCGCCAGCGCAGAAACTTCCGCCCCGTTTCGTTAAATCCTTCCTTGAGGTTGATAAATTTACGGAAAGTCGCTTCATCGGCCAGGCTTTGGTTGGACAAATTCCAAATGGGCTGGGCCGAGTCGATGACCGCCTGGAGATAGGGCCGCTCTTCCCCATTCCAGACATCGCTAAACTTGGCCGTCACCCCCCCCGCCGTAGAGGAATAAAGGGCATCCACCAATTGATTGTTATAGGTTAAAACCTGCCCCGCCGTTTCCCTAATCGCCTCATCGGCCCTGGGGCTAGTGCCACTTAAACCGTAGTAAACCTGGCAGTGGGTGGTGGCACACAACTCGTAACCATCGGCGGCAAAACGACGCCGGTTTTGGAGGGCATAGGTGCGGGCAATGATGGTTTGGGCTTTGGCCGCAGTGGGGGGGGCACCGGGGCCAATTTCATGGGGCACCACACCCCGGAGATAGGTTTCCAGGGGCACATGGTTAACCAATGTGTAATTGCCGTAGGAGTTGGGCTGGAGTTGCAACCAACCGCCATAGACAAATTTTTTCTCCCCTTCCGTAACTTGAATTTGATTTTTGGCGGCGGTGATGGTCAGTTGGTCGGCGGGGTAACTTTGACCATTGATAACCACCATGGCCTGGGGCTTACTGTCCAATAGTACACTTTCCAGGTAGGGCAATTGGTAACCCTGCTTTTTTAAATCTGCCAGCAACCAACGGCGCACCAGGGGACTATCATATACGTCCCGTTTAGCCCACACTTGCCAACGCCCTGGTTGGGTAACTTCCACTGCAATACCTTGAGCTTGCCAACGGAGGGCATCGTCCTCCGCCGTTTCAAAGGTGGCATGGTCCCCCAACACCAATACTTCCGCCAATTTCCTCGGCACGGCCCGGCGGCCAATGGCAATGGTACCTTGCTTGCTCTGGAGAGTGACCCTTTCCCCCTGGTTATTGACGGCGGTAAAGGTCAGATCGTCGTTGCCCACCCCGCTGATGGTGAGTTGGTCTCGGTCTTCGTCCCCAAAGCGTTGCACCACCCCAACCTGGAGCAGAACATCCTTGGCGAGGCTCGGTAAAGCTCCTCCAGCCACTAAGCCTAGGGCGATGACGAAGCCACCCACACGTTGGACAGCAACCTTCAGTAAGTTACGGGGGGGGGAAATAAACATAAACAATCAACGGCGATCGATATTGGCTAGGGGATCAAAGGCAATCTAGCATCCTAACCTATCATTTTTGCTCCGTTATCTGGGGGTCAGGGGGACAGTGGCCAAGGGCTAACACCGATCGCCAAAGGGTTTGTGTTATTTTGGGGGAACTGTGTAAACAGCCTCTCGCACTGGCATTTTTCTTCACTTTGCCCTGCTGGAGACTGGGACCGTCAAAGTTTTTCTGAATGGCGATCGACCTATGGCAATGGATTTACCCCTCAGGTTAAGCAATGCTCCCTCATTGGGCCAGGTATTCACTCCGGTCAATGTGGCTATTTTGAGTTCCCTCGGCATCCATGGCTTTATTTTGGGCTTGGCTTTACCCCATTGGCAATGGCAAGAACCCACCGGGGACGACCTGGCAGACCGCAATCCTGTGGGGGTGATCGAATTAACTCCGGCGGAACAAAGTCGTTTACCAGAAACAGATATTTTTTCCGGCAGTGCCCTGTTTCCCACTGCTCCCGGTGGCAGTGACCCCGGCACCATTCCCGCCGACCCCAATTTGCCCACTCCCCCCAGTGGTGACTATAACTATTCTCTGCCTCCGGGCCCGGGCATTATGCCGCCGCCGCCGGCCATGCCCAATTTACCGGCTTACCCCAATTTGCCGCCTTTAACCAGCTATGGCAATTTGAGTCGTTTGCCCATTACCAATCCCCCCATTCCGTCCCTACCCCAGTTACCTTCCCCTAGGCAAATTCCCCGACCCCCCGGCCTATTTG
>NZ_JADEVV010000046.1 GCF_015207985.1 Synechocystis salina LEGE 00031 | reverse complement strand
GAGACAGGGGCAATTCTAGCTAAACTGCGGGGGGCTGGGGAAGCAAATAGGCGACGAAAGGACTGAATGCGATAATCCTTTTCCTCCGGTGCAACGTCCCAGAGGGTTTGGTAATAGAAAAAGGCAACCCCCATGCCCTGGGCCCGGGCAGCATAAACCTTGTCATTCACCAGGGGCATGGGAACCTGCTTAGTGGGCAATCCAGTGAGGATACCAACGGCAGTGGGAATTCGGGTTTTGGCTTCTCGAAACTCCGCCCGCTGGATCGGCTCGGTAAAAGTGGGTAGGGAAGTCCGATAAACCTGAACTATTACTTCGTCAACAATCCCTTTGCGGATCCAATCTAACCAGTCTTGTAAAAAGGTGTTGTAAGCGAGATTATAGGTGGCGGGGGAAACGGATACGAGAATATTAGGTTTAGCAGCTTTAATGCGAGCATTTAACTGCACCATGAAAGCCGTAATTTTATCAGCTCGCCAGCGAATCCAGGCGGGATCTTTGGGGTTGCTTGGGGGAGTTTTTTTTGTTTCCTGTTGGTATAGGGAAATGGTGTAATTGTCGTAGCCAAATTCGTTGGGCAAGGCGGTGTGATCGTCGAACTGAACTCCGTCCAAATCGTATTTGTTGACTGCATCCATGACCAGTTGGGTGATAAAAGCCTGTACCTGGGGGTGGAAGGGATTCATCCACATTACTTCTCCAGCGGCACTCACCGACGTTTTGGTGCCATCTCGCTTTTGGGTAAACCACCAAGGATGGCGTTTAACTAGTTCCGACATGGGGGGAGCCTTAAAGCCAAATTCAAACCAGGGCAAAACCAACATGTTGCGGCGGTGGGCTTTGGCGATGATATCTGCTAGCACATCCTGACCCTGGTCTCCCCTGGGGCTAAAGGGCTGCAATCCTTCCCTTTTAGCAAATTCACTTTCGTAGAGCACATAGCCGGAGTTCCAGACTACGGGGTAGATGGTGTTGAAGTTTAGATCGGCCAGGAGATTAATGGATTCAGTGGTGCGATTCTCATCTAAAAATCTAACAGTGTCGTTATTAGTGATCCACACCCCCCTAATTTCGGGAAAGGCGTTTTGGGCTTGGAGTTGGCCAAAGAGAGGAAAAGGGTGAACGATCGCCAAACTTACTAGCAGACCGAGGAGAAGATGGCGCCAAAATGGCTTCCTGTAATAGGGCAAAATCCCTTGAAAGATTGAGGCGATCGCCATGGTGCAATGGTGGGGGGAGTAAATTAAAAAAAGGTTGAGTAAAAGACAAAGTTAAAGTTGCCTTAAATTTGACCTATCCTAGCGGTTTTTCTGCGTCAAAATGGGCAATTTTTCGGCTGAACTAGGGTTAAGGAGATGTTTCCCAGGCAAAGTATTGTAACAAGGGTTCTGGGGATAATCCCGTTGGTGTTTATCATAAAAGGTAGAAAAGCAACCGGGGATCAATGCAGAGCAGGGATAAAAACGCGTTAAAACTGCCCGGTTAATCATATTTTGAGCTGGTGTCTGAGCTCGACAAGTTAATCAAACAAACGGACGTTGCCTTGGTGGGGAGTGGTGACGGCGTGGCTTATTGTCCGGAGGAAAGGGGCTATGGTTACGAATGCAATTACTGACAACCGTCGGCGGGTGGTGATTTTAGGAGCTGCGGGGCGGGATTTTCACAATTTCAATCAGGTCTATCGGGATGATTCCCAGTATGAAGTGGTGGCCTTCACCGCTACCCAGATTGCTGGCATTGCCGATCGCCGTTATCCGCCGGGTTTAGCGGGGGCACTGTACCCCCAGGGCATTCCCATCATTGAGGAAGGGGAGTTAGAACATTTTTGCCGGGAAAACCAAGTTGATCAGATTGTATTTGCCTATAGTGATGTGTCCCACCAACAGGTAATGCATCTCGCCTCCCGGGCCTTGGCGATCGGAACGGATTTTGTTCTCCTGGGACCAGATCAAACCATGATCAAAGCCATAGTGCCGGTGATTGCGGTGTCGGCGGTGCGTACCGGCTGCGGTAAATCCCAGGTGAGTCGCTGGTTATCCCAACGGTTACGCCAACTGGGTTTAAGGGTTTGTGCCATTCGCCATCCCATGCCCTATGGCAATCTAGAAAAGCAGACAGTGCAACGGTTTGCCACCCTAGAAGATTTAGACCAGGCCCACTGCACAGTGGAAGAAAGGGAAGAATACGAGCCCCATATCTTAGCCGGCCATGTGGTCTATGCCGGGGTGGATTACGGCCTAATTGTGGAAAAAGCCTCTTTGGAAAGTGATGTCATTCTCTGGGACGGAGGTAACAACGATTTTCCCTTTGTGCGACCGGATTTACACATTGTGCTGGTGGACCCTCTCCGACCTGGAGATGAAAATTTATACCATCCAGGGGAAACGGCGCTGAGGATGGCCGATATTGTCTTAATTCCCAAAACTGATGTGGCTACGGCCGCCCACATTGCCCAAGTGCGGGACTCCATCGCCCAGTTAAACCCCAGTGCCAAAATCATCCAGGGGCGATCGCCGTTACGGTTAGAGCCCCCCTTGGATCTGCGGGGCAAACGGGTCATTGTGGTGGAAGACGGCCCCACTACCACCCACGGAGGCATGGGCCATGGTGCGGGTTACCAAGCAGTTAAGGACATTGAAAACATTGCAATAGTTGACCCCAGACCCTACGCTGTGCCGGAAATCGCAGCAGTTTACGCTAAATTTCCCCATTTGAGCCAAATTTTGCCCGCCATGGGTTACTTTCCTGCCCAATTAAAAGCTTTGGCCGATACCCTCAATGCCGCTGACGTGGATGTGGTGGTGTCCGGTACCCCCAGTGATCTGGGTCGGTTAATTGCCCTGAATAAGCCATTGGTGCGGGTTTTTTACGATTATGCCGAAGCGGAAGAACCGGGATTAGGCAGCGCCGTGGATTTATTTTTAGCCCAACGGGGGCTAGGGGGCAAAGTCCATGACATCTCCTAACCCCAGACCCATTGTCATTGCTTTGGGTGGTAATGCCCTGTTGCAGAGGGGCCAACCTCCGGAAGTGGAAATTCAGAAAGCTAACATTCGCGTTGCGGCCCTGGCGATCGCCAAGGTGGTGCAGGAATATTCTGTAGTGGTCACCCACGGCAATGGCCCCCAGGTGGGTTTACTGGCCCTGCAGGGAGAATGTGAAAAATCCTGTAAGCCCTACCCCCTAGACGTTTTAGGGGCGGAAACCGAAGGCATGATCGGCTATCTCCTGGAACAGGAATTACGCAACCAACTGCCCGGCCGGGACGTGGTCACCCTCTTGACCCAAATTGTGGTCGATCGCCAGGATCCAGCTTTTTTGCGCCCCAGCAAACCCATCGGCCCCATTTATGACCTCCCCCAGGCCCAACAGTTGGCCCAGGCAAGGGGGTGGGCGATCGCCGCTGACGGCCAAGGTTACCGTCGGGTGGTAGCTTCCCCGGAACCGCAACGCATCATTGAGCTACCCACCATTCAACTGCTAGTCAACAGTGGTGCCTTGGTAGTCTGTGCCGGGGGCGGGGGCATTCCCATTGTGGTAGATGAAGCCGGGGGCATGCAGGGGGTGGAAGCTGTGATCGACAAAGACTTGGCCGCCGCTCTGTTGGCCAAAAATCTCCAAGCCCAGGGGTTACTACTCCTCACCGATACCGATGGCGTGTATGAAAACTGGGGCACTAATTACTCCCACCGTTTCGAGCGAACCACCCCGAAAAATCTGCGCCGTTACCGTTTTGCAGAGGGCTCCATGGGACCAAAGGTGGAAGCGGCCTGTCGCTTTGTGGAAGGCACTGGGCAGTGGTGTGGCATTGGCCAGTTAGGGCAAGCCTGGGAAATCATCCACCGGCAGGGAGGTACAATGATCACCCCTTAGGCGCAGTTCTTGGTTTTCCACTTACCTTACTGACGGTCAATGGCAACATCAGAGAAATGAATGGTTAGGTTACAGAGCAACCCTTAAATTTCATCCCAACCAGCTACCCCAGAAGACATCACATAGCTAGTCACCGTTGCTTCAAAGAAGTTCGCCTTGGTGTGGGCTTCTTTTTTCGTATCGGAAAAACGCTCCAAGTGGGTGTAGGGGCTTTTTCCATAGCGGGGTTCAGTGTAAAGGGGATCCAAGCCGATCGCCCGCAGACGACTGTTAGCAAGGTATTTGGTGTACTGTTCCGTACTAGATTCCGTAATGCCGAGGATATTGTTGCCGACAATGTGGTTAGTCCAACGACATTCAAACTCCACTGCCTTGTCAAACATTTCATAAATTTGATCTGTGGAGTGGGTGAAGACTTGCATCGCTTCGGGAATTAGCTTTTGGTAGAGACGCACGTGGCTCAACTCATCCCGGTTGATCATTTTAAAAATGTCGGCGGAACCGGGCATTAACATGCGGGAAGCCAGATTGTAAAAGTAAATGAAACCATTGTAGAAATATAATCCTTCCAACAAATAGTCCGCCATTAAGGCGACAAAATAATTTTCCTGGGTGGGATGATCGACATATTTTTGGTAGAGCATGGCGATGTACTCGCACCGTTCTTTTAACACCCGGTCTGTGCGCCAAAATTCGTACACCGTATCCCGCTTTTCTGTGGGAATAATCGTCTCGATCATGTACTGGTAGCTCTGGTTGTGCATGCCCTCCTGGGAAATTTGCTCCGCCATACAAAGGCTAATTTCTGGAGCGGTAACGCTACTTTTCAAATGGGGAATGTTACAAGTTTGGACAGAATCTAGAAAGGTCAAATAAGACAAAATCCCGTCGAAAGCATACCGTTCTTCGTTGGTTAGGTTCCAGTAATCAGTAACATCCTGGGTAATGTCTAAGCGCTGGGGAATCCAAAAGTTCTCTCTCATTTGCTGGTACAAACCCACTGCCCAGTTGTAGCGGACATCGTTTAATTGCATCAAATTGGTGGTGTTACCAAACCAAATGGTACGGTTCTCGACGGAATCGTTGCCAGTGGGGTTAAAAATAGGGGTCACAGGCATGGGCGCTGTGGGATTAACGGTGCTGACAACCATGGAATTTGGGCAGGGAGATTTGTGAACTGGCCTATTCTAACCTCGCTAGCAGATTTTTTCGAGCGCTTGAATTAATGGTGATTTCAGAAATCAGCACACTGTTTTCCCATTGGTTCAGAGAAGCCTTATTAGTTCACACGATCTAACTATCTCGACAAAGGCCACACAACTCTATACAATTCTTGTTTAGCTCGGCGCCGCCCCGCAATTTTTTAGAATTTTTTATGGCTCTTTCGCTACCGACAAGGGTGAACTGGTCCCCCATTCAGCGCTACTTGGAACTGTTACAGATATTAGTGGAGCGCAACCTGAAAGGCCGTTACCGGGGTTCCTTTTTGGGGGTTTACTGGTCATTGCTAAACCCCCTAATTATGACGGGGATTTATGCGGCCATTTTCGGCGCGGCCTTTGCCTCCTTTTATGGTTCCGCTCTGAACTATGTCCTGGCGGCCTTTACGGGGCTGTTGGTGATTAACTTTTTTTCCTCTTCCACCAGTCAAGCTCTGTCCAGTGTGGTGGCCAGCGGGGGGCTAATGAACAAGATCAAACTGCCCATCAGTGTCTTTCCCCTGTCCATGATCATTGCCAACGTTTTCCAATTTGTGGTGGGGCCACTCCCCCTCTTGGCGATCGTGACTATTTATAAGTCTTGGGAATCTGGCTGGTGGTTGGTCAATGCCCTTTGCCTCTTCTTTCCCCTCTTGGCCCTGAGCCTAGTGTGCACTGGGGTGGGTTTTTTTGTCAGTGCCCTTTATGTGTTTTTCCGAGATTTGCCCTACTTTTACGAGCTAGTTACCTTCATGCTCTGGATTGGCTCGCCTATTTTTTATCCATCGGAAATTGTGCCGGAACAAGTGCGTCGCTTTTTAGTCATCAACCCCCTGTTACCGATCATTGACAGTATTCGTCAAATTTCCCTGTCGGGGGATTTGCCCGAGTCTGGTTTGATCGTCCATGGACTATTAAATGGTTTAATCTTATTGGCCTTGGGTTGGTTCTGCTTTCGCTCCTGGCAAAAGAATTTCATGGATTTGTTGTAAAGCTAATTTTAGATGTCTGAAGTTATTCGTCTTGATAAGGTTTCTTTGTACCGTCGAACCCAGGAGGAGTTTTCCTACGACCTGAAGCGCACCGTACTATCTTTTATTGAAGGTAAGTATCGTAAGCCTTCCCGTAAGCTGATCCTAGACAATATAGATTTTACGGTGGTGACGGGGGAAAAAATTGGCATCATCGGCTCCAATGGTTCGGGGAAGTCTACCCTGCTCAAGGTGATTTGCGGTATTTTGGAACCTTCTGCCGGCAGTCTAAGGGTAAGGGGAGAAATAGCCCCCTTAATCGAGTTGGGCGCTGGCTTTGACCCGGATTTATGTGTGCGGGATAACATCATCCTCTACGGCGTCATGTTGGGATTTTCCCGCCAGGAAATGTTGGACAGGGTAGATTCCATCCTTGATTTTGCTGAGTTACAGACCCTGGGCGATATGCCGGTGAAGTCCCTTTCTTCGGGGATGTCGGCCCGGTTGGGCTTTGCCATTGCCACCGATGTGGAGCCGGATATTCTAATTTTGGATGAAGTCCTGTCGGTGGGGGATGAGAGTTTTAAGCATAAGTCCCAGGCCCGCATGGATAAGCTCTGGGGGCATAACACCACTATTCTGGTGGTTTCCCATAGCCTGAGTTTTATCCAAGATGCCTGTCCTACTACCATCTGGCTAGACCGGGGGGTAGTGCGTTACATGGGCAAAACCTCCGAGGCGATCGGGCAATATCTGGAGGAGGTCAAACGCCACGATGCCCTCACTATCCCGCAATAATTCTGGCAAGTTGCCCTTTTTTTGCTTTACTGGGAACGGATATTTTTTGCTCAACAATAGTTAAAGAGAACATGGAGGAGTGATTATGAAAATTTTGATTACCGGTGGCGGTGGCTACATTGGTTCTGTCCTAACCCCCACTTTGTTGGCGGCGGGTTACGAGGTAACCGTGATAGACAACTTCATGTTCCAGCAAAATAGCTTGGCGGAATGCTGTCAGTATGAAACCTTTAACGTTATCCGGGGGGATTGCCGCAAGGAAGACCTTATTAAAGAACAGCTCAAAACCGCCGATGTAATCATTCCCCTGGCGGCCCTAGTGGGTGCTCCCCTGTGCAGTCGCGATCAAATTGGTACTAAAACCACTAACCAGACGGCGGTGGAAATGATCTGTCAACTTGCCAGCCCTCAACAGCGGATTTTGATGCCAGTTACCAACAGTGGCTACGGCATTGGCGAAAAGGGTAAATTTTGTACCGAAGAAAGTCCCCTGCGACCAATTTCCCTCTATGGGGTAACTAAGGTGGAAGCGGAAAAAGCGGTGTTAGCCCGGGATAACGGCATGACTTTTCGCCTGGCGACAGTATTTGGTATGGCTCCCCGGATGCGGGTAGATTTGTTGGTCAATGACTTTGTGTACCGCGCCTTTTACGACCGGGCAGTGGTTATTTTTGAAGGTCATTTCAAGCGCAATTATATTCATATCCGGGATGTGGCTAAGGTGTTTCTCCATGGCTTGGAAAACTTTGAATCCATGAAGGGTAAGCCCTATAACGTTGGTTTGGAAGATGCTAATTTGTCTAAACTGGAACTTTGTGACGAAATTCGTAAATATCTGCCCAATTTTGTTTATCTAGAAGCTCCCATCGGAGAGGATCCAGATAAGCGGGATTACATTGTTTCCAACCAGAGGATTTTGAGCACTGGCTTTACTCCCGACTGGTCTTTGGGACGGGGTATTCAAGAGTTAATCAAGGGTTATACCATCTTGAGAAACAGCGTTTATTCCAACGTGTAAAAAGTGTTTGAACGCCCCCCTGATTCACCAAGTTGGGGGGAACTAGATACAAATCATCAACTGTTGGGGAATTTAGGGGGTAGATAACAACTTTGTGCTGCCAAGATTTAAGGACGGATTAACACCTGACCAAGGCAGAAAAGCTCGCCATTGTTTAGATCGAGGGATTCAAGGTCCACATCTTCCCCTAAATCAATAGTCAAACGCTCTAAGTTTCGGTTGGCGATCGCCGGTAGTCCTAGTAGGGTAATGTCTTCGAGATGTAAGGTTTTGGGACTGGCCAATTGGAGACGGGCCTGCACTAAAAGATCATGGCTTTGACCCTGGGGGTCTTGTACTTCACCCTTGAGCTGAAAAGATTGATTCTCCAAGGCGATCGCCTGCCAAAGGAAAGTGTAATTTTCTAACTGGCCCTGGGGATCTGCCACCCCCTGTTCCGCTAACAAAGCCACCAACAATTCCCCAAAAGCAGCGGCCAGTAAGGTGGATGTTAGGGATGCCTGGAGATGGCTTTGGGAGATTTGTAACTCTCCACTGACTCGAATTGGTTCCAATAATTTGAGGGGTTTCCCCTTGATTACCTGACCAATGTTAATGCGGATATTTTCCCCCCGGAGTAACACCTTTCCTAGTTGTAGGCCTTGGTAAATGGCTCTATCACTGCTGAGGGCAACCCTGGGTACATAACCCCGCAAAATTTGTCGGTCTTTGCCGTCAATTTCCAATTCCAAACTCTCCACCGTTTCCACCTGGGAACGGAGCCAAAGCCTCAAGGCAGGGGCTAAAATTTTACCAATCAAATTACTGTCAACGGCTAAGCCCATGGGTTTGAAATTTAGTTGTTATCAAGCAAAGTTAACGGAACAAAAATTGAAAAATAAATAAGTTAGTCTGGGCAAATTCTCCAAAAATACAGCAAATCTTGCATCAGTTTAATCAGCATAAAACAGGCGTAATTCCTATGCTTTAAAAGTTTTACCGCACTACTTTAGATACTGTAACCGCTGTATCACTCATATTAATGGGAACTTCCTCCTTGCCAATCTAGGGGAAATTGGGCCTGTAATTCCCGCAACTCGTCCCGATGGGCGGTGATGGTTAGAGGATATTGCCCCGGATGGGAAGGTTGATCCGGATCTCCCAATTCCAACGTAATCGCTTCTACCCTGGCCGCTTTTTGCCAGTAAAAAGTTCCCGCTAGGGGAGCTAACCAGAGTAGGAAGAAAAAGAGAAAACCCCGTTGGGGCCAAAATACGGCTAACACCAAAGCAAGGCAGAGCAGTCCTAGGGCCGCCAACAAACTCAAAAACACTGCGAGAAATGGACTAGCCTGTACATTCCCCTCAAAGGCGATCGCCTGTTGGACTGGGTCAATGTTAGTAATGCGGTAGGCCCGGCTATTGAAATAGGTTTTAATCTCATCCAATATGCCCGCCTCGGGATTATCGATCCAAGCCCGGATTTTCTGGGTTCGGTCTTTAACCGAAGAACGGATGAAAAACACCAAGCCAATCAGGGAAAAAATGGTAAAAAATAGGGTGGAGCCGAGAACGGGTAAATCCATAATATCCATAACAAAATTGTGGCAACTCTTCTCTTTAATTAGAAGATATCTAAATCAATGGCCGCAGATCCACCGCTTTTTAATTGTTTGAGCAAACTATCCAATTGTCGCCACACCAACGCCGCGATAAAAATGGTAATGGGCAAGGAAATGGCGTAGGAAATCCAACCATTACCCAGAAAAATTTGCACTCCAGAAGCTAAAAATACACAAACTCCCACACAGATACCAATAAAAGGCAGTTGTAAATCTAGGTCTGCCAAAGTACTGGCGGGGGTATTTAGCCAAAGCTTCACTTTCTGTTTCAAGGTGGCTTCAAAGGCCGCGCCACAGGAAATCCCAACAAAAAGCCCTACCGCAATTAAAAAATAGGGAGGCTGGGGCAAATAGTACATATTCAATAAAAGAGGATAAAAGACATCCCTGATCATAGCAAGGTCAGACTTAATTTACCGGCACTAATTTTTAGCTACATTGGTTACCGCCCCGGTGAATCAACAAATTCTTGTCGCCAAAGAAATGACCAGAATATAATCCCTATCTGCCGTTGGGGGTATGCCCGCGCCTTGATTGCTGATAATCTAGTTGGTGTCTACATCTCACCGCCGCCCTGAATTCAGGTTATCGCTTCCCCAATGCTGAAAGTGTTTCGTCAGTCCTTCCTTGTTGTGCTCACCGTGGCCTGTTTGATCTGGTCTGCCCCGGCGATCGCCGCTAGTTCTTCTTCCGTGACCGGGGGAGCTTCAGCTTTTGAAAATATCGTGTTGGCGGAAACGGATTTTCGGGACCAAGACCTGCTCACCGCCCAGTTCACCAATGTGGACTTGACCAGCAGTATTTTTGAAGCTATGGATTTGCGGGGCTCCGTGTTTAATGGTGCTAACCTCACCGATGCCAACCTCAAAGGGGCGGATCTGACCAATGGTTTGGCCTATTTGACCAGTTTCAATGGGGCTAATTTGGAGAATGCCATCTTAGCAGAGGCAATTATGCTCCGGACTTCCTTTAAAAATGCCAAAATTCAGGGCGCTGACTTTACCCTTGCGGTGTTGGATTCAGAACAGGTGGCCGCCTTATGTGAAGTGGCTGATGGGGTCAACCCCAAAACCGGCAACAGCACCAGGGAATCCCTTGGTTGTTCCTAAAAAAAAAGATTAAACCATCGGGTTAAATCAAACTTGTCAAAAGGATAGAGTCTGTTAGGAAAATCCTGCCCAGTCCCCGGTTAGGGAGCGCCATGGTTGTTCAAGGTTCCCCCATTTGTCGGAGCTTGTCAGGGAAAGCGTGGGGGATGGATTAAGTAGACATAAATATTGCAAAGTAAACTCCTAGGCGACAGTAGATAGTTCGATGGAAAAACAATTAACCACAGTAGGGGTAGTTGGTGGTGGACAGTTGGCCTGGATGATGGCCCAGGAAGCCCCCCGATTAGGGCTTAAATTGGCAGTGCAAACCCCGGAGGAAACCGATCCGGCAGTGGCATTGGCTGACAAAGTGGTGTTGGCGGCGATCGCCGATGGAGAGGGTACCAAGGCGTTGGCTGAACACTGTGGGGTAATCACCTTTGAAAATGAATTTGTCGATTTGCCCAGCTTGGAAAAGTTAGCTGAACAAGGAGTTACTTTTTATCCCCAGCTCGATTCCCTCGCTCCTTTATTGGATAAATGGGAACAACGCCATTTTTTGCAAAACCTCGGTGTACCTGTGCCGGACTTTTGGGCTCTGGAATCATTGCCTTCCCAGTTGCCCGCTTTTCCCTGGGTGTTAAAGGCCCGTCGCCACGGCTATGACGGCCAAGGAACCCAAATTATTAATTCCCCGGCGGATTTACCAGATTTGAGTCAAGCCTCTCCTGGTAGTTGGATGGTGGAAAGTTTTGTGCCCTACGAAAGGGAGTTGGCCGTCCTTGGGGCCCGCAATGCTAAAGGAGAAATGGAAATTTATCCAGTGGTGGAAACCCGCCAAATTGATCAGGTCTGCCGTTGGGTGGTGGCCCCCGCCCCCATTGATGCCGCCATTGCTGCCACGGCCCAGGATTACTGCCGCCGCATTCTCAACCATTTGGACTACGTCGGCATCCTGGCGATCGAATTTTTCCTGTTACCGGAATCGAGCCAAACCAATACCCCGGCGCAACGGTTGCTAATCAACGAATTAGCTCCCCGCACCCACAATTCTGGCCACTTCAGTTTAGATGCCTGCCACACTTCCCAATTTGCTTTGCAACTGCAAGCAGTGACTGGACAAACATTGGGTTCATCGGCTTTGCATTGCGGCCAAGCGGTGATGGTGAATTTATTGGGCTACGAAGTATCAGCAGGCGATTATCAACCACAATTGGCTGAAATTGCCGCTCTGCCCCATAGCCATGTGCATTGGTACGGCAAAGGGGAATGTCGCCCCGGTCGCAAGCTGGGCCATGTGACTTTGTTAAATCCTAATGTTGCATCAAAACCTTCCACCGCCTGGGCTAAAGCTTTGGTGGAACAAGTGGAAGATATTTGGTACCCCGCCCCTACTTAGAACTACTTGGAACAATGTGGTGGATTAATCAACCTCAGGGACGTTGATAGTTAGAAACTACCAATACCGAGGCGGAGTTGGGAGCTTTCCAATAATTGTTCTTTCTCTATGTCCGTCAGTTGCCCATCCAATTGGTCTGAACGAATTTCATAGGGGTTGTAGTCTGCTTCTGCATCGATATCCCCCTCTCCCCCGACGCCCCCCAGCCAGAGGGCACTATCCTTGGGCAAAATACCGGCTAAATCCGCCGCACTGCCTTCCGATTGGGGCAAGGCATTAAGATTTTCTTCTGTCATCATTTGGGCTTGAACCGGCAACGCAGAACCAAAGGCGATCGCCATTAGCCCGAGGGCTATAGTAATTTGTCGTCCGACGCTAATCATATTTTGCTCCTAAGATTTCAACTCGATGCTTTAGTCGTATTAATTTCTACTCCCCACCAGGGCTCTGATTAGTCCCTAGCATTCAGTATGGACGATTTGCCAACTGGATTTCCAGTGGTTGGCACAAAACTTATTCAACCCCTATTCAACCCCGTGGTGTTGGTAAAACAAATTCACTGCTTCGGCTAAATTATTGACAATAAAATCCGGTTGATAACGTTCTAATTGTTCTCGGTTGCGAATGCCAGACAAAACGGCGATCGCCGGCATATTACCCCGCTGGGCCGCCAAAATGTCCGCTTCGGTATCCCCCACCATCCACACACTATCCGCCGGAGGTAATTCCGCTAGGGCCCGTTCCATTAAGAGGGGTTTATCGTTAGTGTCGCCGGTTTTAACATAACCATCCTCTAAGCAATAACGGCGATCGATGGGGAAAAAATGGTTAAAGTGATTGTGGTCTAGGGCTTCCTGCAGTTCACTTTCCCGCCGCATAGTCATTAATACCAGATCAATACCCCGGTCTTTGATGCCCTGTAAAATCCCCCCCACTCCGGGCAGGGGCAGATCATAGGGCAAGTAGGGCTGGCTATGGACGGTGCGATTGCGGATGGCGACAAATTCTTCCGTTTGCTCCGGGGTCAAACCAGAGTCAACGCCAATCTGTGCCTTGGGCACCTTGCTCCGTTTCCTTTGCCAAAATTCCGCTTTGCTCAGTATGTTCAGATTTTGCCCAGGTAATTTAACCTGCTCCAGACAGTATTGATAGACCTGATAATACCGCTCAGAAACATCCATAATCGGGCCATCACAGTCGGTAATCAGTCTCAGCATGGGGAAGAAAGGAAAAGGAACAGTCCAAATTTTAACCGTAATTCGTTCCACCGTCCCGAGCTTCTACACCATATTCCCCACAGCAAAAACCCCGATGGTCCAAGGTTCATATCCCTGGCGATCGGGGTGGTGATAGGTAAGAATTGTTTGGGCAATTAAACCCGACAATGCTGCAAAATTATTGAGGTCAGAACTTAACCCCGCATTTTCTGGGCCCAAACTTTGGTGGGTAAGCCCCAAATATAGATGAAGCCTTCCGCCGCTTTATGGTCAAATTGGTCTTCCATGCCGTAGGTCGCCAATTCCGCATCATAGATGGAGTAATCAGATTTACGGCCGGCAACGTTGGCATTGCCCTTAAAGAATTTCACCCGCACCATGCCCGTAACCCGTTCTTGGGTTTTGACGATAAAAGCATCCAAAGCTTCCTTAAGGGGGCTGTACCATAATCCCCGGTAAATCAACTGACTATAAATTTCCTCGACGGTGTTTTTATAGTGGGTGACGTCGGCGGTTTGGGTCAAACTTTCCAGATCCCGGTGGGCATCGATTAACACCAATAGGGCCGGAGCTTCGTAAATCTCCCGGGATTTAATCCCCACCACCCGGTTCTCCACCATATCCAACCGTCCTACCCCATGGTTACCGGCAATTTCATTCAGCCTTTCCACTAGGACAACAGGGTCAAGTATCACCCCATTTAAACTGACGGGAATGCCCTTTTCAAAACCGATATCCACATATTCCGGCTCGTTCGGTGTATCGGCGATCGCCTTGGTCATCAGATAAATTTCTTCCGTCGGTTCCGTCATGGGGTCTTCCAGGGGACCCGCTTCGATACTACGGCCGAGGATATTACGGTCAATGCTGTAGGGGGAAGACTTTTTCACGGGGGATTCCACGCCATACTTCTCTCCGTAGGCGATGGTTTCTTCCCGGCTCATTTTCCATTCCCGGGCCGGTGCCAACACCTTCAAATTGGGGTTGAGGGCCATAATGCTGATGTCGAACCGCACTTGGTCATTGCCTTTGCCAGTGCAGCCATGGGCCACCGCATCGGCACCGTATTTTTCCGCTGCTTCCACCAACATTTTGGCAATGAGGGGGCGGGCCAAGGCTGTGGAGAGGGGATAACGGTTTTCGTAGAGGGCATTGGCCTGGATGGAGCGGAAGGCATAGTCTTGAACAAATTCTTCCTTCCCGTCAATAACCAAGGATTCCACTGCACCACAGCGGAGAGCTTTTTCCTGAATCGGTCCCAGTTCATCCCCCTGGCCCAAATCCGCCGCGAGGGTAATAACTTCCTCTACTCCCCATTCTTGCATTAAATAGGGAATACAAACCGATGTATCTACCCCACCGGAATAGGCGAGAACGACTTTTTTGGCGCGACCCATACTGCTTTTACCTGAAGAACTGATTCAATGTGCCATTCTAGCAGTAATGTCTTGGTCAAAATTGTTTGTTTTAACACCGCCGAGATCCTTGCCCTCGGCTATCCGCAAGGGGTTTTGCCTAGCTGGTTGAATCTCGACCGCCGGCAAATGTCAGGCTTTCCAGATAGAGCGTATCAAAGCTGAGATCGACTCCGTTCGGCCATTCCACCGAACCAGAGACAATTCTTGCAGAGCTAAACAGAGAAATATTTTTGAGTTGGCTGAAAATCCCCTTGTCAAGATACGGTTTCAAATCGAAGACCTTTTGTTCTTCGTTCTCAAACCAGAGCATCAAACGATAATTTTCTAGAGTTTTAACCCTTTTAACATAGGGGTTCACGATCCACCAAAGTTAGCAAAGCAATAAATCTTACCAAGGCTAATTTTTACTATGGCTGAGCACCACCCGATAATGGGCCTTGCCGTTTTCCAGGTGGGCGATCGCCTCGTTAATCTGGTCAAAACTGAATTGCTCCACCACGGGCTTAATGTTATGACGCACAGCAAAATCCAACATGGTGGTAATGGTGGCGGGACTACCCACGGGGGAAGCGGCGATGGATCGTTGCCCCATCAAGAGAGGGAAAAGGTTCAGCTCCAAAGGCTCCAACACGACCCCAACAAAATGGAAATGGCCCTGGGGCGCAAGGGTAGTGATGTATAAATTCCAGTCCAGCTTCAGGTTCACCGTGGAAATGATGTAGTCAAATTTGCCTTCCACACTGGCGATCGCCTCCGGATCGGTGGAATCAAGTATATGGTGAGCCCCCAACTCCAACGCTTCCGTTTGTTTCCTGGCACTGGAGGTAAAAGCGGTCACTTCACAGCCCCAGGCCCGGAGAAATTGCACCGCCAAATGGCCCAAGCCACCAATGCCGATCACTGCCACTTTCGCAGTGGGTTTTAAACCCAACTCCACCATGGGGCTAAACACTGTGATGCCACCACAAAAAAGCGGCCCCGCACTGGCTAGGTCAATATCTTTGGGTAATTTCACCACACTGACCCCCTTGGCCCGCACCCGATCACCAAAGCCACCGTAATGACCCACAATGGTGGATTCCGCCGTGGCACAAAGATTGTGATCACCCGATAAACAACTATGGCAAGTCATGCAATAGCCCGCATGCCAACCCAGCCCCACCAGATCTCCCACCTGCACATGGTTCACCCCTTCCCCAATGGCGGCCACAGTACCCACCACTTCATGGCCCGGTACGAGGGGATAACTGGAAATGCCCCATTCGTTATTGATCATGGACAAATCACTATGGCAAACTCCGCAATATTGCACCTCAATCTCCACCTCGTTAGCCCCCAAAGCGCCGGGATCATATTCAAAGGGCTGGAGTTTTCCGTTGGCTTCCAGGGCGGCGTAGGCTTTAATCATGGGCGATAAGTCTTTTGGTACTGTCAAAACTAGGTTCGATGGGGTGGCGGAGAACTTAATTTACCCCCGGGTCCCCCAAATTGTAATTGATTCTTCAATGATGGGCTAGTTATGTATTGGCGGTTACCCCAACTTTCAAACTCGAACACAACTGCTACCATGGAGCCTAGTAATCACCAATTATTTTCAGTAAGATTTTATGAGCGACTTAATTGTTATCGGCTACGACGATGAATACAAGGCAGAAGAAGTACGCCTTGCCCTGGCCAAGCTACAAGTAGAGCATTTGATCGAAATGGAAGATGCCGCCGTTGTGGTCAAAGACGAAAAGGGCAAAATAAAGCTCAAACAAGCCATTAATCTCACCAGTTCCGGCGCCGTTAGTGGCGGTTTTTGGGGTTTATTGATCGGCGTTTTATTTTTCAATCCTCTTTTAGGAGCAGCAGTAGGGGCGGCCAGTGGAGCCTTGGCCGGTGCTCTCAGTGACATTGGTGTGGATGATAATTTCATGCGGGAACTAGGAGAAACCATGTCCCCCGGTAGTTCTGCCCTATTTGTTCTGGTCAGAAAAGTGACCCCCGACAAGGTATTGGCTGATGTGAGCAAATACGGCGGTAAAGTGCTGAGAACTTCTTTGTCCCAGGATGAAGAGTCCCAACTGCAAGCAGTGCTCGATCGCCATGGTTTATTGGACGGCGTTCCGGCGGCGGAATAGTCATCGGTAGCTAGGCGGAATAGTCATCGGTAGCTAAATGGACTATTCCCCTGGCCCTGATAATTAATTCCAGGTAATAAATAAATTGGAATTTCGCGGGGATTCAGGTTGCCCAACAGCTCGATTTTGACCAATCTTGCTAAAAATTTCATAGTCATATTTTCTTAATTCCCCATTTTGGCCGGCCTTGGTGGGGAATTTAATTTTGCTTAAAATTGTGTGGGATCATTATTGGGAATTGCGTTGCTGAGAAAATTATGATCAACATTTTTAGGATTTGGGCGATCGCCGCCAATGGTTTTCGAGAGGTTATCCGGGACCGGATTCTTTATGTGATCGGCTTTTTTGCCATTTTGATGGCCCTGGCCCTGCGTATACTGCCAGAAATTTCCGTCGGAGCGGACGGTAAAATTTTCCTCGACCTGGGTTTAGCGGCCACTTCCCTGTTGGGGGCGATCGTGGCAATTTTTGTCGGTACGGGCCTAATCAATAAAGAAATCGAGAAACGGACCGTGTTGGTGCTTATTCCCAAGCCCCTCAGCCGCAGTGAACTTATTATCGGCAAACATTTGGGATTATCGGGGGTGCTGGCTGCCATGTTGGTGATTATGACCAGCATTTACTTGGCCATGTTGGCCTGGGCCAAAATTCCTTTTTCCCCCACGGCCATTCTCATTTCCCAGGGTTTTCTCTTACTAGAATTGGCTGTCCTCACGGCGATCGCCATTTTATTTGGGGTATTTACCAGTTCCATTTTGGCCACCCTGCTCAGTTTTGGGGTGTACTTTATGGGACATATCAGCCGGGATTTGCTCAAGTTGGGGGAAATTACGAAAAATACCAACATCGAAACCCTGACTAAATATCTTTACCTGGTGCTGCCCAACCTGGAAAGATTTAATCTCAAAAATGAGGCGGTGTACGGAATTTTGCCCACCAGCGGCGAACTTTGGGCCAACTTACTCTACGGCATTCTCTACATCACTTTGATGCTCACCCTAGCAAATTTGATTTTTACCCGCAGACAGTTTTAGGTGTTTTACATTTGAGAGTGTCAAGTGGGCAATGATATGAGATCATGAGCAACTTTGGCTAATGAGATTTTGAAAAAATGTCTATACACTGCCTTGAATGTGGTCAAAAATGGGTTTGTCAAGGAGAAGCAACGATTCAAGTGTAAGAGTTGCCAATATCAATTCACAAATCTCTCCAAGGAACGGGGTAAACCTCTCTGGATGAAACTAGAAGCAGTCCTACTGTACATGAGTGGTATGTCAATGAATGCTACGGCAAAACTATTGGGAGTTTCTACTCAGTCAGTGCTCAACTAGGTTAGAGATTTTGGTGAAGCAAACTATGAAAAACCAGCCCCAGACTCAGCCATGGTGGTGGAATTAGACCAACTGTGGCATTTTCTCCAGATAAAAAAAACAAGTTATGGATATGGAAAGCATATGACCGTCTTACCGGGAGACTCATCGACTGGGAACTGGGAAATCGTGATAGTCAAACCCTAGGTCGTTTGCTGGAGGACTGGCAAACTGAAAAGTGACGGTGTACTGCACTGATGACTGGAAGCCTTCTCAACAACTGCTGGATGAACATCCTGATGGGTTCCATGTGATTAGCAAAAGAGAAACCGTCGGGATTGAGAGAAACAACTCAGATAATCGCCCTTGGTTTGCCAGATTCCATCGCCGGACGAAGGTTATCCCCGAGTCAGCCTACATGGTTGAAATTACCATGGCAATATTTGCTAAATTCAGGGTCAATGGCAGCATAGAATTGTTACGCAACTGGCGGCTTTCATTACTTTCTTGAACTCTCTCATTATTAATTACCTCAACCACAACAGCTAGGAGCAGGACTTTGTATTGCATTGGTTTGATTAGTGGCACTTCCGTGGATGGCATTGATGCCTGTTTAGTGGAAATTACTGGGTCTGGGTTAGATCTCAGGGTGGATTTACTGCGGGGAGAAACCTACGGCTACCCCACTGGCTTGCGTCAACAAATTTTAGATTTGTGCGGCGGAAAACCCACTAGCCCAGAGGCGATCGCCTTAGTGGATGACAATATTGCGAAGGAATTTGCCCAGGCGGCCCAGAAAATTCAACAATCTTTGCCCCCGGCGGACTTAATCGGTTCCCATGGCCAAACCATTTTCCATCGTCCCCCCAATGCCGAAAACTCCCTTTCCCTAGGCTACAGTTGGCAGTTGGGCCGGGGAGAGGCGATCGCCAGTTTGACGGGACTGACCACGGTGAGCAATTTTCGAGCGGCGGATATTGCAGCGGGGGGCCAGGGAGCGCCCTTGGTTTCTAAAATTGACGTTTGCCTCTTGAGCGATCAGGATGAACACCGCTGTGTGCAGAATTTGGGTGGCATTGGCAATGTGACCTATCTTCCTCCCCGCAGTCAAACCCATTGGCAGGAAAAAATTTGCGGCTGGGACACGGGGCCCGCCAACGTCTTAGTTGACCTTGCGGTGCAAAAATTTACCCGGGGAGAAAAAACCTATGACCAAGGGGGGCAATGGGCAGCCCAGGGTCAGCCCCGGCAAGCATTGGTGGACCAATGGTTACAAGAACCCTTTTTTGAGCAATGCCCTCCTAAATCCACCGGGCGGGAGTTGTTTGGGGCCCAGTACCTCGACAATTGCTGGATTGAAGCCCAGCGCCAGGGCCTGAATGAAACTGACTTTTTGGCCACCCTGACGGAATTTACGGCCCGCTCTGTGGTGACGGAATACCAACGGTTTTTACCCCAGTTGCCCGATCGCCTGTTGCTATGTGGCGGTGGTGCCCATAACCTCTATCTACGGGAGCGGCTCCAGTATCATCTTGGCCCCAACACCAAAATTCAGCGCACCGATGATGTTGGTCTGAACAGCGATTTCAAAGAGGCGATCGCCTTTGCTGTGTTGGCCTATTGGCGTTTTCAAGAGCAGTTTCCAGGCAATGTTCCTCTGGTCACCGGCGCTAGCCAGGATTGTCTTTTGGGGGATATTCACCTTGCGCCAGGCCGCAACCGATTTGATTAATTATTGGTAGCTTCGGCCAATTCCGCTAGCCGCTCCTGTTGATCCTGGGAAATACAGGATTCAATAATGGTGTGAATTTCACCCTCCAGGGCCGTGTTTAAATCAAAGTTGCGCCCCAAACGGTGGTCAGTGACCCGATTATCCTTGTAGTTATAGGTGCGAATTTTTTCGGAACGGGAACCCGTCCCGACCTGCGATCGCCGATTGGAACTGATGGCATCCTGTTGTTCCTGGAGCATCATGTCATAGAGTTTTGCCCGGAGGATTTGCATGGCCCGTTCACGGTTTTGGAGTTGGGAACGTTCCTCTGTGCAAAAAATCCGAATGCCTGTGGGTTTATGGAACAGATCCACCGCCGTCTCCACCTTGTTAACGTTTTGTCCACCGGCCCCACCGGAACGAGCCGTACTCATTTCAATATCTTTGGGATCAATTTTTACTTCCACGTCATCCACTTCGGGCATGATGGCCACGGTGGCGGTGGAGGTATGTACCCGCCCCCCAGCTTCTGTCACCGGCACCCGTTGCACCCGATGCACTCCCGCTTCAAATTTCAATTGACTGTAAACCCTTTCTCCCTTCACTTCGAGAATTGCTTCCTTAAAGCCCCCCATATCCGCCAAGGACTCACTCAACAGACTCACTTTCCAGCCTTGGCTCTCGGCATATCTTGTGTACATTCGCACCAAATCCCCAGCCCAAATACTAGCTTCGTCTCCCCCGGTGCCAGCGCGGATTTCCAACATGATATTTTTCTCATCGTTGGGATCCTTGGGCAAAAGCAGGATAGTTAGACGTTTTTCCAATTCCCCAATGGCATTTTCCAACTCCTCCACCTCCAACTGGGCCATTTCCCGCATTTCTGGGTCATTGCCGGATTCTTTGACAATTTGCCGAGCCCCTTTTAAATCCTCTTGGCTTCTTTTCCAAGTGTCGTAGGTATCAACGGTTTCTTCCAATGATGAGCGGGCTTTGGCCACCCGTTGCAATTCATCGGGGTTGGTGGCAATGTCCGGATCCGCCAGCATCCTAGTCAATTCCTGATAGGTCTGCTCCACAGAAGCTAGTTTGTCTAAGAGGTACGTTTCCGCCATGGTCTGCCTTGGGTCAAAATGCTCAGTCTTCTATTCTAACTCCCCCAAGACCCCCCTGCTTTCTCCCGCTGTATTGACCGCCCACTAATCAGTCCGCATCTTCAAATAAAAGCTCTTCTAGGATATGTTTCAGATCGTCATTGTCGGGGTGTACCAACTCAATTTCCGTTTCACTAACGGCTTTAGCAAGGAACAACAAAGGGGCGAGGGGAGTGTAAATGCTATAGCGTTCTTCCTCGTGGTAAAAACTAGCCAAGAACTGCAACTCTTCCTCTTCCATTTCAGCGGCGGCATCGTTGCCCTCAATTTCTAGGGTGAGAATATCTTCGTCTTCAATGGGGGGCAATTCACCGCTAACAGTGAGGGTGTAAGCAGTGTACTTCAATGACAAATCCAATTCTGCTAGTACAGCCTTAGCATCGGCAAAAATACGGCTAATTTCTTCTTGATCCTCTAGTAAAATTGCCTCGGCATCTTCTGTTTCTTCATCATCATCTTCCCAGGCAATAATCACCACTGGGATATCAACGGGCATCAATAATAAATATTGAGCATCTTCTTCTTCAAGGGAATTTTCAACGTAGCAATCTAAGGCCCGCCCCGCTTCATCGTAGAGCGTTATGCTATCGCTTTCATCCGGTTCATTTTCTTGATTAAACAGATAAGCAGACATATAACTTAATAATATTATTGAGTATTAAGAGTATCACGGAAGAAGCAGATATTTAAGAAGGGAGCTTAATTAAAGTTTAGGTGATCTAGCCAATTGCTTTTTTCAATAGTGTTAACTCCGTTGATATCCGTAAGATTATATTGCAATGGGGTAATGGTGATGAAGTTATCTTGGCTGGCCTGCACGTCGGTGGGAATGCGACGGTTAAGCCGGAGATAGTCCGGTTGGGGAATTTCCTTTACCCTTTCCCCTGCTAGCCAGTAGTAGCGTTTTCCCCGGGGATCGTACCTTTCTTCGAAGGTTTCGCTATAGCGCTGTAGTCCCTGACGGGTGAGCTTAACTCCGGCAATCTGATCCGCTGGCACCGCCGGAATATTGATGCTAAATAAAGTCGGCTCCGTCAATGGCGATCGCCAGAGATGTTGGACAAAGCAATTGGCAAAGTCAGCGGCGGGCTGGAAATCCGTAGCGGTAAAACTGACCAAACTCAAAGCAACGCTAGGAATGCCCTCGATCAACCCTTCCATGGCGGCGGAAACCGTACCGGAATATAAAACATCAGTGCCGAGGTTAGCACCGTGGTTAACTCCGGAAAGGACAAAATCTGGATAGCGGGGCATCACCGCATGGAGAGCAAACTTTACACAATCAGCAGGGGTGCCAGAACAGGACCAAGCCTTGATGCGGGGATCAAACACATCCTCCACCATGCCCGCTCGGATTGGTCGATGGAGGGTCAGGCCATGGCCTGTGGCCGATCTTTCCCGGTCAGGACAGACCACTATGACTTGATGCCCGGCGGCGGCCAGGGTGTTGGCCAAGGTACGTACCCCTTGGGAAAAAATACCGTCATCGTTACTGACGAGGAGATTGAGGACCGGGGATGGGGTCATGGGACACCAAAGAATCGAGATTGTGCCTTTCAGCCTTAACGATATCAGGCTATGTCCCGCTTAAACTCCGATTATTGCCAGCTAACTCCTTGGCTCCCTGGGGCCATAACTGGGAAGTATTTTGTTCCTTTGACCAATGGGGCGATCGGTCCCAAATGGACTAATCCTGCTTTCACAAGAAAAAATTTTTCTTTTTTAATGGTTTATTTTTCCCAATAAAACCTTTTTTTTACCTTTGGAAACCAACCGTAATCTGAGAAACTGTCTTGTTTTTTTTAAGAAATATTATTAATCTGAAATTCAAGGGAGGTTAATCAACGCCAATTATTATCTCGCATTATTAATCCTCCTTTATATATCTGGTTTAATTGGATTTGACTGGTCGTTATTGTCAAAATAACCAGCAAATTAAATTCAAGCTTAAAACCAAAATCTTACTTCGTAATTATTCGCCATGACTACTACCCAATTAGGATTACAGGAACAAAGCCTGTGGTCACGGTTCTGCCGTTGGATTACTAGCACTTCTAATCGCCTCTACATTGGTTGGTTTGGGGTGTTAATGATTCCCACTTTGCTGACCGCAACCACCTGTTTTATTATCGCTTTTGTCGCCGCTCCACCGGTGGATATTGATGGTATTCGGGAGCCCATTGCTGGTTCTTTACTGTACGGCAATAACATTATCACTGCTGCTGTAGTACCCAGTTCCAATGCTATTGGTTTGCACTTTTATCCCATTTGGGAAGCCTCTAGTCTCGATGAATGGCTCTATAACGGTGGCCCTTATCAACTGATTATTTTCCACTTTTTGATCGGAATTTTCTGTTATCTCGGTCGCCAATGGGAATTGTCATACCGTTTGGGAATGCGCCCTTGGATTTGTGTCGCCTATAGCGCCCCCGTTGCTGCGGCTACCGCTACGTTATTGATCTATTCCATTGGCCAAGGTTCTTTCTCCGATGGTCTACCCCTGGGCATCAGTGGCACTTTTAATTTCATGTTGGTGCTGCAAGCGGAACATAACGTCTTGATGCATCCTTTCCACATGTTAGGCGTAGCTGGAGTGTTCGGTGGAGCATTATTTTCCGCTATGCACGGTTCCTTGGTAACTTCTTCGTTAATTCGGGAAACCACTGAAGTTGAATCCCAAAACCAAGGTTATAAATTTGGTCAAGAGGAAGAAACCTATAACATCGTCGCCGCCCATGGTTACTTTGGCCGTTTGATTTTCCAATATGCTTCCTTTAACAATAGCCGTGCCCTCCACTTTTTTCTTGGTGCTTGGCCCGTAATTGGGATTTGGTTTGCTGCCCTTGCCGTTTGTTGCTTTGCCTTCAATCTCAACGGTTTTAACTTCAACCAGTCGATTCTGGATGCCCAAGGTCATCCCGTTGGCACCTGGGCCGATGTCATCAATCGAGCCAATATTGGTTTTGAGGTGATGCACGAACGCAACGTTCATAACTTCCCCTTGGATTTGGCTGCCGGTGATGCCCAAATGGTCGCCCTCAACGCCCCCGCCATTGAAGGCTAATGCCATTGCCATAGCTGACTGTTGGACTTCGTTTCATTTGGTTAATCAAGGGCACTCTCGGAATGGGGTGCCTTTTATGTTCCAAGGTTAAAGTTAAGTCAGTAAAGTTTAAGTCTATTTTTGGGGTGAAACGCAATGAATCAATTTAAGGACTGGGGTTTTTCCACTGATTGGTGGCAAGGGAAAAAAGGTGAATATTGGGTGCTGGGGCAAGCAATTCTCTCCCTCGGATTTGTACTTTTACCGGTTTATACTCCCACTAATTTTCAATTACTAGCTGAACAGAATCAGTTAATTATCTGGGCTGGAACTTTGGTTTTTGGCACGATTGCCGTAGTTCTACTAATTGGTGGTGGTCTACATTTAGGAGAAAATCTGACTCCCTTACCCCATCCCAAACAGCATAGTCAATTGGTTACCACCGGTATTTACGGCATTATTCGCCATCCCCTCTACGGCGGTGTGGTTTTTCTGGCGATCGCCTATGGATTTTGGCAATGGAGTTTGGCCCATTTAATTGGGGCAGTGCTGTTATTTGTATTTTTTAATTTCAAAGCTAACCGAGAAGAAATCTGGCTAGAAAATAAATTCAGCGACGACTATGACGATTACCGAAGCCGGGTAAAAAAATTGATTCCTTGGCTTTATTAAGGGAATATCAAGAAAAATGACGAGGAAAAATTATGTGGGATGAAAGATTTAACCAGTCAGAATACGTTTACGGTACAGAACCCAATGAGTTTTTAGTCAGTGTGGCGGGGCAAATTCCCCAGGGCAAAGTTCTTTGTTTAGCGGAAGGGGAAGGGCGCAATGCTTGTTTTTTAGCAAGTTTGGGTTACCAAGTAACAGCGGTAGATCAATCCTCCGTTGGTTTAGCTAAGGCGCAAAAGTTAGCCCAGGAAAAAGGTGTAAAAATTACCACCATCCAGAGTAATTTGGCAGATTTTGAAATTGTTGTCGATGCCTGGCAAGGTATCGTTTCTATTTTCTGTCATTTACCTTCCAGTTTACGAAAACAACTTTATCCACGGATTTACCAAGGCTTAAAATCCGGCGGAGTGTTTATTTTAGAAGGATTTGCCCCGGAGCAATTGCAATATACAACCGGTGGTCCCAAGGACTTAGATCTACTCCCAAACTTGATGAATTTACGGGAAGAATTGTCCAGTTTTGCATACTTAACCAGCCACACTTTAGAGCGGCATTTGAACGAAGGTATTTACCATCAAGGTAAAGCAGCTCTAATCCAAGTATTGGCAAAAAAGTAATCCTGATTTAACCAGACCATTTCTATGCAATTAATTATTGTTCGTTGCCTTACTGTTTTCTTTTTAACTTTCTGCTTAATGGGTTTTAATTTCCAACCTACCCTGGCCGCAAGTTTACCCCCCTCCTTCAATTCTGAACTCAGTCCCCAGACCGAAACGGTAGACTTGGCGATCGAGCAGTTTTTAAATTCTCTGCCGGCAAACTATTACACGATTCGGACACCGGCAGCCCTAAAAAAACAGTTAGGTGATGCCCAGACTATTTTAGTGGATGTAAGGGAAGTTAAAGAATACCAAGCTGGTCATATTCCAGGAGCCATTAATATTCCCCTACGAACTTTAACCCATAATCTTACCCAACTTTCTCCGGATAATAAAGTTATTGTCTATTGCTCCACTGGCTATCGTTCAGCTATGGCGGTAATGACTTTAAAACTTTTCGGCTACGAAAATGTTGTCGGTTTTCCCCCTAGTTTTATGGGCTGGCAAGCGGCGGGGGAAATGACCGTAAAAACTTGACCAATCAAACTCAAAAATATGCCTTTTTGCATAGCTAAAACGACACTCTTAACAAAAATTTATTGTTATAATAAGAAAAGTAAAGGGATTCGATTTTGAATTTTACTCATGTCCCTTAAAACAGCAAAAAAGCTGACACAAATTTCTCTATTATCATCAATTTTTCCACAGGAGATTTATGCCATGGTCACCAATATGGGCTCTATTGATCGTTTGATTCGTTTAGTTGTTGCTTCCGCATTACTCTATTTAGGCTTATTTTTCTACTCCGGCACCAGCTTAGGTTTGGGTCTTACCGCTGGAGGGGGATTGATGCTATTTTCCGCCACTTTTGGTTTCTGTGGACTGTACAAATTACTCGGTATCAATACCAAGTAAGTAAGCTCAAGCAAAACCAATCGTCTCAATACAGTGGTTACCCCTTTTAGTTGGCTTAATAAAGTCCTGAATATAACAATGGGCACTTGCAAGGCGAATGATTCCGGTGGTATCCGCTGTATTTTCCCACCAGTTTTTACCATTCGTTTGGATTAATTTAAATTATGATCAACTCCTCCGCCATCGACTCCCCCTCTTTTTCCCGTCGTCAATTACTAAATTTTCTCACCGGCACCACCATTGCCGTTACGGCCAGTGCGGGACTGTACACCGTGGGAAAATTCCTCGTTCCCCCCGCCGAAAAAACCGGGGCTGGAGGGGGCATTATTGCTAAGGATGTTTTGGGCAACGCCATTCCCGCTTCCCAAATTTTGGCGGAAGCTCCCGGTACCAGGGCTTTGGTGGCTGGTCTAGCCGGTGACCCTACCTATCTAATTGTCAAAGAAGACGGTAGCATTGACAGCATCGGCATTGTGGATGTCTGCACCCACCTAGGCTGTACTTTCCCCTGGAATGGCAACGACCAAGAATTTCAGTGTCCCTGCCATGGTTCCCGCTACCATCCCGACGGCTCTGTGGCCCGGGGGCCCGCTCCTTTACCTCTGAAAATAGTGCAAGTGGCTGTGGTAGATGATCACATTTTGATTACCCCCTGGACTGCATTGGATCCTCGCACAGGGGAAAAACCCTGGTGGGTTTGATAATTTTTGATTTTTGGCTAACAATCTTCAAAAGCTAAACTATTTTGGTTTTATTGACATATGTGGATTAGTGCCACCGTTGCGTATATTCATTACCTCAGTTTCATGGTCGCCTTCGGCGCTTTGGTCACAGAGGGTCTGACCTTGAAAAAAGAACCTACCCTGGAGGAGTCTTGGCGACTGGTCATTGCCGATAGTATCTATGGCTTGTCCGCCACAGCGGTGCTGGTTACAGGGGTTTTACGGGTGATGTATTTTGGCAAGGGCACTGATTATTACCTGAGTCATCATATTTTCTTTGCCAAGGTGGGGCTATTTATCTTGGTGGGGTTACTTTCCCTCTATCCCACTTTCTCGTTTTTAATGTGGATTAAAACCCTGCGCGATCGCCAGGCTCCCGTACTGGAGGAAGGCAAAGTATCTGTGTTGCAATGGTTGATTCGGGGGGAATTGGTCGGACTGGCCTTGATTCCCTTCACCGCAGCCCTGCTGGCCCGGGGCCTTTAGGTTCTTCAAAGGTTCAAGACCTTTTATTTAATTGGCTGTATTGATCAATTCTGGGGAGCCTACCTTGGGCAGAGTAGTGGAATGATTTGGGAGCCACACCTTGAACCGAGTCCCCTGGTCTAAGACACTTTCCACCTCAATTGATCCCCCATGTAAGTCCACACAGGTTTTGACAATACTCAACCCCAGGCCTGTGCCGTGAATATTGCCCACATTACTAGCCCGTTGAAATGTTCGAAACAGTTTCGGTAAATCTTCGGCAGGAATACCAATCCCGTGATCAATTACTTGAATCTCTATCCCAGTATTGACAATCCCAACACTCAATTCAACAGGATGCATAGGTAACGAATACTTGACGGCATTGGATAGTAAATTGGTAAAGATAAACTTAATTAATTTAGCGTCCATGAAGACTGGCTCTACCACATTGTCGAAGTTAGCTTTAATTTGGTGATGACGGCCAATCCCCGATTGAATTGCCTCAACAATATCTTCTATTACCAATTCCAAATTCATTAGTTCTGGCTGAAACTGCAACTTACCCGACTCAACCCGGCCAATCAATAAAACATCGTCCAGCATTTGCTCTAAACGACGGATAGAGGTGTAGATTCTCTGCAAATGTTTATCCTGTCGTTCTGGGTGAGCCTGTCCATCAAATGATGCTAATAGTTCAGTTGAAGAAAAGATACTTGTTAAGGGAGTTCTAAACTCATGGGACACCATCGAAATAAAGCTATTTTTTAAGCTATTAATTTCTTGTTCTCGTTGGAGTGTTTGGGTCATCTGCTCCTCCTGACGGCGTTGCTCGGAAATATCTCGAAATACCATGACACACCCAGCAACTAAACCGTTTGCACCAATAATCGGAGCGCAACTATCATCAACATCAATGGTTTCCCCATTGCGTCGGACGAGGGATACCCCATCATGCAAAAATTGATTTACCTGAGAACTAATCGCCGCAACAACAGGCGAGGGATAAAAGGCTTGAGTCTCAGTGTTAATCAGATTCAGAACCGTCGAAAATTTTTGTCCTACTGCTTCTTGATGAGGCCAGTCGGTTAAAACCTCTGCCACGGGATTCATTAGTGTAATCGTTTCATTGGCGTCAGTCATCATGACGGCGTCTCCAATACTAGCCAGGGTTACTTCTAAAAATTCTTCCTGTCGATTGGCTTGAGATTCCCCATGGTAACGCAGTCGAATTTCATGATAAATCCAAACCAAAATTACAATTAAAATTAATAGTGTAATACTAAAATTAGTCCAAATTATGACTGGGTTTAACTTCTCAGAAGTTCTAAAAGCCTGTTGCCGTTGATCCAGCAAAACTAATTCTCTGCCTTCAATTCTTTCTAAGGTTTGCAACAAATCAGACACAACAGAAAGTGCTTCTTGACTAGAATAGATTTTTTGGACGGTATTAAAATCTTGGCGATCAATGCCATGAATTAATTGATTGAGAATTTCATTATCATGAATCAACAATAGTCTTAACTGTTTTACATCCGGTCTTTGGTTGGGGTTATCCTGCGTCAGGGCATCAAGTTGATCTAGATGCCGATAGATATTTTTGAGGTGAGCACTATAGTAACTAAGGTTGGTGGCACGATTATTGAGGATAGTATAGTTTCGCACGGCCAACTGGGCTCCCTGAAGCGATAATTTTAACTCGTTAATTTTTGTCAGCACCTCCTGAGTATGAATTACCCATTGGGACAGGGTTTGGAAACGGGAGTTGGTCCAGAGAGAAGGTAATACCGAGATAAATCTCAGGACAATTACCAGGCCAAACCCTATGCCTAATTTCAAAAAGAATCGATCCTTGCGTTGATGACTGATGCGCTCCTGGGTCTGTCGACTAATACTCTCGATCACTCGCCGTTTTTGAATTTCAATTACCACTTGCCGCGCTAATTCCGTCATCGTTAGCAATTGGCCTGGTGTTAATTCTCGCGGTATAAAATCAATAATACACAACACCCCCAAGCCGTAGCCATCCGGGGTAATTAGAGGCACTCCGGCATAAAACCGCACCAATTGCTCTTTGAGATACCTCGGTTGATCCTTAAATACTGGGTCTTGGAGTGTGTCGGGAATAATCAGTATCTGCTGCCGTTTCAGGGCGACATTACAATAGGAGGTTTCTCGGGGAGCTTCCGTTAAGTCACAGCCAATTTTGGCTTTAAACCATTCCCGATGCTGATCCATTAGTCCAAACAGGGCGATCGGCACCTGACAAACTTCCTTCAGGGTTAAGACAATTCGGTCAAAGGCATAGTCGGGAATCGAATCTAAGAGGCGACAACTTTTGAGGATTTCCAGGCGTTTCTCTTCGTAGGCGTCGGTTTGTTCGTGCATTGGTCGTCCTAAACTATAAAGTCTGGTAACAGGTTGGATAGCTCCGGTACTTCTGAAGCTGTCCAGTCTAGACAGAATTGATAAAACTCTGACTCTGGCACAGGTCGACTAAACAAATAACCTTGGAGTTGGTCACAGCCTAGATTTTGTAAAAATCGAGCCTCAGTAACTGTTTCGACTCCTTCTGCGACCACTTGCAAATTTAGTTCATGACACAATTGAATTACCGACTTAACAATGCTGGCATTCTTGGGATTGGTATCCAGACCCCGGACAAAGCACTGATCAATTTTGACCACATTTACCGGAAGCACTTGCAAGTATTCTAGAGAAGAATAACCTGTGCCAAAATCATCGATCGCCAGGGTGATCCCCAGATTTGCTAAGGAAGTTAAGATTTCACAGGCCCGGGGGACATTGGCAATTAAGCAGGATTCTGTAATTTCTAATTCCAGGAAGTTTGGCAGTAGCATAAGTCCATGGGTGGAAAGCAAGTTGGCAATGGTTTGGTCTAGATTGGCCTGGCGAAATTGCAGAGGAGATAGATTCACCGCAATTTTTAGGGGTGATAAACCCAGATTGTTCCACTGTTTTTGATCCTGGCAAACCTGTTCTAAGACCTGTAAGCCAATGGGAACAATTAGTCCGGTGGCTTCGGCAATGGGAATGAATTTTGCTGGTGGTAAAAGACCTTTTTGGGGATGTTGACAACGGACTAAGGCTTCGGCCCCGACAATTGCTCCGGTGTTGCCATCAATTTTCGGTTGATAAAATACCCGAAACCAAGATTCTTCCAGGGCCTGGATTAACTCATCTTCCAGCACTAATTGCTCTAGGTTTTGTTCCCGCTGATGAGATGAGTAAAATTCGTAAGCTATTTCCTGGGATACTCGACTGGCAGCAAAATCAGCTTTTTCCACCAGGCCTTCTAAGCAAGTATCATCTTCCGGGAAGCAACTAATGCCCATCAGCATCGAGAGACGAGTGCGAAAAGTGCCGATCTGAATCGGTTTAACCATTACCCCATGGATTAACTCAACAAAGCTTTGAATTTCCGCCCTAGTCTTAGGAATAGTTGCAATAATCAGATAACGGTCATGATCCATTAAGAAAAGAGCATCCTCTTCCCCTAACTGGCTCCTGAGGCGACGGGTTAACTCCAGAATCAATTCCTGCCGCTCCTGCGGGTTAAGCACTATTTCCACCTGGCGCAGTTGTAAAATCTGGAGTGAGAGAATTCCCACTAATTCCTCTAATGAGTGACGACTAGCTACCGTTTCATTGAATTTTTGCCGTAACAAAAAGCGATTTGGCAGGCCAGAGTCCGGGTCATAGTGATAGATCTCCTCTAATTTTTTCCGTTCCCAGGCCACCTTGCTATCAATGTACTGATCTTGAGAATTAACCTTGGCTAAACGAGTTGAAATAGCTTCGAGGAGATCCGCTCGACTAAAGGGTTTGGTGACATAGTCATCTGACCCCAATTTCATCCCGGTGCGTTGGTCAGTTCGATCGGCTCGGGCCGTGAGAAAAATAAAGGGAATTATTTCGGTGTCTGGCTTTTCTCGCAATGCTGTTAACACCCCATAGCCATCTAATTGGGGCATCATAATATCGCACAAAATTAAGTTGGGATGATTCTCCTGGGCGATTTTTAAGCCAGAAATACCGTTCTCGGCCACCAACACCGTACATCCTTCATCCGTGAGCATTTCTGCAATATTCTCGCGGATGCTCTCATCATCTTCAATCACTAAAATGATGATATTTGTCATATCCATTATTATTACCTCTTGAAATTTGAACCTAACTTGGACCTAAAATTTGCAAATTCAAACTAGGAAAATTGGCTCGTTGGGGTAACAAGACAACAGGGGGGATCTCAGTTTTGTACGTGGTAAACAATTTAAGATGTCAAACCCCATCGAAAGCATTCATTGAGTAGAGATTCATAGATGGTAATTTTCAATCTAGTCAGGTCATTTTGATAAGCTCAAATGCCTGATATGCAAAGGTTTAAGCGTATTTCATGCATCAAAAGCAACGGTGGTCAGCATAAATACTTGCCATGTTTCTAAGATGCACCCAGTCAACCAAAGCCGGAGTCACTAATTTGAAAATTATTCGGAATGAAATCCCTCAATAATTTCAGGGGTGGAATCTTTTTTTGCAGTCTATCGCAATTCTAATCTTATTGCCGTTTCAATTACTGTACAAAATGTATATCGATTAGATTTAATATTTTTATTTTGTGAAATAAATTGAAAAAATGCCATGAAATGATTTTTGAATTTTCTGATTAATCACTATCAAGGAAACTGGCTCCATGGAACCTGGATTTTTTCCCTGGGTCAATTGGGTCAATGAAACCATGGCGATCGAGACATCCCTGGGCTAGAATATCGCTCAGACTCACACCTCCATAGTTCTCAGCCTGTTTGATTTTGCCCTAACCCGAATAAACCGCCGTTGCTTGGTGGCCTCGCCATGACTGACTATTCCGCCGTTGATAAATCGTCCTTTGCCTCCAGTGAGTCTGACTACATTCAAGCAGAGCTAATGCAAGCAGAGTTAATGGCCGAGGAAGAAACTAGGCCTAGGGTGAACTATGACCCAGGAGAGTCTAGCTTGGCGCCCCTAGCCCCGCCCCTGGAAGCAACAGAAAGTTTTGAATTTAGTTTTATTGACCGCCCGGTGCCCCAGGAAGAAGAAGAAGTAGAGAGCACCTATCCCACTGAGGAAATTCTTACCCGTCTATTTACCCCCTGGAGTTTGGCGGGACTGTTGATGTTGGTGGCGGCCAATGGATTATTAACGGTTTATAGTTTGACTGCTCGTGCCCCGGGCCCAACGATGGTGGTGGCTCAGTTTGATGGTTTGCCCCCCATTACCCCTGGTTTACCCCCGGTGGCCGATGCGGGGCCTGGCCTCAATCCACAGGATCTGAGCGAAATGGCTGTGGTGCATGACCCCCAATCTACAGCTCCCTCTGCTCCCCAGGCGATCGCCAATCAAAATATTGCCAATGTTCCCAGTGCCCCCCCGTCAACCATGGTCCCCCCAGCCCAGCCGGTGCCCATGGCCGGCTATAGTCCCTATTTAAACAATCCTGGCTATTATGGGGCCGCCGCCCCCGGTAATAT
>NZ_JADEVV010000045.1 GCF_015207985.1 Synechocystis salina LEGE 00031 | reverse complement strand
TCTCCCATCAAGACCCTGAACCGGCTATGGCTTCCCTTCGTCAGCATCACCGCCGCCTTTATGCCCTTGAGTTTACTCTCCAGGTCTATTCCTACGAGTCCTCTTAAACTTTTGTCAGTCAATCAGTAATCGGGCACGTTCAAAACAAATATTAAAAGATCATTCGGGTGCCATTGATGATTACACCCAAGTTATAAAAATTGATCCTAATTGTATTGATGCCTATAATAATCGAGGATTATCCAAGCAAGGATTGAAAGATTATAAAGGTGCCATCTCTGATTTCAGTAGCGCTATAGTAACTAATTCTCAATCTGCTGTTGCTTATAATTTCAGAGGGTTAGCAAAGAGTTATTTGGGAGAGCACAAAAGTGCTATTGTCGATTTTAGTAAAGCTATAGCGATTGAGTCTAGTGATTTTGCAATTTACAACAGTATAGGAATAGCAGAGCATTGTTTGAAACAATATATTGGTGCTATAGGAGATTACGGCAAAGCAATAGAAATTAATTCTCAATTTGCTATTACCTATAATCGTAGAGGAGTAGCAAAACATTATTTGGGAGATTATAAAGGCGCTATCGCTGACTACAATAAAGCATTACAAGTTAATCCTGATTATACAGAGGCAAAAGAAAACAAAGCGGTTACGGAATCAAAAATAGGTCGGCAATGGAGGTTTTGGTAACATTATCACTGATTCCAAGTGTCGTTCTCATAAGTTTAAAGATTGTAGCAAGCAACAATTTTCAATCTATTTTGCTAATTACAGATAAAAATATGTCAATCACCTACGAACAAGATTTAGTACTTTGGGCCAGGACCACCGCACAATTATTGCGGGAGAAACGTTGGGAAGCGATTGATTTGCCCCACTTAATTGAGGAGATAGAGGATTTGGGCAAAAGTGAGCGCAGTGCCATAGGTTCGCAAATGGAAAGGATTATGGTGCATCTGCTGAAATGGCAATATCAACCCCAACGGCGATCAGACAGTTGGCTTGATTCTATCAATGATGGCCGCTCCCAAATCCGCCGCAAAATTGAAGACAGCCCTAGCTTACGCAACTATCCCGAAGCAATTTTAGAAAAGGAATATGCCAGGGCGCGGCGGGAAGCCTCCAGGCAAACGGGGTTAGCTCTGAATGTTTTTCCTGAATCATGTCCCTTTGCCATTACCCAAGTGTTGGAAGATTGACTACCAGAAACCAAGGCAAACTAATTGCTGATCGCCGGGGAGCAATGGGTCCTCGGAATCCGCTAAGGTTAGGAACGTATTTTGTTTGACAGGAACTGAGCCGAACTATGGGAGCTATCCAAGCCATTCGTGGAACCCGTGACATTTTGCCCCCGGAAACCAACTATTGGCAGTGGGTAGAGGCGATCGCCAAAGGTATTTTAGACCGGGCCTTGTATCAAGAAATTCGTACGCCCATTTTTGAGCAGACTTCCCTATTTGAGCGGGGTATTGGGGAAGCCACAGACGTGGTGGGCAAGGAAATGTATAGTTTCACCGACCGGGGCGATCGCCCTATTACCCTAAGACCAGAAGGCACAGCAGGGGTGGTGCGGGCCTATATCGAACAAAATTTACAGGCCACTGGAGGGGTACAAAGACTGTGGTATACCGGGCCCATGTTCCGCTACGAAAGACCCCAGGCCGGCCGGCAACGACAATTTCACCAATTGGGGGTGGAAGTATTGGGCAGCGCTGACCCGAGGGCCGATGTGGAAGTGATTGCCCTAGGCACCGACATTTTAAAAGCTTTGGGATTGAGTAACCTTTCCCTGGCGCTGAATTCCGTTGGCAACGGTGGCGATCGCCAAAGATACCGGGAAGCATTAATCAGTTATTTGACTCCCTTTAAGGATGAGCTAGACCCAGACTCCCAAGACCGACTGGAGCGCAATCCCCTCAGAATTTTGGATAGTAAAGCTAAACGTACCCAGGAAATTGTTCAGGATGCCCCCAGCATTTTGGATCACCTAGGGCCAGATTCCCAGCGCCACTTTGACCAAGTGCAACAACTGCTGACGGATTTGGGCATTGCCTACCAACTCACTCCCACCCTGGTGCGGGGCTTGGATTATTACACCCACACCGCTTTTGAAATTCAATCCAGCGATCTGGGGGCCCAGGCCACCGTTTGTGGCGGCGGTCGTTACGATGGCTTAGTGGCGGAATTGGGGGGCCCGATTACCCCTGCTGTAGGTTGGGCCATGGGATTGGAGCGATTAATTATCCTGTTGCAACAAATGGCTACGCCCCCTGTTCCCGGCCCGGACTTTTACATCATTTCCAAAGGAGAAAAAGCGGAACCCCAAGCCCTAATTTTGGCCCAGCAATTACGCCAACAAGGTTTCACTGTCGCCTTAGATCTGAGTGCCAGCGCCTTTGGCAAACAATTTAAACGGGCTGATAAATCCGGGGCGATCGCCTGCTTAGTGCTGGGGGAAGGGGAAATGGCAACGGGCACAGTACAGCTTAAATGGCTGGCCAGTAAAGCCCAGGAAACCTTGCAGTTAGAGGATTTAATGGGGGACATTACGGAACTCAAACAACGTTTAGCGGGACATAGGGAAAAATAACCCTACCTCACCTCCAACTTTTCTGTGACCTGCCATGACCCCATGGACAATTTGGTTTAAAACCGACGATAACCCCAGTTGGCAACCGCTAGATTCCTGCCGTTCTCTGCCCGTAGGCCATTACCGCCTAGCGGCCCGTCTGCCGATCCCCCACAAACATCTGCAATGGCGCTGGAAGTTTTTCTCTGCTAACGGCAAAGTAGAAAACCACGATTTCCAAGGCCGCACCGATCAAGAAGGTCTAATTTCCCTGTTGGATTTACACACAGTTCAACCGGGAACCTGGCAACTGAGCGCCCAGCCTGACTTATTTGATCAACTCTGTGGGGAAAATTGGCAAATCCGCTTTCAATTCCAAGTTGTTACCCCCGCCATGGCTACGGTTACAGTGCCCAAATTGAGTGCCGAACCGGAGAAATCAAAGCTGGAAGTGGGTAATAGTCAAGCAGATGGGGAAAATAATGCCATTGTGCCCCATCCCCTGCGTCCTATGGTGGTGCCGGAGCTTGATCCAGAGCCGTTGCCGACATTGCAGTGGAGCAGAAAAACGAGGGTGAAACTCACTGAAAATAGGATGACGGATTCCAGCAGTCCCCTAGAGATATTAGAAACAGAAGCAACCAACGAGGAGCAAGTTCTAGAGCCAGAAGTGCTCATCACTCCGGCGATCGCCGCCCAAGAAGAGATCATTCCAGCCGGAGTAGAAGAAATGCTAGAACCTGGAGCTTATCAAGAAACAGAAGAAATAAAACCGGCAGAAGTGTCGATCCACCCAATAATTGCCGAAGATGAGAAGACAATCCAAAAGGAGGAGCCAGAGGAAATCCTAGAACCGGTAATAGCTACTATAATGGCGATCGAAGATGAAAACGAGCAACTGTTAGAGCCTGTCGCGACTGCCCCATTGAGCACCGAGGCCCCGGCTGATGCTGATAAGGAGAAATCGGGCCAGTTCACCCCATTCCGGTCTGTGAGTTACTCTGTTGAGCTAATCTACCCAGAACTGGCAAATCCGATCCAGGTGGACATTACGGTTATGGTGGACGAGAATCGCCGCCCTGCGAATCTGAATTTGCCAGACCCCCGTAGGATGATCAGTTCTTTGCATCGACAGCCTAACAAGTCCCGATCGCCTCTGCCCCCCAAATTAACGTCTACAGTGGATTAATTTCAAGGATAAATGGGGGGAAATTGAGTTCAAAATTGGAATTGTCCAACTCAAAAGCAGATCTCTGTAATATTGCAGAGAATACCTTGAATTAGTGAATTGCCGCCGGACCGGTTGTAATAATCATCGTTATTACGGTTGTTATTGTACCGATTAGCTTCGGGACTATTGGCAATTTCATTCCTTACATTTTCAAAGGTACTGCCTGCGATGACAGCATTGCGATAACCCTGTAGCCCTTCTGAGTCAGCGTTACGGCCTAGGTATTCTTGGTAGACCACATCTAATGCTTGCTTGAAGTCTTGACTATTAACCAAATCCCGACGAGCTTGGGCTAAGGAATAATTGGAATTATTTATAAATTGATCATAATTCCTTAACTCACTGGCACTGGAGTTGCGTCCCAACACCTGGATATACATATCATTGAATTGCCGCTGGTGTTCGGAATTATAACTTCCTTGGTTGTAGTTATCCCGGTTGTTATAATTACGATTGCGAGCTTCGGTACTGTTGCTAATCTCATTCTTGATATCAGCCAAGCTTTGGCCATTAACAATTAAGTTACGGTAACTTACAAGGCTGGTGTTATCAAGATTTCGTCCCAGATATTCCCGATAGAAATTATTAATAGATTGATAAAATTCTTCACTATTAATTAGGTTTTCACGAACCTGTATCGAAGACCAACCTTGACTGTTCATGGTTTGGGTAAAGTCCCGGATTTCATTACTGGTGGCATTGCGTCCTAACACTTGCAGGAACAGATTGTTAATTTCCGACTCACGATTATAGCGAATATTAGACCGCCTATTATTATTGTTATTGGCTTGATAGCGGAAACTGCCATAGTTGGGGCAATTAATAACATTATTGTTCCGCAGACAGCTAATCTCAGTCGGGCGGGAATTATATCGGTGATTGTTATTAACTTGATAACGGAAACTGCCATAATCAGAACAATTAATTACATCACGGGTTCTCACGCAGTTAATGGTTTCAGATTGCGCCATTGCCGGAGCTATGCTAGTCAGAGATAATAGTAAGAGAGTAGCTGTAGATAAAGTTAAAGTTTTCATTGATAAAATACCAATTCCTATGTCTTGATCTTGACAGATGAGTGGGTTATTTATCGTTGGAATTGTACAAATTGATTGACTACAGTAGCAAATGCATTTAAATGTTGAAAATATAGCCTTAACAATCCAGGGCAAAATAATAAATAATGCGAATCCCTAACCTAATTCCAAACAGGCCAAGCCGTAAATGTCCTCCAAAGGAAGTTGGGGAGGATTGCCCTTATACATACGTAGATTTAACAAGGTCAGTTCAAAGCCCCGTTCTTCCAACAGATAAATGGCATCCTGATTCACCTCTGGCACGTCAATAAATACTGGCCCCTGGCGATCGCCAAGTAACACGTCCAACAAAGCCCCAGCTAAAGCAGTGCTATCCGCCATGAGGGGTCCCAAACGCCAACCTTGGGGAAAACCATCTTCATCGTCGGGCAACAGACAGGGACGAATGCGGCCGTAACCACAGCAATCCCCCTGGTTGTCCAAAATTACCATCACTTTTCCCTCCGGCCTTCCCAACCATTCGTGGAGGAACAGGGGTCGAGGGGTAGCTTCGTGGCGGGCGTCATAGGCTTGCACTTTGGCTTCCGTTAATTCATCCCCAGCCATCAGTTGATAACCGGAGGGCAAATCAGGCGCAAAACTTGGCCGCACACAGGAACGGCGATCGGCGGGGGGTAAACGGTAACGGCGGGTATAGTAAGCAGGACGAAAACCCCATTTTTGATAATCTTCCACCCTGGCTAGGGCCGCTTCCAGACCAACACAACTGACATTTTCTAAATGGGCGATCGCCGTTTGCCAGAGGGCGACCCCAAAACCCCGGCCCCGATACTCTGGTTGGACGAGAAATAAACCAATAAAACCGTAGTTTTCGTCGTAACGAATGCCTGCAATGCAACCCACGGGCGTTCCTTGTCATTCCCCCACCCAAACGCCGCCGTTATCGGTGTCATAAAAAATCCCCAGATCTCCTATGCCTGGGCAAAATCCTTCCTGCTGAGCCCAACGGATCACCAATGGGCGATCGGCAAGTTCCATGGGACGAATTAAGTAACTCATAGATTAGGGCAAAACAAGAGTTAAGGATTTAATCACGGTGCTACTAGGGCGATCGCCATTATTGTGAGTTATGATTTTTAGGCGATCGCTTAATAATTATTTGTCTTTGCATAGGCAGAAACCATCATAGGCATTGCTAATAACATTTCTGAACTAAACAAAGAAGCTAACCGAATGACGGCAAACCTTGTAATTCAAGATAACTTTTGTTCCGTTACAATTCAGCGATTTATTAGCTCGGCTCATCATCTACCTTACAAACTTTAGGGGAAAGAAACTCCTGAAGAATTGGTACGACCAGTACCTCAAACTGAAGGAAATCATTTCTATTACGTCGTTGCATACAAACCCATTCACAGAATTGATTCTTGCTAAATTCGCTAATGATATTTTCCCCACCATAGTCTGTTGGTTTGTTGCGCTTCTGATAAAATCTGTCTTCAAACAATTCAGATGGCAAAAGATTTTCAATACCTTTAATCACTTTAGTATTGTCAGAGTTCTGAGGTATGCAGCGACTTAAGAGCGAACCAACGTCTTCAGCCTTTTTTCCTGTATCACAATCGTAAAGAAGTAGCACTCGTCGTGGAAATCGACTTTGATTATTCTCTAAAAACTTACGAGCAGCGTCTAAGTTTGTGTGACCACCACCTTTTGAACCTTCTCTCCCTGACTTGCCAACCTCATCAATTTCCAACTGTTCTAGAAGATCACTATGTCCTAATAACTCTAATGCTGTTTTAAGATAAGTAACATCTGTCCATCCCTCTGTTAACACTAAAGGTTTAGATGCTCTTAAGACTTGTTCTTCAACTGAATTTTCAAAAATCTGAGTCTGACAATAATACTCGAATGACTTTAAAAACTCCTCAAACCTCTCGGTACTAATTTTTTTACCCGTAGGCATTTCTAAAATCTGAATACCATTAGAACCAAATTCACGTTCCATACCGAGTAAAAAAAGTGGCGCATGCGATGTGATAATAAATTGCACTTTTGGAAACAGTTTAACTAGTTTGGGAAGAACTTCATATTGCAAGTCTGTGTGCAGATGAGCATCAATTTCATCGATCAAAACGATTCCCTTGATTTCACTCAAGTTAATACTTTTTTGAAGATCGGTTCGATCCGCATAACGGATAATCGTAGCAAAGAGATTAAAGAGTAAAGCCTGTCCTGCTGAGAGATGGTTTAGCGATGGGATAATAACACCATTTCCGAGACGAATTGAAACCCGTCCATGCACTGCATTTCTATAATTTAAAATTAGTTCGGTCTTTTCATCCTCAAGAATTGCACGAATTAGTCGTTCAATATTCTGCCGTCCTGCCTTGAACCACCACTTATCTTGAATGTTTGATTTTGCTTGCCAATGAAACTGTCTACCCTCAGGTGTAATCGGCCCTATCACGAAGTCTCCATCTACAAGTGAGTCAAGAAAAACATCCATTAACCATTGCCGATTATCTTCAGCAGCCCGTTCAACAATTAATGGTTTTCCGAGTACTCCTGACATTCGTCGATCATTACCAAATATAGGTTGATCTCCCACTGCACTAAGATTTAGCCAATGGGGACGCTCATGACGAGAGGACGGAAAAAAACAGACTGCTCCATTTTGGAAAAAAGCCTCAATCTGCTTCTCGTCTCCTGTAACTACCTTATGAAATGGTTCGTTCTCTTGCCAAGATTTCACAGACTCAAATCGACCTTTCAGTTTTTCAGAATAATTTTGCGAATCGATTTGCCCTACTTTTTCTACATAACAGAATTTACTATCTGCATCCGAGAACTCCAAAAGACTGAGACTATTTCCAGATAGAGAGTGTGTATCTCCACCGCTAGTTAGTTTAAAAAATGGGCTATGACCGATCTGTTGACCGATAGCAATATCACTAAACTTCTTCTTCGCTAATGGGAGCATCCCACTTTTGCAAAAGTCTTACTGGGCAAACTGTCAAGCAATTCTCAAAGCCTTATTCTGAAACGCATCCAAGTATAAGTATTTATACTTAAAATCATTGAGCTGGAAAAAATGGGATGCACCCTCGCTAATTCTGCTAGTGCATCAAGAATATAGGCTAAGAAAATGGTTTTTCCTGTTCCATTTTTACCTACCAAAATTAATGGCTTTGGATTTCCTGCGGTATCTAGATCCAATGAAACATCAAGTGCAGTAATTGGTCCAACATTTTCAATCAGGCATTCGCGGAGATACATTTCAGATATTTAAGTTGTTTTTGACAAAGTAAGTATAAGTCATATTTTCATACATTTTTAACGATATATTTTCTAATAGGCGATCTCTACTGTGAGTTGTGGTTTTTAGGCTATCGCCCCCGTGAGACGAAAAAAGCGGAGATTCAAGTGCTTACGAGAAAATAGGGTTAATGAGGTAATCAGCTTTAATCAAGAGTTTCTGGATTGATGCCTAATTCCCGCAGTTTTGCCGCTAATTTTTCTGCTTTTTCTTCAGCCTGAATCACTTTTTCTTCTGGATTAGGCAACAGTTTTCCTTGAAGATCCCACCACCGTAACCAAGGCAATTCCATATTTTGATAGGTTCCCTGCCAAATACCTAACGCAACTTGTAATTCTGGAATTTCATAGTGTCCATAGGCGTTCGGATTCATTAATTCATAGTGGCTACCGATCAAGTAATATAGCTCAACACTTGCCTTTTCCACCTCATAGATCCCGTAATAAGCCGGACGAATCACCGTTTCGTAGATCCAAAATTTGCCAGTCCAAGGGGTGCGATCTCGTTCCTCAAAACCATCACCAGAAACGAACTCTAAAACAATCTGCGGCGGGATGATTTCTTGCCATAACACATAGGAGCGTCTGCCCTTGCCATTTAGTAACGGCGGCACATTCGGCACATAAAACCAGTCTGGGGCTTCGGCTACCCGCTGTGGTGGTTCGGTTAAACGCCAATAAATCCCGCTATCTTGACCGATGGTGTACTGTCCGTCAGTATGAATTTGATCCAAGACTGGACGGATCGCACTAGTGAGCAAAATACTTTGGGGATGTTCCTGAAAATTCTTCACGAAAGTACCATCTTCACAAGGAAGCTGGGTGTGATCGGGCAGGGGCGTAAACGTTTCTTTGGCAAGCATGGGACTATGCTCCTTGGTGGTTGCCTAATTTCCCCTAATCCTAGCTAATTAATGTCTTTGGCGTAGAAAATTTAAGAGCTTTTTGCAATTGGCAGACATTAGGGCGAAACAAGAGTTAAGGATTTAATCACGGTGCTACTAGGGCGATCGCCAAAGTTTAATTCCGCCAAAATTAGTTGGACAACGACCTCGCTAAAATAACTGGGAAAACGATGCATTTCCTGGGCATGGTCCAATAAAAAAGTGTGGTAATAACGCCCTAGGGATTTTTCCAGTTTGATGAGACTATGAAAAAAATCGGGTAATTCTTTAAGGCGATGGGGATGATTTTGCTTGAGGATATTTAAAAAGTGGCGAAAATGGCTACCTTCATCCTGTACCAAATGTTGGCCAACTCTGGCAAAGGTTTTACCAAAGGGTCGGTAATATTCCCTTAGGTCTCGACGGTAAGATAACATTGACCCCAATTCATCAAACACCAGGGTACTAACAATAGTGAATTCGTCTTGCAAAACCCAAGCAATGGGTTCCAAGCTAGGCGATCGCCGATGAAAATTGTTATCCACTGCGGTGGTAGTTAAACCGGATAAAGCACTGTAAACCCGGCTCAAAGCTTGATAATGTTTTTGTTCATCCCCCAACCAGAGGGGCAATAGCGCTAAAAAATTGGCTGATAATTCCCGTTGGCGGGACAGCAAATAATTGTATAAAAACTGGGCATCCCCTTCAGAATAAACATCTCGACTAAGGAGAATAGAAAAATCTTCTTTTAAATTATTGTCTAAGTTATCAATAATATTTTGGGATAATCGATAACCGATGGGAATTAATTCATCCACCTCCCAACAATTTAAACAGAGTGTAGGGAGATACTCTATGGGCTGATCTTCCAAACAAATAGATTTTATCATCAATCCTATATCCTCAATTTTCGGACTAACCACCTAACCCACTGACAAAAAATCTGCCGCCACAATATGGGGAATGATCAGACAGTGACGCCCCGTAATGCGAGCCTTGTCCCCCCGCAAAATAATCCCTGCAGCCGTATCATCAATGACCCAACTACCAACCATGTAATAGTAATCAAAAGCTTGGGGTAGTTCGATATATTCTTGGATAATAAAACCCTCTTCCCCATAACCGTAGCTAGGACGTTTCTCCACTGATCCAGCCCCCAATTCAATGGAAATACCAATGCCCTCCATGCCTAAAAGGGGTTTACGAACATGTAACCCTTCTAACAATAAACGGGTCGCTTCGAGGGAAATATCACTTTCAAAGTAAGTGGGTAATAAATATCGAGCGTATGGACTATCTTTAAATTGTTGCCAAATCAGGGCCATGGCCCCTTTATTGGATAAAACTTGCTTCCATAGGGGTTCAATGACTTTGGCATCCCCCACCGCTAAACGTTGAGCCAGGGCTTCCGTACAACCGGCATTGGCCATGTCATTTTGTAAATCTGACCAATCATACATTTTCCACAAAATGGGAATTCTTTCGTTGGCATGGTCGATAAAATAACCATCTTCATCTAGACCCAAACCCCTCTGCATTGGTTGTCCCCGTTCATCTTCTAAGCCCCGCAAATAAACCAATTGGGTATAGATATTTGCATCTACTTCATCGTGAAGAATTTGGATTAATTGCATGGCCATTTCACTGTCTTCTTCTAGTTGTTCGTCCACTAAAAAAGAAATGCCAGTGCGGAGTAAATCATATTCTTCATAAATCCGTCGCCATTGCCCCGCCGTTCTTTCCCAATACTCATTAAATTGGCTGGCATTTTGGGGTAAAGCATAGGCTCCCTGGTTATGGTTGCGTTGGTAATCCACTAACCAATTCCATTGATATACAGTTTCAGCCCCCAACAGGGGCGTTTCCCCATTAATTTCGATTAATTTAATCTGGCCATCGTCGGTCACCACCAAGTCAAAGCGGGTGGCTAGGCTCAAATCTTCCACCGGATCGGTGCGATGCCAACTGTTTTTCAGGGCAGGCCAATATTCAGGGCGAATTTTCAACTGGGCCAACCTGCCATCAATGGCGGGGTCATCCTCTTCGTCAAAAAACCAATCCAGAAATTCCACACACATTTGCCATAGTTGTTCACTAGCTTCGGCGATCGCCGTTTCTTCCCGGGGGCTGAACTGAATGGCAAAAGGTTGGGGCAGGGCTTCCACCCAATATTGCTGGGCCGCATCACTCAGCACATCCGCTTGATAGGCATTTTCCTGGATATGCTGACGCCAACGGGGACGACGGCTAATTTTGATTGGTTGCATTATTTACCTCCCCGGCCAGTGCCCTTAAAGGTAGAACCAAAGCCCTTATTACTACTACGCCCAGAAATGGTGCCCTTGGCAGCGGTGCCCGCAGGTCGGGGAGGAGCGGGGGCCGTGACCGCTTTGGAGGTGGAAACTTTGCCCGTGGTGGTGCGGGGCACAGTGACTCCATTGGGGGTGATCAACTGGTCTGGATTTGTCCCCCGATAGACAATGGATGGTTGTAATACCCTTCGTTGTACACCGCCGGAATAAATGTAGGTGTAACTGTTGCCGTAGGGATAAAAATAGGCCCCCCCAAAGACTGGACGGTAACCACTGGTGTGATAGCCGCTGGGGGTGGGTTCACAAATCACGCCATCGGTTTGACAATCGGCTCGACTGCCATAGACTGGGGCATTGCGTTGGTGCTCTTCCTGGGCCGCTTTCATTTGGGCCTCACATTCCTCAGGACGAATGGGAGGCGGACTTGGGGCATTGGGTAATTTGCCGGCTTTGTGAGCCTCCACCAAAACCTGATACTCCTTGGCCTGATTGGTGGTGTCTGTTTTACATTCCGCCACACTGGTGTAGTAAAGAGCTTCGATTTTTTCGTTATTGCCTGCCCCACTACCCTGGTTCGTTTTTGGGTTATTGCCTTTGCAACTGGTGCTAACCATGGCCAACACCGCCACCATGGCGAGATATTGCCTGACTTGTTTGCGGTAAATGGGCCGAGAAATGTTGCCGGGGAAATGATTGGGGTCCATGGCGATCGCCGGGGGATCAGTGGTGATGGGATTATTGTATTAAGATTTTTCTGCAGTAAACCGATTAGCAAAAATTATTTACGAACCAGTTGCAGGCATTGGGGAGTTTAACCAACATTGTGCCCAATTCCCCCGCAAAAAAAATTAAGCTTGATTAAGTTGCTAGGCTATCAACAAATGGATTTTTCCCTCGGGAAAATTTTCCAGCCCATGCCCAATACCTTGAGTGAATTATGGTGCTAGACGAACAAGCAAAGAAAACTCTCCTACGCAAAATTCCCCACGGGCTCTACGTCTGTGGTGTTAAGTCCGGAGACGAAGCCAACGGTTTCACCGCTAGTTGGGTAATGCAGGGCTCCTTTGAGCCCCCCCTGGTGGTTAACTGCGTGCGCACTGACTCCATTTCCCATCGGCTGTTACAGGAAAGTGGTCAATTTGCTCTCAGTTTCCTGGCGGCGGATCAAAAGGATGTGGCGGCGCAATTTTTTAAGCCCCAACGACGGGTGGGGGACAAGTTTGAGAACTTTGACGTACTTGATGCCCCGGAAACCGGTTGCCCTGTGCTCAAAGATTGCTTAGGCTACGTGGAATGTCGGGTGGTGGGGTCGGTGGCCCACGGCGATCACACCGTTTTTGTCGGCGAAGTGATTGGCGCCCAAGTTTTCAATGAAGGAGAACCTTTATTGCTGGAAAGTACCGGCTGGAACTACGGCGGTTAGTCAGGTTAGTGATTTTGCCAAGGATTTTCCTTGGTCGCTAAAAGGAATCAACAGGAGTCGTTAAGGCTGAATCAATATGCCCTCAGTCCCCCACCGCCTCTAACCAGTGCTCCTCATTGGCACTTAGTAAATGCTCGGCCGCCTCCATTAGGTCGGGCATTAGCCCCTTAATGTCTTTTTTGTTTTCTAGATAAGTTCGCAGGGCAACGAGGGGATCAAGGGCAGAACCAACTCCCAATTCTGGCAAGCGGGGCCGGGCCAACTGGCTCACTAATTCTGGGCGGATAGTGTAGGAATGGCTTGGTTTGAGGGCCTCTTGTAACCGGCGATTATCTATTTGTTCCAACTGTTCAGAGCGGATTTGGTAAATTAGCCGCATCACTGCAGCATCGATGTTGGTTTGATTAATCGCAGTCAAAAGTTCTGTCTGGGGATCTTCCGCTTCGGTCACGTCCACCTTAATAGTTTTAAAGGGCCGGGCCGGCAGGACACAAAACTGCCAATCAACTTTTCCCTTAGTAATCTCTAGCCAAACATAACCCTTATCTTCCTTTTCTTCGCCAAAGTCCACCCTTTCGATGCTGCCAGGATATACCACGGGGGGATTGTTATGAGGATTGAGATTTTGATGTTTATGGACATGGCCCAGGGCAACGTAATCAAATTCGGATCGATTGATCAAAGCCATGGGAATGGTAAAACCTTTACCTACGGAGAGGGTTTTTTCCGCCCCAAAGGTGGCCCGGTCTGCCATTAAATGGGCCAGCAAAATAGTTGGGAGTTGGGGGTCTAAGCTCCGGACTTCCGCTTCTAAAATGGGCTGTAACTTTTTCAGCAAGAGCAAATTAATTGCTTCTAGGGACAATCCCTCCGTTTCCGGCCTGGTCAACAGGGTAGAACGGGTCAACCACGGCAGGGTAATAATTTGCAGGTCTCCATTCGCCGTAGGAATTAAATGGGTAGCCAGGCGATCGCCAACAATGAAGCCGGGTACAGCTAGGGTGCGATAAATACATAAACTAGCTCCCCCACTACCCTGGGAATGTTGGTCATGGTTTCCCACCAACAGCACCGTAGGAATATTGGCATCCGCTAAACGACGAAATTCCGCCGCAAACGCTTCCTGAACGTAGGGGGGCGGGGTGGCATCGGGGAAAGCGTCCCCCCCAAATAAGACCACATCGGCCGGTTCGGCGATCGCCCGGTCAATGCAAAGCCTGAGACTATGGATGAAGTCCTCCAGTCTGGTATTCAGTCCCGTGGCCGGATTAATGTGCCCATGGGAAAAACCACTGCCTAGGTGAATATCAGAAAGATGCAGGACTTTTAACATGGCAATGACTCTCTAACAACAAAAAAGGGAAGACTTTAAGTCCTCCCTTCATCCTATGGCAGTGGCCCGCTGGGGGGCCTAATTATTCAACGCCAGGGGCAATTAATTCCCTTGTTTCACCGGGGATGACCACCACTTGGTTATCTTCACCAATGTCCACCAGGGCCTGACTGCCTTCCTTGAGACGACCAGAGAGGATTTCCTCTGCTAACACATCTTCCAACAGGCGCATAATGGCCCGACGGAGGGGACGGGCACCGTAGGCAGGGTTGAACCCTTCTTCCACAATGCGCTCCTTGAACTTGTCGGTGACCTGGAGAGAAATTTCTTTTTCCACCAACCGAGCAAACACATCCCGCAGCAGGATTTCGGAAATTTCCTTGACTTCCTCCTTGTTCAATTGACGGAAGACGATGATCTCATCTAAACGGTTCAAGAACTCAGGACGGAAGTAGTTTTTCAACTCTTCATTCACCAGGGAGCGAATGCGATTGTATTGGGACTCCGCCTGGTCATCGGCAAAGTCAAAGCCTAAACCACCGCCACCTTTTTCAATCACCTTGGAACCAATGTTGGAGGTCATGATCAGCAGGGTATTTTTAAAGTCCACTGTGCGACCTTTGGCATCGGTAAGGCGACCATCTTCCAAAATTTGCAGGAGCATATTGAAGATGTCCGGGTGGGCTTTTTCAATTTCGTCGAACAGCACCACAGTGTAGGGACGGCGGCGTACTGCTTCCGTTAACTGGCCACCTTCGTTGTAGCCCACGTAACCCGGAGGAGAACCAATCAATTTAGAAACGGTGTGACGTTCCATAAATTCAGACATATCCAAGCGGATCATGGCTTCCTCGGAACCGAAGAAGTAGGCCGCTAGGGCTTTGGTCAGCTCGGTTTTACCTACCCCAGTGGGACCGGAGAAGATGAAGCTCGCAATGGGACGGTTAGGATTTTTCAGCCCCACCCTGGCCCGACGGATGGCCCGGGACACAGCCTTAACCGCATCTTCCTGTCCAATTAACCGTTGATGGAGGGTGTCTTCCATGTGCAACAGTTTTTCCGACTCCGATTCTGTCAGCTTGTTCACCGGCACCCCAGTCCAGGAGGCGACAATGTGGGCAATTTCTTCAGAGTTGACTTCCGGTTCACCACTATCCCCTTCTGCTTTTTTAGAAGAGGCGATCGCCCGGATTTGTTTTTTAATTTCGTCTTCCCGGTCCTTGAGTTCCCCAGCCTGCTCAAAGTCCTGGTTGCGGACAGCATCATCTTTTTCTTTAAGAATTTGCCGTAGTTCCTTATCTAACTCCTTGGCGGCGGGGGGCAATTGGGAATTAATCAACCGCACCCGAGAACCAGCTTCGTCAATCAGGTCGATCGCCTTATCGGGCAGGAAGCGGTCGGAGATATAACGGTCGGAAAGTTTGGCCGCCGCTTCTAGAGCTTCGTCCAAAATTTTCAGTTTGTGGTGCTGCTCGTAGCGTTCCCGCAGACCGTAAAGAATCTCGATGGTTTCTTCCACAGAGGGTTCCCCCACCATCACTGGCTGAAAACGGCGTTCCAGGGCGGCGTCCCGTTCAATGTGCTTACGGTACTCATCGAGGGTGGTGGCCCCAATACATTGCAATTCTCCCCGGGCTAAGGCGGGCTTGAGAATATTGGCGGCGTCGATCGCCCCTTCGGCGGCCCCGGCCCCAATGAGGGTATGAACTTCATCAATCACCAGGATGATGTTACCGGCCTGGCGGATTTCATCCATGATTTTTTTCAGCCGTTCCTCAAATTCCCCCCGGTATTTGGTGCCCGCCACCAAAAGACCAATGTCCAGGGTGACGACCCGTTTTTCTTCGAGAATGTCGGGAATATCTTTGTTGGCAATGCGCTGAGCTAGACCTTCGGCGATCGCCGTTTTACCAACCCCTGGTTCCCCAATTAGGACAGGGTTATTTTTGGTGCGGCGTCCTAGGATTTGGATAACCCGCTCAATTTCTTTCTGGCGGCCCACCACGGGGTCTAACTTGCCCTCCCCGGCCATTTGGGTGAGGTTAGAGCCAAACTCGTCTAAGGTAGGGGTTTTGGTGCGGCCAGAGGATCCTCCTCCAGCGGCCACCTCGGCGGTTTCCCCCAACATGCGGATCACCTGGGTGCGGACTTTGGAGAGATCAACCCCAAGGTTTTCTAAGACCCGGGCAGCTACCCCTTCCCCTTCTCGAATCAGACCCAACAGCAAATGTTCGGTGCCGATATAATTGTGGCCCAGTTGCCGTGCTTCCTCGAGGGAAAGTTCCAGCACCCGCTTGGCCCGGGGAGTAAAGGGAATTTCCACGGCCACAAAGCCTGATCCCCGCCCGATAATTTTTTCTACTTCAATGCGGGCATCTTTGAGATTAACCCCCATGGATTTGAGAACTTTGGCGGCGACGCCAGTCCCTTCGCCAATCAAGCCGAGCAGAATTTGTTCCGTGCCAACGAAGTTATGTCCGAGGCGACGAGCTTCCTCCTGAGCAAGCATGATTACTTTAATGGCTTTTTCCGTAAAGCGTTCAAACATAACCTGAATCCATCACCTCAGCGTGCCCTGTGTATTGCTGATTCTAACATAGCGCTTTTATTGTGCTGTTGCCCTGGGTACAGCCGTGGATGTAGGTTTAACGGTGGAATGGCGAATTGCGTCTGTGGGGTTTTCCCCACCTCAACCTTCGTAATCCTATCTCCAAACTCCCCGTTTTTGGCCCTGACAACTAACAGAATTAGGGGGCATAGAGCAATGGGGGATCTCCGTTTCGACTAGTTAAATGATGAAAAATATTTTGGCGATCGCCGTAATCACTCCCTAAAAGCAACCAAACCAAAATCCCATAATAATCATGGGGCAAATAATTCTGGTCAAAGTTAAAGCTAACTACACCCTATGGCCGGGTTGCCACACAGGCGCTACTTTCCAACACTGTCCGCCGGGCCCATTGATCGGCCGCCAAAATGGTTTCTAGATCAGGACTAGCCGTATTTTGGCCAACGTAGAGGTCACAGGTCTTTTCAATCAGACGGGGAATATCTAAAAAAGTGATTTTTTCTTGTAAAAACAAAGCCACCGCCTGTTCATTGGCCGCATTTAACACCGCTGGCATGGCTCCCCCGGCCCGGCCGGCCGCATAGGCTAACATCATGCAGGGATATTTGTCGTGATCCGGCTCCCGAAAACTTAAACTACCAGCTTTAACTAAATCTAAGGGTTCCCAATCGGTGTAAATTCTTTCTGGCCAGGATAGGGCGTAGAGCAGGGGCAAACGCATATCGGGCCAACCCAATTGAGCTAAAACAGAAGTATCTTGTACTTCAATTAAGGAATGGATGATGCTCTGGGGATGGATAACAATGTCAATGTGATCGTAATCCAAGCCAAACAAATAATGGGCTTCAATCACTTCCAAACCCTTATTCATCAGAGTGGCGGAGTCAATGGTGATTTTTTGTCCCATGGCCCAGTTGGGATGTTTCAGGGCATCCTGCACGGTCACAAAGGGTAAACGCTCCACCGGCAAGTCCCGGAATGCTCCCCCAGAAGCGGTGAGGATAATCCGCCTCAATCCTCCCTCCGGAACCCCCTGTAAACATTGAAAAATAGCCGAATGCTCGGAATCCGCCGGTAATAGTTTCACCCCCATTTTTTCCACCAGAGGCAACACCACCGGAGCCCCCGCAATCAGGGTTTCTTTATTGGCTAAAGCAATATCTTTCCCTGCGGCGATCGCCGCCATGGTGGGCAATAATCCCGCACAACCGACAATGCCTGTAACCACACTTTCTGCATCGCCATAGCGAGCCACTTCCACGACGCCCCCTTCTCCCACTGCATATTGGGGTTGATAATCAGTTAGATCGGCCACTGCCACTTTTAGATCGGCTAATTTTTCTTCTCGACGAATCGCAACAATTTCTGGGCGAAACTCCGCCACCTGTTGGGCTAGTAATTCAACATTTCCACCAGCCGCTAAACCAACCACCTGGAAAGCATCGGGGTGATGGGTAACAATGTCCAGAGTTTGGGTGCCAATGGAACCGGTGGAGCCAAGGATAGAAATGCGTTTCACCATTACCGCCGTTGCTTAAGCTAAAACTAATCTTCCCAATCTTACGGGGTTGCAGGCCATCTGAGAAGGAAAAACTCCCCCAGGGTTAAACCGAGGAGGAGCAAAATTATTTATTCTCTTTTTTCTGCTAAGCCAAAACTTAGAAACGAAAAATTAATCCCAATCTACACAGCAACAGAAGTGCGGGAAGTGGCGGTCAGCTCACCTTTAGCATATTTAGCGGCGTAGTCATCCAAGGTCAATTGCTTGATCTTAGAAGCATTGCCAGCGGTCCAGAACTGTTGATAACGGTCGGCACAAACCTGCTTCATATATTTAATGGAAGGCTTGAGGAAGTGACGGGGATCAAAGTTCTTGGGATCCTTGGCAGCGGCTTCCCGGAAAGCGGCGGTGATGGCCAAGCGGTTATCGGTGTCGATGTTCACTTTTCGCACACCGCTCTTAATACCCTTCTGAATTTCTTCTACGGGCACACCATAGGTTTCGGGGATGGCACCACCGAATTCGTTGATCATGTCGATCCATTCCTGGGGAACGGAGGAAGAACCGTGCATTACCAAGTGGGTGTTGGGCAACAGGCGGTGAATTTCTTCAATGCGACTGATAGCCAAAACTTCCCCGGTGGGTTTGCGGGTAAATTTGTAAGCACCGTGGCTGGTACCGATCGCCACAGCGAGGGCATCTACCTGGGTTTTGTTGACGAATTCCACCGCTTCTTCGGGATCGGTCAACAGTTGGGAGTGGTCTAACTTCCCTTCAAAACCGTGGCCGTCTTCCGCTTCCCCTTGGCCGGTTTCTAAGGAACCTAGGCAACCCAATTCCCCTTCCACACTGGCCCCAACGGAGTGGGCTACCTTAACCACTTCAGCGGTTACATTGACGTTGTACTCAAAGCTAGCGGGGGTCTTAGCATCGGCTTCCAAGGAACCATCCATCATCACACTGGTGAAACCATTGCGGATAGCGGAATAGCAAGTAGCGGGGCTATTACCATGGTCTTGGTGCATGGCAATGGGAATGTGAGGATAGGTTTCGACCGCCCCCAAAACTAAATGGCGCAGGAAATTCTCCCCGGCATAGCTACGGGCGCCACGGGAAGCTTGCAAAATTACAGGGCTGTTGGTTTCATCAGCGGCCTGCATGATCGAAATGATCTGCTCCATGTTGTTGACATTGAAAGCGGGAATGCCATAACCATTTTCCGCCGCATGGTCTAACAGCAATCGCATTGGGACGAGAGCCATAAATCCTCCTAAGTTCTATTGCCTAATGTGTATTGGGTTCGCAAGACAAGTCTTTATATGGGTCTCATCTTAGGCTAGTTTCTGTCCCTTGACAATTTTTAATGATCTTTTTTGCCCCGCCTCAGGAAATTTGTGCTAAGGCATTGAAATCAGCCCATACCAATATCCCCACCCTAGTCCATGGATGAATAACCACATTTTTAGGATGGGGAAAATTTTAGGTATTTAGCAATATGACCCACGGCGATCGCCATCGGGGATCAAACAGTTCAAAGGGTAGCGAATACTTCCTTAGCCACCGCAATGGTCTGGTCAATCTGGGCCTCGGTGTGGGCCAGGGAAGGGAAGCCGGCTTCGTACTGGGAAGGAGCGAGATAAATACCCCGTTCCAACATCCCTCGATGGAAACGGGCAAATTTGTTGGTGTCGGCTAGCTTGGCATCTTCGTAATTGCGCACCGGACCGGGGGCAAAAAAAATACCAAACATGGCACTGATGGAACCGCCACAAACTTCATGGCCGGCTTCTTCGGCGGCGGTTAACAAGCCACTTACCAAACGTTTGGTAATTTTATCCAGATATTCGTAGGAACCGGGCTTTTGCAAAATTTCCAGGGTTTTAATGCCCGCGGTCATGGCCAAAGGGTTACCGGACAAAGTTCCAGCTTGATACATTGGCCCTGCTGGAGCCACCATGGCCATAATGTCTTCCCGACCACCATAAGCTCCCACTGGCAAACCACCACCAATCACTTTACCAAGGGTGGTTAAATCGGGGGTAACGCCAAATCGAGCCTGGGCACCACCATAGGAAACCCGAAAGCCAGTCATCACCTCATCAAAGACCAGTAAAGCGCCATATTCTTTGGTCAATTCCCGCAATCCTTCCAAGAAGCCGGCATCGGGGAGAATAAAGCCTGCATTGCCCACTACCGGCTCAAGAATAACCCCAGCGATACTGTCGGGATTTTCCACAAACAAGGCTTTGACCGCTTCCAAATCGTTATAGGGAGCCGTTAAAGTGGCCTTGGTGGTATTGCTGGGCACCCCAGGGGAATCCGGCAGGCCCAGGGTAGCCACCCCAGAACCGGCTTTCACCAGAAACATGTCGGCGTGGCCGTGGTAACAACCCTCAAATTTAATAATCTTTTCCCGGCCAGTGAAGGCCCGCATCAAACGCAACACTGACATACAGGCTTCAGTGCCGGAGTTGACAAACCGCACCATCTCAATGCTGGGCACGGCATCAATGACCATTTCCGCCAGGACGTTTTCCTGGGCACAGGGAGCACCAAAACTAGTGCCCTTATCCAAAGCTTGTTTGAGGGCATTGATCACATCGGGGTGGGCATGACCACAAATGGCCGGTCCCCAGGTGCCCACATAGTCTATGTATTGATTGCCATCTACGTCCCAAATCTGAGCCCCTTCTACTCGGTCAAAAACAATGGGCTGACCGCCGACGGACTTAAATGCCCTCACCGGGGAACTGACCCCCCCAGGCATTAAATGTTGAGCCGCGGTAAAAATTTCTTCTGACTTAGTGGTGATAAAAGGGGTTGCGTTAACCAATTCGCGTCTCCTTTGGGTGTAAAGACTGGCTATGTAAATTTATCGAACCTGTTCCCGCATTAAAAAACAGACGGGGACAACTCCACTGTACAGAATTTTGGTGCCCCGTTGAACAAACTTCTGACGTCCTAGCTTGGAACTCTAACTCCCTGGACAGGGTTTCAAGAAGCCATAGCTTTCAACACCCATGCTTGTGACCGAATCACTCTGAGTTATGAGGAGACTTTCAGATTTCCTCCCCTAGGAAGTAGGGCAATATTGTCAGCGCAGGAGCAGATAATAAATTTGCCCGTCGTCACTCATTAAACCGGCCCGATCGCCTGGGGTTTGGCCGGTGCCCATGAAAATATCTACCCGACCGGGGCCTTTGATGGCACTACCGGTATCCTGGTCCACCACAAAACGACTAACGTTGACCTTTTGACCCCGACAATCGGGAATGGGGGCCGCTAAAACAGCGATCGCCCCTGGAGGCATGAGAGCTTTATCGGTGGCAATGGAACGCTCGGCGGTGACTGGTACACCAATGCTACCTTTGGCGGGGGTGCTGGCGGAGGTTTCCTTAAAGAAGATCAGACGGTTGTTGCGGGGAATAAAACGGCTTAGTTCACTGGGATTTTGCTCAAAATACTCGATTAATTTTGGCAAAGTAACTTCCCCCGGTTGAAAAATGCCTTCCTGGATAGTTTCCTTCCCCAAACTTACGTAGGGATAGTCCGTCGCTCCAGCAAAGGCCACCGAACTTTGGCCGCCTCCCACCCAGTTGATTTTGGCCGAACCTTGCACCTGGATTAAATAAGCATCTAAACGGTTACGGAACCAGGCAATTTCCCGCCCTTGCAACTGACTGGATTTTCCTAGGCCATCCAACCCTTCTAAATCAGCTCTGGTGGGGTGGGGTTTAGACCAACGGGAAAAATTATTGGGTAGGCCATAGATGGGATAACGATATTCAGCAGTTCGTTGGCGGCTGGCGGTATAGACCGGCTCAAAATAACCAGTGAAATGGACTGTGCCTATTCCGTCGTTACCGATCGCCTGATAAAACTGGAACTCCCTGTCCACGGCGGTCTGGAGAGCTTCAGGGCTGGGGGCTTGTTGCAACAAAGTCTTAAATCTCTGCAGGGAACGGGTTACCCGCTCTCTGGTCACCCCCGGTACAGGGTAATTTTGATAGGCTCGGGCGGCGCTGGCGGTTTTCAGATAGGCCAAACTGTGGTCAATGGCCCGCACCAGGGACTGTTTATCCCCCGCCGAACAATGGTTCCCCCACAACTGTTCATCAAAACCCACCGTTGGCGTTAAATTTGCCCCCGTCACTGGCGTTAATGGTCGCGACTGAGCCCTTAGACCACTGGCATTGACACCAAAAACCAACAGTAAAGCCAATAGTGGGAAAGATTGCTTAATCATTTGTTGCTTTGTCGAAATTACCTACCGCTGACGAAAGTTAAGTTTACCCGCTCCCTTGGCAATAAGGTCTGGGACGCCACCAGTCTGCAGACTAACCCATGGCCAGATCTAGTTCAAAGCATCATTGGGAACTTTTATTTATTAACTTTTAAAAAGAAAAATCAGGCGTTCTTGATGGACATGTTGGGGGATTGTTACCAAGATAAACTGCCCCAAAATCAAGAATGATAAGTTTAAATAATGGCAGTCAAAACTATTTTAAAAATTTGACTAAGTCTTGCTCTCCGCCTAGATTACGTAAAAATTTAACTGTTTAGAAGCGTTTTTATACCTAGAACTTCAATGGAGTGGGCTGAAAATCTCTGTTAACCTGGAGGCAGTTTCAAGGGAAAATTCAATGATTACACTAGATAAAACTGAAACAAAAATCATTAAGCTAAACTCCGGAGCAATTCCTGCCATTCAATCCGTCTTGGAGCAGGAAGCAATGGTCTTATTAGGTTTAGCCACTACCTATGTACTAGTGGTCAATGGTGCCAGTCCCAGGGCCGTGGCCCAGTTGCGGGCCTTTAAGCAATTTGATAAAGACCAACCCCTAGGCATTCTCACCCGTGGCGATCGGGCTATGGATGTGGCAAAAATTCCCCCCGCCGCCAAAAAATTGATGGGCCTTTTTCCTTTACCCATAACCCTCATTGTCGAAGCCTTGCCCCACTTAGACCCAGGCATTACCCAGGGCTTTCGCAATCTTTTTATTGCCTGTCCCGATGCTTTTGTTTTTGATCTGGTGGGGGCGATGCCTTTTCCGTTGGTGTGTGCCACGGCCAAAGTAGGGGGAGAACCGGTGACTAGTTTTGCGGCAGCTAGCCGTTATTTTGAAGGCCAGGTGCCTTTAATTGGTGATGGTGGCCGATGTCGCTATGCTCGACGGGGAACATTAATCGACTGTACTTTGCCCTTACCCACCATTATGAATTTTGGTCCTATTTCCTTTGATGACCTGCGCCCCCTAATACCGGAAATCATTTTGCCCTCCCATCTGATGAAATAAATCATTCCTGCTCTGAACCATTGGGGGCAAGGCCCTATCAACTCTCCTCTTTGCCCCTAAAGCAGATTTTTTCACCTCGATGTTGCCAAAATTACTGTCATTTAACTTGGGCTAATAGTTTAGACGGGATCATCAATTGGTAACCTATTGCCTAGGTTTTACCTCCAGTGCTAGTAATTTAACTTTTTTGATCCTATGGACCTTTCCCCCGCAGACGTTACCGTGGTCATTTTGGCTGGGGGCTTTGGCACCCGCATTAAGCAACAGTTGCCAGATTTACCTAAACCCTTGGCCCCAGTGGCCCACCGTCCTTTTTTAGATTGGCAATTGCGCTACCTGCAACAGCAAGGTTTTCGGCGATCGCTCCTTTCTACAGGTTATTTAGCGGAAAAAGTGGCGGCCTATGCCCAAAATGCTGACATTGCCGACATGGCGATCGCCTGTGTGGCGGAGGAAGAACCCTTGGGAACGGCGGGGGGATTTGTCAATGCGGTTAGTCACCATAATTTTAAGGAACCCACACCGGCTTGGTTGGTGCTCAATGGCGATTCCTTAATTGTGACGGATTATCGGGTTCTGTTGGCCGAATTGGCTGACGACAGGGTTGATGGGGTGATTTTGGGCGTTCATGTGCCCGACGCATCCCGTTTTGGTTCCTTGAAAGTCAATGGGCAAGGGGAATTGGAACAGTTTGCCGAAAAGCAGGGAGGGGCAGGGGTAATTAATAGTGGAGTTTATCTCCTTGGCGATCGCCTTTTAGCCCAGTTTCCCGATCGCCGGCCCCTAAGTTTTGAGTATGACGTGTTCCCCACATTGTTAGCCCAGGGAGCAAAAATCAAAGTCCATGCCGTTGAAGCTCCCTTTTTAGACATTGGCACTCCGACAACCTTGGCCCAGGCAGGGGAATTTATCCAGTCTCTGGAAATATTTAACTCCATAGATGACCAGGGGAAATAACGCCCAACCGTAATTACCCCCTAGGCAAAAAAGGAGCATTCCCGTTGACATTAGCTAAAATGAGAACTCAGCTAAGTTTTGTAAATTTTGGTTTACGGGGGCAGGCATCGGAATGGGTAAACAGACAAGGCGGTTATGGGCTTTAGCTTTCTCTTTGGTCATTGGGGCTGTTATTTATCTGGGCAATACACCGCCGGCCCTGGCCTTCACCGAGGAACAAAAGCTCCTGTTGCAATCTTGGCGCCTGGTGAATCAAGCCTATCTCGATGAAACCTTTAACCATCAAAATTGGTGGCTGTTGCGGGAAAAGTACGTTAAACGACCCCTCCGGGACCGGGAAGAAACCTATACGGCGATCGAGGAAATGCTCGCCACCCTAGATGAGCCCTTTACCCGTCTACTGCGCCCAGAACAGTACGGTAATCTCCAGGTGACCACTACCGGTGAGCTATCGGGGGTAGGTCTGCAGATCAACATCAACCCGGAAACTAACCAATTGGAAATTATGGCCCCCCTGGCCGGTTCCCCAGCGGAGGAGGCCGGCTTGCAACCCCATGACCAAATTCTGGCGATCGACGGCGTGGATACCCAAACCCTGAGCTTAGACGAAGCGGCGGCCAGAATGCGGGGTCCCAAAAACACCAAGGTTTCCCTAGAAATTCTCCCAGCGGGCACCGAAGTCCCTGAAAAACTTACCCTGACTCGGCAGTTAATTTCCCTTAGTCCCGTGGTGGCCCGATTAGATGATTCCCGCCCCGGTCAATCGGTGGGTTATATTCGCCTGAGCCAGTTTAGTGCCAATGCCTATAGAGAAGTGGCCCACGCTCTCCACCAACTTCAGGAACAAGGGGCCGACGGTTATGTCTTGGACCTACGTAACAATCCCGGTGGCCTACTCCAGGCCGGTATTGACATTGCTCGGTTGTGGCTGCCGGAAAGCACCATTGTCTATACCGTTAATCGCCAAGGCACCCAGGAAAGCTTCACTGCCAGTGGAGAAGCGATAACCGATCGCCCCTTGGTGGTGCTGGTCAACCAGGGCACCGCCAGTGCCAGCGAAATCTTAGCTGGTGCTTTGCAGGATAATCATCGGGCCACGTTAGTGGGAGAAAAGACCTTTGGTAAAGGTTTGATTCAATCCCTGTTTGAGCTTTCCGACGGGGCCGGCATTGCCATTACTGTGGCCAAATACGAAACCCCCGAACATCACGACATCCATAAGCTGGGCATCATGCCCGATGAAGTGGTGGAGCAACCCCTGATCAGCTTTGCAGAAATTACTTCCCCCACTGATTTGCAATACCAAGCCGCCCTAGATTTGCTCACCGGAGGGGTGGCGATCGCCCATAAATCCTCTGCAATCCCCGCCATGGCAACGGCTCACAAGCCCAACTAATCACCACTTAGACAAAACATCAGAAATTCTAATCAGAAAGTCCAAAAATTGTAATTTAAAAAACAGTCAATGGAGAGCATTGCCATAAGTAAAGGCATCCCCTGCGTGATAAGATGACCTTCAGAAAACAGATAGTTGCTGGGTTATCGCAGATTCTTCTTGCAACCAAATAACTGTAAATAATGACTGTCTCTGGGGCGACGGTAGGCTTTATTTTGCCAAATTTCGCCCGTGGGAGAAAGCTAGGCTATTCAATGTTTATGGAGGACTGACCTAGATGGTACAAGCCAAAGCAGGGTTCAAGGCGGGCGTACAAGATTATCGCCTGACCTACTATACCCCCGACTACACCCCCAAGGATACCGACCTGCTCGCCTGCTTCCGTATGACCCCCCAACCGGGTGTCCCTGCTGAAGAAGCCGCTGCCGCGGTGGCCGCTGAGTCTTCCACCGGTACCTGGACCACCGTTTGGACTGACAACCTAACCGATTTGGACCGCTACAAAGGTCGTTGCTATGACCTGGAAGCCGTTCCCAACGAAGATAACCAATATTTTGCTTTTATTGCCTATCCTCTAGATTTATTTGAAGAAGGTTCCGTCACCAACGTTTTAACCTCTTTGGTCGGTAACGTATTTGGTTTTAAAGCCCTGCGGGCTCTCCGTTTAGAAGATATTCGTTTCCCCGTTGCTTTAATTAAAACCTTCCAAGGCCCCCCCCACGGCATCACCGTTGAGCGGGACAAATTAAACAAATACGGTCGTCCTCTCCTCGGTTGTACCATCAAACCCAAACTTGGTTTGTCCGCCAAAAACTACGGTCGGGCCGTTTACGAATGTCTCCGGGGTGGTTTGGATTTCACCAAAGATGACGAAAACATCAACTCCCAGCCCTTCATGCGTTGGCGTGATCGTTTCCTCTTCGTTCAAGAGGCGATCGAAAAAGCCCAGGCTGAGACCAACGAAATGAAAGGTCACTACCTGAACGTTACCGCTGGTACTTGCGAAGAAATGATGAAACGGGCCGAGTTTGCCAAGGAAATTGGTACCCCCATCATCATGCACGATTTCTTCACTGGTGGTTTCACCGCTAACACCACCCTGGCTCGCTGGTGTCGGGACAACGGCATTCTGCTCCACATTCACCGGGCAATGCACGCCGTAGTTGACCGTCAGAAAAACCACGGGATCCACTTCCGAGTTCTGGCCAAATGTCTGCGTCTATCCGGTGGGGACCACCTCCACTCCGGTACCGTGGTCGGTAAATTGGAAGGGGAACGGGGCATCACCATGGGCTTCGTTGACCTCATGCGCGAAGATTACGTTGAGGAAGATCGTTCCCGGGGTATTTTCTTCACCCAAGACTATGCTTCCATGCCTGGCACCATGCCCGTAGCTTCCGGTGGTATCCACGTTTGGCACATGCCCGCCTTGGTGGAAATCTTTGGTGATGACTCTTGCCTCCAGTTTGGTGGTGGTACCTTGGGTCACCCCTGGGGTAACGCTCCTGGTGCAACTGCCAACCGGGTAGCTCTAGAAGCCTGTGTTCAAGCTCGGAACGAAGGTCGTAACCTGGCTCGCGAAGGTAATGACGTTATCCGGGAAGCCTGTCGTTGGTCTCCCGAATTGGCCGCGGCTTGCGAACTCTGGAAAGAAATTAAGTTCGAGTTCGAGGCCATGGATACCCTCTAAACCGGTGCTTGGGTTGTCGGAGTTGTGCCCGTCCGTTAAGGATGAACAGTTCTTCAGGGTTGATTCTGCTAACTAATTAGCCATTAACAGCGGCTTAACTAATAGTTAGTCATTAGCAATTATCAAAAAATTGTTAATCAGCTAAAACCCACTGCTGACTGAATATTCAACTTCGACAGCAATTTACCAATTACCGGGTAGAGCGTTCATGCAAACTAAGCACATAGCACAGGCAACGGTGAAAGTACTGCAAAGTTACCTCACCTACCAAGCCGTTCTCAGGATTCAGAGCGAACTAGGGGAAACTAACCCTCCCCAGGCCATTTGGTTAAACCAGTATTTGGCCAGCCACAATATTCAAAATGGAGAAACGTTTTTAACGGAACTCCTGGATGAAAATAAAGAGCTGGTGCTCAGAATCCTGGCGGTTAGGGAAGACATTGCCGAGTCGGTGTTGGACTTCTTGCCTGGTATGTCCCGGAGTAGTTTAACGGAGTCCAACATTGCCCATCGTCGCCATTTGCTTGAACGCCTGACCCGCACCGTGGCCGAGGTGGACACTCTCCCTTCCAAAAGCCTCGACCGAGAATCAGATTCTAATGATTCTCCCCCGTCCTAACGTAGTCATCAGCAAGGAAAACTTTTAAATCGATGAAAACTTTACCCAAAGAGCGCCGCTACGAAACCCTTTCCTACCTTCCCCCTTTAACGGATCAACAAATTGCTAAGCAAGTTGAGTTTCTGTTAGACCAAGGCTTTATTCCTGGTGTGGAATTTGAGGAAGATCCCAAACCCGAAACCCACTTCTGGACTATGTGGAAACTGCCTTTATTTGGTGGCGCCACCGCTAACGAAGTTTTGGCTGAAGTACGGGAATGCCGTTCTGAGAACCCCAATTGCTACATTCGCGTGATCGGTTTTGACAATATCAAACAGTGTCAGACTGTGAGCTTTATTGTCCACAAACCCAACCAAAATCAAGGTCGCTACTAAGTTACGGCTTTGCTAATTGCTTAATGCTGACCTAAATCCAATATTCTCCCCGCTTCGGCGGGTTTTTTATTGCTTTAAACAACCGCAGGTTGCCGGGAAAGATGGCCATCTTCTAAATAAACAATCCGATCGGCAATATCTAAAATACGATTGTCGTGGGTGATTAATAACACTGTACAGCCCTGTTCCTTGGCTAGTTTTTGCATGATATTGACCACATCCCGACCAGATTTTTTGTCCAATGCCGCGGTGGGTTCATCGGCCAATACCATTTTGGGATGGCTAATGAGGGCCCTGGCGATCGCCACCCGTTGTTTTTGACCACCGGATAAATCGCCAGGATAGTAATGTAAACGATCTGCCAAACCTACTTGGTCTAACATCTGGGCTGCCCGGTGATGGCGTTCCGTTTTAGGAATTTTGCCGGTGATTTCTAGGCCCATCTGGACATTTTCCAAAGCAGTTAGACTGTGGTGTAGGTTGTGAGCCTGGAAAATATAGCCGTTATTGCGCCGATTGTTAACCAAGATTTTTTCGGTAGCGTCACATAATTCCTGCCCTAATACTTGTAAACTGCCTTCGTGGGCCGCCCGCAGTCCCCCAATTAGGGTTAATAATGTCGTTTTTCCTGAACCCGATGGGCCGGTCATAATGACAATTTCCCCGGCGTGAATATCTAGGTCAATGTCAAATAACACTTGTTTACGGAGATCGCCACTGCCGAAATAGTGGTTCAGTTGACGAATAACAATAATGGGAGGATTGTTCATGGCATTTTAGGCAAAAATATCGGCGGGATCGGCGGCTTGGAGACGACGGGCGGCTATCACACCGGAGAAGCTACACATCACCAGGGTTAAAACAAAAACAAAAACTGCCCGGCCCACAGGCATAAAAATTGGTAACGCCGTAGCAAAGGCCGTCAGTCGGTAGGCCCCCAAGGCGATCGCCAAACTGGGGATAAAACCCAGAACGGAGAGAATCAGAGCTTCTTCAAAAATGACTCCCAATAAATACCGTTGCCGATAGCCCATGGCCCGAAAGGTGGCATATTCCGCTAGGTGACTGTTGACATCAGTGGAAAGCACTTGATAGACAATCACCGTACCAACAATGAAACCCATTACTGTGCCTAAGCCAAACACAAACCCAATTGGCGATCGCCGTTGGATATAATCAATCTCAAACTGGACATATTCTTCGTTGGTAAAAACCAGCACATCATCGGGGAGATAATCGGATAACATTTCCCGCACGGATTCGGGATCAGCATCGGGTTGGAGATAAATTAAGCCCATGCTTGGAGTGTTGGCTTGACGCTTGGGAAAAAGCCTTAAAAAAGTCTCTGTACTGGTCATTAAGGCCCCATCATCGGCGAAGGATGCTCCCACACTAAATAATCCCGTTACGGTGACGGTGTTTGTGCCAATTTCCGTGGTTACCAGTTCCCCCCGTTCTACCTGCTCCACCATTTGGTCGTAGCGGCCTCGGGATTTTTGATCGAATAACACCGTATTGGGTAAGGTTAATTGATCCAATTGTTGATTAACCACCGGCAAATCCAGCGCAACTCGATGGGGATCTTGACCGATAACTAACATGGGGGTCTTTTCCCTGGTTTGGGGATTACGCCATTGCACGGAACTAACATAAAGCGTATCAACGGATTTCACCCCCGGCACATCGAGGGCTTGGTACAAACGACGACGGGAAAAAGTCTGTAATTCGTTGAAATTATCCGCTTGATTACTAATCATTACCAAATCCGTTTGTAGCGTCCGGGGATATTGGGTATTAGTACGATACAACGCATCGGCAAAGCCCAATTGCATAAAGATCAACACATCGGCAAAGGTAATGCCGGCGATCGCCGTCAGTAGTCGGAGGCGGTCATGGTTGAGTTGTAAGAGACCCAGTGGGGTGCGATCCCGCAGGGTATGGAGCAGTCGACGAAAACGAAACATGGGATAAACCGGGGGTATTGTTCAAAAATGCGCCCTTATTGCACCGGGGTTTGGATGGTGACGGTGACTTGCAAGTTAGTTAAATTCTTCACCCGTTTAGAACTTTCGGGATCAAGCTCAATGCGGACCTCAATCACTTTGGCGTCAATATTGGCGGCGGGATCTTCATTCACAATGGTTTGGCGTTGCACCAGCGGATCAATCCGTTGCACCCTGCCTTGTAAGGGTTCATCCAAAATAGGGGAGGTGATTTTTGCCATTTGCCCAAGCTGGATGCGGCTAATATCCCCCTGGTAAACTTCGGCGATCGCCATCATTTGTTGGGTTTGGCCGAGACTAACAATGCCTTGATCCGCAATTTTTTCACCGGGATGGGTATAAATTTCGAGAATTTCCCCCGCCTCTGACGCAGTAATCACCGTTTGGGCCAAGTCCGTTTGGGCTTTTTGCACCGTCGCTTTAGCCCTTTGCACTTCGGCCTCGGCCACCTGCACATCCACTGGACGCACGTTGGCTAAACTTTCCCGCTGGGCTTCTGCTTCCTGCACCGAGGCAACTCCAGTTTTTTGCAACCGTCGCAGGTCAGCTTGGGCAGATTTGATTTGTTGGGGAAAAGTCTGATTGAGACTGGTTAATTCCGTTTCAGCGGCGTTAATCTTTTCCACGGAGGTGCGGTTAACACGGTTTAAATTGGCCTGATTTTCCTTAACCTGTTGCTGTAAACTTTCCACCGCGAGGGCTTTGCCATCAAACACCGATTCGGAAATGGCCCCGGCAGTATAAAGCTGTTGATAACGTTGATACTCCATTTTTGCGTTGGCCAATTCCCCTTGCAGTCGTTGTAATTTGGCTTGAATTTCCGCCCGTTCTCCCTGCCAATCCGCTTGCAGTTGTTTCAAGGTTGCCTGTTGAATTTGGCGATCGCCGTCCCACTGGGCTTGTAAACGTTTAAGCTCTGCATTTTTGGCTTTGACATCCTCTTGCCATTGGGCTTGACGTTGGCTAATTTGGGCCGATTGAGCCGTAATATCTTCATCTTTTGCCCCCGCTTTGACCTGGGCCAAGCGAGCTTCCGCCACCTGCAAATCCCCTTGGGCCTGGATTAACCCAGCCTGCCATCGATCCCGACCACTTAACAGGGCAATGGTTTGGCCCGCTTCCACCCGATCGCCCACCTTGACCAACAATTTTTCCAATCGGGTTTCCTGGCTAGCGGTGGAGGCACTAAGATAAATCATTTCCCCTTGGGGTTCTAAACGACCTAGGGCAGTAACGGTGGGCAAGGGGGAAGGAATAACTTCCATCTCAACGGGTTCCGTCTTTGGTATGAAGGGTAACCATCCTTGCTGAGCGGCGATTGCCCCGAACAATGTCAACCCAATTAGCCCAACACCAATCTGCCAACGGCCAAAAGGAGACTTTTTAGCCAATGGTTTAGCCGGAGCAGATGTTTGAAAGTCCGTTGCAATTGATCCCATTTTGCTCCCCTGGGGTGAAAGCTTTATATTTTTATTTTACTACACCGTTTAGTAAAGTTGACTATACCGTTTAGTAAACTAGAGGAAGGAGAGTCCCCTTGCTATGCTGATGAAGAGATGAAGATCCGATGCAAGCCAAACCTGTGAACGAGTTAGACCCGATTAAACCGCTACGCCCCAGCAATGACAAAGCCGAACAAATTCTGGACGGTGCCTTAAAAATTTTCACAACCCAAGGGTATGCGGCGGCCAGTATGGATCGCATCGCCAGGGCGGCGGGGGTCTCTAAACCTACCCTCTACAGTTATTTTCAGGATAAGGAAGGATTATTCATGGCCTTGGTGCAGAACCTAAGCCAAAGTTGTGATCCCCTGTTTCCCCATCGACCGGCGATCGCTGATGTGGATTTGCCCCCGGAAATGTTTTTGCGTCAATTGGCCGATAAAGCCCTGACCGGGTTTGCTCAGAATCCGGCCTTATTAACCCTGATTCGCTTGATCATTGGCGAATCCGAACGGTTTCCGACCTTAGCCCAAAGCTTTGTGCGGGAAATCCAAAAACCAATGTTAGAAAATTTAGCTATTTACCTCGGTTCCCAACCCCAACTCCATTTCCCTGATCCAATGGTGGCCGCTCGAATTTTTGCGGGGTCTTTAGTGCATTTTTTAATTGTGCAAAAGTTAATGCAAGGGGAAGATATTCTGCCCCTGGAGAGCGATCGCCTGGCGGATGGATTGGTGGCGTTGATGATGGCCGCAGGAAAAAAGCGCGATGTTTAAACGCTTAATTGAGAGGCTAATCAAATATTATTTCCTTGCTGACGTTCTTGCAGTTGACGGCGAATGTCGGTATGCACAGCCCTGGTAATAGGATAAAAAATAGCGAGGATTAATCCCCCTAACAAAAAGAAGGCCGGCAGGGGGGCAACGGCAAAGCGGATGGCCCAGAGGGCACTATCGGGTTGGGTGGGAATGGGTTCTCCGGGAACACGGGCAATAAATCCAGAGGCTTGGAGGGTTAACCCCACCAAAAATAAGCCAAGGGCTAAACCGACCTTTTGCAGTAGCACCATAAAGGCATAGAAAACTCCTTCTCGGCGTTTGCCAGTGTTTAATTCGTCCAAATCCACCACGTCGGGAATCATGGACCAGGGAATGAGGTAGGCAACGGATACCCCCACCCCGGCAAAAACCGCTAGGGTGTACAGCAGAGCGACTTGCCCAGGTTGCACTAACCAAAGACCAGCTTCTGCCCCCATCCACACCATGGATCCGAGGAAGTAAATAACTTTTTTATCTAAAAACTGGGCTAGGGCCTGCCAGATAAATAGCATTACTAGGGCTGTACCTTGGACGGCGAGGGCAATGGTGCCGGACTGTTGTTCGCTTAAGCCCATCCAACTGACGACGAAATAAACCAGAATTGACGCGGTAAGTTGTACAGCTAACCAGGAACAGAGGTAAATACCGATAACAAATAAAAAAGCCCGGTTGCGGAAGGCAATTTTAAGTTGTTTAAACAGGGGTAAACTTTCGGTGTTCTCAGGACTGGATGGTCCATCTCCCTTTCGTAAATGATCTTCTATGGCACTGTCTCGGAGGGTAAAACCAAATCCTCCCCAGATTAGCCCCAGTAGAATCAGAAAAAAGCTAATGTAGTCAAAACCACTTGCCCCTAGTAAGTTAAAGCTTCTGGCGATCGCCAAAGCAATTAAAGTAATACCAGCAGTCATTAATAGGGGCGCTAAACGCCGACGCAGAGTCGGAGAAAGAATGGGATCTTTGCCCTTTTCTTGGAGCCGTAAAGCACTCCAAAGTAAAGCAGAGAGGGAAAGCACGGAAATCATCACCCCCAATTGGGCAAATTGCGCCTGGGGGCGATCAGGTAAACCGGCAGCGATCAGAATGTAAAGAATTAGAGAGAGAATACTGCCGCCAATGGAAAAGAAAAACCGAAAACTATTTAACCTGGTGCGCTCGTTATAGTTCTGGGTCAATTCTGGTGTTAGGGCAGTGTAGGGCAAATTAACCGTGGTGTAACACAGATTAAATGCCATGGCGATCGCCACGTAGTAAATAAATAATCCCCATTGATTAGTTAGGCGATCGTCACTGAAATGGGGAATTAACCATTGGGCAGAATTCAACAGGGCAAAGGGAATCATCCCCGCCAACATCCAAGGCAAACGGCGACCCCAACGAGTGCGGGTACGGTCACTCAACAAGCCAATGATTGGGTCATTGATGGCATCAAAAATTTTACCAATCATCAACACACTACCCGCCAGGGCCGCCGGCACCCCCGCCACATCAGTGAGGAAAAACAGCAGGTAAAACACCAAAATGTTGGCAGTGATCGCCGGGCCAAAATCCCCTGCTCCGTAGGCCAGCTTGGTGGTGAAGTGAAGTTTTTCTGCGGAAAGGGATTGGGTCATTAAGTTTTGCTCTGGTGCAAAGCCCCTAGCCTACGGCGTAGGCCACCCGTAAGGCCCAGATAATCAGGGCGCCAATGCCCCCCAGGATTAAAATTGCCGAAACAGCGACGAGGAAGGGCTTATCGGCCCCATCGAACTTCATGATGCCACGGTTCAGGTCTGACATAAAAACCGACTCTCCAAAAGACTACACTGCAAAGGTTAGGCGGACTTCCACGGTCTTAGTTTACTGTCTTGTCTGGGGTTTAACCTGTTCCCACGGACACTTTTTGTGAACGCTTAAAATTTTTGTGGGCTAATAATCATAATCCAAAATCACCTTTAACCATTGGGGCGGGCGGGGAATGGGAT
>NZ_JADEVV010000097.1 GCF_015207985.1 Synechocystis salina LEGE 00031 | reverse complement strand
GTCTCGTCTTCAGCTTCTTTCTTCCATTTTTCACTACCCGTTCACTTTCACAATAGATACAGTTCATTTTTTTCAACCTTATACTGCGTAACAATTCTAGCTCTCACTCCCTAAGCAGACAATGCCATTAATTTACATCCAAGGCTCGCTCAGTCTTAAATTATCCACACCCAATTGCTCCCATCTAGCTATTTTCATCAAACCAGCGGCATCAGCTAATTTCTTTGCCAATCCACTTCCCAACTCAAAGTAGAAGGTCGGGGTCGAGCAAAAAGACAGTCAGTTTTTCCGACTTTTCTTCCACCAACATTACATGACTAGCAGATTGGAGCGTGTCATTTTGGCGATAGGAATCGGGCAATTGACGAATTTGTTGGGGCAACACATCCAGTAACGTGGGAGCATTATTAACCAAGAGACAAAATTCTTCCCCACTCCGATTTTTAGTCAAGATAAAATACTGTTTCGTTTGGGCCGTCGGGGGTTGGGGCACCCCAAAAAAGCGGCGATATAGGTCCACCATGGTGACAGAACGGTTTTCTAGGTTAACCAATCCTGTGGCCGACAGACCAGTGCCATGGGTGGGGCCATGGGGCAAAATTTTTACCACCAGGGCAATGGGTAGGGCCAGGTTAAGTTTTCCCACAGCAAAAAGGAGAAACTTTTCCGATCGAGCAGAGGGGGCAGAGGGCTGACCAACATGAACAGGGGCATCAACGGAAGAGGAATAGAACGCCATATTTTGCAAGCGGGAAAATGATAACTTTTAACTACTAACTGCTAACCGATACCTGACCAGCGGCCAGGAGTTCCTCCACCGCCCCAAGGAACTGTTGCTCAATGTAAGGCTTGGTGAAGTAGGCATTGGCCCCCAGGGTCTTGGCCAACTGTCGGTGTTTATCGCTGCCGCGGGAAGTGAGCATGGCCACTGGAATTTTGAGCAGTTCAGCATTGCGACGTCGTTGCCCAAGAAACTCAAAGCCATTGAGGTTGGGCATTTCCACATCACAAATAATCAAATCCACTTCCCCCGTTTGGGCTAGGGTCTTCAGGGCTTCCTGGCCATCCTTAGCCTGCATCACCCGATAACCAGACCGTTCTAGGGTGAAAGCCAGAGTCCGCCTCAGCGCCGCCGAATCATCCACCACCAAAATGGTTTTGGCCCTCCGTCCTGGGGGGGGGAGCGATTCTCCTCCTGCCTCCGCCATGGCCAAATTATCTGTGCCCTTTTGCCAATGCCATTCCAACAACAGTGCTCCATTCACCACCGGAATTAAGGTGCCATCGGCCAAAATAGTGGCTCCATAAAGGTAAGAAGGGGCAGGCAACAGGGACGCAAAGGGTTTGATCACCAATTCCTGTTCCGTCACCAAGCGGTTCACCTCTAGGGCGTAATATTGCTGACCGAGCCGGAGTAACACCAGGGGCAAGTGCCAATTGTCCGGTTGGGGCACCGTGGTTAATAGCTTGCTGGTTTGTCGCTCCGATAAAGGACACTGATAGGGCAGTAATTGGGCCAAGGAATAAATCGGGATAGTCAATTGTTGCCAATGGAGAAAACGTTGCCCCCCACTAGTTTTGAGTTGTTCCGCCGTCGGCACCATCAATTCCGCCACACTATCAGAAGGAATGGCGATCGCCGTTAGGGCCCCCTGGTCCTGCCCCACCAAGCACACCAACAACTTAGCAATGGTGAGGGTCAAAGGTAAACGCAAGGAAAACACTGTTCCCCGGCCGGGGCGAGAAGACACCACAATGGTTCCCTTCAGAGCCTGCAACTGTTGCCGTACCACATCCAGCCCCACCCCCCGGCCCGAAAGCTCACTCACCTGGTCCGCCGTGGAAAAGTTTGGCTCAAAAATTAAATTATTAATCTGCTCTGTCCCCAACCGTTGCCCCTGTTCTTCGCTAATCAAGCCCCGTTCCACCGCCCGCCGGAGAATCTTATCTCGGTTGAGTCCACCCCCATCATCCCGCATTTCAATAATTGTCTGATTACCCTGGTGATAGGCATGGATCTCAATGGTGCCCGTGGCCGGTTTCCCTGCTGCCAAACGGGTATCAGTATCCTCAATGCCATGGTCAAAAGCATTACGGAGTAAATGGAGCAGGGGATCATAGAGCTTCTCCAGGGCCAAACGATCAACCAACACCCCCGTGCCATGGAGTTTGATCTGCACCGGCTTATTAAACTTACTGGCCATATCCCTGAGCAAACGGGGAAAACGCTGTAGAATTTCCCCCAGGGGTAGCATCCGGGCCCACATCAGCTCGTCCCGCAGGGAAAATAGCATCTGCTTTTGGGCATCCACTGTCTGATTGGCCGCCCTGGAAAATAGCACCACATCATCCACCGCCTCTTCCAACTGCATCATTTCTTCCAAAATTTCCTGCAACTGGGCCGAGAGGGTACCATAGGAATCCATCTCCAACGCATCAAAGGTGTGGTCTAGCCACCCCTGGGGTCGCGGCTGGGCCCGTAGCATAGTCTCCCCTTCCGGCCGGATGGCCAACTGGTCCGCCAACTGCCTCAACTTCAAAGCCATGGTTTGGAAGGTGCCGAAACGTTGCCCCAGGGCCCCCACCGCCGTTTGCAATTGCTGATTTTGCAAAGAGAGGCTATTGCGATTAATGGCCAATTCCCCCACCCAATTATTCATGCGCTCCAACCGCTGAAAATCCACCCGGATGGAAAGATTAGCCGGATTTTGTTCCCTCGGTACCGTCCGCCGTTCGGGGGTATGTTCCACCGGAGGAGTTGGGATTTCTGCCTTAGGAGTTGGCACTGGAGCCGGAGCCAGGGGAGGTAAGGAATCAAAAACCTCTTCCACCGCATGCACTAAAGATAAAGTTTCCCCAGAAGGGTCCACTTCCTCCACGGCAGGGACTGGGTTCTCCACCACTACATCAGCAGTCAACCCGCCAAAAACTTCCTCCAGGGAAGGGGGGGAATCCACTGTTTCAGGCTCCATGGGAGTTTGCTCCAGGGTGGGGGAAGCCTCTGGCTCAGGCTGGGGTTGCCATGGCCCAGTCATGGGCGTAGTGGGGGGAGATGGTTCTTCCTCTACCTCATCCTCATCATCGCCAAAAAATAGATCCCCCAATACCGGAGCCGGAGCCGAAGTTGGTTGGGGCCGGGGTTCTGCCGGAGGAGCAAGCCTTTGCCCCAGGGCCAAAAGTTCGGCACTTGCTTCCCCTCCCCGTTGGCGATCGCCGTTTTCCAGCACTTGCTGAGCACCGGCCTGCCAATCAGTCAAAGCTTGGGTGGCAATGGTAGATAATTGCTGCGGGTTGGCCGCCAGGGCCTGCTGCACCGCTACACAAATACCTTGGAACCCCGGTAAATTAAGAATTTCCGCCAGCCCCAGGAAAATTTCCGTTTGGCTAGTCAAGGCCTCCCGCAACGATTCCGTCCCCTGCTGTTGGGCCGCCGCCACCGCTGCCATGCCCTCGGCAATGTCCACTTCAAATACCGACGCCACCACATCCACCCCTAGCTCAGCGGAGCTGGGCAAAAACTGTTCCCCTGCGGCCAAATGGGGACCCAGCCGTTGCTCTAGGTTAATAATGGGCCCCTGAGCACTCTGCCAAGCCGTTTCTGGGTCGTAGTACCCCTGGTCAATCTGTTGCTCCAACGGGTTCCGCAGGCAGTCAAATCCTTGCAATAAGAGGGTTTCCATGGTTTGGTCTATGGCCACCTCTTCGTTATAAAGCGCCTTAAAAATATCCTCCAGCCGATGGGCGATCTGTTTGATGGTTTCCAGCCCTACACTGGCCGCTCCCCCTTTGAGGGAATGGGCCGCCCGCATAATGCCATGGACCACCGCCGCTGACCGGTCTTGCCCAATGGTCAATAGCCCCGTTTCTATTTCCTGCAACAGGGTGGGCGCTTCCTCAATGAAAAATCGGTAGGCCGGTTCCTCCAAGTTCACCCTTTCTGGCCCCAAGTTGGGTTGGCGATCGCTGGCGGGAATTGCCCCTTCTCCGGACTGGACCAGCATTGCCGTCGGCTCTTCTTCCCATTCCGCAAACACATTTTCCTCTGCTGTGCTGATGGCGGTGGGGATTTCTCCTAGCTCTGGAAAGTCCATGCCCAAAAAT
>NZ_JADEVV010000005.1 GCF_015207985.1 Synechocystis salina LEGE 00031 | reverse complement strand
CACTATGCCAAGGAACTAGAGGGATTGCAGAGAGCCCTTAACGTGCAGAGGTTACTACACAACTGGTTCCGTCCTCATGGAAGTCTGGGAAAAAATACCACTCCGGCTATGGCCATGGGCTTCATTGACCGCCCTGTCGAAATTGCAGAAATACTTACCTGTAGAGGCTTTTGCCACTTCACTCCTTAAAAGGACAGTGCCCATTCCCGGACTCCCTTCATCATAAAGAAGCTTGGCTAAAGGAATTGTCCGCGCCGTTTCATTAACTCGCTGAGAGTAGTTCAAGACTGCATACAAAATTACTTCAGGGACTAGGGTGGGTTTATATCCTAAACGAAATAAATAATGACTGCCACCGGCTGGACTAATCAATCCTAAATCCACAAAAGGACAATCTAACGACTCTTCACTAGCAATAAATTTTTTAACATTAGGTTGCTTGGCATACATCCTAAGTAAACAACTGGCATCTTTTTTTAGAGAAGATTCAGCAATATTGCCCGATAGGCGATCGCTGTAATCTAATAACGCATCCAAGAAGTCACGGTCGGTAAATTCCAAACGATTAAATTGATTAAATGTGAACCACCAAGCCGAGGCTAAACATGGCGTTTCCAGTAACTTCCAGTGTAATAACCATAGCGATGCGGGATCTTCCAAATAAGAATCCCATCCCTGATCTCCCAGTAATGCCTCTCCAAAAATCGTTGGTTGATCATCTTCCAACAACTTAAAGGCTTCGCACCAGTAGCGAATTGACCGCACCATATTCTTCCCGACTCCGAGCAACATTGCTGCATCTTCTGCCAAGAAAATACGCGAATTAGCCTTTGCACGATCAAATCCTTTTTTTAGCCAACCAAAACGGGGATGGAATGTCTCATGTCTTGCAAAGATAGGCTTTAATTGATTTTGATGTTTTGGAATATCAAGACCAAGCTGAACTCTCATAGTCATACAACTAACTTAAAATTCTATTATTGATATTGTTAATCTTGTTAAAGTAAATAAAAAATCACTTACGGGTTTGAAATTAAAACCTGGAGATAACATAAATTTATTGATTCCCCACTCACAAAATAACTTTAAGAAAATAAGACTTGCAACAATTCTTTAACTTGTCGATCAAGTGATTAACCTTAACATTTTTTGCGGCAAGCCACATTAGCTATAATGAACCACTTTAAGTCTGCTTTCAATTCCAAATCTAGTATCCTAGGATGGAATTGGTTCACAGTGACTAACTTGACGTTGAAGGGACTTTAGCGGTCTAATCGATCTAGTGGTTTCACCGGCTTTGCCCCGGTTGAGCAATCCTCTTTTTTTTGCAAATATCATGACGGTTAAAGTTCTTATTCCGACTCCGCTACAAAAGTTCACCAGTGGTCAAGCCACCATTGATTGTGAGGCCGCTGACGTAGGGCAGTTGATTGAAGCTCTAGAAGCTAGTTGTCCCGGTATTAAGGCCCGGCTGTGCGACGAAGAAGGCAAACCCCGCCGCTTTCTCAATTTTTACGTCAACGAAGAAGACATCCGCTTTTTAGAAGGTACAGACACAACCCTGAGTGCAGGGGATGAAGTAAGTATTGTGCCCGCCGTAGCTGGGGGTTAACGATCGCCTAAAGATCAAATGGAGGTGAAAAGTGTAATCCACCTCAAAACTGGCCCGGGGACTCCTTCCTGGGTTTTTGTTATGGCAGGAAAAGGGGGTTTGATATTGCCCCCCTAGCTTCCCTATTTTGTCCATGGGTGCAGACTTACACCGTCGCCAGTTGGGGTTCTGGACGTTTGCTGTTTCGCACTCCGGCGATCGCCTCGGCGTAATCGGGGGCATTGAACACAGCGGAACCGGCCACAATGGCGTTGGCTCCGGCCTCTAGCACTTGCCAAGTGTTATTGGGTTTAAGCCCACCATCTACTTCGATCCAGGGATCCAGACCCCGTTCATCACACATTTGCCGTAGGGCACGGATTTTGGGTAACACTTCGGGAATGAAGCTTTGACCACCAAAGCCGGGGTTGACGCTCATGATCAAGATTAGATCACAGACGGGTAATACATACTCAAGAAAATCCAGGGGAGTGGAGGGATTGAGCACCGCCCCGGCTTTTTTACCCAATTCCCGAATTTGACAAAGGGTACGATGCAAATGGGGAGAAGCGTTGTGCTCCACATGGACAGAAATAATGTCAGCACCGGCCTTGGCAAAATCTTCGACGTACTTTTCCGGTTCAACGATCATTAAATGAACGTCCAAGGGTTTTTTGGTCAAGGGACGAATAGCGTCCACAATCAGCGGGCCAATGGTGATATTGGGCACAAAGCGGCCGTCCATCACATCAACGTGGATCCAATCAGCCCCAGCTTCGTCCACGGCTTTAATTTCTTCACCTAAGCGGCTGAAGTCCGCTGACAAAATTGAGGGAGCAACGACGATATTTTTGGGCATGGGAAGGGTCTCTAAGTATTTCAACTCATAAACAAGCTTGAAATTCAGTGTAAACAATTACGGTCAATTGTAGTAGGCCCCCAAAGCCGGCCTTTAAAATAGAAAATAGTCCGTTAGAACAAATTAGAAGCCAAATTTAAGCTGACTTTTTAATGTCTGACCCTGATGTGTCCGTCTCCCCAGTCAAGGCCGAGGCTTGGTATAGCTATGGCATCGAAAAAACCCTACGCCGGTTGACCACTGTCCCCCATCGGGGGTTGGCAGAAAAGACTGTGGTGGAACGAAGACGTACCCATGGGCTGAATGAAATTGCCACGATCGCCGGTCGTAATAATTGGCAAATTTTGCTTGACCAGTTCACCAATGTGATGTTGTTGATGCTGATCGGGGTGGCAATTATTTCCGGGGTTTTAGACCTGCTCAGTTTACGGCTAGAACAATCCCAGACGGAGGGTTTGCCCTTCAAGGATACCATCGCTATTTTTGCCATTGTCATTCTTAATGGTTTGTTGGGTTATTTCCAAGAAAGTCGGGCAGAAAAGGCCTTAGCAGCCCTGAAAAAAATGGCTTCTCCCAAGGTACAGGTGGTACGGGACGGCGATCGCCAGGAAGTTAAAGCGGCCAGCTTGGTGCCGGGGGACATTATTTTACTGGAGGCGGGCAGTCAACTCTGTGCCGATGGGCAACTGATTGAAGTAGCTAATTTATTGGTGCGGGAATCGGCCCTGACCGGGGAAGCCCAGCCGGTGGAAAAAATTGTCAGTAAGAGCGGCTTACCCCTAGATACCCCCCTTGGCGATCGCCAAAATATGGTCTTTTCCGGCACCGAAGTTATTCAAGGCCGGGGCAGAGCGGTGATTACCAACACTGGCATGGCCACCGAATTGGGCAAAATCGCCCAGATGTTACAGACCGTGGCCCCGGAACCCACCCCCCTCCAAAAACGAATGGAAAATTTGGCCGGCATCCTGGTGTCTGGTTCCCTCATGTTGGTGGCGGTGGTAATTATTCTGGGGGTTTGGCAGAGTGGCTGGGGACAACTGCGACAGTTGGTGGAAACGTCCCTGAGCATGGCGGTGGCGGTGGTGCCAGAAGGTTTACCGGCGGTGATTACGGTTACCCTGGCCCTGGGTACCCAGAGAATGATTAAACGTCACGCCCTGATCCGCAAGTTACCGGCAGTGGAAACCCTCGGATCCGTCAATGTGATTTGTTCCGATAAAACTGGCACTCTCACCCAAAATAAAATGGTGGTACGGGAGGTGCTGACCCATGGCGATCGCCTCAGTATTGGCGGAGAAGGCTACCAACCCCAGGGCAACATTATCAACCTATCGGACGGGGAACAGAGGACTACCTCCGGGCCATGGCCCCCAGCGCTGCAACTCCTGTGTCTCAACGCCATCCTCTGCAACGATTCTGACCTGAGCTGCAATCCTGGGGAAGTGCAGTGGCAAGTTATTGGCGACCCCACCGAAGGCGCATTACTGGCTCTGGCTAGGAAATTTGGCTTTGACCAGGCACAACTGCGGCCTAGTTTTATCCGCCGGGGAGAATTTCCTTTTTCTTCGGAACGTAAACGCATGGGAGTGGTGGTGGAAGTCCCCAGCGAAGAGGATCTCCATTTACCGGATTTATCGAGGATTTTGCAGACCTTGGCTTCACCGTCGGCACCCTACTTAATTTTTTCCAAAGGATCGCCGGAGTTGCTACTGTCCCAGTGCAACCAGATTCACATCGCTGGCCATGGGGTGCCCCTTAGCCCCCAACATCAAGAACAAATTTTGAGTGATAACAATTTCATGGCCAGTCGGGGGTTACGGGTATTGGGTTTTGCCTGTAAATCCCTGGCCCAGATTCCCAGCACCCCAGATCTTATTGCCGCCGAAGAAAATTTGGTTTGGTTGGGCATGGTGGGCATGTTGGATGCGCCCCGGCCAGAGGTGCGGCTAGCAGTGGCAAAATCCCTCGCCGCTGGCATTCGCACTGTGATGATTACCGGCGATCATCCCCTCACCGCCCTGGCGATCGCCAAGGATCTGGGCATTAACCAAGCCGGCGATCGTTTTTTGACAGGGCAAACATTAGAACAGCTACAACAAAGCGACCTAGAAGCCCAGGTGGAAGAGGTGAGTGTCTTTGCCAGGGTTTCCCCCGAACATAAACTACGCATTGTCAAAGCGTTCCAAGCCAGGAATCGTTTTGTGGCCATGACCGGCGATGGGGTCAACGATGCCCCGGCCCTCAAACAAGCCGACATTGGCATTGCCATGGGCATCACTGGCACCGATGTCAGTAAAGAAGCCAGCGACATGGTTTTGTTGGACGACAACTTTGCCACCATTGTGGCCGCCGCCGAGGAAGGGCGGGTGGTGTATAACAACATCCGTAGCTTCATCAAATACATTCTGGGCAGCAATGTGGGGGAAGTGATCACCATTGCTTCCGCTCCCCTGCTGGGGTTGTCTGGGGTGCCCCTCACCCCCCTACAAATCCTTTGGATGAATTTGGTCACCGATGGCTTACCGGCCCTAGCTTTGGCCATGGAACCGGGGGAACCAAACATTATGCAGCGTCGCCCCTTTAGTCCCCAGGAAAGTATTTTTTCGCGGGGATTGGGGGCCTATATTATCCGCATCGGTCTGGTTTTTGCCGTGGTTACCATCACCCTCATGCTCTTGGCCTATCACACCACTGAGCTAGCCGGTGTGCCTGGCAGTTGGAAAACCATGGTCTTCACTACCCTTTGTATTGCCCAGATGGGCCATGCCATTGCGGTGCGTTCCAGCCACCGTTTAACCATAGAAATGAACCCTTTAACCAATCCCTACCTCTGGGGAGCCGTAATTGTCACCACCATGCTGCAATTGGGCTTAGTGTACGTTGAACCTCTGAGAAATTTCTTTGGTACTGATTGGCTCAGCCCCCAGCAACTACTGATTTGTTTTGGTTTTAGCAGTTTAATGTTCGTCTGGGTGGAGTTGGAAAAATTATTTGCCCGGTTGACGAGATAATTTTGGCCATCATCAAATTCCCCAAATAAGCAATGGGGAAAAGGAGAGTTTTGCCGACGCTACGAGAAAAGTTAGAATGGTTGACCAAATAAGATTATTTAATTACTATGCCCCGCACCCAACGTAACGATAATTTCATTGATAAGTCCTTTACCGTTATGGCGGACATTATCCTGAAAATTCTGCCCACTAACCAAAAAGCGAAGGAAGCCTTTGTTTATTATCGCGACGGTATGTCGGCCCAGGCGGACGGGGAATATGCTGAGGCTTTGGATAACTACGAGGAAGCGTTACGGTTGGAGGAAAATCCCAATGACCGCAGTTACATTCTCTATAACATGGCCCTAATCCACGCCAGCAACGGCGACCATGAAAAGGCCCTGGGGCTTTACCAAGAAGCCATTGAACTCAACCCCAAAATGCCTTCAGCGTTGAATAATGTTGCGGTGATTTACCATTTCCAAGGGGAAAAGGCGAAGGAGGCGGGACAGGAAGACGACGCCGAGAATCTATTTGATAAAGCAGCGGAATATTGGAAACAGGCCATACGTCTGGCCCCCAACAATTACATTGAGGCCCAAAACTGGCTTAAAATTACCGGGCGATCAGAAATGGATGTGTTTTTCTAGCCCCTATCCCCTAGGAATTTGTTTTCAAATCTCCCCCCAAATGCAGGAGCAGACCAAAAGGTTCTTAAGGGTTATCCAAGCGCTGGATCAGGCTTTCTGGGGGGGCACTATTTTTAATTTTGGCGATCGCCGTGCTGGTACCGGTATGGCCCCAACTGGCCCCCTGAGCTAGGTAAATTTTTGCGCCTTCCCCCACAATATAGGTGCTGTAGGCAGCCACTCCCCCCTGCAGCGCAGCGCCCCCAGCGTAGGCCCCTAGATTGCCAGGATTGTCAAAAATACCAGCGGTTTTTTGCCAGCCTAAAAATAAAGCTGACACCCATTGACTCAGTAAAATACCACCGGCACCAATTACCACTTTTTTCCAGATGCGGCCCGCTTCGTAGCTGGTGATAGGCAAACCATAGAGCCGTGCTAGACCCCGAATCAACAACAGATCGGTGATCAAACTAGCTCCCAAATCCAAGAGACCGATGGGATTAACGGCGATCGCCAGGGCCTTGTAGCGCATATATTTACCAACGAGCTGATCCGCTTCGGCAGTGCGAATTTCGATAGTTTTGGTGGCAATATTCTTTTCGGCTTCTTCCACCTGACGCAGGGCATTGAGGGCCAACAGTTGACTGCCATCCCGGTTCAGAATGGTAAAAATTTTTTGGCGCAGTTGATCCAGTTGGGGGGCCGGTTTTTCCCACCGTTCCTCTGGAGGGGGGCTTGGTCGGGAACCTGTGGGGGAAGGGCTATATTCCACCCGCACCATTATGGGGGGAGGCTCAGCGGCCACTAGTACAATGTCCTCGGCGGAAAAAATGGGACTATCTTCCCCGTCAGGAGTGAGGGACTGTAGCTGGGCAAAAATTTGTTGTTGATCCTGTTCTGGATATAGATCAATCTTATTGAATACTAACAGTAGGGGTTTTTGGGCTTGGCGCAATGTTTGGAGGGCAGCAAATTCGGTTTGGGTAATATCCCCAGCAATGACGAATAAAATCAGATCTGCTTGGTGAGCAACGGTTTGGGCCATGGCAGCTCGCGCCCCCCCGGCAACTTCATCTAGCCCCGGCGTATCAATCAGATCAATTTGAATTTTGTCATTATTGCACCACCGCACCGATTGGGGCCATTGGGTTACCCCGTGGAGTGGCCCCGTTTCCAGGCGTTTTTCCCCCAACAGCGCATTAATCACGGTGGATTTGCCCCGACTGACCAAGCCAAAGGCCGCAATTTTAAATACCCGTTGCTCCAGTTTGGCCAGGGCTTGGTGCATAGCTTGAATATCTTGGCGTACTGCTCCCTGCAATTCCAGATTAGGGGGATAGTTCCAATGGCGGCGCTGGCTAGCATACCAATTTAACGATTGTTGGATGCTGGCGATCGCCGTGGAGAGGGCCGGATCAGGGGCAGGGGAAGTCATTCAGCTTGGAAACAGATTAATCGGGGAAAAACTCAGCATCAAGAATTTCCGCCAAGGAAAAGGGACAATCCACTGGAAAGTTTGAGAGGGGTAAATTAGTTTCGTTGACTGCGCCCTTCCTCCCTTTAAGATAACAATCGGCAAATATAGCTTGCAAATAGGGATTTAGGCTGGGGCTATCGGCCAGAATTAAATTAAGCTGATCCCGTTGCTCATCAATGGTATTTTTCCAGCTACCAGTGCGCTTCTGGGTTTGATATTTCCATTTGAGCAGGTGTAGGAAAAGAACTTTCAGGCGACTATAGACTTCCCGTTTATCACTGCGGCCCATGGATTCTATTTCTTCAATTAAATTCTCTAAATCTAAGGATTGTAAATCGCCCTGTTTAAGCTGATGCACAGTTTGCTCAATCCAAAGATTAAAATCGGTGTCGTAGAGAGTGGTGGTTTGTTGTTCCATGCTATTTTTCCCCTTCACCTCAACTTAATTGTAAAAGCCAACTGGCCATCGTCACCAGAGAGCAACAATGGCCATCCCTTTTTAATTTAAGGAGAAAACTAAGTGCTGGCCCCGGAAGCTGCCACCGCCACAGCAATTAACCCGGCCACAAGGACAACGGCAATGGCGGCCATGATCAAATAATTCCTTCTATCGGCTTTGCTTGGGGCATCTGCTGTATAGACCCGAGGTTCAACGGCAAAATTATTCAGCCGTCCATCGTCGTCTTTGGTATAGTTCATATTTTTAAGAGTTCTCCTGTCTTGACAAATGACAAAAAGTTTTTTATGGAAGCTTGAACCGGCGGAGGCCGAGCCCAAGTTTTTGCATAATACCCCAAAATCTAATCGGGCTTGCCCTCACCTAAAGGGGGAGATGGGGGAAAATCATCGCCATGCTGCCAAGATTTGGGATCTTCTAGGGGTTCTAAATGGGTAGTTACCCGGGAGCCAGCAATGCGTTGAGCGATCGCCGTTTCCACCGATTCACAGAGGTCATGACCCCGTTGCACAGTCCAATGCCCCGGTACCAGAACATGGAAAGAGATAAAGGACTGAGACCCGGCTTCCCTAGTTTGCAATAAATGAAAGCGCACTCCCTGGTCCTCGTAGGTGGCAAAGCAGTGGGTGATTTTTTGCAATTGCCCAGAGTCCAAGGATTTATCCATCAAACTCGAAAAGGTTTCTCGCAGTAAACGTATGCCAGTCCAAAGCACATTCAGTCCTACCCCCAGGGCAATGAGGGGGTCTAACCATTCCCAACCAGTGAAGAAAATTAGCACCACTGCCACCACTACCCCCACCGAAGTCCAAACATCGGTTAGCAGGTGTTGGGCATCGGCCCGCAAGGTGATGGAATTTAATCTTTTTCCTGCCCGCCAAAGGATCCAAGCCACCGCTCCATTTAGCAGTGCCGCGGCGATCGCCAAACCAATGCCCAGGCTACTTTGTTCCAAGGGTTCGGGGTGAAATAAACGTTCCACTGCGCTGTAACCGATACCCAGGGCCGCAATGAGAATAAAAGCCCCTTCTAGCCCACTGGAAAAATATTCTGCTTTATTGTGGCCAAAGGGATGTTCTGAATCCGCCGGGGTAGCTGCTAGGGAGAGAGCCCAAAAAGCAACGATCGCCGAAGCCAAGTTAACCGTAGATTCCAGGGCATCAGACAACAGCCCCACAGAATCGGTAATGGCATAGGCTGCCAGCTTGAGACCCATGGTGGCCAGGGCCGCCCCAATGGACAAAACCGTGTAGGGACGGGCAATACGGGCAGTCATCAGGGTTTAATAAGGTAAAAATCAGAGTTCACAATAGGGCAGGCAATGAGCTTTCGACTTTTGAAGAAAACTTTCGCAGATCCCCCAACTTGGAGCAACCTGCAGCATAGCAAATAATTAAATCCCCATAACCCAGCCGGTCAGGGGACTTTATCCACATTGATGTATTAGTAATTGTCCGGCAGCCGGAAAGTTACCACCTACGCCGCCTGGAGGCAATCTAGTAACGGTTGCCAGCGGAAAACTCGATCGCCACCCATTTCCAGTACCACTTTCAGTTTGGGTTCCCGTTTGGTGAGGCTAATTAAATCTTGAATTTCGGTTTGGGAGAGAATATAACCTTCCAAAATCCACAACACCAAACCTTTACTTTGGGCCGGTAAATTTTCTAATTGGTAACCGGCGATCGGCTGGGCAAAATAAACGGGCCCCACTGCCCCTTCCTGGGCAATGTTTTTCTTACCTAAATGGGCTGGGCGTACCCCATGGACCTGCATCAAATAAGCTTCCACATCCCCCAGACCCCTAGCGGAAAGGGACACACTGGTGTAGCCGTTAGCCCGCAGACGTCTTTGATAACGACCTTCATAGCCACCTTCTAGGGGGGCATATACTGCCAAAGCCCCGTCGTTTTCTAAAGCGCGGATAAATCCTTTTCCGTTAGCAATTAATGGCAATGGCAACATAGCAATGATGGCGATAGTTATAAGGTTATGGAAGCCTAGGACAGACTAAGTTATCCACGATTTTGACACACTCTCCGGGCAAAGCAAAGATAGGCGGCCAAGATTTTCTGGAGTTGATATCGAAAGTAAAAACCCAAATCTCCCCTGGCCTGTGGCGGTGGAAATCTGGGTGTAACGGGTTCTCAAATTTAGCTAATAACTAGCTTGGTGATCAGATCTGAGTTATTAGCCCTTAGCAGCGGCGGCCACTTCTTCAGCAAAGTTAGTTTCTGCCTTTTCGATGCCTTCGCCAAGGTTAAAGCGAATAAAGCGACGAACTTGGATGTTTTCCCCCAATTCGGCGATCGCCTGTTTGACCAATTCTTCGATGGTGAGGTTTTGGTCTTTGATGTAGGGCTGGTCCAGCAAAGATAACTCCTTCAGGCGTTTGTCGATGCGGCCTTGGACAATCTTTTCTTTGATGTTGGCAGGCTTTTTGCCCAGGTCATCGCGCCCCATTTCAATTTCCTTCTCTTTAGCCACCATTTCCTGGGGAATATCAGCCACACTGACATATTCCACGTTGGGACAGGCGGCAATCTGCATGGCCACATCGTTAACCAAATCTTTAAACCGATCGCCCCGGGCCACGAAATCAGTTTCACAGTTAACTTCCACCAACACGCCAATGCGGCCACCAAAGTGAATATAGCTGTGGACCAAACCTTCGGCGGCGGTGCGGCCAGATTTTTTATCAGCGGAGGCAATACCCTTCTGCCGGAGCCATTCAATGGACTTTTCTAAATTACCCTCATTTTCCTTTAGGGCTTTTTTGCAATCCATCATGCCCGCGCCGATTTTATCGCGCAGTTCCTTCACGAGTTGAGCGGTAATTTCTGCCATGGTTATCGTTCCTAATCAGTTTTTCTATGATTGCACGGTAATTATTGGGCTAAGGGAAAAAAGTGATGGCCAACACCAGCTAGATGTTCCCCTAGCACCGGGACGGGGTTTCCCTCGGTCCATCGGGAGGACAAAGGGAAAAAGGGACAAAATTTAAGCTTCTGGGGTTGCCGTAGCTTCTGCTTCGGCCACTTCCTCCACCTCTTCAGCGGCTTCTACTTCCAGATTATCCCCATCTAAACCTTCGTCAAATTCCTCGTAGTCATCGCTGACATCTGGCTGACCATGGCGACCTTCATAGATGGCATCGGCTAATTTGCCCACAATCAGTTTGATGGAACGGATCGCGTCATCGTTGGCGGGGATGGGCACATCTACCACATCGGGATCACAGTTGGTATCCAACATGGCGATGATGGGAATGCCTAGTTTTTGGCACTCGTGGATGGCGTTATGTTCCCGTCGTTGGTCGACGATTACCACCACGTCAGGGAGCTTGCGCATATTTTTGATGCCGCCGAGGTACTTCTGTAGTTTGCCTAATTCCCGCCGGAGCATGGAACCTTCCTTTTTGGGGCGACGATCAATGGCACCACTGCTTTCTAGGGCTTCCAATTCCTTCAGGCGATCGACCCGTTTGCGGATGGTTTCCCAGTTGGTGAGCATGCCCCCCAACCACCGTTGATTAACGTAATGGGCTCCACAGCGTTGGGCTTCCTGGGAAATGATGCCAGCGGCTTGGCGCTTGGTGCCGACGAACAAAAACTTTTTGCCGCTGATGGTGGAAGAACGCACATATTCATAGGCATCTTCCATCAGTTGGGCGGTTTGCACTAGGTCAATGATATGTACACCATTGCGGGCGGTGTAGATATATTGATCCATGCGGGGGTTCCAGCGGCGGGTTTGGTGGCCGAAGTGAACACCAGACTCTAGCAAATCTGCGAGAGAAACTACGGGCATGTTAAATTTTCTCCTATTCGGGTTTATCCTTCATCCAAGGGAATTTCAGCTTGTTGCAGAAACACCCGAAAGCTTGGATGTGCGAATTTTTGACAACCTTTCTAGTCTAGCAGGCGATCGCCATGGTTACCACTGGAACATAGCCTCCCTGACCTTTCACTTGAGTTGATGACAATGCTTAGGGTGACTGCCAAAAACCCAATGGATTAAATCTAAGTCCAGGGTACAGGAGTTGAACCTGTCTAGGGCGAATTATGAGTTCGCTGCCTCAACCGCTCGGCCAACCCTGGTAATCGGTTTGTGGGGAAACACCCAGGGATATATTCTAAACCACGGCCTACCCCCCAGGAGAGCAATCAATAATTTCCCTCGGGATCGATTATTTAATCTTTTGAGATCAAGATGATTTTGAAATTTCCTGGGGCATAATGAATCGAGCTATCCAAAAAACCATTGCAATGGCGATCGCCAGGTTATGTCCACCAAAAGTAAGATTTTTCTTGTTCTGTTAGTTTTTTGTCCCCTCTCCTTCGCCGCCCACTGGTTGGGGTGGGGGGAAACGACGGTGTTCATTTTGGCGGGTTTGGCCATTGTGCCCCTAGCAGCCTTCATGGGCACCGCCACGGAGGAAATCGCTGTGGTCATCGGTCCCAATGCGGGGGGCTTGCTCAATGCTACCTTCGGCAACGCCACGGAGCTAATCTTGGCTTACATTGCCCTCAAGGAGGGATTGATCGATGTAGTTAAGGCCACCCTGACGGGATCAATTATTGGCAACTTACTGCTGGTAATGGGTTTTGCCGTCTTCCTGGGGGGATTGCGCTATAAGGAACAGAATTTCCAACCGATCGCCGCCCGTTTAAATGCCTCCACCATGAATTTGGGCGTAGTGGCCATTCTTTTGCCCACAGCGTTGCAATATACCTCCACAGGGGTGACGGAAACGGTTTTGCAAAATTTGTCCGTGGCCGTAGCCGTAGTGTTGATCGGGGTTTACTTGCTTTCTCTGGTATTTTCCATGGGAACCCACGCCTATTTGTACGATGTGGGTTTGGCTGAAAATATGGAAATGCCGGAACTCGGCGAAACCATGGCGGAACCGTCCCCTCCCACAGAAGAGGAAAAACCAAATCTTTGGCTTTGGACGGGGGTTTTACTGGCCGTCACCCTGGGGGTAGCCGTGGAGTCGGAATTACTGGTGGGCTCCCTTGAAGTGGCCACAGAGTCCCTGGGATTAACTGCCCTGTTTACTGGGGTAATTCTCCTACCTATTATTGGTAATGCCGCTGAGCATGCCACCGCCGTCACTGTGGCCATGAAGGACAAAATGGATCTTTCCATGTCTGTGGTGATGGGATCGAGCCTGCAAATTGCCTTTTTTGTGGCACCAGTCCTGGTCATCGTCGGCTGGGCGATCGGTCAACCCATGGACTTAAATTTCAATCCTTTCGAGTTGGTGGCGGTATTGGTGGCGGTGTTGATTGTCAACTCCATCAGTGGTGACGGCAGTTCCAATTGGTTAGAGGGGGTCCTATTGCTGGCCACCTATGCCATTGTGGCCCTAGCTTTTTACTTCCATCCCACCCTGATCTAGTGCGTAGTTTTTGGCAACCCTAAACCCGGGGTAATGTGACCGATTGGGGCTGATTTTGATATTTGCCCCTTCTGGTTTCATAGCTAATGTCGCAGTTTTCCCCTTCAAAAAAGAGCAGTTGCACAATGCCTTCATTGGCGTAAATACGGCAATCGGCACTGGAGGAATTAGAAAATTCCAGGGTGAGGTGACCACACCACCCCGCTTCCCCCGGAGTTAAATTGGCGATAATGCCAGCCCGAGCGTAAGTACTTTTACCGATACAAAGCACAGTGACATTGGCGGGGATCGCTAATCTTTCCACTGCCACCCCTAGGCCATAGGAGTGGGCCGGCAAAATGAAATAACTGCCACTGCTATCTTTGTGGAGTTGGGTTGCTTCCAAATTGTGGGGATTAAAGTTTTTGGGGTCAACTACAGTGCCCGGAATATGACGAAAAATGCGAAAATCCGCCGCCGAAAGTCGAATATCATAACCAAAACTGCTTAGACCAAAAGAAATAGCCGGTTCCCCCTCTATTTGCCGCATTAGCTGGGGTTCAAAAGGCTCAATCATGCCTTGGGCGGCCTGGGCGCGGATCCAAATGTCATTTTTGATCATGGACAAAGTTCAAGGAAATAAAGCGGCAATCATTATAGCCGGATCAATGGCGATCGCCGACGAGAATAATTAAAGCTAGTTTTGTCGTGATGTGGTCAACGGAATAATTAATCATCAAAAAGGCTAAAAATGTTTATCATCCTTGGTAAATTCTGAGTTCATCAAATAATTTTGAATGCTCCAATTTATTGGTAGAGTCGTAGAAAAATCAAAATTATGCTACTGACAGACTGAAAAATTTCTATAATTGACAACAAGTTCATTTCACAAGCAGGTTCAAGATGCCAAACCAACGGGATTACACACTCATTATTGATAAAAGCGGTAGCATGTCTATCATCGAGCCAAAATTCCAAAAAAGCCGATGGGAGCTAGTTCAAGAATCAACCCTCGCCCTAGCCAGAAAGTGTGATCAGCTAGATGATGATGGGATCACCGTGTACACCTTCTCCGGTAAATTTCGTCGTTACGATAACGTCAACGCATCTAAAGTAGAGCAAATTTTCCAAGAAAATGAGCCAGTAGGGGGCACTAATCTCACCGCCGTGCTACAGGATGCGATCAATAATTTTTTACAACGAAAAAAATCTAATCAAGCCCAAATAGGTGAAACTATTTTAGTGATTACGGATGGAGAACCGAATGATCGTAGATCCGTGTTTGAAATCATTATCCAAGCCAGCAAATGTCTAGATGCAGATGAAGAATTGGCCATTTCATTCATGCAAATCGGTAATGACCCCAGTGCTACCAAATTTCTTCAAGCCCTTGATGATCAATTAATGGAAGTAGGAGCCAAGTTTGATATCGTCGATACAGTAACTTTTGATGAAATGGAAGATTTAACATTAACTGAAGTTTTATTAAACGCTATTGAGGATTAAAACTAGAGATTTTATTATGAACGACTCCGATTCCATTGACTCTATACTGGCTGACCTCCGCCAAAAATATATTCAAGAACCAGACATAATATCTAATAATCCAACGATAGACCCTACCTTGAGTAAAGAGCAACAGCATCCAACTTTAGATAAAATTTTAAATGAATTAAAGCAAGGTTTTAAGATTAATTACTTTCCTGAAAAAACGGATCAAATCCCAACTATAATCAAAGGATCGCCCCAAGCTTTAAATCCAGAACTAAAAAATTTAATCGATCGCCAAGAGCAACAAAGACAGGCAATCATTGCTCAAAAAGCACAACAATGGCTAGACCAACTTGACCCACTGTCCGGTGAGGGAATTTGGTTTGCAGATTTAGCTAAGCATTATCCATCTACCTTAGCCGCGGCCATTGCCTTATTAAATAACGAATCAACCTAAAATTAACATAGTCTTGTATTATTAAAATCACAAAAATGATTGACATTGTAAAAGCAGACCTTAATTTAACTATCCATGCGGAAGCAATGATTCAATTGATAGATGAATATGCCCGTGATCCCATGGGAGGAGGAGAAGGATTATCTGATTATGTTAAAGCAAATCTGCCTGTAGAACTTGCCAAAAGACCTTCTGCCCATGTCATTCTTGCCTTTGTTGATTTTCAGCCTGCTGGTCTTATTGTGTGTCTAGAAGGATTTTCTACTTTTGCTTGTAAGCCATTACTAAATATTCATGATGTTATTGTTTCTTTGCCCTATCGTGGTAAGGGATTATCAAAACTAATGTTGCAAAAAGTAGAAGCCATTGCCTTAGATTTAGGCTGTTGTAAACTCACCTTAGAAGTACTTGAAGGAAATCATGTTGCCCAATCAGCTTACAGGTCGTTTGGCTTTGGTAGCTACGAGCTAAACCCCCAAATGGGTAAAGCATTATTTTGGCAAAAAAAGTTACCAGATATCGCTCTTTTATCAGAAAAGGGAAGATAGAATAGAAGACAAGAGCGGAAAGCTAGAAGTGGCAGATGGTAGTTCCCCGTAAAGCCAAAGAAACGGTAGCTGTATCTTCACTTTATACACCTAGACTGATAAAAGAGAGCTATTGCTGTATTGCATTAATGGCTGGTATTTTTTTCGCCTTTGGTCAATACTCCATGGAGAAAAATATCAGCTAACCCTTCCGCCATTTCCTGCAAAGCCTGGGGGGACGCGTGGGGGTCAATTACCGTTTGTTCCGAAAAACCCGCCACTGCAAACATGCCTAAGAAAACCTGGGCCACAATTTTGGGATTCATCCGCCGGTAAATGCCCCGGTCCATGGCAGTTTGGAAAAATGCCTCCGCCACATCGGTCATTTTGTCGATAATTTCCGACTGAATTTTTTCCCGTAGCTCAGGGTGGTATTGGGCTTCCACAAAGCAGACCTGCAATAAATATTTATTTTCTCGTAAATGGAACATACGCCGTTTCATTACCTGGGCGATCGCCTTGTAACTGCCCATCTCACTTAATTCCGTCAGCAGGTCAGTGAGAATTTCTATCCAGCCGGCGGTGGCTACTTCCACCAAAATGGCCTTCTTGTTGGTGAAATAACGGAACAAAGTCCCTTCGGCCACATTGGCCGCCTGGGCCAAATCCTTGGTGGTGGTACCTTCATAGCCCTTAGTGCCAAATAATTTCAAAGCTCCCTTCAAAATGCGATCATGGGTGGAAGCTTCAGCCGGATTGGTAAAGGTTGATGGGGCGGTGTAATACTTTTTGCTCTGCATGGACTTTACCTCTAAACTCACCCAGCTATTACTGTTATTGTGCGGGAAAAATCTCGATCGCCCCACTGGTCAACAGAAATCTTCATAATTCTCACCTTTTTGCATGAAACGTCCCACCCTCTACTGTGCAATTACGGGCCATGGTTTTGGCCATGCGGTGCGGACTGCCTGCATTGCCCGCCGGGTCCAGGAACTTTGCCCTGATGTGTTGGTAATTATGGCCACCCGTAGCCCCCGTTGGTTGCTGGAATGTTATCTGGAAAAACCCTTTATCCACCGTCCCGTGGCTTTTGATGTGGGGGTGGTGCAGGCCGACAGTTTACAAATGGATGAAAACGCTACCCGACAAGCCTTAGAGAATATTTATCGCCGGGAAAATACCCTGGTGGCCACGGAGTCTAATTATTTACGGAATAATCGGGTGGATCTAGTGCTGGCGGACATTCCAGCCCTAGCAGTGGCGATCGCCCATCGAGCGGATCTGCCCTGTTGGATGAGTAGTAATTTCGGTTGGAATTTTATTTATCGGGACTGGGGCGATGAATTTGGGGAAGTTATCGAAAAAATTGAACGGGATTATCGGCAATGTGATTTATTATTTCAGTTACCTTTAGCCGAACCAATGGAAATTTTTCCCAGGAAAATTGCCACAGGATTACTAGGGGGAGATCCCCGCTACAGCGAGCAAATATTGAAGGAAAAGTTTGCGATTAAAACTACCAAAGACAAAACTATTTTGCTAACCTTTGGCGGTTTAGGTTTAGAAGCTATTCCCTATCAAGTGTTAACAAAGTTTCCTGACTATCAATTTATTACCTTTGACGCCCAAGCCCCTAGGTTAGATAACCTGATCATTATCAAGGACAAAACCTATCGCCCCGTGGATCTAATGCCCCTTTGTGGGCGAATATTTTCCAAGCCTGGTTTTGGCACCTTTGCCGAGGCTTTGAAATGGGAAGTGCCCATTATTTCCCTCACCAGGGATGGTTTTGCGGAAGCGCAGGTTTTACTGGCAGGTTTACAGAACTACGGAGAGCACCAAATTGTGCCCCACCAGCAGTTTTTTGCCGGGAAATGGGATTTTTTGTTGGAAAACCCCAAAAAACCTAGGTTGACTCAGAAGTTAGACAAACACGGCGATCGCCAGATAGCAGAAAAAATTGTTGCCCAAATTAGTTGATTTTGTCCCCCAACTCGGAAAAGGTCAGGGAATTTTGTTAAACCATAAACCTGGGGTTAACCTCAGCCAGAGAGCTCTTGGCAACTCAAAATTGAAATTCAGACTTGCGAATTGCAAAAAAGTGCCAAAAATTAAAATTCAATCGATTCAATTTCAATTTTTGGTGTAATATTGCAATTATGGACAGATCTACCTTTACTGAAAGCGCTCCCGGTAGGCTTTTAGAGATTTCAGTGGAAAACAATAAAGATTGGGCATTTATTCCCGATCCATTACCTGATGAGTGGACGGTTTCTCCCGATATTTGGGCTTTGTTGCTTCAAGCGAGAGAGGAGTTAGCCAGACTGGATGGGGTTGGTAGGTACATGCCAAATTACAATTTACTGTTGCGTCCATTGCAGAGGCGTGAAGCATTGCGATCATCTAGTTTGGAAGGGACATATGCTACGCCTCAACAACTGCTGCTGTTTGAGATTGAGCCTAGAGAGCCAAAGTCAGTTAACGACCCAGTAAACTCTTGGCAGGAGGTTTGGAACTATAACAGAGCATTAGAATTAGCCTTGCGCCTTTTAGAATTAAGACCTCTTAGTCTGAACTTGATTCGAGAGATGCATCAGACACTCCTATCAGGGGTTCGTGGATTTCAAAGAGATCCAGGTAATTTTCGTCGTTCTCAGGTTCATATAGGTTCGGATAGGCGATTCATCCCCCCTCCACCCAATGAAGTTATGCCATGCCTATATGATCTGGAAACATTTATCCATAAAGAAAAAAATACTGAGCCTCTAATTCTGTGTTTCATGGTACATTACCAGTTTGAAGCAATCCACCCATTCCTTGATGGAAATGGTCGAGTAGGTAGGCTTTTACTATCGCTAATGATTCATGAGCAGTGTAAACTCAGTAGACCTTGGCTATATCTAAGTGCTTTCTTTGATAGATATAAGGATGAATATATCGATCTCTTATTTCAAGTCAGTACTAAGGGAAATTGGCAAGATTGGATTGCCTTTTGTCTACGTGGAACAATTGAACAATCAAAGGATGCACTCAGGCGCTTTGATAAGCTTCTTACACTTCGTAGTCAGTATATGGATCTACTAAATCAAGCAGGGGGAAATATTCGACTTAATCGTCTCATCGATCACTTATTTGAATCACCAGCCATTACCATTTCTCAATTTGCGGAAATGTGTGGAATACACTACAACACTGCACGCGCAGACATAGAACGCTTGGTGAGTGCAAATGTTCTTATGGAATCCGACATTCAGGCACGTCCAAAAATCTATTTCGCCTCAAATATTTTGGAAATTGCCTATGGCGATTAGTACTGAGTCAATGCATATATTGCAACCTAACAACCCTAAGCGCCTCTGTGCTTTTGCAATCGTCCATGGCGATCGCCAGCAACATTGGGGTCGCCAGATTGCGGAAAAAATTGTTGCCCAAATTAGTTGAGTTTGCCCCCCAACTCGGAAAAGGTCAGGGGATTTTGGTAAACCATGCTTAGGAACGGTTTTTTAACCCTTGCCAACGTTTGAGATAACGGGAACCTAAAATTACCACCTGTTTAGAATCTAGCAGACGATAAAGCCATAATTTCACCCAGTCAAAGATTAAAAACCAAAGGAAAGCATAGCCCCAACTGGCTAGGGTCCACATCAAACCGATGGGGGTCATAAGAATACCAAAACAGGCCATAAGGGTGGAAATGGCAACGGATAATCCTGTGGCCATCAACATCTTGGGGGCCGGGGGAATGGACCAGAAAGGGCCCCGTACTCGGGTCACATAAATGGTCATCATGCCCCCCACCGCTAGATGGAGATAAATGAGGGTTTGCACCATTTCATGGGGAAGTCCCAGATATTTTTCGGTGTAGTAATAAAGCAAAAAGGTCTCCACCACCCCCACCAATCCGATCGCCGTAGCGAGACTAATGATGTAGGGCATATTCCAGCGCTGGGGAGTTTTAGGGATTTTTGTGTTGTCATAGGCGATGGTTACCATGGAGCCGTCATTAATTAGGGCCAGCAACACCAACATAATCACTGTCACCGGATAGGTTCCATAGACAAAAATTGCCATGGTGATAAAAATCAAAATCCGTACAGTTTCCACCACCCGATAGATGCAATAACTATTCATCCGCAGGAAAATTTGGCGGCTCAGTTCAATGGCGTCAATAATCACCGACAAACCCGGTGTCAGCAGGACAATATCGGCGGCGGCCCGGGCGGCATCCGTAGCCCCAGAAACGGCAATACCAGCACTGGCCTGTTTTAAGGCAGGAGCATCATTGACCCCATCCCCCGTCATGGCCACGATGAAACCCCGTTTTTGTAAGGTTTCCACAATGTGAAATTTATCCTCAGGAAACACCTGGGCAAAGCCGTCGGCCTCTTCGATCTGCGCCCCCAGTTGGCTCAATTGACTGGCCGGGGTCTGGCGAAACAGTTCAGCATTCAATACATTTTGCCCTAACCCCAACTGATGACAGGTTTCCTTGGCGATCGCCACCTGATCCCCCGTAATCATCTTGAGGGGAATGCCCAAACGTTTAGCATTTTCTATGGTTATTTGGGAATCTGGCCGGGGCGGGTCAAATAGGGAAATAATGCCCAGAAATTGCCATTCTCCCTGGTCATCGGTGCGGGCCACCCCCAAAGCTCGATAGCCCCGTTTGGCCAAAGCTAAAATCTCCTGATTAACCACCCCGGCAAAGGCCTGATTCCTGGCATCTAAATCAAGGATGACTTGGGGGGCTCCCTTGCTGGTTTTAAATGTGCGACCCTCCCCATCAGTTACTTCTGCTTCGGTGCGTTTACTCACCGGGTCAAAGGGAATGAAATGGCCAACGGTAAAATCGTGGAGAATATCCTGATTAGCTAAGCCGTTGATGATAGTCAAATCAATGGGATCATTATCTTCCCGACTAGAAGCCAAAGCCCCCGCTAGCAAAAGTTGTTGATTATCCACCCCCTCCGACAGATAGGGATCTCCCAAACTCAGTTGGTTGAGGGTGAGGGTGCCGGTTTTGTCGGAACAAAGCATATCCACCCCCGCCAACTCATCGATCGCCGACAGACGGGTAACCAGGGCATTCTTAGCCGCCAACAGTTGGGAGCCAATGGCCATGGTTACCGCTAGCACCGTTGGGGTCGCCAGGGGAATGGAAGCCACCGTCAGCACCAAACAAAACTTCAAAACCCGAATAAAATTATCCCCTTCGTGGACCCGCACCACTAGAATGGCCGCCACCAAGAAGAGATTAACAATAATTAAATAATCGGAAAGCTTGAGGACCGCTTCCTGTAAATGATCCGTATTTTCCGCCTCCGCCACCAACTTAGCGGTTTTACCAAAAAATGTATTTACCCCCGTGGCGCTGACCACTGCCTCTGCCTGACCCCGCTTCAGAATTGATCCGGAATAAACTTCTTCCCCGGCTGAACGAGTCACCGGCAGAGATTCCCCCGTGAGGGCCGCTTGGTCGATGGAGACCTTATCACAATTTAAGAGTTCAAGATCCGCCGGTAAAACGTCACCAATTTTAATGCGGACAATGTCTCCAGGCACCAATTCCCGCGCCGGTATGGTTTGCCACCTATTGTCTCGCTTGGCATTGGCATTGAGGGCCAACTGGGCCTTGAGGGCTGAAACCGCATCCCCTGCTGATTTCTCTTCCACAAAACCTATCATGGCGTTGCCAATTAACAAGGCAAAGATAATGAAAAAATCTACCCAGTCCCCCACCAAGGCACAGAGAACGATCGCCGCCTCAATCATCCAGGGCATGGGGCCCCAAAAGTAGGACAACAGCAATTCTAAATTACTAACTTTTTTCTCGGCTAATTCATTGTAACCGTATTGAGAGAGACGATTCTGGGCTTCGGCGGTACTTAATCCCTGGGAGGATGTATTCAATTTACTTAAAATCTCTTCGGGGGAAGGAGACTTAGTCTGCGCCGGGGAATTAGTCATAGCTCGTTTAAGGTCAAAGACCGAATTACTATGAACCTATTATTGACGATTATGACTGGGAAAAATTAATAGAAAAGTTAATTTTGATAACTGTTTGTGAAGATATTTAAATGGGAATTTTGAGCCTAAATGGGTATTGTTTCTCTGCTGTGATCGCTAACAATGCTAATAATTAGCAAACATTTATTTTTAGCCCTTGGCTGCCACTGAGTCGGGCAAACATCTTTGTAGAGAGGGATCTAGCCAATTGAAATAAGCGGGATAGACTGGAAATCGTGGTTCAAGATTATAACTATTCTCTTTTAGCAACTGGCTTAGTTGCTCCACTGATCGGTGATGATAATCAGGATTAACTTCATCAATGGGAACAATGCCGCCTAAATCCCTGACCCCAGCGGCTAAACAAGCTAGTAGAGCACTAAAATTTGCCACTAAATTAGGCGGAATTTGCAAAGTAATTTCTGCGGGTAGAATTTCCCTCGCTAGGGTCACCACTTCCACCAATTTTTGGCTGCCATAGGCGGGAATACCATCCGTTTGTCTTTGCCCAGGGCTGTGGGGCTGCAAAATCACTTCTTGAATATGGCCATATCGTCGCTGCACCTTGGCGATCGCCATTAAACTGTCGGCCACTTCCTGGTCAGTTTCCCCAATACCCAATAACAGTCCAGTGGTAAAAGGAATGGCCAATTCCCCCGCTAGCTGTAACTGTTCTAGCCTGAGTTGGGGGTCTTTACTCGGCGCTTGGCGATGAACTGTAGTTAATAGGCGGGGAGAAATCTGTTCCAGCATTAACCCCAGGGAAAAATTAACTTCCTTTAAACGAGCCATTTCTGACCGACTGAGGGGCCCTGCATTGGTGTGGGGGTAAAAACCCAAATCCAGAGCTATTTTGCCCAGGTTATAAATAAGTTCAAACCAAGCTTGTCTGCGGGAGGATTGGGGATGCACTTCCCCGGCTAGGATTAAAATTTCCCTCACCCCCAGACCGGCCAACTGTTGGAGTTTTTGTTGAGCCGCTGCCATGGTTAACCAGCTATCTTCCCCTGGCTCCCGCCGAAAATTACAGTAGCTACAGCGGTTAAAGCACTCGTAGGTGGGCACCAGGGTATGGGCGGGACTGTAGGTGATGGTGAGCAAGTTCAACTTTCAACTCAAAAAAGCTTTCAACCGAGCCAACACCATTGGCGGAATTTCATGGCCCATGGGAAACTCTTGGTATTCCACTGCCGCTCCAATCCGTTCTAGTTCGGCCCTAGTCTGCTGAGCCATGGCCACTGGTACCACTAGGTCGGCACTGCCATGGATGAGCAAAATGGGGGCAGTGAGGGAGGGTTGAGTTTCAGGTTGGAAATGGAGATAACCACTCAGGGAGAAAATCTTTGCCAGGGGTAAGGTCAAACCCACATCCAGGGCCATGGCTCCTCCTTGGGAAAAGCCCCCCAACACGGTTCTAGCTAGGGGAATACCCGTTTCTGCCTCTAAACTCAACAAATAAGCCCTTAAACTCTGCTTTGCCTGGGCTAGTCCTGCAAAACTTTGATTTTCCAGATCATACCAAGCCCGCCCGCCGGGAATTTGGGGATGGGCAAAGGGGGCATTGACAAAGCGCCACTGATAATTCGGCAAGTCCAACATGGGGGCTAAATCTGCCAAATCCCTGGCATCGGCCCCCCAACCATGGAGCATCACCAACAAACGGTCAGACTCCGACGGCGAACTTCCTCGGTCAGGATAGGCGATCGCCGAGAGATCCGCTGCGGGATGGGCTGAAAAATCTAAAGCCATGGCAGGACAGTCCTAGCGATTTAACTGGGTCAAACTAGCGGACTGGTAATAATGGGACAAAATTTGTTGGTAGGGGGTGCCTTTTTGGGCTAAGCCGTAGGCTCCCCACTGACTCAAACCGATGCCATGGCCAGAACCACGGCCGGTGATAGTGAAATTATCCCCATTTTTTGACACTGTGAACAGGGTGCTCCGGAGTTTCAAAGCCTGACGAATGGCATTGCCCGTTAACGTTTTGCGCCCCCCGGTACCATTGACTTGGATGGAAGCGATGCGACCCCTGGGGGTAACTTTTAGGGGAGTCAGGCCGGTGATAGTGCCGATGCCGCCAATGTGACGACTCAAATCACGGTTACTAAAAGTCTGGTTCCAACTAAACACCGGTGAACCTTGGTCGTAGTCCACTACCCCCCGTAGATAGGGCAGGGGCGACATCCACACATCCTCAACGTTTTCCGTATGGCCCCCAGAAGCGGCATGGAACGCAGCCAAAATTACTTTGCCATTGTAGGTCATCACCTGGCCCTGGGTGGCTTCTACGGCCTCCACGGTGCTGACATATTCATTATTGACCCCCTTATACACCTGGGTGGCTGTGGTGGTGTCCAGGTCATAGTAACGGTTACTATCTTTGCTGGTTTGGTAAATGGCGTAGGTACGGGCGGCCACGGCTTGGGCCTTTAAGGCTTCCAGAGGCCAGGATGGAATGGCTTCGGAACCCACCACGCTGTACAAATACTCCTCAATATCCACCAGATTAACGGCACTTACCCCATTGCCTTGGCGGATTAAACGCACCTTACCCCGATACCAACGATCGCCGATCCAAATGCGGCCGTCACCGCTGGGTTCAATGGTGATTTGGGAAGCTTGCATGCCAGCTAGGTTAATGTTGCGACCAGAGGCAGTGGCATTGGCGGGGACGAGGGAATCCAAGCGACCAATGGTGGCCCCCCCACCATTTTTCACCAGGGCCGGGGTGGAACTGCCCACTCTGACATTACTCACCCCTTTATTAATGGCAACCCGTAATTCCATCGCCTGGGCGGATAAAGTCCAAGCCAGGGAAATAATTAAACCGAAAAAACTAGATTTACCAATTAGTTGTAACCAGGGGAGGAGAGCCCGTAAGTTTGTCGGCAGGGAACCCCCTGTTTTTGTCGTCAATTCCATGACAAATTTTCCTCACAGCACAATCTACCGGTCAATCCTAACCAAGGTAGCTGTTGCCGGGGATTTTGCCAAGCCAGTTACAGTGCCGACCAAAGGGGGAAAGATCGTTAAAATAACGGTGGTTATCCACTGGGCAAGTTTTTTGTAGAGGAAATAGACTTCGATGGAATGGCGTGAAATTTCCGGCAGTTGGGTTCTAGTGCCACCCCAACCGATCGCCGTGGTGCATTTTCTCGGGGGAGCTTTTGTGGGTACTGCCCCCAATGTGGCCTATCGTTGGCTATTAACGGAACTGGGCAAAGCTGGTTATGTGGTGGTGGCCACCCCTTTTCTCAACACCTTCGACCACCAGGCGATCGCCCGCAGTGTGCTGAATCGTTTTGAAATTATTTTGGAAAGACTGCGAAAACAGGGGGAAATCACCAATGGTTTATTGCCGGTGTACGGCTTAGGCCATAGCCTGGGTTGTAAGCTCCATTTGCTCATTGGCAGTTTGTATGAAGTGGAACGGGCCGGTAATATCCTCGTTGCATTTAATAACTATCCGGTTAAACAGGCCATTCCCTTTGGGGAGCAATTAGCCCAACTGCAACTAGATAAATTCCTCACCGGGGTGCAAAAACAACTGAGACAGTTCAATCTCCAGGTGGATTTAAACTTTGAATTTACCCCATCGCCGGAGGAAACTAACCTTTTAATTGCGGAAAGCTACCGGGTGCGACGGAATTTATTAATCAAATTTTCCAACGATGACATTGACCAAACCCTGGGGCTCCGGCCGATTTTAAATCAGCAAACCGCCGACCTAGTGGCCTATTGTCCCCTTCCAGGTAACCACCTGACCCCTTTAGGGCAAGACATTCAATGGGAAACGGGTCAAGAATTTTCCCCCCTGGATGCGGTGGGGCAATGGTTAAAAAATTCCCTTTCCCAGGATTTAAGGCGACTGCAAAAGGAAATTCTCCGTTGGCTAGAACCGGCTCGTTTTTATAGTCATTTTGACAATTCTAGTAACTGACAGATGATGCTCGAAAGTTCCTAGTCTCCTTCAGTTAGCACTTAGACTGCAATATCCAATAATTCTTCCTGGTCGGGCTATGTCCTAGGGGTGCCAAAGTGAAAGGTCAGCATAGCCCAGTCCCCAAGCTCAATGGCCAGTCCCATCGTTGTCTTCAGAAACCGGAAGTGCATGGGTGAAAAAACGGTATTCTTCCACCGGATGACCTTGCACAATATGCTCTTGGAGAATTTTTTCCATCACGGTGGGGGTAACATTGCGATACCAAACCCCATCGGGATACACCAGCAAAATCGGCCCCTGTTGGCAAACCCTTAGGCAGTTCGCCTTGGTGCGGAAAATATGCCCTGTTTGACTGGCCTGGGCGCAATCCAGCCCCAATTCCGGTAGGCGTTTTTTCAAATAATCCCAGGTGGCGAGGCTATCTTCTTTGCTACAGCATTTCGGTTTGGTCTGGTCACAGCAAAGAAACAGGTGCCGTTGAATGCGATCGATGCCGAGGCGTTGACAACTATCAACGATGGTTTCTGGGGAGGTTATGGAAGCGGACTTGTCCATGGAAATGGGGGCCAAAACTGAATAATCACCGTATAGTTGGAGGGAATTAAGCTCAATGGCCTTACCCCCCCAAATTATTATGTTTAAAGATTGGAACTTTGATGACTGGATGAACCATTTAATGATGCTATTGACCCTATTGGGTTTAGCGGTCATTTGGTTTGTACTCTGAGATTTTTTTGCGAGTGGCCCCACACCTCCCAAAGATCCATTAGAGCGACTAGGGGAGGTAACAGGTTTAATCGACCATGTTTGGGGAATTTACTGGGTAATCCAAGGCCACCTATGAACTTTGCCCTATTCGCCCAACAGTTCCAAGAATTGCGCTTCCGACAATTGGGCAATGCCGAGCTTCTGAGCTTTTTTTAGTTTCGCGCCGGGGGCCTTGCCTACCACCACATAATCGGTTTTACCACTGGGAGTGCCAGTGCATTCAGCCCCCACATTTTGGAGTCTAGTTTTAGCTTCCTCCCGGTTCATGGCGTTGAGGGTACCGAGGATGACAACTTTTTTCTCGGCCAGGGGATGGACTCCGTTCTGGTCAATTTCCGCTGGGGTCGGCTCTGATTTCGATTCTTCCTGGGGTGCCTCTACCGGAGTTTTTTCCACTTTAACCGGGGCTTTTTCTACAGACTCTGACTCTGAATTAGACTTTGTTTTTGATTCAGATGGCTGGGACACGGTCGCTTTAGCAACTTTGGCGGGCTGGGGTTCGGATTTTGCCGCAGTTTTAGCGGGGGTAGGGTCAACTTTTTCAGCCTTGGCCGGTTTGGCTGATTCTTGCTCAACTGCAACGGCCACTGAGGTGGGGGGCTCGGCCGGTTTTACCGGAGCGGGGTTAGTTGCGGCGACTTTAGCTTTAGCAGGCACTTCCGGAGTCAGGGACTGGGTTTTGGCTATGGCCTCTTTCAAGGTGGCCAATTCCTCTTGCAGTTGGGTCACTTCCCCCTGGGCAGATTGCAGGGCGTTAGCCTGTTCTTTTTTATCCGCTTTAAGGCGATCGCCTTCGGCCTGGGTGGTTTCCAGTTTGACTTTTAATTCGGCATTGGCTAGGGCTAGTTCTTTTTGCGCTTCTTCCAGTTGATGTAGTTTAACGGTGAGTTGACTCCGTTCCCCTTGCCATTGCTCTTCCTGTTGACTGAGGCGATCAAGGTCGGCTTGTAAATTTTCCACCTGGCTCTGGAAGTGTTGGCTTTGTTGCCTTGCAGTCTGCAATTCCTGTTGAGCCTGATCCCGTGCAGTGGTCAGTTGCCACACCTGCTGCTCCCACTGGGAAACTCGACTGTTCCAGTGAGCTTGCTCTTCTTGATGTTTTTGTTGCCAGAGCTTTTCCTGGGAGGCTAGGCGTTGGTCGATCGCCTTGGCCTGATTTTGTTCTACATGGGTGAGTTGGTCGCTCAACTGTTGATTTCTGGTCACTAGGGACTGCAACTGCACCAATTTAGGACGGGTTTCCGCCACTTCATTGACCGCTTGCTTGAGGCGATCGGACAGGTTGGTATTTTCCTGGAGCAATTCCTGATTGATCTTTTGCAGGCCCACCAATTTTTCGGTCTGGATGTCATCGTACTGGGCCAGCTGATGTTGCAGAGCGGCCACCATTTTCTCCTGGGCTTGGTAGTTTTCTGTCAACTGATCCCTTTCAGCCAGGGCGTTTTGTAAGCTGTTCTGGATGGACTGTAAATCCTTCTCCAGGCGACGCAGTTTCCCCTTGGTATGGATGATGGCCTCCGGAGATTCCTCGCCATCGTCATGGTTAGAGCTGACTTCCTTGGCGATCGCCGGAGTTGGGGAGCTGGCGGTTATGGTTGACGGTTGATCGGCAGGTTGGGACTGGGCCAATTTTTTTTCCAGGGCACGACGACTATTCCAGACATATATGCCACTGCCTAGGGCCAAAACCAATCCGCTTAAGGGGTAGCTCAATTCCAATGGGGTCATCCACCGTCTCCTCGATCAAGAACATCAATGCCAATCGTCACTGGACTGGACTCTAGATCCTCTTATAGCAAGTTTGGGAACCTTTTATGGAGGGATGGGGAGAAATAGTCGCAAAACTTAATCGAGGTGCCGTCAAAAGGGGGCCCTGGCCTGAACTTACCCAACTTCGTCCCTATGCTAGGGATTTGAGCCAGAGCAGGTTATTATTTCCCTTCCTACTGCCAGATCAATCAGTCCGTTAGTTTGTTCAATGTGTTTAATTAGTTCCCTATAGGCGGGGGCAAATTGCAACTGGGATGAGTTGCCTAAAATAATTAGTTTGCTTTTAGCACGGGAAATACTGACTAATAATTTACGGTCTGTATTTTGGCGATCGTGGTCAGCAATGCTTTGGATATTTTTTACTTGTTTGGACCAGGAAATGGTAGTAGAAAAAATAATTAATTCCCGTTCATCCCCCTGAAATCGCTCCACTGTATCAACAACAATTGGTAAATCAGCATTACCGAAAATTCTTTCCAACTGTTGATTGATTTCTGCCACCTGAGCTCGAAAAGGGGCAATAATACCAATTTCTGCCGCAGAAAAAAGATTATTTTCCCAGTAAGTTTTAACAATTTCCGCCGCAATAATAGCTTCGTTAGTGTTTTTCCGTTGCAGACCGATTTCGGATGGCGTTTCCACAAAAACGGTTCTGCTTTTACTTAATTCTTTTAATAAGTAATTTCCATGAACTCCATAGTCCGGCTCCATTTCCCTCTGTTGCCCCCGTTGCTCCACCAACTGGCGATCGTAATGATGGGCGATTAACAAAGCAATATCTCTATGCATACGGTAATGTTCAGTTAACTGACCGTAGCAATGACCCCATTTTTTATTTTTGGCATTGGTAATTAATCTTTCAAACAAAGACATTCTTAAATCTGTAAAATGTATGTTGTAACGTAAGAATTCTTTTGTTTTAACTAGGCAATCCCTATCACCTTGTGTAATAACTGCTGGCAATTGCTTTTGATCGCCAATCAGCACAAACTTGTTGAACAGTGCCACTATCCCTGCCACATCAGCCTCTGTTAGTTGGGAAGCTTCATCAACGATTAGCTGGTCAAATTCACCAACAAATTCCCTGAGTAATAAATACTTATCTTTAAAAGTTGAAACAGTGGCAACAAAAATCCGACTTTCCTGCAGAAATTTCCGCCATTGATCCGCATTGTTACCAGTTAATTTCTTAGCGACTAAATTTTCATCAACTATGGTTTTATTGCCTAAACGGAGGTAATCTATGGGCTCCTCATGGCGTGGGTTTTTAAGGGCCTTACATATTTGTTCTACGGCTTTGTTGGTAAAAGCCAAGATGAATATATTTTTCTTGTCTAACTTGAGTAAATTTTGCACGTAGTTGACCAAAAATATGCTGGTTTTTCCTGTGCCTGGTGGACCTTGGAGTAAATAATAATGTTTAGCTTCGAGGGCTTGGCAAATAATTTGATTTTGATTACTAGTTAAAAAATCGTTTTCTTGATAATTTATCGATAATATTTGCGGTTCCAAGTGCCCTAAAAGCAGTTGTTTTTTCTCCATGGAGCAGGCTAACACTTCTAAGAGGCAAGCTATGCTACTCCAATAGTTACGCTCAAAAATATCTGGCTCTAAAGCCCAAAAGTCATATTTTTCAATAAACGAATAATCAGTTTGTTTATTAAATAAAGAAACTACAATCTGTTCTTGGTTGATGATTTTAATGGAACCTTTAAAAATATGCTGCTTCAAAGGTTCATACTCCCCGTTTATTTTAGGGTAAATAATTACCATATCACCGGCTCGAAATGAATGGGCTATATCGGACTGGGTCAGTACCAGAGAAAGATAGCTCTTCCGTTTGTCAACTTCCATTACTCTAAGATCATAAAGTAGTTGATAGTTACTTTGCTTGGTATTAAAATCGTCCAACCACAAACTAGCAAATCCTGTGGACGATTGATGCTTATCCTCCAATTCAGACTGTTGATAATCTGATGTTTTGTTGTTAATTAATTCCCTGAGAGTAAAGGAAATTAATTGTTGATAATAATTTGTGGTTAATCTACCCGGTTGATAGCCTTGTTGAAAACGGTTTAAACGTCGTTGATTATACTCTGGTAACTCTCCCGCCCCATTAGTTTTAAGTTTATCTAAGCTGGTAAAATCGCCCTTGGCTAGTTGGTAAATTTTACTAACTATTTCATTTCTGACTTTAATCAATTCATTTTTTTCTTGGGATTCACTGACAATATTTCTACGGGGTTGGTCTGATTTTGAATAAAATATTTCCTTATTTCCTAAATAATTACCATAGGTGCTTTCCAGCATCATGTTATATGCCACCACTTGCATTTTATGATTTTTCCATTCTCTGCCTGGATAGGGAGCGCCACCACTTTTAAGCTCAATAATATCTTTAGAGCCCTTTGGATTGATAGTTAATAAATCTAATCGTCCTTGCAAACCATAATGCTGTGAAAAAAAAGTTGGCTCAATCCAAATACTAAGATTTTCTTGATGTAATTTCTTGACTAAACTAGCAATATTAGGCAGATGTTCTTGGGTGATGGATGTTTGAATATCGACCATTTCTATTTCCCCAAGATAGGCACACCTTAAAGCATCTGATTTCTTATAATCTGCAAAAATTTTAGCAATATCAATCTGTTCATTTCTGACCAGTTCATCTAGGTAGTAACCAACAATAGTCCCCTTAAAAGCTGGAGCTCCAGCCAGTTCTCCTACTAATTTATTGAGCCAAAAAATATCGCTACTCGTATTTTTGTTGCCAAAACATTCGCTGATGGCGCTGGCATCCACCAAAAAGTCTGGCTCAATGACGATTAATGATTCTGAATTAGCTTGGTATTTGTTTTCGGCTACTGGTACTAAATTATGGCAAGCAATTAACGTATCTTCCTTTAATAAATCTGTTAAATAAAATAAGTGGGGAGCATTAAACCAATCACACTCTAGGGTAATGCTTGTTTGCAGATTATCTAAGCTAAAGCCATAGAGACGGAAGGCTCGTCGGGATTTACTCTGATGATGCCCAGTGTATAAAAGTTTTAGGTATTTTATCCGGGGCGATCGCCTTGCTTGGGAAAGGGTTGTGAAATATTGATTGTTATATTGATTATTGTCAATAGTAAATTCTAGCAATTCAGAATTTTTGACCGCCGCTAAACACACTCTTTGGAGTAATAAAATTCCCTGTTCAATTGCCATTTGATTGACTTTCTCAGAAAACCCCCTGCGGATAAAGCGGCGAAAAGCATCAAGATTACTGACATCCTGCCCATCTAAATTTAGATTACTAAGACAATATCTAAACCTGGCATAAAAATTTTTAAAGACTATATTTTCTGAATCAGTCAATGCTTTGACCGACTGATAAAAAAATGTCGAAATCGTGAAAAAGTCATCCTGCAAGATTACTCTCGAACGACCAATTGCATGTAATCCTTGGCATATTTCTGTAATTCTGTCATTTTCATTCATAGCATAATTTCCGGACTTAATGAGTCTCAAGCATCTTTGCAAAACAGAAGATTACAAGAAAAATTGCCAAGATACTTACATTAAGTTATCAATTGAGAATATTGATGAGACTAGGAATTCCTCCTCCTAGAAGTGCACCAATGGGGCTAAACAATTCTCTGAGCGTATCAGTTGCTTGGGTTAAACCACTGGTATTAACTAAAACCACGTCATTATTTCTCAGAGTGGGATTTCTATCCGAACTGATGTTGAGACTAAAATCTGGAGCAATATTAAGCCTCGTAACTGTACCATCGGGGTTTAAACGGATTAAATCAACACTGGCCTTATCAGCTCTCACCGGATCAAAAGAGCCGGCTGCTAGGATTGCTTGGTTCAAAGTGGAATTAGGTTGGAGTTGAATAGCCCCTCCCCGACGAACTTCTCCCACAACATTGACCGTGATAGACCGGGGCGAAAAATTAGCGGTGGCGATCGCCTCAAATTCATTTGGCGATAGTTCCTTAGCTTGGGGAACAGTAATGACATCGCCATTTTGGAGAATAACGTCCTTATCTAGGTTACCTTCGTCCAACAGTTCCCAGAGATTAACCACAATTAACTCAAAATTTCCATCCCGATTTTCCCGCCGCACTTCCACGTTACGGATGTCAGCTTGGGATTTAATACCTCCAGCTTCCTGAATTGCCTGGGTCAAACGCACTGGTTGTGTATTTTCTACGTTGGCACGGCTACCCGTTGTGTTTCTATTGGTGTTGGTGTTGTCACCACTCACTTCGGTGATACTAGAGGCTCGAATGGCAGGGGAGAGTTTATAGGAACCAGGACGAAAAATTTCCCCAATCACCGCTACGTTAATTTCCTGTTCAAAACGAATACCAAAATTTGCGTCGGCTAATTGTCGGACTTCCCTGGGATCTGTGGCAGTTTTGCTGGGAATAACCACAATATCCCCGTCCCGCAGGGTTACATTTTGACGGGAGTTGCCTTCCCGTAGCAGTTCCCACAGGTTAATGCTGTAGTTTTCTTGGTAGTTACCCTTTTGTCGACGCAGTTGTACTCGACTGATATCTGATACGGGAGTGAGACCACCGGCCTGTTGAATGACCTGGGTGAGGGTGGGAAATTTCTGTCCGCCTTCGATCGCCAAGGCATAAGCCCCAGGGGAATTGACTTCACCAGAAAGGGTAATGTTGAGGGGACGGGGGCTGGTGAGAATGGCCGTAACTAGGGGACGGCGAATATATCTGGCATACTGATTAGCCAAAAGTTGATTCAGCTCTGGGATGGTGAGATCGGCCACCCTGACCGTACCAATAAGGGGAAAACCTATTGTGCCGTCAACCAGAACCTGATATTCCCCCGATAATTCTTGTACCTGAAAAACGTCCACCCTAAGGCGATCGCCCGGGCCGAGGGTATATTCACTCTCTGGAGGCAGCACTGAAGGAGTATTTTGGGACGTAAATTGCTGTAACTGACCAGGGGCAGGACTACCAATTTGGGCCAATGCTTCCGGGGTCCCCAAACCCGCCCAGGCCGCGGCAATTAATAATGCTGCGCCGCCTAACTTCGAGGGTAAAGATTGACTGGGATTAAGCACATTCAAGGGAAGCATCGCATTCACCAATGGAGAAAATTCCAAAGCAGTCAAAAGTAAGTTTTTCATCCCACTACAAGAAACAATTATTGCCTTTTTAGTTTCCATTTGGGGTGGATTAGCCCAATGGCCTGGGCATATCGTAGGTACATATTATATGTTGGGGAAACCACCGTGAAAATTGTCCTCCAGCTTTTCGTTGACTTTCCCCATGGCCCGCAAGCAAAAATTTCCCCATCTCCTCGGTTCCAAATGGACAGCTCAACAAAAAACCTGGGGCTGGCGACACTTCCAGGTGGCCAATCGCCGGCAGGAAGGTCGGTGGGTTTTTGCGGAAATGGTGGCTAGTTGTGATCCCAAAGTCCGCTTTTGGCTTAATGCCCAACAACTTAAAGATGATCTGCTCTGGCGATCGGGCTGGCAACCTCTCCAAGCCATGGAAAAGGATGGGGAAGATCAGATAACGCTAAAATAGCCTGCGAGTCACTAACCATCACCGCCCCTAACCATGTCCCTCCCCGTTCCCTCCACCATTGACGAGGCCATCACCGAGGCGATCGCCGCCACCCAAAGGGCCCTAGATGACGGTTACCGCCGCATCCAGGTGGAATTATCAGTGCCGGAAATTGCCCTCCAAGCCCAGGCCATTGCCTTGGAATTTAGCCAATTGTTTGCCGACCAAGGATTGGGGCTACGGATCATTTTTCCCGACACCGGGGCGGCAGCCCTAGCCAAACGGGACTGGGGCGAAGTTTCTTTCCAGATCGGCGATTTAGGCAGTCGTTACACCCCCATCGACCGCAAAATTGCTGAATCTGACCAGGTATTTTTGGTGGTGTCCCCCTCTGCGGTGGAAGTTCAGAGCGTGGAAAAACTTTGCGAATTGGCCGGCGATCGCCCGGTGATTTTGCTCATTCCCCAACTTGAAGATGTTTCCATTGTTGGCATTGGCTATGCAGCCCGACAACTGCGGCAACGGTTTTTAAGCACCCTCTTCAGTGCCTACTATTTCCGTCCCCTGGAAGGGGCAATCGTGTTGCGCTCCCACCCTTCTCCATGGCAGGTATTGCTGGAAAAGGGAGAAGAGTACGAACTTTTAACAGAATTACCCGAAAAACCGGTAGGAGAAGCTTTGGAGCGCCTACTAATGGAAAGTAACAATCCCCAGGAGCCCGGCTCGGAAAGTACGGGCCCCAGTCCTAAACGGGGGGGCATCATGGCCAATCTGAATCGTTTTCTCAAAGCCCTCAGTCAATAGTCCGGTTAGAAGTCCGCCCCGACGTTTTAAACTGTATGGGGTTGGCCGTTAATGGTTCAAAAAATTCAGAATTTTAAGTAGAGTTCGTTCGTGTTAGACCTTAAGCAAATTCGTGAAAATCCCACCGCTGTCCAAAATCGTCTCAATCAACGGGGAAGCGGCACTGATTATGATCTCCAACCCATTTTGGCGATCGCCACTGAACAGAAAGCCAAGGAAAGTGAACGAACCCTGCTCCAAAGTCGTAGTAATGAAATTGGCAAATTAATTGGGCAAAAAATTGGCCAAGGAGCTGATCCCAAGGGCACAGAGATTCAAACTTTGCGGGAAGAAGGCAATAATCTCAAAGTTCAATTAGCGGATTTGGAACCGCAGGAAAAAGACCTCAAAGAGCAGTTGCAAAAGCTGTTACTGGAACTACCAAACTTACCCTGTGAAACCACCCCCATAGGGGCTAACGAAACCGATAACGTTGAGGTAAAACGTTGGGGAGATCAGTATCTAAGAGCAGAAAAAGAAGGTATTTTACCCCATTGGGAAATTGGCGAAAAATTAGGCATTATTGACAGTGAGCGGGGAGTCAAGGTAGCCCAGAGTCGTTTTATTTCTCTCATGAAAGCCGGGGCCGCCTTGGAGCGGGCCTTGATTAACTTCATGCTCGAAAGGCACATCGGGGTGGGCTACCAGGAAATTATGCCCCCCATTTTAGTTAACAGCGACTCTCTGCTGGGAACGGGGCAATTGCCCAAGTTTGCCGAAGAAAGTTTTCAATGCCGGGAAGATGACCTCTGGCTCATTCCCACCGCCGAAGTACCGGTGACCAACCTTTATCGAGATGAAATTTTAGACCTGGAACAACTGCCCATCAAACATTGTGCTTATACCCCTTGTTTTCGGCGGGAAGCTGGGAGCTATGGTCGAGACACTAAGGGGCTTATTCGTCTCCATCAATTCAACAAAGTCGAATTAGTCAAATTAGTTAAACCAGAGGAGTCCGCTGTCGAGCATCAGATCCTAGTGGCCGACGCAGAAGCCATTCTCCAAGCTTTAGAATTACCCTACCGAGTAGTAGAACTATGCACGGGTGACCTAGGTTTTGGGGCAGCTAAATGCTACGACTTAGAAGTTTGGTTGTCATCAGCCAACACCTACCGGGAAATTTCTAGTTGCTCCAACTTCCATGATTTCCAAGCTCGCCGAGCCAACATTCGCTACAAAGAAAAAGGCAAAAAAGGCACCCAATTTGTTCATACCCTCAACGGTTCTGGTTTGGCGATCGGGCGCACCATGGCGGCAATTTTGGAAAATTATTACGAACCCAGCACCGGCCAAGTTAAGGTTCCCGTCGTCCTACAGGATTTCCTCAAACGAGATTATCTTTGACTCCATCGCTGCATTCTAATTATTCTTTGCCAAAATAAAAGCGGTGGACTACCTATTGATAAACCACCGCTGACAAATTTTCATTAATAATGAAATAAATGGACTGACCTGAAGGCTATTTTAGTTTGGAGTTCAATCAGAAAAACAGATTAGTCATTGTTAGTTAGAGCTTTTGACTAAGTAAAATATTTCATACCCAGCCCAAATCGCAGTTAACAAAATAACCTAGTTGTCTTCGTTGCTATCGGCTTGATAGGGGCGGATGTTAACAATTGTTCCCCCCAAACGAGAAATGCGGCGCATTTCCTCATTCATACGGGCATAGGGAACTTTAATAAACACACTGCCACTGCGACGAATATCATGGTTGATGTTTTCACTGGCATCGGTCTGGCGGAGTCCACTAATTTCATAGACAAAGACACGGTTAGCTGCTTGGGTATTGGAATAACCCACCAAAGAAGATTGACCTAACATGGCGATTCTAAAAACTCCTAAACACTAAATTTTTAATTTGCTAGTTTGCAAAATCATCTACAAAAATAAAAAAAGAGAAGCGACCCCAAGTTACTCCCCAGAGGGAAAATAAAGTCAAGCCACTTCTCCTCCTGAACTAAACAAAAATCTAGCTCAAGCTAGCTGGGGTAATACTAGCAACCTTACCCCCCAAACGATTAATTTGTTGTAATGTTTGGTTGAGTTGTTCAAAGGGAACAATCACTGCCTTATTGCTACGACGCACTTTGGGATAACCAGGCGCAGAAATGGCCGTAATTTCCACCCGGAACAGTCTGCTTGCTTGACCAAAGGGAACAGTACCGCCCAACGCTTTTGCCGGGGTATTGCCCGCCCGAGAAGGACGGTAGGCCCAACCAGCATTACTGCCACTGGGTCCCACGATCGCCGAAACAGTATTTTGCCCCAACTCCGTCGCTAAACGGGTAGAGGTGCGCTCTAACTGGGAGCGGTCACTGTTGGCATAACCACGGTAGAGACGGAACATGCGGGTGAAGCCCACAGTGCGATCGCCTACCTGATTATTAAAACGATAATAGGGAACAATATTTTCCCCAAAGTTTTCTTGGTATTCGACCGAATCAATGTAAGAATCGATATCCGCATCGAAACCCTGGTTTTCATAGAGATCGAGATGGAAAATCACCTCATCTTCACTGAAAGGAGCACGGCCCAACAGATGTTTGTAGTTGAGTTCGATGACCCGGGTTTGGAAGTTGTTATAAAGGAATTTCTTCTTATAAAGTTCGGACTTGGCCACGGTACGGACAAATTCCCGCACACTGATGGAGCCATTGGTTAAAAGAGACTCGGCACCCTTGAGGCGCTCGGAATCCATGATGTAATCGTTGCCTAAAACCTGACGATACACAGCCCGAATCACCATTTTGGCATCATCAAGGCTAAAGTCAGGGCGTAACTCCACAGGGCGGGACTCGTTATAGGGAGCCACCCCCAATCTGGAGGCTGCGGTTGTAATTGCCACTAAATAATCTCCTTTTACTAACTAGGTTGACAAAAAATCCTGATTCTAGGCAAGGGAAATCATTGTGACCGTATCTCCTTGGCGATTAATTTGTTGCAATTTGGCAGACAAATTATCGTAGGAAACTAGATACTCAGCTTTACCACGGCGCACTCGGGTACCACGACCAGGGGCCGCCCCTTGAATCACCTGCAAACGATACATTTGGTTGCGACTGCCCGCCGAAGTTCCCCGCAAACTCTCGGCCGCGGAACCGGAATAAACCGGAGAAGCCGTATTGCGAGCCAACTCCCGCGTCAATCGAGACCGGGAACCATTCCCCTGGGAACGATCACTAGTGGCGTAGCCCCGATACACCTGGAAAGAACGGCTAAAACCAACGGTTTTTTGGTTGCGTTGGGTAGCAAAACCACGGAAATAGGGAACAACCCAATCTCCAAAGCTTTCCGTGTATTCCAGGGAGTCAATATAGGAATTGATCTCCGCCTCATAGCCTCCCTGGTGATAGAGATCAGTGTGGAAAGCAATCTCCGACTGATCATAGGGAGCCCGTCCCAATAAATGCTTATAATTAAGCTCGATAAAACGGGTTTGTGGGTTGGAATGGAAAAATTTCTGCCGGTACACTTCCGACAGAGCCACAGCCCGCACAAAATCCCTGACCGAAATTTCCCTGCCCCGGAGCAAAGATTCTGCGCTGGTCAGCCGTTCTTGGGACATGAGATGGTCGTTGCCCAAAACTTGACGGTAAACCGCCAGGATAACGGCATCTATTTGTTCTTCTGTACTACGGGAACGAAGTTCGAGGGGAACAGCCTCGTCCACTGCCACAATGCCCAGGCGCTGGGCCGAAACTAAACTAGTCATTTTATTCTCCTAGATAAGTGTCAATAAATACGACAAGACCTGGAAAAGCGGAATATTGTCAACCAGTTGTTAACACTTCCCCACCCTTCCAGGCCAGCTAGAATTAAAAACTGACTAGCTTAGAGCATTGATGGCGTAATCGAGGTAGGAATTGGCTTCGTCACGGGCATCACCACTCAAGCCATGGTTAGCTTTGATATACTTCAGAGCTTCAACATACCAGCTGGGGGAGAGGTCAAAGGTCCGGTTGATTTCATCAATACCGGCGATCAAGTACTCATCCAAAGGACCGGTACCACCAGCAACTAAGCAGTAGGTAACGATGCGGAGGTAGTAGCCGATGTCCCGGGCACACTTGTCTTTACCCCGTTGATCCGCAGCAAAGTTGTTGCCTTGGGTTTGGGTGGTATAAGGGAATTTGTTGTAAACGGCTTGGGCAGCACCATTTACCAAGCTCTGAGCATTGTCGGTCAAAGCTTTGGCGGCTTGCAAACCAGCGTTGGCTTGACGTAGACGACCGAAAGCAATTTGCAATTCGGTGCTGCTCAGAAAGCGACCTTGAGAGTCAGCGGTGGAAACGGCTTCAGTTAAAGGGGTTTTCATTGTTCTGGTATCTCCCGTTAGAATGTGAAAATTTTCCTAGATATGTCAGCTTTAAGCTGGATTTTCTCGGGTATGGAACCTGAGTAAAGTTGGTTTTTAAAATAACCAAACTAGGCTACGGCAGCGGCAGCACGGTCGAAGTAACCAGCGATTTCAGCAACGATGGCACTGCAATCACCACGGGTGATGCCATTGGGATCGTTAACGATATCCAAAGCAGCTTCTTTCATTTTTTGAACGCCAGCAGCTACGGAAGCACCGGGAACACCCAGGGCAACATAGGTTTCACGAAGACCGTTCAAGCAACGATCTTCTAGAACGGAAGCGTCGCCAGTGAAGGTTGCGTAGGTAACATAGCGGAGGATGATTTCCATGTCACGCAAACAAGCAGCCATACGACGGCTGGTGTAGGCGTTTCCACCGGGTTGGATTAATTGGGGCTGTTCGGCGAACAAGGCACGAGCAGCGTTGGAAACGATAGCGGAAGCATTACCGGTGATGCGATTAACAGAATCAATCCGTTTGTTGCCTTCAGCAACGGTAGCGCTCAAAGCATCTAACTGAGAACCAGAGAGGTACTCGCCGCGAGCATCAGCTTGGGAAACAACCCGAGTGAATACGTCGAACATTGAATTAATCTCCTACTTGACTTTATGAGTTGGGATTTTCTTAAACACAATTCCCCCGGATAAACTGAGGGAGTCCAAAGTAATGACCCTGGAGTTATTGTTACTGATCTCCATGAACTTTCGTTAACCACCCGGGGATTTATGAGAGATATTACCTAAATAAATCCAGGGAGGAACACGGAGGCAGCGATAGGGCCACCGGGATGCTCAAACAGCTCAACGCCTAGGCTTGAATGCTTTTGCGATCCCACAGTTAACTTTATACAACGCTGATGGGACTTCTGTCTGTTACGTCTTGTTAATTTTATTCCTGCTTTTTTGTTAAGTAATGTTGCAGGCGATTCTCAGTTTGTCCTGGATGCGGAGAGAGGACAACAATTTCTGTTCAGCTTATGTTCTAGGGCTAAAATTCTATGATTGATGTTCGGTGCGAACTTTTCTCGTTTTTAGTTTCCGCCGAGGCAAAGAAGATAGCTTTCTATGGAATCAGGGTCTGCTTTATTTTTTTGTTTCTTTTCTCCTCGTCTTGATACCCAATTACTGGCTTCTGTGGGTGGGGATAGTTTTGTTAAGTTTATTTTACAATGAAGTAGGGGCAGTGTTTGATTTGCCTTGCTGATGGGTTAAATAACTCCACCGCGGCTATAACTCTATTTTTTCTGGGGCTTGGAGGAATTGCCAGTCCGATCGCCAGAGCAAATTATCCTATGGCATTGAATAATTGAATATAAGTAACGACCCTGGGGTTTGTCTGTGACCTAAATCACTTGGCCAATGTGATAGTTTCTCTGGTGGAAAGACTGGTCATGACAAAGACTGGATGTAGTTAGTGACATTCAAGTCTTTTTTTAATCATGTTTGATTGTACTGCTGATTGTTTTAGTCTGCCCGGTGATCTTGCCCTCAAGCGTAAAATTGCCGACCTGGAAAAATCATTAAATTCTGTACCGAATAAGCTGACGGTTGACCAGGAAACTAGGGCCGAAATTGTTCGCTCTGTGGCCAGCCGTATGGGAAGAATAACCTATGTCCGCCGCCTATCGATGGGGCAGGTCAAACAAAAGCGTGGTTGATGAGTGATGGGCCTGCCTGGGTAGAGAACTCCCTTTTTTTCCACTTTACTGCTCAATGTTCTACTCAACGCTTCCATGTTAACGGGGACTGACATTCCTTTTTCCTTTACCTAATCTGGATGCAGTGAGGGAAATTTTTCCCACAACCCATATCCGCAATCAGGTGAGGAAATTAGGATGTTTAATAGTTTTTCGTTCCCTAAGCTGCATTGGCAAGCCCGTCGCTCCACTGCTTTGTTGACTACTGCTTTATTAATGGGGGGATTGGTTACTAGTTTCACTAGCCCAGTGGAAGCCCGTCCCCGTCCCAATCGTGGCAATGCCGCCCAAAATTCCAAGCGATGGAATGACAATAACCCCTATCCCTACGCTCCTCGTTCTAGCTATAACATCGGCCAACTCTACAATGTGGAAGTGCCGGCCCAAACGATGATTCCTGTGGCGGTTGACCAAGGACAGATCACTTTAAAAAGGGGAGAAACCAGGGCAGTCAGTCTCCGCACTACAACGGCCCTCCGTCAATCCGACGGTGTTACGGTTATTCCCGCTGGCAGTGAAATTATTGGTCAGTTCCGCCCGATCGCCAATGGCAATGCAATGCAATTTGTGGCCCAGCAGTTGGTGCTCAATACCGGTGAGTATATTCCCATCAATGCCCGTTCCCGTGAACTGGTAGGTTTTCAAACGGTCAATAAGGGGGCGAGTACTTCCGATGTAATTATGGGAACCTTGGCTGGGGCTGGCACGGCGACGATCATTTCCGGCACCACTGGCGATCGCCGCATTACGCCCCTGGAAGTGTTGGGGGGAGCAGCGGCGGGGGCCCTGGCCGGTTGGGGCTTACCCACGGCAGGCATTCTTGGTGGTGGCACAGAGGAGTTGTTAACTGTTTCCAGCCGAGATTTGACCCTGATGCTGCAATCGCCCCTCCGCATCGGCAATGGTCAAGGGCAAACGGTGCCCACTAACAACAACGGCAACGGCAACTGGCGCAGTGCTAGTTGGTAGGTAGCGCCAAACCAGATAACCTCGTATGGATTGTCACTTTTGGAATATAAAGTGACATTTTTGTCAATATAACTTAAAATTTCTTAAAATTAATCGGGTAAACAGTAACATTTGTGACGGTCTACTCTGGTTAAATCCCCTAACGTAGCTTCTAATTCATTCACTAGGAATAAATACTCATGAGTGTTTTCCCCGCAGAAACCTGTCCCGTATGTGGCGTCACCATTGAAAATGGCTCTAAGGTGGTTTTTTCTTCTGGGCCAGCGGGAACGAGGGCCCGGCTCTGGGCCAGGGTCTGCAACTTTGCCCGTAACACCAGTTGCATCAATCAAGATGAAGCGGCGATCGGTAATGTTTCCAGCCAAGATTATTACGATTAGTGCTTTTCTTTGCGCCCGGATTGTTTTTGATCGAATAAATAAATCAAATCTTGCCCAGTTTTCCCATGTTTGTGTCTAGCTTTGGCTGTGGGGGAGCTGGGCTCTCGTTTGAATATTGGTCTGCTATGGCCTTGCTGATTGTGGGGGATATGGTCAATCTGACTAGATGTGGGCCCAGGCAGCCTTCTATGGCAAAGGGCTTTATATAGATACAATTTGACCCATTCTGGGCCGTGGGAAATTGTAATTTTGGCGATCGCCCTACAGTCCCGACACTTCTTTGTTGAAGGATGGTTTAACCTGGGACAATTTCGCCTCAATTTTAGGTTTAAGCCGGTCCAACTCCTGTTTGAGCAACCGTTTAGTCACCTGGGGCTTACCGCCGGGCAGAGATTGACTAGACTGGGCCCACTCCTTGAGCAACTTACACTGATTGGGAGCAACGGTGGCGGTCAACATGTGCTGGCAGCGAGTGGGATTTTCCAAGGCAAAAAATAGCAACCAATAGGTACCGGATTGCCCCAACATTTGGGCAAAATTTTGACCCGATGTGGTCTTTAAATCAAGGTAACAGGGCAACCAACGGGGGCCATATTCCCGATGATAGAGTACCGTAATCCACAGCACCATGGGATGGGGCGAAGTCATCAGCAAAAATTGGTTGTAGCGGATGCTGGACATACGGGTGAGGATATCCTCTTGATTCAACATCACCCACAAACTGGCCAATTTTCCTTCAGCGGCGTTGAGCACATGGGGAAAAACAATTTTTTGTTTTGGTTTGTCAGAGGGCCAGTCTAATTGCTTATAGAGTTCACTCACTGGCGGCAATCGTTTTTCTGGAGCTGTTCCCGTACCCCGTTGGGCCACCACCGTGGCTTCCATGTCACTGTTTAATAAATGGGGCGCAATCTGGGTTTTCTCTGTATCGGAAATGGGGGGAGCTTTAATTTCTGTTTCAATGGCATCGATCGCTCGGATAATCACATCCACCGATTGGGGACGACCCTTGGGACTTTTAGCCAGGCAGTTCATCACCAAGGCTTCGAGGGAAGCGGGAATTTTATAGCGGGCAGAGAAGGGATGGGGCTTAGTGTGGTGATGGGCTTCATACCAACCCCCAAAGGAAGAATTGTCGGGGAACAGGGGCATTTCCCCCGTTAGCATTTCGTACATCATCACTCCCAGGCTGTAGATGTCCGAACGACTGTCTAACTCCTTGCCTTCCATTTGCTCCGGGGAACAATAGGCGAGGGTCCCCATGAAGGCCTGGGTTTTCGATTCCTCCGCCGCTTGTACTAGTTTAGCAATACCAAAATCGAGAATTTTAACCAGTTCCCCCAGGGCTGGATCCTCCACCAAGAGTACGTTACTGGGCTTAATATCCCGGTGGACAACGGGGCAGGCTTCTCCTTGGTAAATAATTCCCTTATGGGCACAATCCAGACCAAAGCAAATCTGCCTAGCTACTTTTAAAAAGCGCTCCACCTTGAGGGGTCGGTATTTAATTACGTCACTGATGTTTTCCCCCTGCAGGTACTCCATAACGTAGAAGGGGATTTCCTTTTCGTCCAGCCCGTAATCCCGCACCCGCACAATGTGGATGCTTTTTTCCCCCAATAGGGCTGAAATAGTAGCTTCTCTTTCAAACCGTTCCTTCATGCGGGGGTTGAGCAGGGCTTGGGAAAGGAATTTGACTGCGACGGTTACTCCCCCAAGGAGCTTATCTTCAGCTCGGTAAACTTGGCCCATAGCTCCACTACCCACCAACTCAACCAGTTGATAGCGATTGGCCAATAGGCGGCGGTGACGGGAGTCAGGGGTCATAGCGCAAATATCTCAGCGACGAGCGGTGACGTTAATTTTCGAGCAACAAGCAATTTAGTCTGGATCCCTAGCCTCAGCCCTGTCTTTCCAGGGTGGCTTCCATTGTACTGGTCAAGTAGTGGCCAGTGAGCATTCCACTAGCTAAATAATAACGGTGATCACTGAAGCGGTAAAAGGTTTCAAAGCCACTCTGTCGCTGGCGATCGCCTAGGACCCAATAGCGCTGAACAATAGCATGGTTGGAAATCCAGCCTTCCCCTTCTACTCTACCTAGTTGACTGTGTTGCAAAACGTAAGTGTATTGGGACTCCCCACCGTTGAGGCGACCCCGATATTGACAGGATATATCTTGGTGGCCACCGCCGGGAAAGCTAAACTTAGTCACCATGGTAAACCAATCTTCTTGATTCCAGGCTATCAGGGCACCTCCCTTGATTTCCAGGGGGGGTTGATCACGCTCCAGCCAAAAGCCCGCTAGATGCCATCGGCCTGGCTCCAATAGGAAAGTGTGGGCCAAGGTGTTTTTCTCCTGTTTTATGCAACTCCATTGTCCCTAATTCTGGCAGTGACCTAAGGAAATATTACAAAAAATCCACACTACAATTGCCGACCTTTAGCTTGGTCATCCCCGGTTTAGTTAAAAACTGTTAAAAAACAGATAAAAACAATGATATTGTTGTTTTAGAACAGTAGTCAAAGTTACAATATAAGGACATTTTATTGGATCTTAAGTTTTTATAGGACTAAGTGGGGAATGATAAATTCAGCAGTCCGCTCCCTAGCCATTGTGGGGGGGGTGCATGGTAATGAACGAACAGGGGTGGAGGTGGTGCGTCGGTGGCAGGAGAAAGATTTTGCTCAGTATTTTCCGGCATTGAAGTGTCATTATTTTTTGGCTAATCCCCGGGCGATCGCCGCTAATCGTAGGTATATTCACCAGGATTTGAACCGTTGCTTTCGGCCCCAGGACCGCAAAAACCCCTATCTGATGGGCTATGAACAGTTGCGGGCCCGGCAGCTGGCCCATCAAATTTCCCTGGCGGGCATTGATTTTATTGTGGATTTGCACACCACTACGGCGGCCATGGGCACCACTTTAATCTTAAACTGCCCCCATCCTCTGCTCCTCAACCTAGCGGCCCACCTCAGCGCCCAGGATGAGGAAATTCGGGTGTTGCAGTACGCCCCCCAAAAGGATTTGCCCTATATTCGTGGCCTGTGTGAATTAGGCTTAACCATTGAGTTTGGCCCCGTGCCCCAGGGAGTTTATGACCAAGGGGCGATCGCCAAAACCCAACGGACTCTAACCAGAATTTTGGCCTATCTCCAGGCATTAACCTCCGGTAATGTGCGTTCGGCGGATAATTGCACCGTCTATCAACAGATAGAAACCATCGACTACCCCAGGGATGCCCAGGGGCAAATTGTGGCGGAAATTGCGCCCCATATCCGGGATTACCAGGCGATTAAACCGGGCACACCATTGTTTTACCATCGTCGGGGTAATGTCACTCCCTATCGGGGAGCTTCAACGGTTTACCCTGTATTCATTGGCGAAGCGGCCTATGTGGAAAAGGGTATCGCCATGGCCTTAACCCAGCGGAAAACCATTGCTATTTGATGGCTTGATGATAATTTTTGCGCAGTGGTTAGGTTAAAAAAATAGCAAGAAGTTATCCCGGCGATCGACGGAGTGGGGAATATAGGCTAACCTTTGATGGCATTATGGGCATGTTAATCACTGGATAGCCATGGTGGATTGTTTTTTTGTCACTGGGGGCACTGGCTTTGTCGGGGCCAATTTAGTCCGGCATCTGTTGGCCCAGGGTTATCAAGTAAGGGCTTTGGTGCGGGCTTCCAGTCGTCCCGATAATTTACAAAATTTACCCATCGATTGGGTGGTGGGGGATTTGAATGATGCTGATCTCCATCGGCAAATGCAGGGCTGTCGGGGTCTATTCCATGTGGCAGCCCACTATTCCCTTTGGCAAAAAGACCGGGAGACTCTTTATCACAGCAATGTGTTAGGCACCAGAAATATCCTGGCCTGTGCCCAAAAGGCGGGCATTGAGCGCACCGTCTACACCAGTTCCGTCGCGGCGATCGGTGTGAAAGGGGCAGGGCAAAGCGCCGACGAAACCTATCAAAGTCCGGTGGAAAAATTAATCGGGGCTTACAAACAGTCGAAATATTGGGCGGAACAGGAGGCGTTGGCGGCGGCCCAGCAGGGACAGGATATTGTCATTGTTAACCCCAGCACCCCCATTGGCCCCTGGGACGTTAAGCCCACCCCCACGGGGGAAATAATTTTGCGGTTTCTGCGGCGACAAATGCCAGCCTACGTTAACACTGGTTTAAATTTAATTGACGTGCGGGACGTGGCGGCGGGGCATCTCCTAGCTTGGCAAAAGGGAAAAACTGCTCTGACCAGGGGCGATCGCTATATTCTCGGGCACGAAAATATCAGTCTCCAGGGCATTTTGGCCCACCTAGCCACCATTACGGGGTTGTCAGCTCCCAAAAATACAGTGCCCCTTTGGTTACCCCTGGCGGTGGCCTGGGTGGAAGAAAAAGTTCTTGCTCCCCTGGGGCGATCGCCGTCGGTGCCCATGGACGGGGTTAAAATGTCTGCCCAAGAGATGTATTACGATGCTGGTAAAGCGGTGCGGGAATTGGGTCTACCCCAGTCCCCCATCAACCAGGCCTTGGCAGATGCGGTGCATTGGTTCCAAGACCAGGGCTATGTTGAGCCGCATTGACATCCTCCCCCCCATAATCGATTTAAATTTTCATAACTTTTTCATAACTTTCCATGACCATTCAACTAACTGTACCCACCATAGTTTGTGAAGCCTGTGCCGCAGCCGTCACTAAAGCTGTGCAAAATGAAGATGCCCAAGCAACGGTGCAAGTGGATGTGGCCAGCAAGCAAGTTACCATCACCAGTGCGGTGACAGAGGAATTACTGCGGGCGGCGATCGCCTCGGCGGGGCACGAAGTTGAATGAAATTTGGTGGCGATCCAGACAGTGACAATTTTTCGTTCTGGCTGTTCTGGTTTGCATTTATAACCCAACCCTCTACAATCGAGGGAGTATTTTGCAACCCGTATGTGTGTGAGGATCTGAACAATGCAGTCCCAATGGAAGGTGAAAGACCTAAAAAGTAAGCCCTGCCGAGATTACAGCCTCTACAATCTGTCCCTAGGCGGGCTGATCGTCCTTGGTAGTTTGATCTGGTCTTTACCCGGTAGCACTACGGGAAATTTGGAAGTGGAGGGTTCAGGCTCAGCCCCCATTGCAACTTCCGCCGCTCCCCCAGCCCCGGTAAAGGCGCCCACTCCGGTGCAAAGTAAATCTACTCCGGCCCCCGCTCCGGCGGCCACAAAACCGGCAGCTCCCAAACTGGCTGCACCGACCATTTTGCCCCCAGCTCCCGTATCCAGCCAACCGGCCCAAATACGTCAAGGTTTGCAAAAGAATAGTTATATTGATGCTGCTCCCCAAGGCACTGCGGCGGCCCCCAACTTGCCCACTCGGACGGAGGTGGAATTCATTCCCCGCTCTGGGCAACAGGCCCCCCTCAACACCCGTTATCCCGCTGCCAATCGCAATACAGGCAACCGTGTCCCCGTGGCCCGTCAGCAATCGAGTCCGGTTAATCCCCCCACGACGCTAACTTCCCGTCGCCAGAGGATCAATGCCCGCAATACGGCTCCCACTAATAGCTCCGTTGCTCCCCTCAATCCCCTCAATATTCAACCCAAAATCAGTTCCCTGGCGATCGGGCAGCCCGTGGGGGCCAATCAAGTTTTCAGCCTTGATCCCATGGCTAATCGGGGCATTCAAATCGCCCTAGCTCCGCTACCGGAATACAGTAGGGCCACGGGATTGTACTCTCCCCAAGGTGAGCCGGGTCAAGGTACTGACCTCATGTTCCCCGTTGCTGGTGTTAATCCCATTACCTCCGCCTTTGGTTGGCGCATTCATCCCATCAGTGGTCAAGGGCGTATGCACAATGGCACTGACATCGGCGCTCCCATGGGCACTCCGGTGCTGGCGGCCTATGACGGCATAGTGGAAGCGTCCCAATGGTCCGGCGGCTATGGTTTGATGGTTACCCTGCGCCACTTAGATGGAACCCAGGAATCCCGTTATGCCCACCTATCGGAAGCCTTTGTACAAACTGGACAGCAGGTGGCTCGGGGCGAAGTGATCGGCCGGATTGGTAGCACGGGGTTCTCCACTGGGCCCCATTTACACTTTGAATGGCGACACCTGACTAACGATGGTTGGGTGGCAGTTGATGCAGGGCCCCATTTGGAAGCCGCTTTAGCTAATTTGATGGCGGCCCAAAAATACGCCCAATCCCAAACTGATTCACATCCCCAAAGTTAGACAACGAACAACCATAGTAAAACTGCTGATTTATTTTATTTCCCATTGTTTCAGCTTCAATTCCCTGAGTGCATCCAACTCGGGGATTTTTTGTTTGACCATGATTGATTCAAAATTTGCCGTAATTTGTTTAAGTCGACAGAAAATTTAGCCAGCAGTTTCGTCTTATTTTCAATTAAATCAGCCACAAAATTACTGCTAACCAACACTCTGGCTTTGGGGTAACAATGGCTCCAACCGGGCTCGAAAACCCAATTCCTGGAGGGATGCCACCGCAGCACCGTAGTCATTCACCCAGTAGTTTTCCCCAAAACGAATGAAATGTTTAGTTGGCCCTTCATTGATGCAGGCCACCACTGGTATTCTCATCTGTTCCCTTTGGGGGGAATGGCTTTGCAAAATTTGCTTCAGTTGGGCTTGGGTACTGGTGTTGGTAATCTCCTGGGGAGTGAGATCGAGCATGACCATTTTTACCTCTTCCACTGGTTCCAAATCTTCCACAATTAACTGGTATTGATCATCCCGACGGTCAACTTTGCCCCAAATCATTTGTTGGCTGCCTTCTATTAATACATCCTGTAAACGTTCATAGTTGGACGGAAACACCACCGCCTCCGATTGTCCCGACATATCTTCCAATGTCAAAAATGCCATGGGTTGACCAGTTTTTTTGGTAATAATCTTTTTCACTGCCACCAAAATTGCCACTGCACTAACTTTCTGACGGACTTTATATTGATCTAAATCAATTAAATTAATTGGAGATAGTAATCGGGCAGAACGTTGTACCGATTTGAGGGGATGTTCCGATACGTAAAAGCCCAAATGTTCTTTTTCTAGTTGCAGCTTTTCTTGTAGAGAAAATTCCGCCACTGGGGGAGCAGAAGGTTCCTGTTCAAAACCATTATTGGCGGCTTCTTGAGCTTTGATCGATTCCCCTGCGGTTAGACTGTCAAAGATATTTAATTGTCCTGTTTCTTTTTCCTTAGCCCGCTTTTGGGCCCAGGCAATGACCAATTCTAAATCATGGAGAAGTTGGTTGCGATTGGTTTGCACGCCATCGAATGCCCCGGCCATGATTAATGTTTCGATCGCCCGACGGTTAACGACCCGTAAATCCACTTGAGTGCAGAAATCCGCTAGGGATTTAAAGCGTTTTTGTTCGGAATTATCCCGGGCGGTAATAATTTGCTCGATCGCCCCTTCCCCCAAATTTCTCACAGCGGAAAGTCCAAATAAAATAGATTCTCCTAGGGGGGTGAAATGGCGCTGGGAACGATTGATATCCGGTGGTTCGACAGTGATGCCTAATTTCTGGCAGTTTTCCCGATACTTTTCCACCTTGTCCTGGCTATCACTACTGGCGGTGAGTAGGGCGGCCATGTACTCCACCGGATAATTAGCTTTTAAGTAAGCCGTTTGGTAGGTGACGTAGGCGTAGGCGGTGGAATGGGATTTGTTAAAACAATTGGCGGCGATCGCCCCATGGGCTAGGAGAAAATTGTGGTCTTGGGGGAGACCAATATCAAATACTTTTTGCACTCCGAGGGAGCGACGGCCGATAACTTTAACCATGGGGACAGCAATTATGTCAAATCTTGTGTTTAAAATTTAAGGAAACTTTTTTCAATTCTGAGCAATATGATTAAAAACTATCCATCGTCGGCAAATCTAATGATAAATTTAACCCTTCTTTTCGGGTACGGAGATCATAATAAACCAAGGCTTTAATTGCTTGCCAGAAAGGTACAATTAAAACACTGATAATTAAACTCAAAGGAACATCAATTACCGATCCCCAAACCGGGTCAATATCGAGAATGAGGGTGGTAATGGAACCAAGATTGGTCACCATGGAAAGGGGCAGAGTAATCAAAAAAGCGAGGAAGAAAATTAGCTGTAAGCTCAAAACATAACCCTTAGTTAAAGCCCAACTGCGGCCTACGGCATTGAGGGGACTAAGGGTAGGCTCCAACGCCAAACAAACGTCCACCAAAGCTAAGCGGGCAAAGGCCCAAATGTAAATGTAAAGGGAGATTAGGCTCCAAACAATTGTTAATAATGCCGCCAACAGAATAGAAACCACACCAGGGTCATTAGCGGTGAAGAGAAAGGCAAACACGGCAAAGACAACGCCATAGCCCAACATAATCGGAATGAGGAACAGAAAAAACACTAGGGACGTGAGCAGACTAACCCAGAGAAATCGCCAAAATCTTGGCATCAACTGAATTTTGGCCGCCGCCACCGTTTCCGGTTGTTCCCCTACTTCAAAGAAAACTAGCCTAGCTAATACCCCCTGGACGGCGAAGAATTTGCCCAGGCAATAACCCCAGGGCACCAACAAAATGGCGATCGCCAAAATGATCAGCCCTGCTAAGGCGATCGGTTCCATTATCGCCGCCAGTCCGGCCAGAATTGTCACTCCTAAAACTGTGATCAAAAATGGTGCCAACAACCAAAGGTAAGCTTGACCAGCCAGCCAGAGATAGGATTTGAAATGGTCTCGATAAACCCTTAGGCCACCGGAAACCACATCACCAACGCTGAGGCTAGTTAGGCCACCGGGGGAAGGTTGCTTAGACATAACGGCGAGCAAAATACAGGAACTATTGCTTGGATTCTACCCCGATCACCTGGAATATCGGCAAAATTCCCCGGTGAGGTACTGCGATAATCCGCCAACGTCGTTAAAATTTTCTCAAAACTTTACAAACCGTTTTCCCGATGGTGGGCAGTGGGCAAATAACTAAATATCTCCCTGTAAACAATAGGATTCGTATAAATTCAGGTATTCCATGGCATTTTGCACCGCTTGGGGACGTAAATTACGCTTTTCCGGGGAAAAATTCGCCAACACATTGGCCGGCTCTAGATACAGGGCGCACCAGGAAGAACCAAACCAGGCCTGCCCCGTCACCAAGGAGCGGACAAATTGCACCGTGAAATTCTCCGGCAGGGCATAGGCCGCCTTAGAAAGCAATTGCACTGGGGTGGATCGCCAGAGGTCATTGCCGCCCTGGGCACTGAGGGGGCCGAGATTTAGATAATCGTCCAAAGCCAGCAGATAACCGACCAGGAATAACTCCTCCGGGGTTAAATCTCCTAAATCAAGGTGGGTGGGGGGTTTTCCCTTTTTTCTGGCCAGGGCCACTAAAAATTGTTCGGCGTTATTAGTGCCGTCAATATTCCATCCGATGGCGTTGATCACTGCGGCCTTTTCCCCCAAAGGGCGATCGCCAAGGAGAAAATCTACAATGAGGGGGGACATGATGCGATACTGCTGGGCCCATGCCACCGCGGCAATATCGGAGTAGGCCCCGGCTAGATCCGTGGAAGTCAGGGGACTATCGGCCCGGCTGGCCATAGGGTCTAAGGCTAGAATGGAGAGCCCCGCCAGACTGAAGCTTGCAATCCAGGAGGCAACCTTTTTTGGCAATAAATGCGTCTGCATAGAAATAGTTGATTCTGATTTCACCACTGTATTCGGTCTAAAATTGGACTGCTTTTGCCCTAATTTGCCATGGCTACCCGTTCCCGCAAAGCCCCTTCTGTCCCTAAAAAAAGTCAAACTAACCTTTCCCAGGGCGGCAATAGCCAAAAGGTGGCCCTCAAAAAAGGATCGAGGGTGGCCAAAATTCGTCTGCAGGAATCGGGCAAAGATTCCCAATCCCGGCGTGTGTTTCCCCTCCTTGGCGATCGATATTTCCTTGGTCGCAGTTCCAGTTGCGATATTCAACTGCAAAATCCCCTCGTGAGCCAAACCCATTGTTCCCTGCGGCGGGACCCTGACCATCCTAACCAGTTTTTTATTCGGGATGAAGGCTCTAGCAACGGTATTTATCTGCAACGTCGTCGCCTGAAAAGCTATCGTCTCCACCATGGCGATGAAATTACCCTGGGGCCGCCGGAATTGGTAGATGTGCCCAAATTAGTTTATTTCAACCCGCCGCCACTGTGGCTCAAGGGAATGCGCACTTTTTTTTCCACTGGGATTCTGTTTTTTCTGATCATCACCGGGGCGATCGCCTGGCAATGGAGCAAAATTCCCGTCAAACCGATGCCCAGCGGCGTCACCGGGCCAGTCAAGGTCTATGCGGGGGATGGAGTCACGGAAATCAACCCCATTAAGCAGGAAATTCACCGGGAATTTGACAATTTAAGTGATTTTTCGCCCTATTTACCCCAGGCAGTGATTGCGTCGGAAGATACTCGCTTTTACTGGCATTTTGGCGTTGACCCCTACGGTTTGGGCCGGGCTATTTATATTAACCTCCAGGATCAAGACGTGAAACAGGGGGCCAGCACCCTCACCCAACAGTTAGCCCGCAGCTTATTCAGCGAAGTGGGACGGGAAAACACCGCGGGGCGCAAAATTCGGGAAATGTTTGTGGCCCTCAAGTTGGAGGCAGTATATAGCAAAGACGATATTTTAAAGGCCTACTTAAATCGGGTTTACTTGGGGGCGGGCAATTACGGCTTTGAGGATGCGGCCCAATTTTATTTCGATAAATCTGCCCAGGATTTGGATGTGGGGGAAGCGGCTACCCTGGTGGCCATGCTCCCAGCCCCTAACCTGTATAACCCCGTGCAGGATTACCAAACCTCAGTGCAGTTGCGGAATCGGGTGATTGAACGTATGGCGATGCTGGGCATGATCGACGAACAGGAAGCGAACCGGGCCCGGCGATCGCGCATTCAGGTTAGTCCCAAGGCCACCCAAACCCTATCCCAACGGCAAGCTCCCTATTTCTATGGCTATATTTTCGGTGAGTTGAACCAGTTGCTAGGGGAAGACGTGGCCGATGAAGGCAATTTTGTTGTGGAAACTAGCTTGAATTTGAAAATGCAGGCCCTGGCGGAAAAAAATTTGCAGAATTTTCTCACCACGGAGGGAAAAAAGTATGCCGTTTCCCAAGGGGCGGTGGTCACCCTCGACAGTCGCACGGGGGCCGTTTTGGCCATGGTGGGGGGCAAAAGTTACCGGGAAAGTCAGTTTAACCGCGCCAGTCAAGCCCACCGGCAACCTGGATCTACTTTTAAGCTTTTTGCCTACACAGCCGCGATCGCCAAGGGAGTGAGAACTAACCAAGCTTTTGAATGTAGCTCTTTCACCTGGCAGGGGCAGGCCTATAAGCCCTGTGAACGGAGCGGAGCGGCTCCGGCCATTACCTTCACGGAAGGTTTTACCCAGTCGGAAAATGTGGTGGCCCTACGGGTGGCCCAAGCGGTGGGGCTGGACGAAATTATTGCCTTAGCTAAGGATTTTGGCGTTAACTCTCCCCTCGCTAAAGAACCGGGTTTAGTGTTGGGACAAAGTGAAGCTAGGGTGTTGGAAATGACTGGAGCCTACGGGGCGATCGCCAATGGGGGCATGTGGAATCGGCCCCATGGCATTGTCAATATCCGCGATGGGGGGGATTGTCCTGATCCGGAGCAACTGAAAAGCTGTCGGGAAATTTATCAGGCCAGCCAGGACGGCCGGAGGCAAAAACAAGTGGTTTCCCCGGCGATCGCCGCCACCATGACCCAAATGTTACAGGCCGCCGTTAACAATGGCACAGGGCAAGCTGCCCAAATTGGCTATGGAGCCGCAGGTAAAACCGGCACCACCGACAAGGCAGTGGATTTGTGGTTTATCGGCTTCTTACCGCAAAAACATCTAGTCACCGGCATTTGGTTGGGTAATGACGACAGTAGTCCCACCCAGGGTAGTAGCGGTTTGGCCGCCAGTCTTTGGGGTCAATATATGCGCCAGATCGCCTCGTTATAGTTAGCTGGGTTGATCAAAAAGCTTGTTTAAAAAGTCATGATCCGCCCCCTAAATCTCCTCACTAAGGCTCCGGCTCCGTCAAGTTTGGGGGAATTTGAACACTGTTCCCCCCAGAGTTGGGGGCTAGGGGGGCTTTTAAAACACTTTCTAAACCTTGGCCAGGATGAAAACATTGCCTTCATTACCCCGACTGATGCGCAAATCTTCATCTAAATAGGTAATTTCTAGCCAAGCGGCGCTTTCTCGACTGGGCAAATTAAAATCCGCCGGTAAAAAGCGTTTGCCTGTGGAAATTTGTTGGATGAATTTCAGGGGAGACTGATAGTTAAGGAGCTTTTGCAGACCGAGAATGGAACGCTCGAATTTCACCTCAATACGCTTATCAGAAACGGGCAGAAAGGATGCCACTACGGACACTAAACTTTCAAAAAAGGGAATGCCCTCAATTTCCGCTAAATTTACCACCCGTGACTCCGCTACATCTATGTACTGATAAATTTGCCCCAGTTGCAAAAGGGGAAGACGGTTCAACCCCAAAATGCTTTGGCTGCTGGTGTAGAGGAGCCGCCAGTTACCATCTAGCAAATTTTTCTCCCGGAGTGGCTTGGGGTGGGGATTATAGTCCTCCAGTTTTTCCACAGCGGAGAGAATTGTTACCCGGTCTCGATCCGATGCTAATAGTCCCCGATTCTTGCCGGCGATCGCCTCTAGGAGGTTGGTTTTAAAATCCATACTGGCATCCATACTATTGGCCACGGCTAACTTCGTCGAAAATTCCATTGGGTATTCTAGGTAAATTATCCCACGTTGGCCGGAATTGGCGATCGGGGGGATAACCTAAGCAGATTGCAACCAATTGAGGGTTTCAGGAAAGCGGGGAATGGATTGAATTAACTTTTGAGTGTAGGCACTCTGGGGATTTTCAATAATTTCCTGGGCCGTGTTGATGGGTTCCGCCAATTCTCCCCGGTTCATCACCATAATGCGATCGCCCATGAAACGAACCACACTCAGATCGTGGGAAATGAAAATGTAGGTCAACTGTAAATCCCGTTGCAATTCCTTGAGCAGATTCAAAACCTGGGCTTGCACCGACACATCCAGCGCCGAAACGGACTCGTCACAAATAATAAAGCGGGGATTGAGCGCCAAAGCCCGAGCAATGCAAATCCGTTGCCGTTGGCCCCCAGACAATTCATGGGGATAACGGTTAAACCATTGGGGGCTAATACCTACCCTTTCCAGTAATTCCGCCACCCGTTGCCGTTGTTGCTTGGTGGATTGTTGGGGCTGATGAATAATCAGTGGTTCCTGGATGGCCCGGCCGATGGTCATGCGGGGATTGAGGGAATTGTAGGGATTTTGAAAAATAATTTGCATTTCCCGCCGTAACCTCCGCCATTGCTGGGATTTTTCCGGCAAAGTGATAATGTTGCGGCCATCAAAAATAACTTTTCCAGTTTGAATGGGAGTCAAGCGTAATAAAGCCCTGGCCAAGGTTGATTTGCCACAGCCAGATTCCCCCACTAGCCCCAGGGTTTCCCCCGGATAAACGGTAAAGGAGACATCGTTAACCGCTGTGAACGTAGATTTTTTACCCCAAAATCCCCCCTGGCCATAGCTCACAGTCAAATTTTGCACTTCCAACAAAGCTGGTTTTTCCTTCAACCGAGCCAGGCGATCGCCTTCCTGGGCGGTAGTAATCACTTGGTAACTGGGGGCCGGGCCGTCGGCATCGAGAAAATCCCCCACCGTGGGTAAATGGTCTAGTTGTATTTCCAGGCGGGGACGACAGGCCAATAAACCTTTGGTGTAGGGATGGCGGGGACTGTGTAAAATTTGTTCCTTCTCCCCCTGTTCGACAATTTCTCCCCGGTACATCACTGCCACCCGATCAGCAATTTCGTTAATTACCCCCAGATCATGGGAAATGAAAATTAACGACATCTCCTGGTGTTGTTTGCACAAATCCCGCAGGAGCCGCAAAATTTCTGCCTGCACCGTCACATCCAAAGCGGTGGTGGGTTCATCGGCAATTAACAAACGGGGATTGGCGGAAATGGCCATGGCAATCATTACCCGTTGCAATTGACCGCCGGACAATTCGTGGGGATAACGTTTGAGAAAACTTTGCTTGCGCTGTTGGATATAACTGGCCAGGTTTTGGCTCACTTGGCCCCTGGTTTGGGGCTGACCCTGGGCTAAAAATTCTGCCTCTAGCACCTCATCCCTGGGCAAAACCCTCACTTCCTGCAAAAGGGCGATCGCCTGTTGTTGGGCCTGGGTTTGGCTGACATTTTGGTGTAAGCGAATGGCTTCGACAATCTGAAAACCGATGGTATAGACCGGATTGAGGGAACTCATTGGTTCCTGGAAAATCATGGCAATTTTGCCGCCCCGGTACCGTCGCCTTTCCCCTTCCGACAAGGTCATCAAATCCACGGCCGGTCCATCCCCTTGGGGATAAAAACTAATCTCACTGCTGGGCTCCACCCAACCGGGTTTCGGCACCAAGCCCATAATGCCCAGGGAAGTAACGGATTTACCGGAGCCCGATTCCCCCACAATGCCGAGGATTTCCCCCCGTTCTAACCCAAAATCAATGCCCTTGACTGCCAACAATTTTTCCCTGGTATCAGCATCGGGAAAAGCAATTTCCAGTTGACGCACAGCCAAAATCGGGTCGTTCATAGAGTCTCTGGGGAAGGGAAAAGTTGCTAATAGAAGACGGTGACAGTTTTTTTATAAATCCCGAGGGAGCATCGGCAGAGCAAATCAAGCCAGTAAAATGCATCCCAAGAATTTGCCACTCAAACTCTAGCAAACAGAGCCGCAAAAGCCACGGTAGCTCCTAATTTCCCCCTTATCCCCATGGGTAGCCTTTGACCTTTAATCCGATTCCACTGGGACAAAATCCAAATGGTTAAATAGGGTGGTGACAAAGCTGAACAGTAAAAACGGCAGCGAAAGCACCAACACCAAACCCACTGTGGCCAGGGCATAGACCGGCCTGGTACTGCTGGCCAACGCTAGGGCCGATGCCAGGGAAAGAAAAATTACAATCAACCAGACAATAATTTGGCCGTAAATATCCCCAAAGGATAGGGTACAGACCATGCGATATTTAGGTAAGTCTTGTTCCATCATTAAAAAATCCTATGTTGTTGACGGGGAAACGTTAACCCCTGCCAGGGCTAACAACATTGACCAATGGTCAAAGCGGCAATTGGCCAAAATTCTAAAGGATATTTCCGTTAATGATGTTAAGTTTTGAGACAGGGTTAATGGGGGCTTAAATTTTGTTCCTGCGCCAAAGCCCAAAACCATTGCTGGTATTATGCTGGGAGTGCATTCGGCGATCGCCAAAGGTTTGTCCCTAGAGTCCTTGAATCTTAAAAATTTTTCCATTCTCCATTTCCATGAAACGACGAAAACTTATTCGTACTGCTGGAGCCGGGTTGCTGGCCGTTGCTGGGGTTCAAATTGGCGATCGACTCAGACCAGCCACAGCCCAAGCTAACTCTGGTTTACAGGTGGAATGGTTGGGCCATAGCGCTTTTTTGTTTTCCGCCAACGGTTTCCGCATCTTGGCCAATCCCTTCCGGGCCATTGGTTGCACCAAGGGATTTCGTTTGCCTAGGGTGCAAGCGGATTTAGTACTCATTAGCTCCCAGCTGTGGGACGAAGGGGCAGCGGAGAACTTACCAGGCAACCCAAGAATTTTATTTGAACCGGGCAGTTACGACATCGGCGGCATCCAATTTCAGGGTATCAGTGCGCCCCACGATCGCCTGGGGGGAAGAAGATTTGGTCAAAACGTAGTCTGGCGTTGGAGTCAGGGAGGCATTCGGGTGGTACACATGGGGGGAGCAGCTTCTCCCATTACCGAAGAACAGAAAATTCTTTTGGGCAGTCCTGACCTGGCCCTAATTCCTGTGGGAGGTGGGCCAAAAAACTACGACGCCGCCGAAGCCAAGGCCGCCATGGAAGTGCTCAATCCCCGCATGGTAGTACCGACACAGTACGCTACTCCTGCCGCTGACCGGGCCAACTGTGATCTCCAAACCCTCCAACCCTTTTTGGATTTGGTGGAAGGCATGAATATTCAACGGATTAATAGTAACCGCCTCTCCCTGCGGGCCAATAATCTGCCGGCGGAAGGCACCCTGATCCGCATCTTCAGTGAACAGGGATTGTTGGCCTAGGAGATACCGGTAAACCTATACGGAGAACGAAATCAGATTTTTGGCAGATTTCCTAAAGGGAACTTTGCCCTGCTTTGCGTTGTTCCGCCAGGTAAATAAATACGGATTTATCCCCAATGTCTGGGTCAAGGGGTTGCATAGCCTTCCTGGCCACAAAAATCAGGAATAAAATACTGGCCAGGACTAGCCCATCCTTGGCCACAGTTAACGGCAATATCCCAGCTAAATGACCCAACAGCAAGAGGGGAATAAGGGCGGTTAAAAATTTAGTTTCCAGGCGATTGAAACAAAAGGCTTCCTTAAAGAAGATTCCCGTCAGGGCGGCAAAGGTAAAGCCAATACCAAGGATAGTCCAGGGTCGATCATAGACTGTAGTCACTAGAACCTCTGGGTAAGCAAAACTGAAGTAAAGGGCCGCGAGGGTGCCGATCGCCCAGAAAATTTGCAAAGTGCGGTGCAGTACGGCGAGGTAAATGTGAATTGTCCAGAGGCTCAGCCCCAAACCCGCTGTCATCAGCCAAAAGCAACCTGTGGCCAGGTGGAAATTAACTGCTAAGGGCTGCAATGGTTGGGCCAAAGCCAGAGCTACTCCCAGGCTAAATCCTCCGGCGGCCAAGGCTAAGCCCGTGCGGTAGAGCATGACCTCCCGGCGATCGTGGTCGTTGACGGTGAAGGGGCCAAATTGCCCTTGGTAGGTGGGGTTGACAGTGGTACTTTCCAGCATAATCGTTGCTCCCAAATCAGCACAGTTAGGGCCATTTTCAGCCATGGATAACCATTAATCCTAATTATCCCAGGCCGACCCCTCCATCAGGGGATTTTATGGCGATCGCCATTGCTATTGTTACCCGGACAAGGATAGAATCTAAGCAATCTAAAACATAAATTACATAACCAAAGGTGAATGCCACCTGAAAATGTTCAACGGCCTGTTGGTCTACAGATCCACCGGCAACTGCCCTGTGAAGCCCCAGGGACATCGCTGGAGGCATGGGACAGAATTTCCCCGTGGCAATTTGGCGCCCAGGGAAATTTTTGAACATATTCTTGGTTTTTTGTGATTTTAACCTAGTGCAAAAAGGAGGAACTGGCTATGGTCGGTTTGGAAGCTTGTATTTTCGTGACGGTGATCATCGGCTTTTTGGCTCTGATTTATAAACCCAACCTGTTTATGAAAATCATTGCCATGGATGTGATGAGTACTGGAGTGATTGCCTATTACTGCCTGACTGCCTCCCGCACCGGCTTCCTCACCCCCATTGTCACCGGGGAAAAATCGACTTTGACCTATGCCGATCCTGTGCCCCAGGCGGTGATTTTAACGGCCATTGTCATTGGTCTTTCGATTCAGGCATTGATGTTGGTAGCCACCATGAAGCTGGCCCAAGAGAATCCCACCCTAGAAGTAAAGGCGATTGAGAAACAGTACTGGCCATGACCTTATTTGCAGTTCCAGCGGAATTTAATGCTTTGCCCTGGTTAACCGGGATTATCTGCCTGTCTTTGATGGCGGGGTTTAGTGGTTACCTATTGCCGGCCACCGTCCGATTTTTAACCCTGGCCGTTTGTTTGCTGACCCTCGGTTTGGCCTATCTGGGATTTACGGTGCCCGATGTCCAGTCCTGGGTATTGCTAGACAGTTTTGGCGTCACCCTACAGCTAGATGCCCTGGCGGGCTATTTCCTGCTCACCAACGCCCTGGTTACTTTGGCAGTGTTGGTTTATTGCTGGAACACCGGCCGTTCAGCCTTTTTCTATGCCCAGTTAATTATTCTGCACACTAGTCTCAACTCCGCTTTTCTCTGTGCGGATTTTATGAGTCTTTATGTGGCTCTGGAAGTGGTGGCGATCGCCGCTTTTTGCCTGATGACCTATCCCCGGGAGCCCCGGATTATTTGGTTGGGACTGCGCTATCTCTTGCTCAGCAACACGGCCATGTTGTTTTATCTGATCGGTGTGGCGTTGGTGTACACCAGCAGTGGCTCCTTTGCCTTCAGCGGTTTGACGGAGGCTCCCCCCGAGGCGATCGCCTTGATTTTCCTCGGCTTATTGACCAAAGGGGGCATTTTTCTAGCGGGACTATGGTTGCCCCAAACCCACGGAGAAGCGGCCACGCCAGTTTCCGCTGTGCTGTCCGGGGTAGTGGTCAAAGCCGGCATTTTGCCCCTGTTGCGCTGTAGTATGTTGTCCGATCAATTGCTCTTACTGGTGGAAATTTTAGGGGTGGCCACTGCTGTTTTTGGGGTAGCCTACGCCATGCTGGCCAAGGACAGCAAACGCATGTTGGCTTTTCACACCGTTTCCCAAATGGGTTTTGTCTTGGCCGCACCGGTGGCCGGAGGATTTTATGCCCTCACCCATGGCTTAGTTAAGTCTAGTCTCTTCCTCTTGGCCGGCAATTTACCCAGTCGGGACTTCAAAATTCTGAAAAAAACACCGATCGCCGCTGGTTTTTGGATTCCCCTGGTGTTAGCCAGTTCTTCCATTGCTGGTTTTCCCCTCCTGGCCGGCTTTGAGGCTAAAACCCTTACCCTAAAAGGACTCCCCCCCTGGTTGGCGATCGCCCTTAACATTGCTGCCGTCGGCACAGCCATTTCCTTTTCCAAATTTGTCTTTCTCAAGCCAAACTTTGTGGGGCAACCCTACCCAAAGGGCCTGGGACTAGCCTTGGTGGTGTTATTGGGGGGATTGGCTGTGGGCAATGTGGTCTATTGGCAGGCCTTTACCCCCATGAATTTACTCAAAGCAACCCTAACTTGTGTTGTGGGGGCGGCATTGTACTGGGGCGTGGTAAAAAAACTCACCATTAAACTACCGGACGGTGGCGAAAAAATCGATCACTTGATCGGCATGATGAGCGTTAGCTTGACCCTATTATTCGCTTGGATTTTGACATGATTGGTGTCTTAGATTTAGGGCTACGGCTCACTATTTGGTTTTTGCTCACATCGGACTTGAGTCTGGTGAATATTTTGATTGGCATCACTGTGGCGTTGCTAATCCCCCGTCGTTATGTGGCCTCGTCGGTGTGGCGTGACGGGTTACGCATTGGACGGGAAATTCTCATTGCCATTCCCCAGGCCTATTGGGAAGCATGGCAAATGATTCTCCGACCCCACACCGAGGAAGTGGTGGAAATGGAACGGGTCAAACCCCAACGCACCCCAGGACTCATTTTTCTTGATATTTTCCTCATTACCTTTACCCCCAAAGCCCTGGTGCTTAAGTACCACGAAGCAGGGTGGTATGAGGTCCACAACGTAACAAGACGGAGGCGGCCATGAATTTCTTGGTGTGGTTGATGGTGTTAGCCCTGGTCATTCCCCTGGTGGCGGCGGTGCAGCAGGAGGATGTTTGGTCAAAGATGCTGGCCTTTGCCAGTGTGAGCACCAAAACTTCCGTCTTGATTTTGATTGTTTCCGTCATGCGGGACGACTGGATGATTGGTGTGGTGGGGGTTTTGATTCTCAGCGTCGGTAATGCCGCTTTGATGTTATTAGCCCAGGTTTTAAAACGGTTGGAACAGACATGATTAATGGGATTGCCAATATTTTGATTGCCATGGGAACTTTTTTCTGGCTTTGGGGCACGGCCCCTTTACTGGGAAAACGTTCCTCTGTGTTCAAGCTCCATAGCCTTTCCGTTGCCGATACGTTGGGATCAATGGCGATCGTGGTGGGCTTGTTGTTGAAACTGTCGCGGGAATGGCCATTGCTTTTGCTGGCACTCATTTCCCTGGCGCTGTGGAATACGGTATTGGGCTACGTGTTGGCCTATTGTGCCACCGGCGAGGAGGAGAGAATTAGTGATGCTTGATTTTGGAGCCTGGTTACAAAATACCGATGGCATTGTCCTGGCGATCGCCGTTTTATTGCCGGTAAGTGCCAGTCTGGTGGTGGTGCAACGCAATCCCTATCAGGCCCTGGTGATGCGGGGGATTTTAGGGGCGGTGGCAGCGTTGGTCTATGCCCTGCTGGGGGCGGCGGATGTGGCATTGACAGAGGCGTTGGTGGGCACCATGTTGTCCATTACCCTCTATGCGGTGGCGGTGCGGTCTTCCCTCACTTTGCGGGTGGGAATTTTGCCCCCCCTGGACCAAGCGTCCCAATCCCTACCCCCTGATGTGCACCAAGCAATTTCAGCGGCGATCGCCCCCTACCATCTCCGCCTACAAATTGTGCCCTGTCCCCTAGATAGTGAAGCTGTGTCTCCCCAACAATCTCCCCAGGTTATTTTTGATCCGGCCGCCCCGGCCCTGTTGACCCCCATTGAGCGTTTGGCAGAAATTTTTTCCGCCACCATTCCTTCCAGTCAACTAAAAGTGGTGTTGACCCCCATTAACCCCATCCCTTCTCCCCAGGAGGTAAGCCGATGAAATGGATTTATGTGCTAGCGGCGATCGGCTTTTACCTGAAAATGATTCTGCTCCCCAACCTAGTGGTGCCGCTGGAGGAGTTGTCCGAACTGTCCATTGTGGAAACCATTGCCCAGGAAAGTGGCGTGCCCAACGTTGTATCAGGCATTATTTTCCGCAACCGTCTCTACGACACCCTGTTTGAGGTGGTGGTATTTACCATTGCCATTATGGGGGTGAGGTTTTTGTTGGCCGACGAGCAACCGGCCGCAGTGGTACATCAATTTACCGACCATCCTTCCATTGTTTTGGCCAGATTGGGGGCCACCATTGCTGCTTTGATCAGTGTGGAACTGGCCCTGCGGGGTCACCTCAGTCCAGGGGGAGGATTTGCCGCCGGGGTAGCTGGGGGCACGGCCATTGGCCTGGTGGCCATCACAGCCCCACCGGAATGGCTCCATCAGCTTTACCAACGTTGGCGAGCCGCCACCCTAGAAAAAATTTCCGTGCTCCTGTTCATTGCCCTCGCAGCCTGTAGTTTGTTGGGACTGGCCCTGCCCATGGGGGAAATGGGAGCCCAACTCAGTGGCGGTTGGATTCCTTGGCTTAATATTCTGGTGGCCCTCAAAGTGGCGATCGGTTCCTGGGGGGCAATTTTGGTCTTTATTCGTTATCGGGGGTTATTGTGAGTTGATGGTTCATCCCCCTGGGAAATTTCCCAGTTGCATGGTGGTGGTGACAAAGATACTTCCCCAGCCCCATGGCATGGCAACCTAATTCTTTCCTCCCTTTCTCCCAAGGCTATGGTTCCCACTCTCCGCTTTTATGTCTGTCTGCTGATGATTGGCGGAGGGGCCATGGTGATGGCCCAGATGAGCACTATTCCTAACGCAGTGGGGACTTTGGTCATAGCAGATGGCTTACTCTTGTTGCTGACGGTAATTGACTATGGCCGGGGCAGGAAGCGAAAAATAACTGTGCAACGGCAACCCCTGGGCCCCCTTTCCATTGGTCGAGAAAATCCCGTTACCATTACGGTGGCAAATTCTGGTCCGTCGGCGATCGCCAAAATTAAAGATGATTATCCCGCCGCATTTTTGGTTACGGATGAGATCAAGACAGCTCAGGTTTTGCCCCAGGGCAGCACCCAGTTAAGCTATCACGTGCAACCCCGTCAGCGGGGGGAATACCGTTGGGGCAAGGTGAATGTGCGACAACTATGTCCCTGGCAACTGACTTGGCACCAATGGACAGTGGGCGAGGGGGAAACGGTGACTGTCCACCCCGATTTAATGGGGCTCAAATCCTTGACTATTCGCCTGGCCCAGGCCACTACGGGCAACCTCAGACAAATGAGGAAGCTGGGTTTGGGCACAGAATTTCGGGAACTACGGGACTACCAAGCGGGGGATGATCTGCGGTATTTGGACTGGAAAGCTAGTGCTCGGCGGGGCATTCCCCTCATGCGGGTGTTGGAGCCAGAACGGGAACAGACAGTGATTATTTTGCTTGACCGGGGCCGGTTAATGACCGCTTGGGTGCAGGGACTACAGCGTTTTGATTGGGCACTGAACACCAGTTTGGCCCTAGCAGTGACTGCTTTACATCGAGGCGATCGCCTGGGCATCGGGGTATTTGACCGGACAGTGGTGAGTTGGTTGCCCCCGGAGCGGGGTTTGCATTATTTACCCAAATTATTGAAAACCTTGACTCCCCTCCAACCCGTGCTGCAAGAACCGGATTACGGCGCGGCGATCGGTCAACTGGTGCAACAACAAACCAGGCGGGCCCTAGTGGTGTGTATCACCGATTTAATTGATCCCACTGCTTCGAGGGAATTGCTCACTGCCCTCACCCAGCTAGCTCCCCGTTATCTACCCTTTTGTGTCACTCTGCGGGACCCCCAGGTGGACCAATTAGCCCATTCCCCGGCCACTACAGTTAGTGGTGCTTACCAACAGGCTGTGGCTATTAACCTGTTGCAACAGCGGCAATTAGCCCTGGCGAAGCTGAAACAAAAAGGGGTTTTAGTCTTGGATGCTCCGGCGGACAAAGTCAGTGAACAGTTGGTAGATCGCTACCTACAACTCAAAGCCCGCACCCTGCTTTAGTCCTTTAGTGTGTGCTTGAAAGATTCCGGGCAATAGCTCTATACCTCCCAAATTACCATCAAATTCCCCCCTTATCAAGGGGGGCTAGGGGGGATTAGATACTCCCATTAACAGGAGCTGGGGGGATTGGAATGCAGTAAATCAACCTCTCAAACCGATTCTTAGGTCCATGGGCGGATTGGCCGAAATCAGACCGAAGTGGGATTGCCATTAACCAGTTGCTGGAGGAAATCCAAGTTGAGAATTTCAATCGTGGCCCCTTGGCGTAAAATGAGGCCCTTTTTTTCCAATTTACTCAATGTGCGGGTGACAGTTTCCCTAGTAACTCCACTGAGAATAGCGGTTTCTCGATGGGGCAAATTCGGTATTAATACCCTATGTTTTTTGGTATTTATTTTATTTTCCTTCTGTTCCATCAACTCCAGCAAAATATGGGCCACTTTGGTCACACTATCTGCTTCCCTTAGGCGAAAATATTGGTTCAATTTTCTAAGACGCTTGGACGCAAAAATTGCCACCTGAATACCAGCTTGGGGATCTTCCTGGAGCAAATTTAGAAAATCTTGGGTAGGAATACTCCAGATCTTGGCAGGGGACAGAGTGACCGCCTCCTTGGGATTCCAGTCTTCTTCCACCGCGGCGATCGCCCCCACCATCTCGTCTGGGCCGTAAAGAGTATAGATATTATTTTTTGAAGATTCATCAATGGCACACACTTTAATCCAACCTTCAGCAATAAAATAAATTGACCCCCCGTAGTAGTTTTCAAATAACATTGACTGACTACAGGGATAATTACGAAAGCTTAGGTAAGTAATAGTTTGCATCAACAAATCTTTTGATAAGGCCCGGAAAAAAGAAATTTCGTTGGCCAATTGTTTAATTTGTTTTGCTGCAGGCTTTTGCGGTGCCATTAAAATGTATCCGAATAATAACTAAATCCCTCTCTAGTCACCGTCATCCCACCAATTACAAGGAGGAATCGCAAACAGATAGACTATTTTGGTGCTCAGCGTCACAGCTTTTGGTGCGTTAGTTAACAATCACATGCCGTAAATTAAATTAATATTGTAAGTGATGTTAGTTGTCACCCATCCTATGCCAATACGTGTTGGATTTGACTAGCAACAGCCCAGAGATTTTGTTTAAAAACTCCATTGCCGAACCTTGACTTTGTAGAAAATATCCCCCCTACCCCCATTTATTCTCCATTACCTGAATAACATTGGTTGTCTTTAGGAGCAACTTAAAAGTCCTTCACCTAAGCTTAAAATTCCATTACTAAACCAAAGTTTAACCCTAAAAATCAACCCCGAAATAAGTAAGAAAAGATCCCCCAACGGCCTTGCACCGATCGCCAAAATCCCCACTGACTATGTACAAAACCCCATTTTCCAAATTCCACTCACTTCTACTTTTGGCCAGGAATTCCCAAAGGGCTTCTCCGGCTTCCGGATACACCCTCATGGAGTTGGTGGTGGTAATGGTGATGATTGGCATCCTGTCAGGTTTGGCAATAAACTCTGGGCAGTGGAACGAAAACTCCCTTAAATACAGCCAGGACCGCCTACAGAACGCAGTCAAGACTGCCAGAACCAGGGCAATAACGACCACTTCCACCTATCGCATCAACGCCGATCCGAATAATCCCAACGAGGCAATCCAGGTACAAAAAATCAGGAGCGGTAGCTGTCAAGCCAATGCCACCCTCCGCCAACCGTCCTTAGCTACGGATACCACCATTGCCCTGAATAGCGTGAATGGATTTGCCATTGGTGATCGTGTGAGTGTGGGGGGAACCCAGGCAGATGTGCTGTCGGTTAACTTCGGCGATAACACCCTAACCCTAGGGGGGGCAGTGGGGGCAAAAGCAACAGGAACAAAGGTGGAAACTGTGAAAAACTGGAGGAACGATGGGGTGTTCTTGGCAGAAGACCTTAACATCAACAAGAAGAGCGCCAAAACTGATCCTGATGTCCGCCTGACGGGAAGATTTGGCGGTACGGCAGTGACTGGGTGGTCTATCTGCATTAACAGCCGGGGTTTAGTGACCCTATTTAACGCCGATGGCGTAGTCAATAGCAATCTTGAATTAGTTCTAACCAATACCCGTACCAATCAGGAAGCGAAGGTTACCGTTGCCCCTGGTGGAGCCATGGGAAATTAAAAACTAATAGTTGCTAAAGCAAATTTTGGGAAATTTTTAGTCAAAGGACTATGGGCAATGCAGACAAAACAACAACTTAAACTTTTCAAACTCAGACCGGTGGACGAGGGCTTCACCATGACAGAAAACCTCGTTGCCCTCATAATCCTCAGCATTACCATAGCGGTGATGTTGCCTGCCTTTATGAACTTTGGTATGCAGAATGCCAAGAACCGCCAGATCAGTGGAGCTACTGCGGTGGCCAATAACTTGATGAGTGATCTCCGCCGCCAACCCATGACTGATCTGAACAGCAAGTTGGGCAAAACAGTCTTGACCAACGTCCCTGGGCAAAATGGCGATAAATATCAGGTTGATCAGTATATTTGCACGAAGGGCACCACTTTAAATCCGGCCAATCCTGCCGGCACCTGTTCCACAACAGTGGGGGAAAACGATTTTGCCCGCCAAATCTTACTTGAAGTTAAAGCCTCCAATAATCCCAATGAAACTATCTACCGTGTACAAACTGTTTTTGCTCGCCTCCGCATCCGCTCCTAATGTTGCCCGTAAAAATAACCGGGGGGTGACCGTAATTGAACTAATTGTGTCAGTAGTCATTGCTGGCATTTTGCTTCAGCTAGCCTCTTTTGCTTTTTTTGTTAACAGGGAAATGTATTTGAAAGATGCAGCAAAAAATGACACCAACCAGAATTTGAGAACCGTGTTTGATATAGTGGGACCGGCCATTACCCAAGCGGGGGAAGGCGTTGGCGTGGATTCTAGTTTTCCGGTTATTTCCATTGAACCTTTTCCCAGCGGTTCGGATAATTCAAAACTGACTGTTCGTCAACTGAAAGTATCAACTAAGCTAAGAATTTGTCAGGGCCTAACGGCTGGGGCGCAGACATCAATCACAGTGTTGACCTCCGATCTTGCAGCGCCGGCTGGTTGTGTTCCGGTGGATGGTAATGGGGATAATTACCCCGACGATTGGCTCGAGTGGAGAAGCTATCGACAAAGTAATGGTGGCACTCTGGGAATTTATATTTACGACGGCAGTGGCCGGCTTGAACGTCTTAATTACACCGGAGAAAAAATCTATGATGCGGGTGGGGGCGCCATATCAGGTACCCCTAGCGCAAACCAAGTTGCTTCGGCTTCCATTGATGTTACGGGTACTCTTGCTAATACCTACACTGCCGGGGGAGCAACCAGGTTAATAATTGTAGAAGAACGTACTTATCAACTCAATGGGAATACTCTCCAGACAAGTATTGACGGTGGCTCTCCGGTTAATCTCATCAATAATGTTGGTCAGTTCACCGTTAGAGCCGCAGTTAGACAAGGTAACACCGTCTCCCAATGTACAACACTTCTTCCCCAAACTAACAGCTTTACCTGCAGTCCTACTTTGGCTGATACCTACAACTGGTCCCAAATTGATGGCATTGAAGTTACCAGTAAACCCAATCTTGCTAGCAATACTCCTGGGCTGTCTACTACCAACATTGATAACATTAATAGCCGAATCCAAACCCAAACTTTTTATCCCCGTAACTTAATTAATTTTTAAGTGGAGAAAGTTTAATTATTTTCTATTGTTTTATAGCCTGCTCTAACTTATCTTATCTTTCTTCCTATTCGTCAAAGCCATGAAACCTAAATTTAACGCTGTTAGCAATATTCGCCTCACCCTATTTTTATTTTCTAGAAATCCCAAGGGTAACCCTAGGGGCTATATGCTCTTTCTGGTGGTGTCCCTACTAATTACCCTATCCGGTTTATTGGTGGCCTATGCAATTTTGGCTAAGGTTAATAACATATCTGCCAAGGGGACAGCCACGGGAAATAGCGGTTTTTACGGTGCAGAAGGCGCCCTCAATATGCGGGTGGAGGAATTGCGGGATGTTTTTCTCAGTGATAGAAACCCTAGTGGCACCAGTCCAAGCTCTTTAAATCAATGTCTACAACAGACCAGTATGGGCACTGGGGATTTCCGTTGTAAGGTGGCAAGCTTCGCTTCCCCCGATAAAAATACGGCCAACATTATGGCCTACAGCTATGTGGTGCCCAAGAACGGTGGTGTGGCCATCCAGGGCACGGTACCCCCTGGCGAGACTTTTCAGGGCTTGAATATGCTGGAAACTCGTTATGACATCAGTTCCGTTACTGCCAAACAAAATGCCAACCCTGAGGAAGTAATCGCCATGACTGAAATGACGGTGAAAAGTCGGCAAATTCCCATGTTCCAGTTTGCGGCTTTTTATCTCAACGACTTGGAAATTCTGCCTGGGCCGAATATGACCCTGAACGGTCCAGTGCACACCAACGGCAGTCTGTTTTTGGGGGCAAATAACGTACTGGCTATTACAGGGCAAGTGACGGTGGGCCGAGATTTGTTCAATCGCCGTAAAAATGATAACAGTACCTATCCCGATGGCCGAGTAAGGATAGCTAATAGTGCCGGAACTTTGCGTAATCTCCTACAGGGGGGAACTGGTAGCACTACCCAAACAACAGCGGCCATGACACCCGCCAATGTCAATGCCACATGGGGAAGTCAGGTACAACTGGCCGTTGAGGCATTGTCCATTCCCACCATCAGCTCCCTGGGGGCAGGGGGTAACTATGCTCAACAAGCCGATATCAACTTTGTCTATGCTCCAGAGAAAACTGGTGTTAATGTCCCTGGTATCGGCACGACTGTCATTCCATTTAATGTCACAGCCACCAAACGTGATGCGCTGGGGGTTGGGACTGCCACACCGCTGACCAACGCCCAATTGGCCAGTTTACGTCAGCCCGTTTTGGCGACAGGAGCCGCGGTAACAGCGGGAGTTTGTACTCCAGCTACTCCACCGATACTGACACCGATTTTGACCCTAACGCAAACTGGTGATGTACTAGATGCACTTCGCAGAGCAATTCTCTCCCAAACCACTCCGGTTCCTTTTTCTGCCATGGGCTCAGCGTTGAGCACCCCCTTAAGGAATTCAATGCAGCCTCTCCTCTCTTCGATTCCTGCCGCTCAACAAACTCTGATATTGGCTTCAAGTCCTAATCAAATTGCCGCCCTGGCTGGTGGTTGTTTTATCAGTGCCCCAATCCAGCATCCCAACATCCCCACCATCTACACCAATGGGGTAAGTTTTATCAATAACCGTGAACGCAGTCCTGGCAACAATTTCAGGGCCATGAGCCTGATGCAGATCAACATCGAAAGCCTTACTGTTTGGAATTTCCAGGGGCGTTACCTTAACGACACTGGCACGGGCTTAGTTTCCGCCAATCAACTGTTATTTGCCACGGCAACAGCGGACGCAGCTGCTCCAGCAAATTCCTTCCAAAGATTAGGTTTAGCCGGTTCTGACACTAGTAGTAATGGTCTGGTTTTCCATGCCACTGTTAGTGCTGGCGCTACCCCAAACCCTAACACCAATGCTAGCCCCTACGGATTTGCTTTGGTGGGAGGTCAACAATTGCCTGGATTGGCAGAAACTACCAATAACTTTGACCCTACCGGTCTAACTTTTGTTAGTGACCAGGCGGTTTATATGGTGGGGGACTATAACATCACCAATTGGCAACCAGCCAGTGTTTTGGCTGATTCATTAAATGTTCTTTCGTCTCGATGCATCAACAATAATGGCCAAATTGCCAAAGCCAGTGGTACAGGATGCGGAGGCAATGCCTTTGACACAACCATTAACTCTGCTTTTCTCTCGGGTACGGACATCACCAACTCAACTGAGACCCCCGGATATAATGGTGGTTTGGAGAACTATCCCCGTTTCCATGAAAATTGGGGTACTTTAAACTACACGGGGTCTTTCGTTAGTACAGGGACGCCGGAGAAAGTTACAGGGCGGTGGAGCAATCAGCTATACGGTGCACCGACTCGGAATTGGAGCTACGAGACCCGCTTCAATAATGCCAAGAATCTCCCCCCTCTGTCTCCCCGGTTTGTGTTCCTGAAACAAGAGGGCTTCTCTCGTAAATTTGATCAGTAAAATTTGCATGTTACTCTTCCATCATTGCCTGGGGATTCATTATTTCAGTTACTAAATTTGTTTAGAACTGGCTTGGGTGGTTGGAGTTACAATCCTCTGGCTTCTGGTGATTAATTCTGCCTAGCCTTCCTTGATAGGAGTGATTAATCCCCCCTAGCTTTCCTTGATAAGGGCGATTAATCCCCCCTGGCCCCCCTTATTACGGAGGGAAATTCTTGGTGGGTATTCTCTTTTCAGGAAAATTGCAATTCAGTGGTGTCAATTTATTGCCCTGAGATCTTTAAGCATAGCCTTGGGCAGAAAAAGGACTTCCACTGTACTGTATTAGATGGTGCCCCAGCCTAAAATCGCCGTTTTTTTGTCTTTGCCTGCCCTGTGACCAAACCCATTGCTCCTCTCCTCAGCCTTTTAAATTACAGTCGGGTCCACCGTACCAAAATTTACTGGGCGATCGCCTGCTCCCTGCTGAATAAGATTTTTGACCTGGCCCCGCCGGCCCTAATTGGTTTAGCGGTGGATGTGGTGATCAAACAGCAGGATTCTTTCCTGGCCCGCTGGGGCATTGTGGCAGTGGAAAGCCAACTCCTAGTGCTGACGGTGGTTTCGGCGGTTATTTGGGCCCTGGAATCAATTTTTGAGTATGCCTACGAGCGGCTTTGGCGTAACCTCGCCCAGGATATCCAACATGATCTGCGCTTGGATGCCTATGCCCATTTGCAACAGCTAGACCTGGCCTATTTCGAGGAAAGAAGTACCGGGCGGCTGATGGCCATTCTCAATGATGACATCAACCAGTTGGAGCGGTTTTTGGACGTGGGGGCCAACGAAATTTTGCAGGTGCTGACCACAGTGGTGGTGATTGGCGGTGCATTTTTTGTTATTACCCCGGACATTGCCTGGATGGCAGTGGTGCCCATGCCCTTTGTGCTGTTGGGGTCGATCTACTTTCAGTCTTTGCTCACCTCCCGCTATGCCCTGGTGCGGGAAAAGGTCAGTAATTTGAACAGCCGCCTCTCGAATAACCTCAGTGGCATTATGACCATTAAAAGTTTCGCCACCGAAGCGGAAGAGGTGGAACGGCTCCGGCAAGATAGTGATGCCTACCGAGACAGTAATCAACAGGCGATCGCCTTGAGTGCGGCCTTTGTGCCCCTAATTCGGGTGATTATTTTTGTAGGTTTTTCCACCATTCTTTACTTCGGTGGTTTAGATGCGGTGCGGGGCAATTTGGCTGTGGGCAGTTACAGCATGTTGGTCTTTTTAACCCAACGACTGCTCTGGCCGTTGACCGGTTTGGGTAAAACTCTGGACCTATATCAACGGGCCATGGCCTCCACCCAGCGGGTGATGCAACTTTTAGCAACCCCCATTCAAGCCCATCCAGGGGAATTGAGTCTCCATCCTAGCCGAGTACAAGGAGAAGTAATTTTCCAAAATATTAGCTTTGCCTACCCCCAGCGTTCACCAGTGTTAAAAAACATTTCCCTACGGGTACCGGCCGGGCAAACTATTGGCATTGTGGGGGCAACGGGGTCAGGGAAAAGCACCCTGGTCAAATTATTACTGCGGTTATACGAGTGGGACAGCGGAGATATTTTGCTCGATGGCGTAGATCTAAAGAAATATTTCCTGGGGGATTTACGGCGCAGTATTGGTTTGGTGAGCCAGGATGTGTTTTTATTCCATGGCACAGTGCGGGAGAATATTGCCTACGGCAGCGCAGATGCCACTTTGACCCAAATTCAACGGGCGGCCAATTTAGCAGAGGCGGAAGAATTCATCGAGCAATTGCCCCAGGGTTACGACACCATCATCGGCGAACGGGGACAAAAACTTTCCGGTGGTCAACGGCAACGGCTGGCGATCGCCAGGGCAATTTTGAAGAATCCCCCCATTCTCATTTTGGATGAAGCCACGTCAGCAGTGGACAATGAAACGGAGGCGGCCATTGTCCGTTCCCTCGAAAAAATCACCAGAAACCGCACCACCATCACCATTGCCCATCGTCTTTCCACTGTGCGCTATGCTGACCAAATTTATGTACTGGAAAACGGACTGGTCGAGGAAATGGGCGACCATGAAAGCCTGCTGGCACAACAAGGGGTGTACGCCAAACTCTGGCGGGTACAAACGGGTCTGAGGAGCGGGGTCAGTTGATTCTAGTCCAGGGAAGATGGGCTTTTAGGTGCTTTTCCAAATCACCCCATTTGGAAAGCGAGAAGGACTAATCAACCCAGATGGGGTTTTCCCAATCCTTCTCAGCAGTGGACTTGGCACTTTCCCCCAAAACCGAGGCTAAGTCGAAATCCTCCCGGTTGGAATTGGTAGTGTGGCTATCATTGCTATGGGTTTGCTTAGTTTTACTGGTGCGGGCTTTACCGTTACCAGAACTACTAGCAAAGGGATTGAGGGCAATACGACCATTATTATTGGCTGTGCGGGAAGAGCCAGTGACCCTATCCCGATGGGGGGTTTTAGTCTGGCCGTGGCGATCGCCAGTTTCGCGGGGCGTTTCCGTTTGCAGACGGGTATCCCGGCTAAAAGCTATGTTGGCCTCGGTATTGCGACCCTGGAAAGCGGAAGTAGTTCTAGCTTCCGGTGCCAAATATTCGAGGAAATAGTCAAGGGTCTTTTGCTTCATCCAACCTTTGAGCACTGCCACCGAACCAAATCTGATTCCCAACTTACGTTGTTCTTCGAGGATTAAATCAACCTGTTCTTCCTGGAGTAAATGAGCTTGCTGTAGGTAGTAACCCAGGGGACGGCGATCGCGGGTTTTAACCATCCGGGGCCAGGACTCAGCAAAAAAGTCGACGGTTTCCTGGTGTAGCCAGCCCCGCACTACCAAAATCTCGCCAATGGGCAAAGGAGAATACTGTTGATCCTGAAGGGCAACCTGTATCTGAGCCTCGGTGATGAGGTCAGCATCCCTTAAAATTTCGCCTAGTAACTGAGAACAGGGGGATTTAGCCATGGCATTGGATTCACAAAAAGGGGGGGCAACAGAGCGTTACTGGCAAATGACGGGCGAATAAAGGGAAAAATAGGTTCAGGCCAGACCTCCATACCCGAAAATCCAGGAAAACCATTGCTGATGACGTTTAACAGTTAGATTTGACGCCTATGGTCAACACGGCCATCATAATCGATCCTTTTACCAATTGTCAGTACCAAAAAAATTAGCGTTTTTCCATACTCTAAGGACGGAATTGTTTCAGACGTAGGGCGTTAGTCACCACGGAAACGGAGCTAAAGGCCATGGCGGCTCCAGCCAGGATGGGATTGAGCAGTAGGCCAAAAAGGGGATAGAACACCCCAGCAGCCACAGGAATACCCACCACGTTGTAGATGAAAGCAAAAAAGAGATTTTGCCTAATGTTGCCCATGGTGGCCCGGCTCAGTTTGATGGCAGTCAAAATTCCCTGTAGATCTCCAGTAATCAGGGTGATGTCACTGGCGGCGATCGCCACGTCGGTGCCGGTCCCTATAGCTATACCCACATCGGCCTGGGCTAGGGCCGGAGCATCGTTAATGCCATCCCCCACCATGGCCACGATGTTACCCCGTTGTTGCAGTTGTTCCACTTGCTGTGCCTTATCCCCTGGACGTACCTGGGCCAAGACATGGCGAATACCCACTTTGTCGGCAATGGCCTGGGCCGTGGCCTGGTTGTCGCCGGTGAGCATATAAACGGATAAACCTAGTTTTTTCAGGGCTTGTACCACTTGGGGAGAAGACGGTTTGAGGGCATCGGCGATCGCCAAGAGGGCTTTAATTTCCGTGCCCACTGCAAGCCAAATGACGGTTTTTTGCTCCCCTTCCCATTGCTGGGCCTGGCTTTGCCATGGTTGATGATCCGTGTCATTCACTCCCAGGTCTGCTAACCAATTGAGCGTCCCCAATCTTAGCCATTGGCCCTGCCATTGTCCTGCCACGCCACAACCGGCGATCGCCTGGAAGTTTTCTACTTCTAGTAGACTCACCTGCTGGGATTGACCGTAATTGACCACCGCTTCGGCCAGGGGATGTTCAGAATATTGTTCCAAACTGGCCGCTAACTGGACTAACTGCAAGCTTTCCTCGGTGGAGGTGGGAGGCAGGGTAAAAAAGTTAGTCACACTGGGTTTCCCCTCCGTTAACGTGCCGGTTTTGTCCAGCACAATGGCTGTTAACTTTTCCGCCATTTCCAAACTGCGGGCTTCTTTGATCAACACGCCGTATTCCGCCCCCTTGCCCGTACCCACCATCACGGAGGTGGGAGTGGCCAAACCCAATGCACAGGGACAGGCAATAATCAGGACTTCCACCAGGGTTAAAACCGCCAAAGTAATATTTCCCGTTGTGATCCACCAGGTACAAAAAGCGGCGATCGCCACCAGGATCACGGTGGGGACAAACCAGTGGGTAATGCGGTCAACGAAGTGTTGAATGGGAGCTTTGGAAGCCTGGGCTTGCTGTACCAATTGGATAATTTGGGCGAGCACAGAATCCTGTCCCAACTTAGTAACTCGGACATCCAAACTGCCGCTTTTGTTCAACGTGGCCCCAATTACTTCTTCCCCCACGGTTTTCGCGACTGGAAAACTTTCCCCTGTCACCAAGGATTCGTCCACTGTGGAGTTACCAGCCTTCACCACACCGTCCACCGGAATTTTTTCCCCCGGCCTTACCCGTACCACATCATCAATAGTTAGATCGGCGATCGCCACTGTTTGCCAGGTTTCTCCCCGTTTGGCCAAAGCAGTTTGGGGTTGTAGTCCCATTAATTTACGGATAGCCGCTGAAGTTTCCCGCCGGGCCCGCTGTTCCAAGGACCTTCCCAATAAAATCAGGGTGATTACCACCGCCGCCGCTTCAAAATAAACATGGGCCGCTAGTCCTTGGTTGGTCAACCATTGGGGAAAAAGGGTAATGGCCACGGAATAAAAGTAGGCCGCACTGGTACCCAAGGCCACCAGGGTGTCCATGGTGGCACTGCGGGTTCTCACAGATTTCCACGCTCCCCGGTAAAATTCCGCCCCGCACCAAAACTGCACTGGGGTGGCCAGGAGCCATTGCAACCAAGCATTATGGAAAATATGGGGAAAATGGGGAATATCCACCCCCAGCATCATCGGCAGCGAACCGAAAAACAGCACTGCACTGATCCCTAAGCCCGTCACTAGTTTGGCGGAAAATAGGGGCTTGTCGTCCTTGTTCTGCTCCGAAGACACCATCTCGGGTTCGATCAGTTGGGCGTGGTAGCCGGCCCTGGCCACCGCCGCCGTCAGGCTTTCTGGGTTGATCTCCCCTTGGTAACTAACCACTGCCCGTTCCAAAGCAAAATTCACCTGGCAAGACTCCACCCCCGACACTTTGGCGATCGCCCGTTCAATGCTGGAAGCACAGGCCGCACAACGCATTCCCTCCAGTTGCAAGTTGATGGTTTGGGCCATGGTTAATAGGTAATACTCAGTACACAGAAAAGCTTATCTTCAATTCTAGCCACCGTACATGGCTAAGCCGGCGAATAGTCCTGGGCCTTGCCTTGGTATAATTGCCTAGCCAAGGGCGGACGGTATCAGCGGGCAAAGTCGTTGGCAATGACCAAACTTTTAGTTTATTGAGATAAGTACATGAAAACCGCATGGGTGTTTCCCGGCCAAGGTTCCCAAGCTGTGGGTATGGGAGTGGATCTGCTCCCAACGGCGATCGCCAAGGAAAAATATCAGCAAGCGGAGGAAATTCTGGGCTGGTCAGTGGTGGAAAAATGCCAAGGGGATGAAGCCAGTTTGGCCCTTACCCAAAATACCCAGCCCTGTCTGTACGTTATCGAAGCGATTTTGATTGATTTGCTCAAAGATCAGGGTTTTGAGCCTGATTATGTGGCGGGCCATAGCCTGGGGGAATATTCCGCCCTCTACGCCGCCGGAGTATTCGACTTTGCCACGGGTTTACAACTGGTTAAGGAACGCTCGCAGGTGATGGCCGGAGCTTCGGGGGGCATGATGGCCGCCCTAATGAAATTTGATCCAAATCACTTACAAACAGCCCTGGCGGATAATGCAGAAGTGGTGCTAGCCAACGATAACAGCCCAGAGCAGGTGGTTATTTCCGGTACGGTGGCCGGAGTGGAACGCATTTTAGCCAGCGTCAAAGCTCGTCGAGCTGTGCCCTTGAAAGTCTCCGGGGCTTTCCATTCCAGTTTTATGAACGAACCGGCCCAAGCCTTTGCCCAAACCCTGGCCGCTTGTCAGTTCCAGGATGCCACTTTGCCCGTCCTCTCCAATGTGGACCCCAGCCCTACCCAAAACGGCGATCGCCTGAAGGAAAAACTGATGCAACAAATGACCGGCTCCGTGCGCTGGCGGGAAACCATGGTTAATTTAGGGGAAATTGGCGCAACGGATTATTGGGAAGTGGGCCCCGGCAAAGTGCTGACTGGCCTGTGCAAACGCACCTGTCCCGATCTAAACCTAAAAAACATTGGGCAGTTGGAGGATCTGAATTCCCTTTAGGAGGCCTTTTTAAAGTCCCTGGTTCTGCCAAGTTTGGTGAAAATCCAAGTTAAAATTCCCTACTCCCACCATGGCCGGATCTTTAGGGGATCGATTTGGGGGCACATTGAAACTTCATCCAACATCTTCCTAGGGTTCCCATTCTCCCATCTGAGCTTGCTAACATTGAGCTTTTGGAAGTTTGTTCCCACCCCAAATTCCTCTAATATGTACAGAGCAAGTAAGAATTTTGACGGGTTGGCAGCATCCAACAAGTCTGCCATAGCTGTGTTTCACCCAATTTTCTCGAAGGAGAGTCTACCGTGTCTGCCCACAAGATTCTAGTCATCGATGACAGCAAAGTTATCCGTATGCGAGTTAGGGATATGTTGCCCCAGGGAAATTTTGAGGTGATTGAAGCCAAGGACGGTCTCGAAGGTTTTAACCTGATCCAGAGTGAACGGCCTAACTTGATCATGTTGGATTTTCTTCTGCCTAAAATGAGTGGTTGGGAAGTGTTCCAATCGGTGCAGGAAAGACCAGAACTCAGGGCCATTCCCCTGGTGCTGATGTCCGGCCGGAAGGAAGAGGTACTCGAAAAAATTCCCGAACCCTTCGAGTATTTTGCCTTTGTGGAAAAACCCTTTGAACAGAGGGAATTGGTGGCCGCCATTAAGGAGGCCATGGTCAAAGCGAAAAAACACGCCCCTGTGGCCAGTGTGGGCAGTGCCGTCCCGGCCGGAGATTTGGCCGCCGAAGTTCAGCTACTCAAGCAACAGGTGGCCCAAATGCACGGAGAAATCGACCAATTGAAAAAACAGTTGGGGCAATTGGTAAATTTCATCAAGCAACGACTGTCCTAGGCTATGCCTGGGGCCGGTTCACCGTTAGACTTGGGTTGGAACTTTCGCGTTGAAAATATGACTATGGCATCCCCTGCACCAGAGTTAGCCCCCCCGACCATGGATGAAATGGCCCCCGTTAGTCACCACGACGTCATAGAAACGGTTATTTCCGGTATGGCCCAGGAAAATAGCGCCTTTGTGCAAGATAACGACCAGGGCAGCATCTGGAAATTTGCCTATGGCAGTGTGGAAGTGCTAGTACAGCTCACTGGAGAAGGGGAAAATGATCTGTTTCGGGTCTGGGCCGAGGTGATGCCCTTACCAACAGATCCGGGCCAATTATTGGCGGAAGTGATGCAATTAAACTGGTCGGATACCTTTGAGGCCTGTTTTGCTGTGCGGGAAAATCATTTAGTTGCCCTCCATCAGCGCACAGTGGCAGAGCTTTCCCCCGGTGAAATTTCCCGGGCCATTACCTTGGTGGCAACGTTGGCCGATGACCACGACGATCGCCTAAAGGAAAAATACGGCGTTTGATCAAAATTTTGTTGATCACCAAAGGTAACCTTCCAGTGAGTCCATTAATCTTCCTCCAGGGCCGCGAAGAGGGCACTCAAGATTTGGTTGGAATATAACATTCCCTCCGGGTCTGTGAGGCAGAATCTTTGCACCGCTGCCGTGGTGATTTTTTCTGGGGAAAGTAATTCGTTGTTCCGTTCGTAAAATTCTAGCCAAGGGCGATCGCCAAAGGAAGTGAGGGTAGCCAGGATGGTCTGCTTGGCCCCTGCACTAGTCGCAGGCAGTTGCTCCCAGGTCACTCCAGCGGTGAGCCGTAGTCCCAACATCAAGCTCTCCAACAGATTTTCCAACGGAGCAACCCTTTCCCCTGGAATGATCCCCCCTTGGTTTAACCAAAATTCTAGCCATTGATAATAGTCATTTCTGGTGCGGGGACGACCAAAACGTTTGCCGTCAATATAACTGGTGGCCCCCATGCCAAAACCGTAGTAGGACAAATTACGCCAATAAATTTGGTTATGGCGACATTCGTAACCGGGGCGGCCATAGTTGGAAATTTCGTAATGGTGGAAACTGGCTTGGGTTAATGCTTGTTGGGCATGGCGGTAAAAGTTGGCACTACGTTCAGAAGGAGGTAAGGCTAATTTTCCCCGCTGTTCCCACTTATCGAAAACGGTTTGGGGTTCCAATACTAGGTCATAGCAAGAAATGTGATTAGGGCCAGCTTCTAGAGCCAGGGAGAGGGAACTGTGCCAATCGGCCGTTGTTTGCTCCGGTAGCCCCGCAATTAAATCTAAACTCCAATTTGTAATATTCTCCTTGGCGATCGCCATTATCGCTTGGTCAATATCCCGACGACGGTGATGGCGGCCACAGAGGGTTAGTAAGTTGTCCTGAAAAGCCTGTACCCCCAAGCTAAAGCGGTTAATACCCAAATTTTTATAACTGTGCAGTTGGGCTTGGTCAAAGGTGCCTGGGTCAATTTCCATGCTAATTTCAGCGGCTGGGGCAATGCCTAGGGATTTATCCACCGCAGCTAAAATCTTTTCCAAACCGGCGATCGGTAATAAAGAAGGGGTACCCCCACCGAAGAAAACCGTGCTCAGGGGCAAGCCTAAATATTGTTGTCCAGCAATTTCTTGACATACTGCCTCCACATATTCCCCCACCCAACCGTCCAGAGTCAAAGACTGAAAACCCGTCACGGCAATGGGAAAATCACAGTAAAAACAACGTTGCCGACAAAAGGGAATGTGAATGTACGCGGCGGTGGGCGGCGGTGGAGGGGCAGAACCTAAGCCACGGTCTGACGATGTTGCCATGGAATTAATGGGGAATGCTCGATGGTACTGACCCTAGCTGACCATGGTTAGGGTTCATACAGTTGTTTTTGTTCAATGTAACTTTGCACTGCAGGGGGAATTAGCTCCTCCTCCTTCGTTTGGCGATAAATGCTGGAGGAAATGGCCGGAGTAATGTCTCGATCGCCAACCTGATCGACTATTTGATATTGCCCTCCCAACTGCTCCAACCTAGCCAAATCAGCTTGATCAATGCTGTAACCTGGTCGGGGAAAAATCAGCAATTGGACAGCGGGCAACAATTTTTCCACTGCGTACCATTGGGGAATTTGGGTAATCAAATCAGCCCCCACCACCAGAGCATAATTAGGTTCCAGACCCCACCGTTGTCGGGCCCGTTGCAGGCTAATTAAACTACGGCGATCGCTCAAATCTTCCCAAATTTGTACCGTGCCGTAATGACTCTGTACGTCTTCCACTAGCAATTTCAACATTGTTTGGCGATCGCCGAGGCTGGCCCAATGGCCTGTGTTGGGATTGGGGCCTTGTTTAAAAGGGTTATCGGCGGCCCACACTGCTACTCGGTCAAAATGTTGAGCTAACCAAATGAGAATGGCTTGGTGGGCTAGGGTCGGAGGATCGGCGCTGGTGCCAAAAAGGGCTATTTTCACGGTGGAGCTTTCTAATTCTGGGCTTCCGTTAGTTCAATCACCCGTTCATCGTAATCCTTGACCAAAAAATTTAACGGTTTACGACTGCGTAACTTATAGCGGAGACGACGGGACTGCACCCGCAGAAAAATTTGCTCTAGGCAATCGTGGTCAAAGCAAACGTGGCGTTGGCGATTTTTACTGCCAAAGCTAGCTCCGCCAATGATGTGCAGTTGGGTATTCTTTTTCAACTGATACCACAGGCCGTCCTGGGCACTGTAGCGATTTTCGGGGGGGATTTGGGGGTTAGCGGCCATGGCAAAGGAATCCCAACCAGCGGTGCCTAGGGTTTGTTCATAGTTGTAGTAGTAATGCAGAGGCACGTCAGCCCCATTTAAGTCCAGCATCCCTTCATAAAAAGCTTTGGCGATCGCCAGGTCAGACACCATCACGGTGTAAACCTTGGGGGCACTGGTGAGAAATAACCACATGGCCAAAGCATAGGCTCCCAACAGCATCACCATAATGCCTTGGGTGGAAAACAAGCTGTCAATGGGAATCAAAGAGGCGAAATGCAGGGGCATGGTTAGGCAACTGGGGGAATAAAACCCGAAAAATCAGCGAAAATTGTATGGTTAGGATCATGGAGCTTTGCTATGACCGGAGCCAGCAAACACTGGCCAACTAGCATTGCCCTTGGGGTACATTCTACCAAGAGCGCTCCCGGTGCTCCAACCTTACGTCCCAATAGCCCATGGATCAGTTGGATCAATTGAGTGATTATTTTCCCCCTCCCCTCCAGGTGGGGCAGAGCCGCTTCGATTGGGGTAAACGCACCTATGTGATGGGGATTTTGAACACCACCCCAGACAGTTTTAGCGATGGAGGCGAGTTTAATGCCCTGCCAACGGCCATCCACCGGGCCAAGGCCATGGTAGAAGCGGGGGCCGATATCATCGACATTGGCGGCCAGTCCACCCGACCGGGAGCAGAAACCGTTAGCCTCACGGAAGAATTGGAACGCACCATTCCCGTTATCCAGACTCTCCGACAGGAATTGGACATCCCCATTTCCATCGATACCACCAGGGTAGAGGTGGCACGGCAAGCCCTCCAGGCTGGAGCAGATCTGATCAACGATATTTCCGGGGCTACCTTTGAACCAGAAATTTTGGCGATCGCCGCCCAGCACAGGGCCCCGATTATTCTGATGCATATACGGGGTACTCCCCAAACCATGCAGAATTTGACGGATTATGGGGATTTAATCGGGGAAATGAAGCAGTTTTTCGCCACACAAATTGACCTAGCCCGCCATTACGGCGTATTACCCCAACAAATCATCCTCGATCCTGGCATTGGCTTTGCTAAAACCGCTGAGCAAAATATCACCCTGCTGCGTCAGTTGCCGGAGCTAAAAAAGCTTGGTTTTCCCCTGTTGGTGGGGCCGTCCCGCAAAAGCTTCATTGGCAAAATTTTAGACCAGCCGGATCCCAAGCAACGGGTTTGGGGTACCGGGGCGGCCTGCTGTCGGGCGATCGCCGGGGGAGCAGATATCATCAGAGTGCATGACGTAGAAGCCATGGCCCAGGTCTGTCGGGTGGCGGATGCCCTGTGGCGATGAGTAGGCCCAACTTAAGGAAATTAATGGCAAATCTGGGGCAAAAACTCCAGCGTTGGCCCCTGGAGGCATGGTCCAGTGTAGTGCTGGTGATGATCCCCATAGCTTTGTTGTTCAGTTGGGGGTTGGATTTCCATAGCCTACGGCGGGGAGAAGAAACAAATTTAGTGGAATCAGCCCACTATTGGTGGACGACACTACAAAATTATGGATTCACCCCCACTAGCTTGTTCGATAACCTAGGGCGATCGCCATTGCCCATTTGGTTGATTAGTCTTAGTCAAATAATCTTTGGCCAGGGATTATGGGGCGATCGTTTACTGGGAGCCTTGCTCAATGGGGCAAGTTTGCCGTTGTTATATTGGCTGGGGAAGGAACTGTACGGCCGCCGTTGGCCAGCTTTGCTAACGGTGGTGGTCTATGGCACGGCCCCCACAGTGGTTTATTGGGCCAGGGTAGCCAGCATTAACAGTTTTATTTTGCCCTTAACCATTGCCTGCCTAGCTAGCGCCTTGTTTTGCCGTCGGGATTTGCGGGGAGCCCTACCTTTGGGTCTAATCCTTAGTGCCCTGGCCTTAACGAATTTGCCCACAGCCATTGTTCTATTGGCTACTAGCCTACTTTTTCTTTATTGGGATACACCCCGTTTAAAATCCTCAGTCCTCTTTTGGACCGGTTTCATTTTAGGTTTGATGCCGGCGATCGCCTGGTGGCTAGGTCATAGCTCATTACCCTCCAGTGCCGACCTGTTGACCAGTCTTGACTTCATTAGTGGTTCCCCCTGGCCAACTAAACTGCGGGGTTGGTTTTGGTTATTGGCCAGTGCCCCTGGTTTAATCTTCGCTCTGCATGCCTTTCCCCAAGCTCAACAGGCTTTGCATTGGAGTTGGGCCCGTTTTCTTGTTTGCCAAGCAGGAGCGTACAGCATGTTAGTGATTATTTCCCCTTGGTCTAGCCCATCCTTGGTGATGCCCCTGTTGGTAGTTCTGGCAGTGGCGGCAGGGTTAACTTTAGCGGAAGTGAGGCAGGAAAGTATTACCTTGGTTTATCCTCCCTGGTGGCGGAGATTTTTCTTAATTCTGGGGGGTTGTGCGGGCCTAGGGGCCATGGCAGTTTATAACGCCTATGGCCGAGGCAATTTAACCACTTGGACTGCCCAGGACGGAGTGCTCACCATATTAGTGCTAGTTTTGTTGGCTTTAACTTTGGCGATGACTTCCCTATTGCTAGACCGTCAGCGCCCGGAGTTTATCAATGTGCTTTTTTGGGGATTATTCGTCTGCCTATTTTTGATTATTTATACGCCCCTGAGCTATCTGCCCCCAAGGTCCTTACCTGATGTGATAGTTTCCACTGTTTCCACCACTAACCAATTACCGGCCGGATTGTAGCGACCCCCCAGGGTAATTTTTTGTCCATGGGCACAGTCAATTAATTGCTCTGCCACTTCCGGTCGTTCCGTAATTACTTTGAGAACTTTACCTGATTGTTGACAGGTTAACTGATAGGTTTGGTTTTCGCTTTTTTGCAATTCACCACTGTAAACGTATTGACTTTTAGAAAATGGTAATCGAGCCAAATTAACATCTACTGGACAATGACCTGATGGGGGATATTGCTCAGGATTGTCTAGATAATATCGTTGCCATTGCCGCCATTCAGGATGGTCGGGGGCCAAATTAAAGAGGGGAATTACCGCCGCTGGAGCTTGGCGATCGCCAATGAGAGCTTCCTGCACATCCCGCACGTCCAAATCCTGGGGGTCGCAATTTTTTTCAATACTTAAGGCCGCTATCATACCCACCGCCTGCCCTGTATTCATCACGAGGGGTTGCAAACGGGTACTGCCATTGGCCATGTGACTAACGGAAATGTTCTTTTCACAGGGTAAATAGCCCCGCACTGTTGGGGATAAAAGGGCTTCAAAGGGAATGGTAAAGGGAGTTCCTGTCCACCGTCCGCCCCAAATTAAGGATTTAGGAGCGAGGGGAAACTCGTAACCAGGATAGTGGTGATCGTTGGCATAGTTTCCCACCGCAATGCTAGTAACTTTTTGATTATGAATTGGCAGGGAAGCCACCTCGCCCTGGGGTAAAATATCCCTTTCCGTAATCACTTGTTGACCTTTCAAACGCCTACTTTCTCGGTAGTAGGGATGGAGGGCAAAGGCAGTGGAAAGATCTCCCACCTGTGGAAAAATTCCTGTGGCTAATTCCAATTTTTCGGAATGATGTTGCTGTAAATAATGGGCGTAGGCATAGCTATATTGGTAAGCTTCCCGTAAATAGGCTTGCCTTTCCTTTTCACTACCCAGTAAACGGTCTAAATCCCGGCCATAATCATTGCCGGCGATCGGCCAATTAATCATGTAATGCTCACCAGGCAATTGACCATAGGTTAAGAAATCTTTTTCCCCGTGGTTCTGCCAAGTATTGCTGAAATCTTGAGCCACATCAATGGTAGGTTCAGCAATGATATTTGTCTGACTATTTGTTGTTTTTCGTAGCAAAAATACCCAAGTGGGAGACTGTATTGGATACTCTTTTGTCATGCCATTAGGCGCAACGGGACAACTAGGTTCATCAAATTTATCCTGCCAATCCCAACCCCAGCGGTGGTCAATGTCTCCCAGAGCCAGTAAATCCCCCAACTCTGTGCCATCGAGAATTACCTTGGTCCGGATTTCATAGTCTGGAAATCTCACCCCCACCAGGCGATCGCCATTTTTTAAGACCTCTACCGGAAACTGATGATTAATCCAAGTCAAGGTAGGTAAATCAGCCACCCAGTCAGCCAGTACCTTGGCCCCTAAGCGAGGATCAAAGGTAAATAAGCTAACCCAGCCATGATCTAAACCCCCAGGTTGTTGGGTTTGCAAAGTCCGTAAGAATTGTCCCCATAAACCTGTTTGCCAAGCAGCCAATTCATTACCATCGGGGGCCGCTACCCCAGCGGAAGTTAACATGCCCCCCAACCAGGGCCCCTCACTTACCAGGATAGTTTTGACTCCCCGCCGGGCCGCCTGGATCGCCGCGGCTGTGCCCCCAGTGCCCCCCCCCACTACCAAAATATCTGTGGTCAATTGGGGAATGGATTTTGTTGCCATGGCCATAATTTTTCTGGAGAATCACAAACTATCTAAAAATTGTTTTGCGGTCAAAATGGGAATATTTTGATACGTTTCGAGAATGAACAAATCGCTGTCGCCACTGATAATGGCATCGGCCTGGGAGGCGATCGCCGTTGCCAAAACCATGGCATCTTTAGGATCCCGCAGTTCGGGAACTTCCAGGGGCTGGATAGGGAAAATAACGAAAATTTCCTGCATTCCGATCAGAATATCTTCCGATGTTAAAGAAAGTATTGCGAGCCTCTTTTGCAGTTTACGATAACTTAAAACTTTTTTTAACTCCTGCAAAATTTCTAAGGACGTACAACTGCAGACTTCTCCTTTCTTAGCCAACTCTATTAACTCTTTGGGTAAACCTTGCCATAACCACGCCGATAGCCAAAGGTTTGTGTCCAAGACAACCTTCATGATGCCGATTCTCTCTCAAGACGATTTTCATGACGTACTTCTCGGACAAGTTCGCAAATTTCTTCCATAATTTCATCGGTAAGTTCCTCACCATCCCTACTTAAATTTTGTCGCCACTGTTCCCAATCAAATTTAGGGATTTTTGTTAGTTCGATGGTATCTTCTTGAACCGTAATTCTATAGGTTTCACCGGGAACAAGTTTGGATCTAATTTCCGGGGGAAGCTCTAAAGTTTGTTCTACTGTGACGGTGGCGGTGAGAACTTGCTCGATGATGCTCATGGTCTGGAAAGAAAAGCAAAGATTACCACTACCATCATAGGTTACCCAGCCCAGGCAAGAATTTAATGCTTGCCCTGCCGGAACTACAGTGCTCTTTAATTAGTGTTGGCCGAGTGCCCTAACTCCTCTGCCATCAGAGAATGGTCAAGACACCTCACCATCGTCTGTGTGCAAGCTCAGAAATTTTCGCTGCCCCTTGCCATTTTATTTTTTCAAATCCTTAGCCATCTGGCGGAACATATCCAAACTGTTGTCGCTGGAACGGCGATCGTCGTTTGCGGGAGTGGTGTTGGCCGGAGATGGGGCGGAGTCTGTTTGGGCACTGGGGGCCGGCTGGCCATTGGCCTGGATTTTTTTCACTTCCATGGCAGAAACTTCCTTCACCACTTCCCCCCCTTGGGAATTAAGGGTTTTAGGAAAACTCCGTTTAATTTTGATTGGAGTCCGCATATATTCAGCATTGCCTAAGCTCTTGGCATCGTCGGTTTCGAGGAAAAATGCCTCTTTTTTTTCTGGTTGAGCGCCGGGGTTGGCTTCAATATCTTCGACGTACCGTGCTTTTTTACCAAATAAGCCAAATAATCCGGCCATTGATCGTTGCTCCTGGGATAATTGTTAAAATTTATTGCGAATTGTTAAATTTTAGCAACTTTTGCCCAGGCGACAATGGCCTTTGCCCTAGTCTGCTTTGGTTTGCAGGATTTGTCCCTGGACAACAGCTAGAAAATTACCGCCCCCCCTTCGTCATCATCGCCATCGTCCATGGCATCCCAATCCATGGTCTCATCCTGGTCTTGGTCATCTCCCTCTTCGTCATCATCATCCAAATCAATGTTGGCAGAACCTTTGGGGGCATTGTTAACTGCTCCGAGGTCAATTTGTTGACGGTAATAGTCCACACTGCGCACCTGCACGTCCACCTCGTTGCCTAAGCGGTAGGAAGTACGACTTTTGCGTCCCACTAGGGCACATTGACGACTGCGGAACTCATACCAATCATCTTTGAGGGAACTAACATGGACGAGGCCTTCAGCTAGTAGATCGAAAATTTGCACAAAGAAGCCGTAGGATTGGACGCCAGTGATTAACCCCCGGAAAATTTCCCCGGTGCGAGCTTTCATTTTTTCGGCTTTTTTCAGCCCCAACAGATCTTTTTCCGCATCTTCGGCGGTTTGCTCCCGGTCGTTGAGTCCCAAGACCAACTGGTGCAAATCCCCTTCAATGGTTTCTTGGAGGTTGGGCGGCAACACATTCCAGCTAATTTGGTTGCGGCAGGTGTGGGCATTGAGATCTACTCCGGTTTTCATTTGTTTGGTGCGGCGATCGCGCCCCTCCGCCAATACGAGTTTCAGCAACCGTTGCACCACCAAGTCCCCATACCGTTGGGCCGGAGAAACACAGTGGGTATAACCGGAGTCGTAGGCGAGGGCAAAGTGGGGAGCGGGGTGGCTAAAGTACTTTTCGAGTTTGAGGGTATTGGCCAGCAAATGGTTCAACACCGCTTTAGCTGGCAGGGATTCAAATGCTTGGCTGAGGTGGTGGTAATGCTGGGGAATAATGTCCCCTTCTAGGTCGATTTTTACGCCTAAATCAAGGTTTTCCGCTAATTTAACAATGTCCGTCAGATCTTCTGCCTCCGGCGCTACTTGCCCACAGTAGAGACCCGGTATCCCCAGGGCTTGGAGTTGGAGAGCCACTTCCCGTTGCAACACTACCATCAGTTCTGCTAACAAGCTACGGATGGGCAGGGTTTCTTGGGTCATGATCACCCCTAAACGGCCCTCATCCAGGCGGGGGGAAGCCGTTTCTGTTTGGAGGTTGAAACTGCCCCGTTGCAGGCGTTGGGATTTAATCAGGGGGCAAATTTGGAAGAATAGTTCCTGGAGCAGACCGCTGTAGGGTTTCAAATCGTCATTAACGGATTCAATATCCGCCAGGGCCGTCTGCACTTCGCTGAAGTCCAGTTGGCGATCAATTTTGACCACACTGCTGTGGTATTCAAAACCTGTTACTTCCCCCCGGTCATCCACGGTGAGAAAGAAGGATAGGGCCAAACGATCTTCATCAGGGATGAGGGAACAGCGTCCGGTCAACCCTTCGGGGAAAAGGGGGCAAACCTGTTCTTCTAGGTATACGGTGGTGCCCCGTTTACGAGCTAACTGGTCCAACAGACTATCTTCGGCGATGTAGTGGGCAATGTCGGTGATGTGAATGCCCACTTGCCATTGGTTTGGCTGGCTTTCTAGACTCAGGGCCACTTCTTGCCAGGGTAAGGTTTCTCCCCGGAGGCGAGCGCCAAAGGTAACTAACTGGAGTTTGCGGTAATCCTGTCTTTTCTTCAGTTCTCCGGGTTCAATTACCTTGGGCAAATTTTGCAGAGCTTCGATGGCTTCGGGAGTCCAGCCTAGGGGCAAATCATGCTTACAGGAGACGATATCGGTATCGGCGGCGGCCTCAGCGTCACTACCCAACACTTTGGTAACTTCCCCTAGGGGCGGGTGCTGGGCAATGGGATAACGGAGAACGGAAACATGGACGAGGTGGTCCACTGCCTCTGCGAGGTTTTGCTCTTCGTCTTTGAGTTCTAGCTCAAATAGCAAGCGGTCATCCAGGGGCACTGCGCGGTAATTATCTTCGCTTTTTTTCACCTGGGCTAACAGAGAGGGATTGGCCCGATCAAGAATGAGATGGACGGCCCCTTCGGGGGATTTGCGGCGGGTACCGTCTTTAATCACTTTGACCAAAACCCGATCGCCGTTCCAAGCATTGCTGAGATTGCCTTCCCGGACGTAAATATCGGTGGCATCTTCATCGTCCTGGATGGCAAAACAAAAACCCTTACTGGAGCAACGTAGCCGTGCCTCCACCACATCTTCCCGGGATACCCGTTTGTATTTGCCCCGTTCCTTCACTAGTACGCCCATTTTTTCCAGGGCATCGAGGACAATCTGCAGGGCTTCTATGGCCTCAGGACTTTCACAACCTAATTTTTTTTCGAGAAATTTACCCGCTACTAATTTGTCATCAACAAAATAGGACAAAAGTGTGGCGATCGAATAATCCATGAAACTGAATCCTGAGGTGGGCTTACGGGGTGAAGGGAAGCGTTAGGATTGCCGCGGTTTGCCATTGCCCATAAAGTTTGTATTGGAAAGCCGTCCTCAGTAAATTACTGAACTATGTCAACTGCAGATGTACAGATGTTTGGAACGGTGTTTCCCCCTCCCCCAATCCCTGGAAGGTGGGTGAGCCATGGCGGAGGGCAAGTAAACCAGTATTAAGGGCAATGCACCGATGGAAGCAAATCCGACGATGACAATCCATAACAACCCTCAATTGTATCAAAGAGGACGTCAACTTTGTGGATGGGGCCTGTTGGTAAAGTTTAGGTTGACGCCCTAAATGGGGGTTTTGATCCCCTTTCCCTCTGAGGTTGAAGAGGGCAGGGAAAAGTTTAAAATCTCCTCTTAGTACGGGATGGTTAAAGGCTGTGCTGGGCCGCTAGAAGTTGATTAGCCCTGGGTTTGTAGAGCAAATAGAACAAGGCCTCAATGTAACGGAGCATATCTTCCCGCTCTTCCTGGGAGACAAAATTCCAAAAGCCATAAATCCGGGAAAGGGAAAGGAGTTTAGTGGTGTGAATTTTCCAGGTGTAGGTACTGTAAACCCTGGCCATGGCCGCCTGGGAAAGCTTCGACCAAAGATCGGGGTCTTGGTCACATTGCTGGACAAATTTTGCCAGGCGATCGCCCGTTTCCTTAGTTTGGGTGGGGTTAATCAGAAAACCATTTTCTCCGTCTTGGATAATTTCCAGGGGGCCGCCAAAGCGGGTGGCAAAGGTGGGCAGGCCAGAAATCATCGCTTCCAGGATGGTCAAACCAAAGGCTTCAAATAAAGCTGGCTGGACAAAAATGCCCCGGCGATCGCCAATGACCCGATACACTTCCCCCGTATCCCCTTTGGAGAGCCGCACCCCCAACCAACGAATTTTGCCCTGGAGTTGATACTGGTCAATTAGTGCATACATTTTTTCAATTTCACTGCGTTCCTCGGGGTCTTCCGATTCCTCCAGGCGTAATTTCCCCGCCACTAAAATTAGGTTGCATTGTGCTTGTAATGAATCGCTCTGGGCAAAAATTTCCACCAATCCGGTCAGGTTTTTAATTCGGTCTAACCGAGCCATGGAAAAGAGGGGGCGTTTTTCTGGATTGTCTAACCTGCCATAGACCTGACTCGGATCATCAAGGGTAAACAACAATTCCTCCAACCGTTGGCGATCGCCCATGGTGCGGTCTTGGTAATTACTGTAGGGGAAAAAATAGGACTCATTTACGCCAGGGGGGACCACATTAAATTTGGGGCTAAATAGCTCAATGCCATCCACCACATGGTACAAATCTGGCATGGTAAAATGCTTATAGGACTCATACTGCCCCACACTATCGGGCATGCCGGTGATTTCTTGGTAAGTGCTACTGACAATGAAATTAGCCGCATTCATGGCAATTAAATCGGCAGTAAATTGCAGAGAAAAATGATATTGACTCTCCAAATCTTGCCAATAGAGATTACTAAATAAATATTTCGACTTTTCCAGGGCGTGGGCCACATTACATTGGGTTACCTTCAGTTTACGGGCCAGGAGAAAAGCAATTAAATTACCGTCGGTATAATTACCAACAATTAAATCAGGACGACCGTTTAAAACCGACCACAATTCTTTTTCTGCATCAATGGCAAAGGTTTCCAGGTAGGGCCAAATTTCAAAGCGGGAAATCCAGTAATCAGTGGAATGGCCATTACTACGGAAGGGAACCCGGAGAATAAAGACATTTTCTGTGCCATAAACTTTTTCTAAACGTTCGTCACAGCGGGTACCGTCACTCTGGGGAATTAAGCGGCTGAGGATAATTACTTGGGGGGCAATTTTTAGCACATCGAGCCCCGCTAAGGTGATATCTTCCAGCAATTGTTGCTCTAAGCTTTTAGCTTGGTCCAGCACATAAACCACTTGGCCGCCGGTATCTGGCCGCCCCAACACTCCTTCCTGGCCAAACCAACCATGGCAGGACACCAGCACTAGACGAAAAATCATCGGAATGCGGGACAGTAGGGCTTCTAGGATTTGGTGATCCGGTGAATCCAGCAGGGCATCGAGCAACTCTAGGCTTTCCTGGACCCTAGCGGCGGTGTTGCCCCAACCAGGCTCAAAACCAAGGGATTGGAGGGGAAAGCGAAATTCAGGATAGGGTTCCGTTCCGGGCCTACTTTCCACAAAGGCGATCGCCTCTTTAATTTGATTCGATAATTGGGCCTGGTTTTGGATTCTTTCATTAATTAGCAACTGGGTGCCATTGTAGTTATGCAGGCTCAGGAATTTGTACAACTCCGATAACCACTGCTGGGGATCTTGGAATAATTTACTGGATAAAAAGCGGTTTAAATATTGTACTCCGTTGCCAATATTTTTACTGTCTCTAATCAGAGGAGAATAGTCATAAAAAGGACGAAAATCAATTTCAAAAATTTTTCCATCCGCTGGATGATGACGGTTGACATAGCGGTCACGGATAGCGAGAATTTCTTGGACAGAAATAGCTTCTACTTCCAGGGCATTAGTGAGACGATAGAATTCTTCCTGGGCAATTTTGGGGCGAATAACAATGCAATAACTTTCGGATTCGAGGATAATTTCTTGGATAACTTGCAGAATTTTTTCAATCTGGACGGTGCTTTGACCCGTCGGGGATAATTTTCCTTCTTGCTTTTGTTCCTGACAAAATTGTTCAAAAAAGACGATGATGTCGTTTCTTAACCAATAGGTACGCTTCTGTTGCCGCAGTTGGTGGAGAAATTCCCTCAGCAGGGTATTTTCGTTGCTATTCACCACTGCTTTAATCAGATTGTGCATAAAATATTAATGTGAGAAGTATTCATTATTGATAATACACTATCAACAATCTTCCCCCGATTTGCTCTCCTTTGGCGATCGCCTTTTCCCCAACCGGACAGGGGCTAAAACCATGGGCTCCATGGGCCAAGGTAGAATGGGTCAGGATAAATCATCCACTGAATTAATGCGGTCTTCGCTAATTTTCAATAACTATTCTGTCAGTCAAACCACTGCTTTGTCCCCCAAGCCATGAGTGAAGCTTCCCTACGTCCCGCCAAAATTAGTACCGTGTTATCGGGATCCCTGGGGGAAGAAATGGGCTTTGAGCCTGGGGATGCCATTGTCCGCATTAACGGTCAGGCACCGAGGGATTTGATTGATTACCAATTTCTGTGCGCCGACGATTATTTGGAATTGGACGTATTGGATCGTCGAGGGGAACTGCACGAACTGGCGGTGGAAAAGGAATTTGATCAGGATTTAGGACTGGGATTTGAAACGGCCCTATTTGACGGGTTGATCCAGTGCAATAACCGTTGCCCCTTTTGCTTTATTGACCAACAACCGCCGGGGAAACGGGAGAGTTTGTATTACAAAGATGACGACTATCGTCTCAGTTTTCTCTACGGCAGTTATCTCACCCTGACCAATTTGAGTGCTAAGGAATGGCAACGCATAGAGCAGTTAAGGCTTTCTCCCCTCTACGTTTCTATCCACGCCACGGAAGCATCGGTGCGGGAAAGATTGTTAAAAAATCAGCGAGCGGGGCAAATTCTCGACCAGTTAGCTTGGTTCCAGGCGAGGAGGTTACAGATCCACGCCCAGGTGGTGGTGTGTCCCGGTATTAATGATGGGGCCCATTTAGAACGAACTTTGAGGGATTTGGCCCAGTTTCACCAGGGGGAAACCCCAGCGGTCATTTCCGTGGCCGTGGTGCCGGTGGGCCTGACCCGTTTCCGTCCCCAGGAAGATGAGTTAAGCCCTGTCAGTCAAGCTCAAGCCAGGGAGGTAATTGCCCAGGTGCAAGCTTTACAAAAGGAATTTGCCCAACAACTAGGTAGTAACTTTGCTTGGTTGGCCGATGAGTGGTTTCTCATTGCCCGTCAACCTTTGCCGCCGGAAAGCCATTACGAAGACTATCCCCAAATTGGCAATGGGGTCGGTTCGATCCGTCAGTTTATTAGGGAATTTCAACAACAGGCCCAGGACTTTCTCCCCCCGGCGATCGCCGCAGCCAAGACGTTGACCTGGGTGGTGGGCAATGCTGTGGAACAGGCGTTTGAGCCCCTGGTGGAACAATTAAATCAGGTGGAGGGTTTAACGGTTAATTTAGCCCCCTTGAACAGTGATTATTGGGGCCAGGAAATTACGGTAACGGGACTATTGACGGGACAGGATTTAATCGCTAAATTGACAGGCAGAGATTTAGGGGATGGTATCCTATTGCCTGCTCTGATGTTGAAACACGATGATACTTGCTTTTTGGATGACCTCCGGGTGGCCGACGTGGCCCAGAAATTGGCCACAACCATCTATCCTGTGGCCGATGTGGCTGGTTTGCTGGAACATTGTGTTCAGCCCATGGCTGTCCCCCACCATTGCTAAAAAGCCCCGCTAATTTTTCTTCCCCAGGGGAAAATTGAGCAGTTCAATGGGCCAGATTGTTGTCGTTTGCCTTCGTTAAGAACAATAGTTTTTCCATTAGATAATGGGCTAACAATAACTTTGATCAAACCACTGGTAAAACTGCTTGATGAGTTAGCCGATTTTGACCCCGGCTTTGCACTTTCTGCACCAATCTCTGATTTACTGGTTTGTCCATCTATGGATTCTGTAAACTTTTTCCTGCATCGCTCCAACTAACCTTTCTGGGATGTCCTCCATGCCCTCCGTGCCTAGCTTACCGTCCACTGATACCGTTATTCCCCCCGGTAACTTTGTTGAACCTCCCACCTCTCCGGTGGTTATTCTCAAGGAGTTGGTGGCTAAGTTGTACCGGGAACAAAACAAGGTGCAGGATTTGTTGGGGGCCATGGGTTATGCCCTGCGGAGTTTACATAATCTCAATCAATTTCTGGAATTGACCCCCCTGATGGCCACCAGGGTGACCGATGCTGATGGCAGTGTTTTAGTGCTGATGCGGGAGGGGGAAATATCGATTTTTGAACAAATCCATGGCCACAAAAATGGTCTCAAGGGCACCATTAAAGGTGCTTTACAGAAGGCTCGCCAGATTACTCCGGCACCGGATTCCTCCACTATTCTGAGTTATTTTGACCGTAAATTGCGCCAGGAATTACCGGCGATCGCCTGTTATAACACCCCCATTTTGAGCCACCAAGAGGAAGTGGGGCGTCTGTACATTTTCAGCCAGGACCGTAACTATAGCTGGACTCCCACCCGTCGCAAACTACTACAACTAATTTCTGACCAAACCGCTGTGGCGATCGCCAACAGTGACTTGAACCAAAAACTCAGGTCCAGGGAAAGTCAGGACCGGGAATTGGAAATCGCCTCGGAAATTCAAAATCAATTGTTACCCCGTTGTTGCCCCCAAATTAATGGTTTGGACATTGCCGCCCAGTGTAAAACCGCCAGTCGGGTGGGGGGAGACTACTACGATTTTATTCCTGCCAACTATGACCAACTGCGCCAGGGGGATTGGTTATGTCGCAACACCAGCCATTTGGGGGTGCCTTGGAGTATTGTCATCGGCGATGTCATGGGTAAGGGGGTGCCAGCGGGACTAATTATGACCATGACCAGGGGCATGCTCCGGGCGGAAGTGTTAAATCGCCATAGTCCGGCCCAGATTCTCAACCATCTCAACCGGGTCATGTATGCCGACCTGGAAAATTCCCATCGCTTTGTCACCCTGTTTTATTCTGAGTACGACCCGGAAACGAGTGTGCTTTCCTACAGCAACGCCGCCCATAACCCCCCCCTGTTGTGGCGGGCCAGCAGTGACACTCCCCAATGTTTAATTCCCCTGGATACGGAGGGGGCTTTAATCGGTTTGGAGTCAGATTCCGATTACCGGGATGCCCAAATTCAACTCATTCCCGGGGACGTGGTGCTGTACTACACCGATGGTCTGACCGATGCCGGTAACGCCAAAGGCGATCGGTTCGACGACAAAAATCTCCGCATTGCTTTCCAACGGGCCTGTGAAAGCGCCCAAACGGCCCAGGGTATCTTGACGGAAATTTTCACTGCGGTGGAAGCATTTGTGGGCTCAGACAATAGTCATCAAACCGATAAAATCCCGGCTCGGGACGATATGACATTGGTCGTTCTGCGGGTAAAATCGACGGAGTGAGTCTTACTGTTTGGGAGTCAGCGTTTATGTGGCAGTGCCTAGATTTAGCCTTGAATATTTTCCCTCTCCATGGAGGAATAGAGCATTTTTCCCCCACTGCCCCCGCCGTTTTCTCTTCCTGGCTGGACCACGGTTTGTTTTTTGCTCAAAATGTTAGGGATGTTGACATTCTGGGGGATTTTCAGGATGCCTGGAGCAATTTTGTCCAGTCTGGGCAAATTTGGGCTTTGATTATTGGTTTTGTGCTTGGTTGGGGCTTCCGGAGTTTCACTGGCGGTTAATATTTTTCTCCGGCTACAACTAACTGCTGGGCCACCATCTGCTAATTATCACCACGAAATTCCCCCATCCCAATGACAAAAAAAACCTGGAGCGATCGTTTTGAAGGCACGTTGCATCCTGCCATTACCCTTTTTAATGCCAGCATTGGTTTTGATATTGAGTTAATTGAACATGATCTGAATGGCTCGATCGCCCATGGCAAAATGTTGGCCAAAACGGGCATCATCAGCCCAGGGGAAGCAGAACAATTGGTGCAGGGCTTGGAGCAAATTCGCCAGGAATACCGAGCCGGTAATTTTAACCCAGGGGTAGACCAGGAAGACGTACACTTTGCGGTGGAGCGACGATTAACGGAATTGGTGGGGGACGTGGGCAAAAAACTCCACACCGCCCGTTCCCGCAATGACCAGGTAGGCACCGATGTTCGTCTTTACCTGCGGGCCCAGATTGATGACATCCGCCAACGGTTAAGGGATTTTCAAGCGGTGTTGTTGCAACTGGCGGAAACCAATGTGGAAACCCTAATTCCTGGCTACACCCACCTCCAGCGGGCCCAACCAGTGAGTTTGGCCCACCATCTGCTGGCCTATTTCCAGATGGCTCAACGGGATTGGCAACGGTTAGGGGAGATTCGAGCTAGAACTAATATTTCTCCCCTGGGCTCCGGGGCCTTAGCGGGTACCACCTTTCCCATCGATCGCCATTACAGTGCGGAATTGCTGGGTTTTGAAGGCATTTATGCCAACAGCCTAGACGGGGTGAGCGATCGGGATTTTGCCATCGAATTTCTCAATGCCGCCAGCTTGATCATGGTGCATCTGAGCCGGTTGAGTGAGGAAATGATCCTCTGGGCTTCCCAGGAATTTAGCTTCATCAGTTTGACCGACAGTTGTGCCACCGGGTCGAGCATTATGCCCCAAAAGAAAAACCCAGACGTGCCGGAGCTAATCCGAGGCAAAGCAGGGCGGGTGATGGGCCATCTCCAGGGCATGCTGGTGCTGATGAAGGGTTTACCTTTGGCCTACAACAAGGATTTGCAAGAAGATAAGGAAGCTTTATTTGATGCGGTCAAAACGGTCCAGGTGAGCTTGGAAGCCATGACTATTTTGCTTGATGAAGGCATTGTCTTCCGGCAAGAACGGTTAGCAGAGGCGGTGGCAGAAGATTTTTCCAATGCGACGGATGTGGCGGATTACCTGGCGGCGAAAGGGGTCCCCTTCCGGGAGGCTTATAACCTAGTGGGCAAGGTAGTAAAAACTAGCTTAGCGGCGGGGAAATTGCTCAAGGATTTAACTATGGAAGAATGGCAAGCACTCCATCCGGCTTTTGAAGATGACATTTACCAAGCCATTACCCCCCAACAGGTGGTGGCAGCTCGCAACAGTTACGGCGGCACGGGTTTTGACCAAGTTAATTTGGCGATCGCCAATGCCAAAGCTGAGTTGGGCCTAAGTTAAACCGGTGTGGAGATATGCCCAGGTTTTCATCAAATTACTGCTCCGTCGTCCCCTGTCAGCGGTGACATTAATTCCCGTTTTGCCTAGTGGTTCTATTGTCTTAGTTAAACGGCGGGATACGGGGCAATGGAGTTTGCCGGGGGGGCTGATCGACTGGGGAGAAACGGTGACAATAACGGCAGCGCGGGAGTTACGGGAAGAAACTGGTTTACAGTTAATCAAAATTGATCGCCTGCTTGGGGTTTATTCCAGTCCTGACCGAGATCCCCGCATGCACTCGGTCACCATTTCCCTGGTGGTTCAAGCGGCAGGTAATTTGCTCGTTGGCGATCGCCAGGAGGTATCCCAGGTACAGGCTTTTACTGTGGAAGATTTACCTTTGGGGTCATTAAGCCACGACCATGACCAACAGCTACGGGATTATTTGCAGGGGGAAACAATCATTGCTTGATTACCAGTATTTCTTCAGGGCTAAATATTCAGTATAAATCAGCTAGGTTTTCGACGAGGTCTTTAATTTACGTTCCCCATGTCCAATGGTCGGGGACTTCATTCAACACTTCTGCTTCAACCAATATTGCTCTCTTTTAACTAAAATTCTAAAAATATCGATGCCAATTCTACAAGCATGATCTCCATCTAGTTTGTCTTGTCTATCCTGGGGGAGTCGAGGGAATGTGTCTAGAAAGACGGGCTACATAACAGTTACGACCAACCTGAGTGTCGCTTGGCACCACTTGTCAGAACAGCAGTTGGCGTAAAGTTACATCTAGCCATAAATGAGATTTGAGCTAGAATGGAGAAAGGAAATTACTTCAAACTAAATAAGTAAATCAGTATAAGTTAAAAAGAAAAAGATTGTTACGTAGAAAAGGATAAAAACTATGGATGCTCAGGAAATTCTTCAGTGTTACGCGGAAGGACAGAGGGATTTTAGTCATATAAACTTGGTTAAAGTCTGCTTGTCGAATGCAAACTTAATGGGAACACAACTAATTTTTGCAGACCTTAGTGGTGCAAATTTGAAGCATGCACACCTTAACAATGCAGTTTTAAAAAAAGCAAATCTTGCTTTAGCTGATATGACCGAGGTTTGTTTAATTTATGCCGATTTGAGTGGTGCAGACCTTAGTGGTGCAAATTTGATGGGGGCAGATCTTTCTAATGCAGATCTATCCGGTGCGAAACTAGGAGGTGCAGACTTACGGAAGGCGAATTTATCTGAAGCTAGCCTTCGAGGGGCAGATTTGCGTGGTGTGAACTTAATCGAAGCTAATTTAACAGATACGGATTTTAGCGAGGCGGACTTAACGGGAGCTTACATAAGTGATGACGCACTGGTTAATGTTGTCAATCTCTCCTAATGAATTACTCATGTCTCGATAGCCAGGGGCAAAAAGCTTGGGAATATTTAATTCTTAAGCGGATAATTTTTTTGTTGTCTAAGAGGATAAAATTATGAAACCAATGATTTGGCATCCAGAAGAAAAAGACGAAAAAGTCAACAAATATCTAGACCGGGTTAATCATGAGCCTTGGCTAGGTTTTGCTGCTTTTTCTCTAGTATTTTTTGTTGCATTTATGTTGTTAATGTTTGTAGGAATTTTCTAAGAAACCAGACCGCTAATTTAGGTCTATAAATCAATGTCGTGTTTGACCTTTGCCCCCGGAGGATAGATTGAAAAGGGAATTAAAATTATGCCCTAGAAGATTTGCCTTTGGGGTCATTAGGTCATGACCAACACCTACAGGGCTTTTTGCAGGGGGAAACAATTGTTGCTTGGTTCCCGGTATTTGTCCTAACGTCATCCTCTATAAAAATAAACGTATAAAACGTTGTTAATCTAAGCCTGGATGAAATAGAGGAGACAAACACCTCCTCTGTTTTATCAATTTACTACTGATCTGCTCCTTCAATGGGTGCAAAACCTTGCCGTTGAATATTCTCCGTGACATGGCGGGGTTCCAAGAACTGGAGTAAATAATCCGGGCCACCAGCTTTGGAGCCCACCCCAGACATTTTGAAGCCCCCAAACGGTTGGCGGGAAACGATCGCCCCGGTGATAGTGCGGTTGATGTAAAGATTGCCTACTTCAAACTCAGCGGCGGCACGATTGATGTGGTCAGGAGTGCGGGAATAGAGACCCCCTGTTAAAGCGTAGTCGGTGCCATTGGCAATTTCCAACGCTTCATCAAAATTGGCCGCTCGGATAATGGCTACCACCGGGCCAAAAATTTCTTCCTGGGCAATGGTGGCATGGCGTTCGACATTTTTAAACACCGTGGGGCCAACGAAATAGCCTTCACTGGGAGCATTACAGGCGATCGCCAACTCGCATTCCGCTTTGCCCTGCTCAATATATTCCTGAATACGGGCTTGGGCTTTGGCATCAATCACTGGGCCCACCTGGGCGCTGGGGTCATCGGTGGAGCCCACATTGAGGGAACGGGTTGCTTCCACAAAGCGTTCGACAAAGGCATCATGGACAGGGGAAAGCACCACCACCCGGGAACAAGCAGAACACTTTTGCCCTGTGTAACCAAAGGCTGAATAGACCGCGCCAGCCACTGCTTGATCGAGATCTGCACTTTCATCGACGATGATGGCATTCTTACCGCCCATTTCTGCGATTACCCGTTTGAGGTGTTTTTGCCCCGGTTGTACTAAAGCGGCATCGGCATAGATACGACAGCCCACTTCCCTGGAGCCGGTGAAGGCAATCAAATGCACATCGGGATGGTTGACCATGTGGGAACCCACCACCGATCCCTTACCAGGCACATATTGGAAGACTCCCGGGGGAACCCCCGCTTCAATGAGAATTTCCGCAATTTTGGCCGCAATTACCGTGGAAGTTTCCGCTGGTTTCAACAACGTACAATTGCCCGTCACCAAGGCCGCCACGGTCATGCCTACGGCGATCGCCATGGGGAAATTCCAAGGAGAAATCACTAGGGCAATACCGCGAGGTTGATAGAAATAACGATTGGTTTCGCCGGGAATATCGAGGTTAACGCCTTGGTCCAGTCGTTCCATTTCATCGGCATAGTAGCGACAAAAATCGATCGCCTCGGACACTTCCGCATCAGCTTGGGGAATAATTTTGCCCACTTCCAAACAAATCCAAGCGTTTAACTCATGGCGACGCTCTTCCATAATGTCCGCCGCTTTCCGGAGAATGCCGCACCGTTCCCGTACTGGGGTTTTCTTCCAAGCAGGGAAGGCCGCCTTAGCCATCTCCAGGGCATGATCCGCCTGGTCAACGCTGATCAACCCCACTTTGCCAATCACCTGGGACGGACGACAGGGATTCACGGAATCAATATAGGTCTCCGTTTTGACGTACTCGCCGTTAATGTAGGGCAGATAGGTTTGGCCCAATTGCTGTTTAACCCGGGTTAGGGCTTGAAAGGCTTTTTGGCGTAAATCAGCATCGGCATAATCCGTGTCGGGGGCGTTGGGATAACCCTTGGTGGGCAAATCATTAATGCCTTTAACCTGGGGCGGAGTAATTAATTCTTCGATGGGCCGTTCTTCTAGGTTTTGGCGTAGAAAAGAACTATTGGCGGTATTTTCCAGCAACCGTCGAATCAAATAGGCCATGCCCGGCAGTAGCTTACCGTAGGGCGCATAGACCCGCACCCGATGACCCCGTTTCACGATCGCCCGGGCCAAGGGTTCCCCCATGCCATAGAGGATTTGCATTTCATAACGACGTTTGGGAATATTTAATTCTTCGGCGATCGCACAGGCCAGGGCTTGGGAACGGACATTATGGCTACCAATGGCGGCATACAAATATTGGTGGTTTTCCAGTAATAGCCGGGTCATGCGTTCATAATTGGCATCGGTTTGGGCTTTTTCCACGTAAACGGGAATTTGCCAATGGTTTTGTTGGGCTTTAATGGTTTCCTGATCCCAATAGGCCCCTTTCACCAGGCGCACTGTGATGGGATAACCCCGATGTTTGGCCCAGGGAATTAACCCTTCTAGATCCGCCGCTGAATCCCGCAGATAGGCCTGCATGGTGATGCCAATATCGGTGCGGGAACGGAACTCTTCTTCCACCAACAATTCCTTGAGAATATTTAAAATCAGGTCTTTGTAGTGGTACTGCTCCATGTCGAAGTGGACAGCGACCCCTAATTCTTGGGCGCGTCGCAACAATGCCCGAATCCGTTCACAGACTTTCGCTTTACTGCCCTCAGGGTCGAGGGGATCAAATTGGGAATAAAAGGCCGTTAACTTTACCGATACCTGCACCTGGGGCAATATTTCCCCGTCCGCCTCATCAATCTGGGGCACCTTCGACCAAGATTTTGCCTGCTGGGATAACTGGGCCATCAGGTCTAAATAATTTTGCCAATATTCCGCCGCCTCCGATTCCGTTATCACCGCTTCCCCCAACAGGTCAATGGTAAAGCCCATTTTTTCCTTGCGGAGTCGTTCCACCGTTTTGATCACCTGGGCGATCGTTTCCCCAGCAATGTATTTAAATGCCAACTGTTCCGTGGCCTTACTCACCGTTCCCGCTGCAATCTGGGCTGGCGTAGAATGGGCATCAGCAAAGTTTAACAGTTTTTTCAGTGCCTCCGGTAACTCCACCTCCTCTTCGCTCATATACTGCTGGAGATGGTTGGCAATCTCACTATTACTCTGCAACGCTGGTAGACAGTCAATGAATTTGAACAATTGCACCCGCAACCCCGGATGACCCATGGTCCAATCCAGCAATTTGTCATCGAGCCGCAGATTATCGCCAATTTTGTCCCATAGCGATCTTTTCTCCCGGGTCTGGGCTAATAGTTCCTTGGCGATCGCCTGGGTGGCCTGTTCATACTGTTGTTGTGACTCGATTTGTGCAACCATGGCTTGTCTCTAGACGATCAGTTAGGGTGAGGTACTTCCAACTTCTGATCTTACCGTAGTTACCAGTCCCTATAATGGATGCATTAAGCTTTGCAGGTTTTGCACGGACTCTACTGACCTAATGATGAAACGGTTAACCATTCAATAGTTTCGATATAATTGAAACCTAATCGTTTCTACTAATCTAATTCCTATGGTAGAAACTTCAGATTTATTGATTAATAAAATAAAAGCATGCCATAACAACGGGGATAGATTTATCTTCTTAAAACTTTTGAAAAAGCAATACCGCCTATAAGCTTTTAGCTGACGAAATCAGACCCTTTGACTCACGTCAAAAATTTTGTTGATTCGTTGCCTAATCCAATCCACTGGATTCCTCAAATCTGCTTCAGCCAGTAGTCCCATTTCTTTCAGTTTTTGTTCATACCCTTGGAGGGTATCCTGGCGTTTGCCTAATTCTTCTGCTACTCGATCTGATAATTCAGGGTGGTTAGATAAAAGTCGGTGAAAACAGTCCTTACCAATTAAAAAAAGAGTGGATTCTTCAGCGGCAATCATGGTGGTGGGATAGGGGACTTCCAGCATCAAAGGTAACTCACCAAAGAATTCCCCTTGTCTGAAAGTAAATATACGGTTGCTGATTTTTTTATTTTCATAAATGGCATTTATTGCCCCAGTGAGCACGACACAAAAATAGCTGTGGTACTGATTTTGTTTGACTAAAATTTCTCCCGCCGATAAATGCCATCGTTTCCCCATTTCAATCACATTTCTAATTTCAAGATCATTGAGTTTTTGAAAGCAGAAGTTTTTCTTCAATAGCTGGGTGAGGGTGGGAGAATTATCTAATTTTTCTCCAGGGGCTGGAACCTTATTTTCTTGATTGCTAACTGCTAGAGAGATGCTTTCTGGATTTCTTAGCCATAGATCCCTTTGGGGGAAGGGCATATTAATTCCCCGGCGACGACAATTATATTGAATGATGTGATTGAGAGAGCTAAAGATCAGAAATCTTTGGTCGATTCTTTCAGTCCAAACCCAGAGTTCAAAATTAAGAGAATTTTCGCCAAACCCAAGAAAAACTGCTTTTGGTGCTGGCTCACTGACAATATTTTTTTCCATGGCTGCAGATTCCAATAGCACTTCCGTCACTAAAACTAAGTCACTGCCATAGGCCACACTGACTGGCACTTCCAGGCGACCGCTACAATTTTCATAGTTCCAGTTGATTACTAGGTTGCTGGTTAAATCGGTGTTGGGCACCACTAGGTCACTGCCTTTAAAGGTGCGGATTATCGTAGAGCGAATGGAAATTTCTTTGATGTAACCGATGTGGTCATTAAATTCAATTAAGTCACCAACTTTGAGTTTATTTTCGCCAAAAATTGTTAAACCACTGACTAAATTCCTAGTTAATTCCTGCAAGCCAAAACCAATACCAATTCCCAGTCCCCCCATAATTACGGCAAAGCTAGCCAGTTCCAAGCCCATGCCTTGCAGCACAATAATAAAGCCTAATACTGCCACACCTAAACTTGTTAATGTACCAATTACTTCTCGGTTGCCTTCACTAAATCCGAGTCTGAGCAGCAGAATTTTTTTGAGAAATTGTTTGGTGGCCTTGGCAAATACTCCCACCAATAAAAGCAGAAAACAAGCCTGAACAATCCACCACAAAGTGATGCTCTCAGTTCCCAACTTAAAGATGGGAGCATTCAATGTTTCCAGCAGCCAATTTTTTAGCAAATGCCCTTGTTCAAGCACATTGGCGATCGCCTGGGGTCCCGGTCCTTGTGGTTGTGTATTAAGTTGTGCAATCACAGTAAGCTTCCCCAGGATCAGGATGATCGAATATAGCCAAGCCCTAATTTTAGCCTAGTGGCCCGTGGGGCAAGGATAGGATCAACTAGGAAATTTACGAGATTACACAGGAGTGGGAGCCCAAAAATCAAGCCCTCCGACGTAGCTGTTTGCGAACAATTGACAACACTATGATGGCGGCCACACTAACCAGGACAATTTTTGACACCGGCCCCAAGTATTGCTCCACTAAGTCATAGTTATTACCCAGTTTATAGCCGGCATTGGCGAGAAAGGTTACCCAGAGGGATATGCCTCCCAAGCTATAGAGGGTGAAGGAAATAAGACCCATGGCATTGATGCCTGCAGGCAAAGAGACCATGGTGCGGATGCCAGGTACCAAACGTCCCAAGAACACTGATTGATGACCATAGCGACCAAACCAAACGTTAGCTTTGTGAATGTCCTTGGCATCTAGGCCAATCCACTTACCATAACGGTCGGCAAGTTGTTCTAACCGTTCTTCACTGACCAATTTACCAATGTAGTACCAGGGATAAGCTCCCAAAATTGTCCCAACAATGCCTGCCACAATCGCCGGGAATAATGCCAATTTTCCCTGGGCAACGGCAAAACCAGCTAGGGGCATGATCAATTCGGAAGGGATGGGGGGAAAGAGGTTTTCTAAAAACATTAAAAGACTGATCCCCCCGTAGCCTAACTGATTCATCACCTGGGGAATCCATTCTGTGATCCACTGGGACATAAATGTTTGATCGAGATGTGATGTAAGGATAGATTTTGCAGGAAATTGGAGTAGCTACGGCCGTCGCCGTCAATGAACCAAGGGGAGTAGGGTTGGTTGGAGCGGGCATAACCCCATTGTCAACTTCCCTACGGCGAGGGGTAACTCACCTTTTATAATGGCGATCGCCCTTTAATCACCAAGCCATGGCCAGTATCAACGACAACTATCTCAAGCTCAAAGCCGGTTACCTGTTCCCCGAAATTGCTCGGCGGGTAAATGCTTTCACCTCTGCCAATCCTAACGCCCAGGTGATCAAACTTGGTATTGGGGATGTGACGGAACCCCTGCCCCTTGCTTGTCGCCAGGCCATGGCCAAAGCCATCGACGACATGGGCGATCGCCAAACCTTTAAGGGCTATGGCCCGGAACAGGGTTACGCTTGGTTGCGGGAAAAAATTGCCCAGCACGATTTCCAAGCCCGGGGCTGTGAGGTTAGTGCCGAAGAAATTTTCATCTCCGACGGTTCCAAATGCGACACCGGCAATATTCTCGATATTTTTGGCAAAAATAACACCATTGCCGTCACCGATCCTGTCTATCCCGTCTATGTGGACACCAACGTGATGGCGGGGCACACCGGCGATGCCAACGAGAAAGGGGAATACGGCGGCCTGGTTTATCTGCCTATTTCGGCGGAGAATGAGTTCACAGCGGCCATTCCGAGCCAAAAAGTAGATTTAATTTACCTTTGTTTTCCCAACAATCCCACCGGAGCCACTGCCACTAAAGCCTATTTAAAGGAGTGGGTAGATTATGCCCTGGCCCATGGTTCGATCATCTTTTTTGATGCGGCCTACGAAGCATTTATCACCGATCCCACCTTGCCCCATTCCATCTATGAAATTGAAGGGGCCAGGAACTGTGCCATTGAGTTTCGCTCCTTTTCCAAGAATGCTGGTTTCACCGGCACCCGTTGCGCCTTCACTGTGGTGCCAAAAACTTTAACCGCCAAAGCCGCCGATGGCAGTGACGTGGAATTATGGAAACTCTGGAACCGCCGCCAATCTACCAAATTTAATGGGGTTTCCTACATTATCCAACGGGGGGCAGAAGCTGTGTATTCCCCGAAAGGCCAAGCCCAGGTGCAGGAACTGATTGCCTTTTACTTGGAAAATGCCCGCATTATTCGGGAGAAGTTAGCCGCCGCCGGTTTAATGGTCTATGGTGGGGTCAATGCGCCCTATGTGTGGGTCAAAACCCCCGATGGCCTGAGCAGTTGGGACTTTTTCGACAAGTTATTACATACGGTGAATGTGGTAGGTACCCCCGGCTCTGGCTTTGGGGCGGCAGGAGAAGGCTATTTCCGTATTTCCGCTTTTAACAGTCGGGAAAACGTGGAAGAAGCCATGGAGCGCATCACCTCTACCCTCAAATTGGGTTAAAATCCCCCTGGGGTTGCCCAACAACGGGTAGCTCTGGGCCTTTGTCGGCATTACCGGTCTGAGAATACAGTGCAGTCATCCGTCGAACTTTGGCAAAAAAATCTGCACCGGGCCAGGCAGGCCAGGGATTTAGTTTTCGACTACGCTTTGGGCACTAGTCTAGTGGCCCTATTGCCGATCGCCGGTTACTATTCCCTGCGGCTGTTGCTGGTGTTATTTCTTCTGGCCAAGATGTGCCGAGACATTGGTAAAGTCTGGCAATTTCCCCGGGGGCAAGACCTATTGGCGATCGCCGGTAATATTTTTGGGGCCATGGGCGCAGTGATCACCGCCTCTGTAGTCTGGGTCACCCTACTGGCGATCGGGATCTGGGTGCCCTATTTCGACAGTTTTAAAGGCTTTGCTGGACTGTTTACCCTCACTTGGATGCTAGGGCAAAGCACCAACCAGTATTATGCCAATGGTGCGGCCAAGTCCCCATCCCGCTGATTTGTTAAATCTTGGACCAATCCAGCCTGACTGACTCAGGGAAGCGTAAACCATGGGCATCTTTAACCGCCGAAGACTATTGCTAGGGGGAGCCGCCCTGGGGGGAGCATTCACCATAGGCCAGGAGGAGCGCCATCGACAAAAACAGCAAGAGTTGGAGGAACTGGCTCGGGCCCAGGCCGCTAATACCGACCGCACCAGTATGTTAAGTGCCGCCTTTGAAGCTGATGCGGAAAAAATTTACCGGGGCGAGGAGATTATCAACAGTGTTAGGCTCACTCCTCCCATTCTGCCCTACGATCGCCAAATTTCCCGACTACTGATCCGTTGCAGTAAAATCGCCACCCAACAATACCTAACGGGGAAAACCATCCCTAGCTACGACGGCAATATCCGACAATTGCCAGCCTATAGCTCTGACCTGGACAAATACCAACAAATTGCTTCTTTTCGGGGTAAGGAAGCCAAGATTTCCGAATCCGTTGCGGTGCAAATTCCCTTAGATAACACGGGCGATCCCCTGGATCAAACCTGGGACCAAGCGGAAGATTCCCTGGGGGAAACCATTCGCCAAGTGGTGAAAGTAACCCAACAAATCCCCGTTTACCTCGGTTTTGTCCTCAGTTCTCCCCAGCACAATTTAATTGTGTTCCGGGGTACCCAAACCACCATGGAATGGGTCAACAATCTCCGGGCCCAGCAAATTCCCTTCACCGATCGCCAATCGGGGCAACATTTCGGCAAAATTCACCAAGGCTTTATCGAAAACTATCTCCGCATCGTCAGTCCCATTCCGAGGGAAATTGCCCGAAAATTAGACCCGGCTGTGCCCTGTTACATCACTGGCCATAGTTTGGGGGCTTCCCTGGCAGTGTTGGCAGCCCTGGATTTAGCGGTTAATCTACCTAATTTACAGCCCCAGATCCAACTTTATAGCTACGCCTGCCCTAGGGTTGGGGATATAACCTTTGCCCAATTCCATTCCCGCCAAGTACCCAACAGTTACCGCATTGTTAACCTCGCCGACGTGATTCCTCTCCTGCCCCCCACAACGGGACTAGGCACCTATGTCCATGTGGGCCAGAGTTGGAGTTTCCTCAACCAAGGGCAAGACATTTTACCCAACCATGTGGTGGACACCTACCAAGGAGCAGTAGATAGGGAAGTGGAAACGGATCAGTCCAGGGACTATCCCATTGCCGCCGTCTGATCATTTTTGACTTGTCCCCCTGACCCCCCAATGCTGGGGGGAATTTACAGGTGAACTAAACCAGACCCACTAACTTTTCGCTTAAATCCCACATGCGCTGGGCCTTTTGGGCATCACTCCCCTGTTCAGAAAGTTCCTGCACAAAAGCTTCCCGCCCCGCTTGCTGACGGTTGCCCCAACTCCAATGCACCCCGGACTCTTTAAATTTGTCATCTGCCACCACCATGGCTACCCGTTCCCCTGCCAATTCTTGGCTGACATAGCCTTTGGTGACATTTTTTTGGAACCAGGGGAAAATAGTCCGGAAAAGAGAATAGTGATTGCGGAACAGGGGAGTATCGGCCACACAACCAGGGTAAAGGGAATTAAAAACAATGCCCGTTGCTTGGTGGAAGCGACGGTGTAATTCCCTGGTGGTGAGCATATTGCAGAGCTTACTGTCCTTATATGCCTTGCCCGACTTGAATTTTTTGTTATTAATCATGGTAATGGGTTTTTTAAAGCCCGCTTCAAACCCTTCAAAGTTGCCCAGATCCGGTGGAGCGGGGATGGGAATTTTGCCCCCAAGCTCTTTGCTGTTGGCGGTGACGGTACCCAAGATAATTAGGCGTTTATCTTCGTCGGAACAAGCTTTCAGGTCTTCGAGCAAGAGATTGCAAAGCAAGAAATGTCCCAGGTGATTGGTGGCGACGGATAATTCATAGTCATCCGCTGACCAGAGGGGATCATCTAATAAAGGGAAGTAAACTGCCGCATTACAAACTAAAGCTTTGAGAGGACGCCCCAATTCTCGAAACTGGCTCACAAATCGCCGCACACTGTCTAAATAGCCCAAATCTAGTTTAATAATGGTGTAAGAATCTTTAGGAAAACCCAACTCGTCGGCAACTTTCTGAGTTTTGTCTAAATTGCGGCAGGCCATGATTACGTGCCAGCCCCGATCAATTAACGCTTTAGCGCCATATAGACCCACCCCGGAGGAGGCTCCGGTGATGATCACCGTTGGTTTCATCGGCTGTTCCATGGATTTATAAATTTTTAATTAATTGTTAGTGGTTAAATTTCGCCACTCTTTAGAATCGCATAATGTTGAATCCCCTTTTGTGAAGGAGCTTTAAGCAAAATTCAGTTTTGCCCATGGTTAATCATGGGGGAGTGGGGGGATTTTCCACGGGGGTACCCTCGGCAATGTCCAGTTCAATTTGGGGGCCCCGGTCAAGAATTTCGATGTCCCATTGTCCCCGTTTGGCGGTTTCAAAAACGATGTAGCGGCCGTCAGGACTAATCTTTGGATTTCTGACCCATTGGCGATAGTTGAGGGTTAACAGGTCAGTTTTTTTGGTAAGGCGATCATAAAGGGCAATGTCGGGCCGCCCTTGGATGCTGGACAAATAGACTAGGTAACGTCCGGTGCGACTCAGGCTGGGGCTTTCGGCAATGGTGTTGGCTTGGTTCAATCCCGGTAGGTTGACCAACTGGTTATTGCGCAGGTCATAGACCAAAATTTCCCTGGTGCCGTTGCGGTTAGAAACTAGGGCTAACCAACGGCCATCACCGCTCAGGCTGGGCTGTTCGTCATTGAAGCGGCTATTTAGGCTCTGGTCCAATGGCGATCGCCTAACGTTATTACAACCACCAAGCACTAGGGTAACCAGTACCATTGCCAACCATAACGATGGAGTTTGCCCTAAACTACTCCGAATTTTCGCCCTGTTCACTGAGAAAAATTAATAATCAAACCGTTCTTGGTCATCAGCTCCGATGGGGGGCTCTTCCGCATCGACTGGGGGACGACTGGGACGTTGACTGCGGGGGTTACCACTGCGGGCCGCCTGTTCCTGGTCCTCTGGAGTGGTGGGGCGGGGAGTTAAATCGGCTTCGTCAATGGGTTGGTAGTCCACATAGGCCGCCGGGGGTTCATCTTCGTAGGGGCGGGCATTGCGGGGGGCATTCCTCTCTGGGCGATCGCCAAAGGAATCATTAGGAGGATTAT
>NZ_JADEVV010000044.1 GCF_015207985.1 Synechocystis salina LEGE 00031 | reverse complement strand
ACCCGGCCCCCACCACTCCCCCGGCTGTCAGCCAGAGCCGCCATTGCTGGGCCGTATTTAACTTTGCTGCCTTGGTTAGGGTTTGATCGGCCATGGTGGGGAACATATCCGTCACCTGCCCAGCCAAATCTTCCTTACCCAGGGGTTTACCCCTTTCCTGGGCCAATTGGTTTAAACGTTTGAGGACAATGTCCTTTTGCACCTCAAAACCGAGGGATTCCGCTTCCCGATTGATTTCCTTGGTTAAAAATGACTTTGCTTTGGCATTGAGACGCATAACGGTTTCTCCCCCTTAGACCGAAACGCAACGGCGGACTATTCCCATTCTATTTTGGCTTGATGGTGTTGCGAGACCATCACTCAAATCAGCGATCGCCAGAGGGTTTGGAGTTTAAGCTCAATTTCTGCCACTTCCTTGAGGGGATCGGAACCAGCCACAATGCCAGCCCCGGCGTATAGTCTGGCTCGATTGCGAGAAAGGAGAGCGGAACGAATACCGACAATAAATTCGCTATTACCTTCGCTGTCTAGCCAACCCAGGGGAGCGGCATAGAGATTGCGGTCAAAGGTTTCATGGCGACGAATTAAATCTTCGGCGATCGCCACGGGGACACCGGCCACCGCTGGGGTGGGATGGAGTTGTTCTACCAGGGCCAGGGGATGGATGTGGGGAGGTAGGGGGGCTTGAATTTGGGTCCAGAGATGCTGGATATTGGCTAATTTGAGCAACTTCAAGGAAGAAGCTTGGGGGCTTAAGCCCAATGCCCGTAGGCGCTGGAGCAGATAATCCAACACCGCTTGGTGTTCCCGTAACTCCTTAGGATTGTGCAATAACTGTTGCCCCAATTGGCGATCGCCTTGGACATCCGCAGCCCTAGGGGCCGAGCCGGCCAGAGCATCGGTTACCAACTGTTGATTATGCAAACTCAGTAATCTTTCTGGGCTAGCCCCCACAAAACAGTCTCCCTGGCCATTGCCCCAGGAAAATAAATGGCAATCTCCATACTGTTGCCGCAGTCTTTGTAAACAATGGGCCGTATTGAACCGACAACCATAGTCCAAATCCAACGCCGTTGCCAACACCACCTTACTCAATCTCTGCTGGGCAATTTCTTCCAAGCTAGAGGCGATCGCCGTGGAAAGCTTAGCCACTTCTATTGCCGTCAGCCGGGGAGCCCTTGCCAGCATGGGGGCGGTATGGTTATCCCTAGCCGGTTGCACCCGACGGATAGCGCTGAGCATTGCACCGATAAAATCCACCAAATCGATAATATCGGTATTGCTATCCAGACTAACTTGCCAGCTTAATAGGCAATGCTGGGACGTTTTCACCACCTGGATTTGGGGTAAAAACAAAAAGGAATTAGCAAAGGGATTGCGGTTGGAGCTGCGGTCAAAAAAGCTAAAGCCACAAAAAATATAGGGGCGCTGACTCCGGCCTTGGGCATTGCCAATGGGCACTAAACGCTGGAAACAGTCCTCGGCAAACTGTTGGGCCAGTCTAAAACGATACTTGCCGGAAATCCTCAGGGACTGGCAAATGCCAAAAGCCAGTATGGTTTCCCCCCGCTGGGGGTTTTCACCGTAAAAATGAACTTGATCTTGAACATTGAGGGCCCCAAACACCGCCAGGGGATCAATCTTGCCTAAGTTTTCCGTAAAGCTCCATAGGCACCGTTGGCCAGGGGCAAGACCCCTCTGCTGTCCCAACAGATAACCGTGCAGAACTGAGGAATTATCGAGGGAGCATGGATGACGGTCGAGGAGGGGTGTCGCAACGGACATCAGGGACGATCAGAGATTATCAATCAAAATTATCGAGTTTCGGAGACCGTTGTACCCATTACCCAAAGCGGGTGAGGGGAATCGAACCCCTATCATTAGCTTGGAAGGCTAAGGTTTTACCACTAAACTACACCCGCGTGTTGTCCTAGCGTTCCTAAGATTAACATATTTTGCTTGGAGTTTTGTCAGGAGAACTTTCCCGTTGCCCACCTTTCCCCCCCCTCAGTCTTCCCCCTGGCGTTTATTGCCCTACATCCAAGCCCCCGGCAATTTACAGATGGCGTTGGATCAATGGTTATTGGAAGATTATTTTCCCCGCACCGGGCGATCGGTGTTGCGCTTTTACGGTTGGTCTCGCCCCACCATTTCCTTGGGTTATTCACAAAAGTCTCCCCCAGCCCATTGGCGGCAGTTAACTTGGCAAGGGCAACCCCTGGGGTTGGTAAGCAGGCCTAGTGGGGGGAGGGCAGTGTTGCATCAAGGGGGACTAACCTATGCCGTAGTGACTGGGGCAACTGGGAAGAAACGACGGGAAATTTATCGGCACATTTGTCAATTTCTCATCCAAGGTTGGGGCCAGTTGGGGCTTCCCTTAACCTACGGCCAGGGTGGCCGGGGTTATATTCACAACGCCAGTTGCTTTAGCACCGCTACGGTGGCGGATTTAGTCAGCTCCACAGGGGATAAATTAATTGGCAGTGCCCAACGGCAAACTTTCAGTGCCCTTCTGCAACATGGAGAAATGATCTTGAACGGCGATCGCCATTTGTTTGAACTTGTCTTCGGCCAACCGGCCCCATGGCAAAAAACCATGGCAGAGTTAACTGGTTATCCAACTTTGCCCCAGGTTTTAGAGGTTTTGACCACTTCAGCCCGACAGCATTTTCAAGCTCAGGTACAGTGGGAACCCCTCACCCTCCAGGAGTGGGCCATGGTGAAGGAAAAGTGCAGGAATGCTAAAGCGGATTTTGGCTGGACTCCCTACCCGTTGTGAGTCAGTTTGAAGCTGACCTCCATTCGTTGATCAACTCCTTTTTTTAGGTTGAGGCTTAGTAAGGAATCCTTGCTTTTTTGAGGCCATTGCAGGATGTCAACATTAAATTAGTGCAAAATAAACACTAATCGCTCAAATCTATCAAAATTTGCTCCAATAAACGTTTTTTCAGCGTTTCTAAACCAATCCCCTGGGCCGCCGCCAAAAAAATTGCCTGGGGATAATCTGCTTGGGCCGCTGCCAAAGCTTCACTGGGCACCTGGTCAATTTTGTTAAACACCATCACCATCGGTGCCGTAGCCAAGGGCATTTCCGCCAAAATATTGGCCACCGAGTCGATCTGTCGTCGCCAAGCCCGGTCGGATAGATCCACCACCTGGAGTAATAGATCTGCCTCCGTTACCTCTTCCAAAGTGGCCCGGAAGGCATCCACCAAAGCATCGGGCAATTTATGGATAAAACCCACTGTATCCGTTAGCAAAATTGGCTGGTAGGTTTGATTATCCGGGTCAAATAGGGATAAACGCCTGGTGGTGGGGTCTAGGGTGGCAAACAGTTGGTCAGCGGCGTAGATGTCTGCTTGGGTGAGGGCATTGAGTAAAGTGGATTTGCCCGCATTGGTATAACCGACGATCGCCACGGTGGGGACGGCCTGTTGTTGCCGTTGATTGCGTAGCCGGGAGCGATGGGATTGGAGCTCATTAACCTGTTTTTGGAGCTTGGCAATGCGACTTTGGATGGTGCGCCGTTCCGTTTCCAGCTTGGTTTCCCCTGGGCCCCTGGTGCCGATACCGCCCCCCAACCGGGACATACCCTGACCCCGGCCTACTAATTTTGGTAACAAATATTCCAACTGGGCCAATTCCACCTGTAACTTCCCAGCCCTGGACTGGGCCCGCTGGGCAAAAATATCCAAAATTAATTCCGTGCGGTCAATGACCCTAACTCCACACCGTTGTTCCAGATTTCGCACCTGGGCAGCAGATAGATCCCGGTCGAAAACCACTAGATTGGCTCCGGTGGTTTGCACCGCCAAGGCCAACTCTTCCACTTTTCCTTCCCCCACTACGGTTTGGGGATGGGGTTTACTGCGATTTTGCTGCATTACCTGGAGCACCTGGGCCCCGGCGGAGTCTACTAAACGTTCTAACTCCGTTAAACCTTCCGCAAAGCTCTGGTCATCCAACTCGCTGGTTTTAAGTCCCATCACCAAGACCCGTTCCTGCCCTGCTTCCACCTGACGGGCGATGAATTCCCGCTCAAATTCTGCCTCTAGGTTTTCCACCAAATCCAGGATGGCTTCTTCGGCTAAATCTTCCAAATCCACCGCTGGGGAAACCACCCAATCGGCCACCCCATCCCCCATATCGTCACTACTTTGGGGCAATAAATGGGCCAAATATCCCGTATCCACATAGCCCGTTACGCCGCCTCCCCGTTTGGCAAAACCCTGACCCGTGACGCTCAGCACCACTAGGGCATCCAATCTTTGCAGGGCCATGGCAATTAAACTAGATTCCTTGGGGGCTTCCCCCTTTAAATCCGTGGTGAGGCAACGAATGCCGGAGAGTCGTTTTTCCCCATAACGAGGTAATTCCAAAGGCGGAATTTGGGTTTGCCGGGGCGTGCCCACCCCCACCCGGATAATTTGTCCCCTCCGGTTGACGTACACCGAAACAGGTTGTTTAATTTCCTGGCTGATAGCTCCCAGGCGCTGGGCCAATTCCATCGTCAGCAGGCGATCGCCGGGGAGACGTTGTTGATAGAGGCGCTTTAGTTGCTTAATTTGACTAGTTTTGAGTCGTTGGGCTTGGCCGTAGATGGTATCGATAGGCTTTGGTCCTAATTGGTATGGATGATGGAGACAAAAACAGGGGCTGAATTGCCAGCCTAATGATCAATCCTGCCATAAACGACGCCGGCTTTTACCTCGCAACCGTTGGTGGGTATCCCGCAACAGGTCTGGAATCGCCAGATTATGGGGACATCGGGGCAAACAATCGCCACAGTCGGTGCACCGATCGCCTTTTCGACCGGGAAACCAGTGCCCGGCATTTTCTAACATTTGATAGCGATATTGACCAAAATTTTCCATATCAAAGGCAACGGCCAAATTACGCAGACGTAAAATTTCGGGAATATTAATTTCTTCTGGGCAAGGTAAGCACTGATAACATTGGTGGCAAGCAGCGGTGCCCAATGCCTGGTGTTGATGGTGGCGTAAATTCTCTAAAATTGCCTGTTCTTGCTCACTTAAGGGCTCCAGGCGATCGCCAAGGGATAGGGGTTGGTCCAATTCCTCAGGTATGGCGGGGCCAATACTAAGGGTAGTAATGCGGGAGTCACTCAAGAGAAAACGGTAGGTTAATCCCAGGGGAGTAAAGGGGTGGCAGAGGTTTTGCAAAGTCCGGGGTGGTGTGTATAGTTGACCACCCTTATCTGCGGGGGAAATGATGAAAATGCCCATATCCCGCTGGTGGGCCGAGGCGATCGCCGGGGCGAGGTGCTGATTAAACCAGTAATAATGCAAATTAACGAAGGCAAATTTTCCCGAAGCAATCACTTCCTGCACTAGGGGCAAACTGCCGTGGGTGGAAAAACCAAGATGTTTAAATTTCCCCTGTTGTTGGGCTTTATCTATCACTGGCCAAAGTTGCTGTACCCATTGCCAATGCTGGGGAGTGTTAATGCCGTGGATGGCAAAGCAGGCTAAATAGTCCACTTGGAGTCGTTGCAGAGAACGGTCAAGGCCCTGGATAAATTGTTCTGGATTTTCCGTGGGACAAACTTTACTGGTGAGGTTTATTTCCCCCCGGTTGAAGCTTTTTAGCAATGGGCCTAAATAAGTTTCACTTTCCCCATAGGCCGCCGCCGTTTCAATGTGGTTAATGCCCGCCCCCAAGCCCTTGGCCACCGTGGCTGCAAATTGCTGGCGATCGCCCAGGCCCCGCATGGTACCCAGGGAAAAAACGGATAAATTTAACTCGGTGCGGCCAAAACGACGGTATTGCAAAGGTTAATTTTTATGGAAGTTGAGGTGGGAATTTTTTCATCTACCAGCTGACATCGCTCAGATCCGCCTGTTGCAGGTTAGTGCCCACTAAATTGGCCCCCCGCAAATTGGCCCCCTTGAGGTTGGCCCCGGTAAAATCCGCCTGGGTCAGATTCGCCCCCCGGAAATTGCCATAGCGTAAATCCGCGCCCCGAAAATTAGTCTTTCTCAAATTGGCCCAGCGCAAATCAACGGCGATCGCCGCCACCGCACTAAAATCCGCTTCCGGGGCATAAGCTTGGTGGAGATGGGCCCCCATTAATTGGGCTTGGCTAAGGTTGGCTCGGTAAAGTCTTAAACCGTGGGCTTCCGCTTCGGTAAAAACGGCCTGACAAAAAAGGGCTTCATTGGCATCACTTTCAGTTAGATCCGCCTCACTCAAATTGCAGCGATTGAGCGTAGCTCGACAGAGGTTAGCCCGGCGCAAATTACTTTTGTGCAGACTGGCGGCGATCAAGTTAGCATCCGTTAAATCCGCCCCTTCCAGATTGGCAAAGCGTAAATCACAGCCGATCAGGGTAACTTGGCTGAGGTCCCCATGGGGAAATACTAGTCCAGCCAAATTTTGATTGGTCAGTTCCAAATCTTGGGGATCATGGCCATTGACCAATAAATTAGCGGCCCCGGTGTTTAACCAGCCTGGGGTATTGATGGGGGTAGGGGACAAACCGTTGCTCATAATGGTTTTTATTCTAACTTGCCCATGGCAACATCCCTTATTCTGAACTGGCCAGACCATAACCTACCGCTGTTAACATACGGCTAATGAAATGGAGGTTGCTGAAAAACTTTTTAACTTCAGCTCACCAAAAGGTCACCGTTAACAATTGGTCTAAACTTTCGCTAAACGGATTGGCTTCAGGCAAGGAAAGCGTCGGGTAAAGATCTTGAACATCGGCAAGTGCTTCCTGCCACACGGCTGGAATCAATGCTTCGCCATAATTTTTGAGGCTAGGAGAGTCCCTTAATAGCCGTCGGATCTGTTTCCGTTGTTCTTTGATCGTGATTTCCCAGCCACGATTATCATAGGCACTATTGATATAGGCGCGTTTGAGTAGATGCTCCAGCAAAACTTCCAAGCGATTTTCTAGCTCATGTTTTTCACTACGACCCAAAGCAATAATTTCCTCTTCAATATTTTGCCAGTCAATCTTCTCTATCTCATGTTGTTGCAGATATCGAGCCTGTTCTTCTGTCCAGCTCACAAAATCTGTGTCATAGAGTTGTTTTTTCATAGGTTTTAATCAGATTTGTTGATTTATATAAACTTTAATTTTTGCCCGCTAAAATATAGCCCATGGCTAGTAAAATACCGCTGATAAAGTGTAGATTGACAGCAATGAATTTACAGTTGCTGACCTTCTCCGGTTGGTCGTGGTATTGCCCCACGTGGCGGGTTAACTGTACTGCCCAGGGCAGACTGGCCATTACCAATAAGGTTTGCCAAGGAGCAAGGTTAAGCAAAACTCCGATCGCCGTGATCAAATAAAGACTAATTACGGAAACAGTTAACACCTGGGAGCCTAGCTTGGTTCCTAAACGAACAATGGGGGATTTTTTACCGGCGGCTAGGTCATCTTCTACCTGATGGAAGTGGGAACAGAACAGAATAATGGCCGTGCTAAGCCCCACAAAAATGCTAGGGGTAAGCAAATCCCAACTAAAACTTTGGGTCTGGGAGTAATAGGCGGCGACGATCGCCAAGGGACCAAAGGTAATCAAACAAATCAATTCCCCCAAACCTAGGTAGCCCAGGCGGAAAGGGGGCCCTTGGTAGGTGTAGCCCAAAAAGATGGCCACCCCAATTAACTCCAACACTGTCCAATCCTGGGCCAGCCAGCCCATGCTCATTAGCCCCAGCACACCGGCTAGCAAGAAAAAATTACTAATTAAAAAAACCAGATTGCGATTGCCGGTCAAATTAACCACTGAATGGGCCTTACGCACATCAATGCCCGTGTCACTGTCAAACACATCATTGCTCAGGTTGATCCAAGCAATAATGGCGATCGCCGACAGCAAAAAGATGGTAAAAACATCGCCCTGCCACTGCCCAGTCAGGCCATAGGCCACCGCTGAACCAACGGTAATGGGCACCACTGCCACCGTGTACATGGGGGGCTTAATGGCCGCCAGCCAAAGTTTGCGGGTCGAAGGGGCCGTAGATGGCACTAAGGGGGAAGATTCGGTCATAACAGAGCAACAGAGCTAATTCAAATTACCTGGGCTTCCGCCTCCAGTTGGTTCAAAGGTACGAAACACTCTCCTGGCAACAGCACCGGCTGACGATTGAACATCAGTTGACCCCGGTGGGTTTCTTTATGGATGGCAATGCCCAGGGGTTGCTTTTGGGATTTAGGGTGGAGCATGCGATAACTGCGGTAAATTCGCCGGGCCATGCGCAACATTTTGGGGTCTAGGGGCATGGGCACGCTCCTATACTCCACATCAAAGTCGCTCTCATCAGGAATAAAAACCATAATAAACTCCCCACTCAGGACGCATATGTGTTCTAGCCTTTGACCGAAAAACGTCAGCCAGGTTAGCCATCATCATAAATAACAATAGGGTTTGACGTAAGGGCCGCCCCAGAAGATTCTTACTTACTCGACCAAGATCTGATTTCAACCCGAAATAACTGCCTGGGGGGAAGTCATTGAGGTAAAGTTTGTCTAGTTTTTTGGTAGATTGCAACGATCCTTACATGTCATCCAGGATGCCCAATAATTGCTCTCCCATTTGCCGACAGCCCACCAATTGGGTGCCAGGGGAAAGAATATCCCCGGTGCGGTAACCCTGGGCCAGGACTGTTTTTACTGCTCTCTCTAGGCGATCGGCTGCCTGGGGTTGATCCAAACCGTAGCGCAACATCATGGCGGCACTGAGCACCTGGGCCAGGGGATTAGCCTTATCCTGACCGGCAATATCCGGAGCGGAACCATGGACGGGTTCAAATAGTCCCGGGCCGTCACTGCCCAAGCTAGCGGAGGGTAACATGCCAATACTGCCGGTTAACATGGCCGCAATGTCGGAAAGAATATCCCCAAATAAATTGCCAGTTACAATGGTGTCAAATTGCTTGGGACTACGCACCAATTGCATGGCCGCATTGTCCACATATAAATGGGACAGTTCCACATCAGGATAATCCCCGGCGATCGCCATTACCCGATCCCGCCACAGTTGGGACACATCCAGTACATTAGCCTTATCTACTGAACAGAGTTGGCCCCGCCGTTTTTTGGCCGTTTCAAAAGCGACCTTGGCAATGCGGTCAATTTCTCCCACCGTGTAGGCCATGGTATTAACCCCCCGTTTTTCCCCCGCCTCCGTCTCAAAAATACCCTTCGGTTTACCGAAATAAATCCCACCAGTCAATTCCCGTACCACCATGATATCTACCCCTTCCACCACTTCCCGTTTGAGGCTAGAAGCATCAACCAACTGGGGAAAAATGGTCGCGGGACGTAGGTTCGCAAACAGTCCCAGCCCTTCCCGGATGGCCAACAACCCCGTTTCCGGCCGTTGAGCCCTGGGGAGATTGTCCCAGGCATAGCCCCCGATCGCCGCTAACAGTACCGCATCACTATCCTTCGCTTGGGCCAGGGTTGCTTCCGGTAGGGGTTGGCCCGTAGCATCAATGGCCGCCCCTCCGATTAAAGCTTCCTGAAAATTGTAGGCAAAACCAAATTGGTCCGCCACTTTGCGTAATACTGCCACCGCCACTGCCATAATTTCGGGGCCAATGCCATCGCCGGGGAGCAAGGTTACGTTATAGGTCTGGGACATGGTAGTGGAAAAACTGGAAAAACTTCGATTAAATAACTGGATTTAAACGGACTCTGGAAAGAGATCCCATAAACCTCCCCAGTGTAGAGGATTGGGGACGCAGATCAGAAACTTCAACCACCGGCGATCGCCTTCCAGCAAATACCCCTCCCCCAAAGTTTAGGGAAAGGGTAAATGGTTCCAAGAAGATGTCTAATTTGCCTGCGGTTCTACCCATAGGTGGGAGAGAAAGAGGACCTTTAAAACATCATCATAGGAAGGTTGATGGAGAAAACTAGGCCGCCGCTAGGTTAGCCGCCACAAAGTCCCAATTGACCAACTTACCGAGGAAATCGGCAATGTAATCAGGACGACGGTTTTGATAATCTAAATAGTAAGCGTGCTCCCATACGTCCATGGTCAGCAAAGGAGTTTGACCAGCGGTCATGGGGTTTTCAGCGTTGCCAGTTTTGGTCACTTTCAAAGTGCCATTGTCCAACACCAACCAAGCCCAACCGCTACCGAATTGGGTGGCTCCAGCTTGTTTGAAAGCTTCCACAAAGGCGTCAAAGCTACCAAAGTCAGCGTTGATTTTATCAGCCAGGGCACCAGTGGGCTGGCCACCGCCACCGGGTTTCATGCAATTCCAGTAGAAACTGTGGTTCCAGGCCTGGGCGGCATTGTTGAACAGACCGGCTTTGCTCGCATCTCCAGCAATAGCTTTAATTACGTCTTCAATAGATTTATTGTCTAGGTCTGTACCAGCCACCGCTTCATTAAACTTACTAACGTAAGCGGCATGGTGTTTATCGTGGTGGAACTCCAGAGTGCTTTTGGAAATGCAGGGTTCCAGGGCGGTGTAGTCGTAAGGTAAGTTGGGTAGTGCGTAAGCCATTATAAATTTAAATTCTCTACTCAATAGGGGATTCCATGGCTCCCACTTTACCCTAAAGTTTCCTCGGTTAAAAGGTCGGTAATCCGGTGGAGAACCGCACAAAAGGGAAAATCTTGTCGGTGGGCGTGAGCAGGAAAAAGAGTAAAAAAGCCTTGGTGATCACCTTAGCCGATTAGCCGATCAGACCCAACAGTTTTTTAAAACCGTCCGGAGCGACCCAAGCATTCAAAGGGAAACATTGCCATCGTCCATTTCTAGCACATTGGCTAGGTCAAAGTTTTCCTCGTCATTTATAAAAATATCAAAGTTCTCCGGCAGACTCCCTGAAACTTCAGCCGACGATGCCGTCGCAGACTTTTGCTTAGCAGTCCTTACTCGTCTATGTTTTTTCTCTTCCCTACCCTTTGGATTGCCACTGGCCGACCGTCGGTGTTTTTGTCGTTTAGGCTCCGCCCGAGTTGTTTTTATCGGCCGAACACGATCAGCACATCCCTTGGCCAATTCGTGAGCGCTAAAAGCCGATTGACTAGCCATGTCTCCCTTAAGATGGGCGATAAAATAGTCCACCGTTTCTTGCTTGAGCAAGCCCAGCAGTACCGCCGTGGCTCCAAAGCGCAGTCCCAATACCTTTTGTTCCTGGAGAATTTGGTCAATCTGGCATTGATTCAACAGGTCCGCCATTTGCAGGTAATGCCCCAAGGGCATAGGGTTGGAGCGGTAAATTAAATCAAACCATTGGTTAACAAAAAACTCGATGGAGTCCTTGGTCAACCAGCCGTGGAGAACAATTACTTCCCCAATGAGGTAATCAAAATGTTGTTGATTGTTAACCGCAACCTCTAATTGGGCCGGGGTAATCAGACCGGCTTCCTGTAAAACCAATCCTAATCTTTTGCGCCCCGATGGTTGGGGTGGACTCATAACCTTGCTTTGACCTACTTTGATCCAGGCTACTCTGACTGAGACTTTAGGAAAACAAGATTATAGCTACTTAATCCCCATTTTTGTCATTTAGAAGAATTATTCAGGGAGATTAAGACTGGCTTTGTCCTTGACGAGAAAGTTTTTAGCCGAGAAAAGGGCAATTAACAAAGCAAAATAGCCACAGAAGGCAACGGCAATCAGATTAGACATTTAGTTAATTTTTGTAACGGGAGTTATTGCTTTAAGCATAGGGGAAAATCTCTGCTTTTAGCTTTGGGATTGCTTATTGCACCAATAGTAGAGATTAATGTTTGCTAAAAAGCCTGACAATAGAGTAATTTCAATGTCTACGGTGGCGGCCGGTACCGGCAAATTTCAGAATTACGCAAAAAAAAGTTGGCTCAGCTCAGTCTGGGCAAGGTGTTAACAGAGGCTAGCTCCAGTCCTGTTGTTCCTCTGTACTTTGCTTGGTGTGGGCGGCCCCACTGGCGTAGAGGGCCCTAGTTTGGGCAAAGAGTTCTTCTTCAGTCAGATGCCATTGCTGAAGCACGGTGTCCAAATCTCGCTGTAAGCTCCGGGCCCCGGGAAAATTTTTGTAACGAATTCTCAGCCGTGCCAAGGACAACAGGTGGGGAATATCGGCGGGGGATTGTAACAGGCGATCAACAACGGCCTGGTCTTTACTTGCTTGGGGATGGGTTTGCTCTCCGATCGCCATGGTTTTGACTCCTGACAAATTTTCAAAAACGGCAAAAGTTAAGCCTGGCCGGCCAAGTTATTGCCATTGGCTTTTATTGGGGAAGAGGAGGTTCTGCCCCGTTTTCTCCTTCACTGGCCCCCAAACGGGTCTGGGCACTGGCCCACTGACTAGCAACAATAGCGACCAGCAGCCACCATAAAGTGCTCACCGGGGGACGGTACCAGACGGTGTCCACAAGACCGTGCACCAATAAACCGGCGATCGCCGCCAGGGCTCCCATGATCCAGATTCCTTCCGGGGCTAGGGTTTGGCGACAGCGTTTAACCAATTGGATTCCTTTGCCCAGAGTAACGGCCAACAGCCAGAGCATACAGGTAAAACCGACTATACCCGTTTCCACCAAAATTTCTAGGTAAATTGAATAGGCACTCAGGGCAGTGAAGCGGGGGCGCATATAGTAGGGATAAATTTGGTTGAAGGCTTCGTTGCCTGGGCCAATGCCAATGATGGGACGGACTCGGATCATGGCCTTCACTCCTTCCCAGACGTTGATGCGGAAATTATTACTGCTGTCTTCCCGACCGGCAAAAATGCTCATGGCCCTAACCCGAATTGGTTCCACCGCAATTAAGGCCCCTCCGCCCAATATCACCGCCACGGCGATCGCCAGGGGCAAAGACCACCGTTGCCAAAATTTGGGTAATCGGGGCAGCCACCAGAAGTAACAAAGGGCCAAAAAGGTCGCACCCAGGGCCAATACCGCCAGCCAACCGCCCCGGCTCTGGGTAAAAAATAAACAGAGGAGATTGGTGATCACCATGGTTGCCCCCAGTAACTTAGGCCACCACCGTCGCCACACCACCAGGGCGCTCAAACTCAAACCAGTCATGGGCACCAGGTAGGCCGCCAATAGGTTGGGGTTGCCTAAAAAGCTATACACCCTAGTGGCCTGGGCCAAGGTAGAAGTGGGATCATTCCAAGTAGCTAACTGTTCTACCCCGTCCACCTGCTGTCGCAGACCGTAACTGCTCACCAATAGCCCCACCAGTAAAACGACGGTTACCAGCCGATTCAGCCATTGCTTGTTCTGCAATAACCTGGCCGCCAATAGGAACAGACATAAATTGGCGGTTAATTTGGCTAGCCCCGACGCCGCCGCCATTTTCACCGGGGAAAATCCCACGGCGATCGCCGAAATACACCAATAGGCAAACACTAAAACATGGATGGGGGTTAGCCCTTTACCTGGTTGATCCGCCAGTGTCAGCAAAGCCCAGAAGGCTCCACAGAGGAGCATAAAAATGCCCAGCATGGTGGTGGAAGTGAACGGCGCCGCCATAAAAATTATTGCCAACAGAGCCGTACCCACCGCTTCAAACTGGGGCCACAGTAAGCTGCCCTGGGCCCAATGCCGCCCCCAGCCCACAAAACGGTGGAGCACACTGCCCCTGCCCCATTCCTGGGGAGAAAAACCGCCAAACATCAGCGATCGCCAGATAGAGATGGGAGACACCATTAACACTCTGCTTGTAAACTCGGAAGTCCTTTGACCACTGATTAGCCTAATCAATGGCGGGTATTGTCGGTAAATATACAGCACTGAGCAGACCCACTGACTGTCACCAAGCCTTGGTAACCATCAGCCACAACAACTCACAGGGTATCTTGGTATTCTTCCAGGAGGGCCAAAATATCCGCTAACTGTGTTCGGTGGATTGGGCTGGGGTCAAGCTGGAATCTGGCGATTGCAGTACGATATCGAGTTTCGATTCTAGTTCGGCGAGTTTCTCGTTCTGTAGCTTTAATTCTTTCATCCTCTGTTCGTGCCGCATCTGCTTTTCTTGCTCTAGCTTCCTCATCTCTGCGGTTTCTTTCCTCATCTCTTCGTTGTACCTCTTCAAGTCGGACAAACCCCCGTAGGATTTGATCCAAGACCACAAATGTGAAAGTAACCCCAGCGAAGCTGAGGCCTGCCCATTGGGGGATAGGGAGTTCGTAGTTTTTGAACTGGATGGTTTCATATTTGAGGGCTACTCCGGTCACAAACACCAAAATGGTGGTAATGATGGCAATAAATGCCTGGAAGTCTGGCATGGTCTTTTTCCTGGGACTGTCCCATTCTAGCAACGCTCGATGATTCACCTCCCCTAGCAACAATCCAGGTTGGCAAAGGCCGCTTAACAAGGGAAAATAGGAGATCTATCCCCCCTTTGTAATCGGCCCTGTGACTAAAATTCGCACTGTTTCTGAAGCCAAACGAAAATTTTTTACCCACTACAGCCGTCCCATTAGTTCCATCTACCGGCGTTTTGTCGAAGAGCTGCTGGTGGAAATGCATTTGCTCAGTGTGAACATTGACTTTACCTACGACCCCATTTTTGCCCTGGGCATCGTCACCTCCTTCGACAGTTTTATGCAGGGTTATCAACCGGCGGCAGAATTACCTGCTATTTTCAGTGCCCTCTGCTATGGGGTAGATCAAAATCCCGACCAAGTACGCCAGGATGCCAAAAATGTGGCCGCCAGTGCCCATCACATCGGCCTAGATGCTTGGGTAACCGCCGCTTCCAGTGACCAGACCTCCGGGGATAACTTGCTGCTCAACACCCTCACCGGGATCCACCAGCGTCATAAATTTAAATACAGTCGTCTGTTTTCTATTGGGCTTTACACTTTGTTGGCTGACCAAGACCCAGAGGTGAAGGACAATGATGAAAAACGTCAGGACTATCTCACCAAATTATCGGAACTGTTGGATTTGTCCCTCGATAAAGTGGTCAAGGATTTAGACTTGTACCGTAGCAACCTGGAAAAAGTTGACCAACTACTCAAGGTGTTGGAAGATGCGGCCGAAGCAGAACGGAAGAAAAAAGAAAAACAAGCCGCTGCTACGACTCCGGCGATCGAGGATGCCCCGGTGACTACAGCGGAGAGTCCCGAAAGCTAGTCCAATCTATGCCCCACTCTGAGGCCCCATTGTGGAACTGAAACAGGTGATCATTGCCCATAAAGCTGGGCACAATGAAAGCAAAACCTATGCCGAACGCTGTGCCAGGGAATTGGAGGCTAGGGGCTGTAAGGTACTGATGGGCCCCAGTGGCATCAAAGATAATCCCTATCCAGTGTTTTTGGCCTCTGCCACAGAAAAAATAGACTTAGCTCTAGTTTTAGGAGGAGATGGCACTACCCTAGCGGCAGCCAGGCATTTATCCCCCGAAGGCATTCCCATTTTGTCCGTTAACGTGGGGGGACACCTGGGTTTTTTGACGGAACCCTTTGATTTGTTCCAGGATACCCAAACCGTCTGGGACCGCCTCAGTCAAGACCGTTACGCCGTTTCCCAGCGGATGATGCTAGCGGCCAGTTTATTTGAAGGCGATCGCCGGGATCCCCAGATGGTGGGGGAAACCTACTACTGCTTGAATGAAATGTGCATCAAACCGGCCAGTATTGACCGGATGCCCACAGCCATTATCGAAGTGGAAGTGGACGGGGAATTAATTGACCAATACCAATGCGACGGTCTATTGGTGGCCACCCCCACGGGCTCCACTTGTTATACGTCTTCTGCTAACGGGCCCATTTTGCACCCGGGTATGGATGCCATTGTGATTACCCCCATTTGCCCCCTCAGCTTGTCCAGCCGTCCCATTGTCATTCCCCCTGGATCTTCGGTAAATATCTGGCCTCTGGGGGATTTTGAGTTAAATACAAAATTGTGGACAGATGGCTCCCTTGCTACGGGGATTTGGCCTGGGCAACGGGTGGGAGTGTGGATGGCCCACCAAGAGGCACAATTTATCCTACTGCGGGAAAGCTATTCCTTTTATAAAACTCTGCGGGATAAGTTGCAGTGGGCTGGGGCAAGGTTTTTGTACGACGGCAACAATAAAGTCAATTGAGCTATTCCGTTGTCAAACCCAAGATTACGGCTCTGGCTTATTGCGGGCAAAGGTTAAGGTGCAATAGGAACGGGATTTTAGACCCATTTTTCTGATAATTTACCCTACTTGTAGTCGGCTTAAATTTTATCTATGGTTTGGGGGTTCGGGTCGCACTGAAAAGATCGGAAAACATGGTGACTCTCTAAACAGTTGAAATAGAGCTACAATCTCCTGAAAAAACAAACAAAAAGCAACCGCCCAAGAACAGTTTTGTTTTGCATGCGGTTGCCGGAATAGAAACGAGCTTAGTTATCGTTAATTTAACAGCCCTCTGGGCCACAGAACGTGTGCCCATAAAGCACTTCTGCACTGCAAATGTAGATGATGCCGGCGTAATCATTAAAATACTTGGCGGCAATCCGATCAGAAATTGCTTCAGCCATTTCCCGGGTTTCAGTCAATATTTCGAACTTGATATTACCCTCGATGTCGGAAGTGTTAGGTTGACCCGACGAGCGTACGTTACGGCTACCTTTGCCACCAGTATTCATTACTGTGTATCCTTTGGCGCCGGATTCGTCAATGATTTTGGCAATTTTTTTGAGCAGAATCTTTTCCGTGACGATGACGAGCTTATTCGCTGGTTTAGCCATTTTGTTTATCTCCTAGAAGTATGTAAGTTAATCTTTTTGGTCTGTTAGGTCAAGGGATTACTGACAGACCACAATCTGTTGGGGATTAACCTGCACCAAGGGTCTGGGCAAGCCCAATGAAAAGCGGTATGCACACGCCGATGGCAATGGGAGTACCAATTGCGGTGGATGAACCGATATAGGCAGAGGGATTGGCAGACGGGATACCAGCTCGCAAGGTAGGGGGGCCGGAGATATCAGAACTAGAGGCGGCGATCACTGCTAAAACCACCACACCGCCGAGGCTGAATCCCGTAGCGTAGTGGGCAACCATACCAAGACCGAAGGCAATAAAACCGTGCACTATCGGGGCTATCAAGCTATAGACCACATACCATTGAGCTACTTTACGTAATTCTCCAATTCTAGACCAAGCCTCCATCCCCATAATGAGCATCAAGATAGAAAGCAGGCCTCGAAAAAGAGGATCATAGAAGCCTTCATAGACACTTTCTGGCTTGGTAAATATGCCAAGGGCAAGGCCCAATAACATGGCTGAGAGGGCGGGGCCTTGTAGACTTTCTTCGATGATCGGCCAGATCTTGACCCGATTATCCTCCGGTTCCTGCTGGCTCAAATATTCCTGGCGGGTACGGGGGTAATCCGATTGATCGCCATAATCCCCTGCGGCAACGGGTTGCTTGCTTAAAGCCCCCTCGATGGCGTTGGCACGACGCTTTTGCTTATTGAGATAGATATTAGCCACGACGATCGCCGTTACCAGGGCAGGAATATCCATAAAAGGATAGAGGGCACCGGCCCAAGCTTCGTAGGAAATTTTTGATTCTTCCAACGTAGTGAGGGCGGCGGCCATCGTAGAACCACTGACTGCTCCAAACAAACCACCGGTAGCAAGGGCATCCACGGTTTTGACGTTGGGCATTTTAGCCAGGGTAAAGCGGGCGATGAATACAATAAGGACTCCCAATATTACAGAGAATGCCATGGGGAGAAGCATTTCCGTCAAGTTGGAGTTGCGGATCGCCATGCCCCCGGTCAGGCCAATCTTAGTGAGCAACATAAAGACGATGATCGTAGAAATCGCCTCTGGAATTACCAATTGGGTACCAAGGGCGGCAATAACCATCCCCCCAATCAAAAAGGCTAGGGTTGGGGACTGCAACTGCCCCACGAAGTCTGTCAAGAAATTGGACAAAAAATCCATAATGTAAATTGTCTCCTTGGTTGAAATTTATGGGGATTGGGGTAGTAAAGCTTGGCCCCGAATCCTCGGTGGCTGGCTTGATACACCTGGGAGAGCAATCAATAATCCTCCCCCCACTAACATCGGCATTTCGATGCGCTGTGTGCTGGAAAAACATGTCTGTTTCACAGCAACCTGCATAGACCATAGTCTATTGAGACAAAAATATCTATGCTTCTAAATCTATAAGCTAAAGTCTATACTCAAACCCGCCCAATTTTGCGACTGTCCCCCCTGGATCTGCTAAGTAATTTCCAATTTGAATGATAAGTTTTACTATTATTTGGCGATCGCCGCTTTCCTGGGACTCCATGGTGAGTAATAATTTTGCTCGATGGCGTTCTATGGGTTAGTCAATGCGGCAAATTTTCAACTATTTAAACTATTGAGGCTAGTCAACCTGCCAGAGGGGCGATTCCTTGACTGGAGGGGATTCCGGCGAGGGGCCATGGCCAGCAACATTGACCCAAACCACGGACAGCAGTAAACCAACACCACAACCCAGTAAAAAGAGCCAAGCGTGGGAAGGCTCTAGGACAAATAGAAGGCGGCGGCTTTTATCATACACATGAATTATCCAGCCATTATTGTTATTTGTCTTTGGTTCTGATTGTCTCGATTCAAACTTATTCATGGTCTTCATTCCATGGTGATGGTCGGCATCGGCCTAAGTCCAGTGAAATTTATTGAAGAAAAATCACTGAAAGTATCTCTGGACAAAGCAAATAGCGGTCTCAGTATGGGGCTAGCAATCCGCTCTAACCTCAAATTGCCTTTATTTAATGGATAGAAATAAGACTATTTCTACGGAAAAAACTATAATTCTAAGTTTATGCAATATCCGGCTCACAAGCAGTATTTTTGACGGAGAATGTCCTCAAACTTGTCGAACCTTTTAATAAGTTAAATTTATATTTTCGACCCGTTGGGCGGTGCTCCAGCCGCCTCTGCCGTGAATTTGCCGATTGTAACCTCAACAACTTCCTCTGGATTGGGAAGGAAATAGACTAGCATGGCATTTGCTCTCACGCCCCACCTTGGAGCAGTTACCATGGTCCATTCTTGGCTTTTTTTTGATGCGGGAACATTTAGCCCCTAGTTTCTGGCCAACCATTGGAGGTTTAATGGGTAAGGGAAGGTAATTTTGCCTTCCGGCCCAGTTCTTCCCCTTCTCCCATGTTGAAAAAGTCCCTATCCACTGCTGTAGTCCTGGTAATTTTACTACTGAGCTTTACCCTCACCGCCTGTGGAGGAGTAGGCATTGCCAGTTTGCAACGCTACAGTGACACCAAAGATGGTTATGAGTTTCTGTATCCCAATGGTTGGATTGGGGTGGACGTCAAAGGCGCTTCCCCTGGGGTGGATGTGGTGTTCCGGGATTTGATTGAGCGGGATGAAAATTTGAGTGTGATTATTAGTGAAATTCCCAGCGATAAAACCCTGACGGATTTGGGCACAGCCACCGATGTGGGCTACCGCTTCATGAAAACGGTCAATGAGGCTGCCCAAGGCGATCGCCAGGCGGAATTAATTACGGCGGAAGAAAGGGATGAAGACGGTCAGGTTTATTACACTCTGGAGTACCGGGTGTTGGTGGGGGACAATGTGGAACGCCATGATTTGGCCAGTGTGACCACTAACCGGGGTAAGTTAATCACGTTTGATTTATCCACGGCGGAGGACCGCTGGGATACGGTGAAAAATTTGTTTGACACGGTGGCCAGTTCTTTCCACGTGTACTAATTTACCCTTACCACCGCACGACGCTGGCGGCCCAGGTTAAGCCGGCCCCAAAGCCGGCCAGGGCGATTAGGTCTCCCTCTTTAATTTTCCCCTCCCGCACCGCTTGGTCCAACGCCAGAGGTATGGAAGCTGCTGAGGTGTTGCCATAATTGCCCACATTACTGATCATCTTCTCCAATGGAATAGCCAGGCGATCGCCAACGGCGTCCATAATGCGTTGATTGGCTTGGTGGAGGATGACCCAGTCTAGGTCAGCGGTAGTTAGTTCAGCTTTAAACAGTACTTTTTCGATAATTTCCGGCACCTTAGCCACGGCAAAACGGTACACTTCCCGGCCGTTCATGGTGATGGGTTGATAGGTGCCCTGGGCAACGGTTTTTCCTGCTGTTAAAGGTTGGGGCACTGCTTGGTAGGGCAAATTGAGACAGCCATTGCCACTGCCATCGGTGTACATTTCAAAGGCGAGCAAATTGTCCTGGGCTTGCCGTTGCAACACCACCGCCCCGGCCCCATCACCGAATAACACACAGGTGGTGCGGTCAGACCAATCCACCCAACGGGAAAGTACGTCCCCTCCCACTAGTAAAACCCGTTGGTAAACGCCGGTGCGCAAAAATTGGGCCGCCACATTGAGCCCGACCACAAACCCAGAACAGGCCGCCGTGACGTCAAAGGCAAAGGCCCTGGTAGCCCCCAATCCCCCCTGAATTTGGGCCGCACTGCCAAATAAATCATCGGGGGTGGAGGTGGCCAGAATAATTAAATCCAGATCATCTGGTTGTAAACCCGCCATGGCCAGGGCTTTTTGACCAGCCTTAACCCCCAAACTGGCCAGATTTTCGTTAGCTGAACAAATGTAGCGTTGGCGCATCCCCGTGCGGGACTGGATCCACTCGTCGGAAGTCTCAACAATGTTGCTCAGGTCTTGATTTGTCAAACTCTGGTCGGCGATCGCCGTGCCACTGCCAATAATTTTGAGGCCACTGCCAAGGGTATTCAAAAGTCCTGACTCCCGCTGATGTCATGGTGAGCGATTACAGGCTTAAAGCATAGGACAAAGCTGGCCCCTGAGTCACTATGGCCAGAGGGAGTTTCTAGATATTCTGTAATTCTTCTGTTTTTTGCCGTTCCATCAACAGGGAAGTGGAACTGTTAATGCGGACAGAAACCTGATTATCGACGGCTTCCTTGGCCAGACGAATGGCATTAAAAATGGAGCCACTGCGGGAACTGCCATGGCTGATCAGGCAAATACCATCAACCCCAAACAGTAATGCTCCCCCATGTTCGGCGTGGTCCACCCGCTGTTTAATGCGTTTGAGGTTAGGGGCTAGCAACGCGGTGCCTAATTTTCCTCGCCATCCCTGGGGCAATTCCTCCTTAACGATGTTGAGCAAAATCTCCCCCACTGCTTCGGCAAACTTGAGCACAATGTTGCCCACAAAACCGTCACAGACAATTACGTCAAAATTGCCAGAGAGCACGTCCCGCCCCTCCGCATTACCCACAAAAGGGATTTCCGGATTACTTTTGAGCAGTTCATGGGTTTGCAGGGCAAGGGTGTTGCCTTTGGTGGGTTCTTCCCCAATGTTCAGCAGACCTACTTTCGGCTCCGGCACCCCCAACACATACTGGCTATACACTGTCCCCATCAGGGCAAATTGCTCTAAATATTTAGGGCGACAGTCCACATTGGCCCCCACGTCCAGCACAATCACCGATTTGCCGGGAATCATGGTGGGAAACACCGTGCCGATCGCCGGCCGGTCAATGCCTTTTAAGCGCCCCAACCGCAACAGGGCCGAGGCCATGGCCGCCCCGGAATGCCCAGCGGATACCACCGCATCGGCTTGTTTTTCCTTGACCAAATTCATGGCCACATTAATAGAAGCTTTAGGTTTGCGGCGCACCACCACCGCATCTTCTTCCATTTCCACCACCCCTTCCGCATCCACAATGGTCAGGTTTAGTCCCTGATGGGGATGGCGGGCTAAGCAATCCTCAATGGCCTGGCGATCGCCCACCAGGAAAATATCCACATCTAATTCTTGAGTCGCCCGGATAGCACCGATAACAATCTCTTCGGGGGCATAGTCACCGCCCATTGCGTCTAAAGCAATTTTCGCCCGCGTTACAGCCATTGATCACAACCCATTGAATCTCAAAAATTGTAGCAGACCGCCCGGTTAAGCAGAACTTTTCCCCCATCTGTCTAGTTAACTGGACCGATAACCTGGGCTTGTTTTTCCTTGAGGGCTCGGCGCACAAAATGAATCATCTTAATATCGTTTTCCTGGATGTGATGCCTAAGCCAATCGGCCAGGAAGCTAGACAAATCAAAAAACACCGCCAACACACTTTCTGAGTGCCGCAAACGAAACTGTAAATCCATCACCTGTTTGGTTAACTTCTCATGGATGGTGCGATGCTCAAACAGATGAGGGTAATCCAAACTCCGCATCAGTTCTTCTTCACAGCGGAAATGAAACTCGGTATATTCCAGCAAATCCGCCAACAATAAACTCAGTTCTTCCTTGGCAATGGATTTTTGCAAAGACTCGTCCAAGGTATTGATCAGGGCGAACAGATGTCGATGCTGTAAGTCAATTAACTCGTAACCACAGGCCAAATCTTCAGACCAAACGGCGATGCCCATGGCACTACCCTCGTTAGCTCTATATCTCCCATTGTAGTAGTAAAATTCCATCAACCTGGGGGATAAAGCCCATTAGCCCACCAGCAAATTTTCCTCCGGGTATTTGATCAAACTTGGCTTGGGATCCCCCACGATCGCCGCCATTAGAATGGTGATGCCCACCCGGCCAATGAACATGGTGACAATCAGCACCAGTTGGGAAAGGGGTTTTAACTCCGGGGTAATGCCCAGGGAAAGGCCCACCGTGGCAAAGGCCGACACCGCTTCAAAGGCGAGGGCAACTGTTTCCTGGCCTGATTCTAGGAAAACTAGCAAACTCACACTAGAAATGACCGTCATCACCGAACCAAACACCACGGCGATCGCCTTGAGAATTAACTGGGGCGGAATACAGCGGCCATGAATGATTACCCTTTCCTGGCCCCGCAGAGCTGAACGGGTACAGTTAGCCAAAATAGCAAAGGTAGTGGTCTTAATACCTCCCCCAGTGCCACTGGGACTAGCGCCAATAAACATCAACAACATCACCAGCACCAAACTGGTGGAACTAAGGTCATTCAAATCAATGGTGTTAAAGCCCGCCGTCCGGGTGGTCACCGACTGGAACCAGGCGATCAGCAAACGATCCTGGAGGGAAAACTGAGCTAAAGCCCGATTGCCCTGGGCTTCCAAAATCAGAATGCCGAAAAAGCCCAACAACAAGAGAAAAATGGTCACCCGCACCACCACCCGTAGATTGAGGGAAAAGGCAAACCGCCGTTGGGAATTTTTGACTTTGCGCACCACCCAAAAATAGGCCTCAATAATTACCTGGTAGCCAATGCCACCAAAAATAATCAGAGCGGAAACCGCCAAGTTAAGGGGAAGGGAGCTTTGATAGCCAATCAAACCGTCGGAAAACAGGCTAAAACCAGCATTATTAAAGGCGCTGATGCTGTGGAAAACGGCATACCAGAGGGCCCTGATGGGAGGGTAATCCTGGACGAAAACGCCAAAAAGAATAATCGCGCCAGTAATTTCAAAAATTAACGTGGTAGCAATGACGGATTTAATTAAATTATTACTGCCCTGGGCAAAACGATGGTCGAAGGATTCTTGGATGGCAAACCGTTGTTGTAAGTCAAATTTGCGCCCAATCAGGATCATCAAAAAGGTGGTCAGGGTCATATAGCCCAGCCCCCCCAATTGGGCCAGCAACATGACAGTCAATTCTCCCCAAAAGGAAAAGTATTTGCTCACATCCACCACACTGAGCCCCGTCACACAAACAGCGGAAGTGGAAGTAAACAAGGCCACCAAGGGACTGCCCCATTCCCCGGTACTGGTGGCAAAGGGCATCAGCAACAGTAATGCCCCCCCGGCGATCGCCGCAATGAAACCAAGGCAAATGGTACGGGAAATAGTCATTCCAGCAGATAAAAATAAGAACTTAAGTTCGCAGAATGGGCTTGGTGGGGCACCACAGTTTTATAGAGGGATTCTAGTTGCACCATATTGGCCGCAAAAGTGTAGCGTTCCAGCACCCTTTCCCTTGCCTTGCGCCCTAACAGTTCCGTGATCTCTGGATGGTCCCGTAGTAAAGGCAAAAGAATTTTTAGCTGGGCCGTCACCCCTTGGGTTTTGAGCACAATACCCGCTCCATTTTCAAGCACTTCCCCATCGGCCCCGGCATCGGTGGCCAGACAGGCCGTGCCACAGGCCATGGCTTCCAATAAAGACAGGGATAAACCCTCCACCAGGGAAGGCAAAATAAAGGCATCGGCGGCCCGCAACAGTTGAATCCTGGTCAACTCATCGGCCACAAATCCCAACCAATGCACCCCCATTTCTGGGCCATAGTGGGTTTGTAGGGTCGATTTTAAAATGCCGTCCCCCACCATCAGCAGTTTGCAATGGGTCCCCATGTCGGAAAACTTCCAACCCTTGAGGAGAGCTTCCACATTTTTTTCCGGGGCGATGCGTCCCAGATAGATAAATAACCGTTCTGCTTGGTACTGTTTTTTCAGGTCATTTTCCCCCGGACAATAGCGCTCCACCGCCACCCCATTGGGAATGATGGCCAAGCGCTGCCGGGGCACCCCCAACTTGAGTAGAAGGTTCCGCTGCAGCCGAGAAAAGACGATTACCTTATCGTACTGGGCCAAGGAGGGCGCATAGAGTTGGTAGGTCAAAAACTGGGTACTGGAAGAAAAATTGCGTAGCTTACTATCAAAGGGGGGATGGAAGGTGGCAATCAGGGGTAAACCCAATTCTTCACAAATTTCCGGTAAACGAAAATCCAGAGGGGAAAGGGTCAAAGAAGCGTGCACCAGGTCGGGCTTTAACTTGGCTAGCGCGTCGGCCAAAACCCGGCTAGAGCGGGGGGTGGGGATAGTATAAATGGTTGACTTAAACAGAAACGGCAAAGCCACTTCAGCGCAACCACTTTCCGCCAGGGACTCCCCCTCCTCCTCCTGGGCAAAATGCAAAAAGCTGACCTGATGGCCCCGGTCTAGTAATGCATTGGTGACTTCCCGACCGTAGGTTACATTGCCGCAAAAGGGCGTTTTTTTTCCTAACCAAGCAATATGCATGCAGATAATCAGACCGTGAACGAAACCGTGCCAATCAGGGCATTGTAAACTTTGGCATTCTCAAAATTTCTTCGCCAATCATAGGGGATCTTTGGGCTTCTGGCGATGACATCGGACCCTAGGCATTGATCAAACTCCCCATGGCCCGACCCATATTGGCGGGGTGGAGAGCATCGAGGGCGGCGGTGGGTTCATAACCGCAATGGACCATGCAATCTTGGCATTGGGGATTGTTACTTTTGGGGCCGTAGTTTTCCCATGTCGTTTCTTCCAGTAGTTCTTGGAAACTTTGGTAATAACCTTCGTTGAGCAGGTAGCAGGGTTTTTGCCAACCGAGCACGCTGTAGCTAGGGCTACCCCAGGGGGTGCAATCGTAATCCTTTTCCCCCATGAGAAAGTCCAAGAATAGGGGGTTATGGTTAAAGTTCCAAGCTTTTTTGCCTTTATTCCAGGGGGCTAATAGCTCTCGGAACAGGGCTTTGGTCTGATCCCGCTTGAGGAAATGGTCTTGGTCCGGTGCCCACTCATAGCTGTAGCCAGGGGAAATCATCATACCGTCGATGCCCAGGGTTTGCAGATAGTCAAAAAATACCTGCATTTCTGCCACGTTGGCCCCTTCAAACACGGTGGTGTTGGTGGTGACCCGGAATCCCTTGGCTTTAGCCGCTTTAATGGCCGCAACCGCTTTGTCAAATACTCCCTGGCGATCGACACATTTGTCGTGGTGCTCCCTGGGGCCATCGAGATGGACGCTGAAAGTCAGGTAGGGGGAAGGCTGAAATTTATCGAGGCTTTTTTCCAGCAAAATCGCATTGGTACAAAGATAGATGAACTTTCGGCGGGCCACCAAGCCCCGGACAATTTCATCTATCTGGGGATGGAGCAGAGGTTCACCGCCGGGGATCGATACCACCGGGGCACCACATTCCTCCACGGCCCGAAAACAGTCTTCTGGGGAAAGATTTTGCTTAAGAATTTCCGTGGGATGTTGAATTTTTCCACAGCCTTGGCAGGCTAGGTTACAGCGGAATAGGGGTTCCAGCATTAGCACTAGGGGAAAGCGCTTTTTGCCCTGGAGCCGCTGGCCAACAATGTAGCTACCCACTACTAGAGCTTGCTTAAGGGATACAGCCATGATTTTTTCACACCACTTGAATTTCTGATTGTTACCAAAAAGTATGACACGGGAAAACCCTGCCATTTAGGGCCGGGATGGGTCAACTGAGTTTAACTCTGATTTTAATGACAAAGTACGGACACGGGCATAGCAGTAAGGAGCAAAATCCCTTGCCGTTAATGGTGGAATGACCCCTCAGGGGGGAGAATTACCTGCTAGATAGCTCAGATCTCTGAAGATTTGCGATCATAACTCTGCTTTATGATTAACGAACATTAGCAATCATTGGCATTAATTTTATGGAATTGCTTTATCACCATTTATTACAAGACAATTTATATAGTTTTCAAAAATTTTTACAATCGACCCTATTTTCTAAACAGTTTATCATTTCAGTTTGTCGTTTAAATCGTAACTGACTATTAGAGTTAAAAGCATACTTGTCGTGACTGGAAGATCCAATGACTAACATTAATGAATTTATCAACATCAAAATTAAATTAAGAGATCTGAATATTGGCAAGCGTTTACCCAATGATATTTATATTCATCACTCTACAATTTTGCATTTACCGTTGATAATACAACAATACGAAAGCCTTGCTCGACAAATTTTTGATGAAAATTATCAATCTAAACTAAATCAAAATTTACAATTTACACTGATTAAATTTAATCTTAATGAGCCAAAAATTTCTTATCTTGATTACCCCAATTTTGATTTAGATGCCCATCCGGCTTTGCAACAAAGTACGCAGATAAATTTAGAGTTGAATAATTGCGAAGTTCGCCATTACGGGGAGAATCCTCCGATCCTGCACCGTAAGGAAACCTTTGTTTGTGCTGATTATCCTTTATATGAAACCTTTAGTGCGTTAACTCAGGCAGAGGAAAAACTCGGTTTATTAGCTAATTCTCGTCAGATCGGTCACCGTCAGCAGTGGGAGAAACGACTGCAACAGTTTCGGGTCAGGATTGAAGACCATAAGTTGATTGAGATTAAGGAATCTGCCCATCAATCTCCTAAAATTGACCGTCACAAAGCCGCTATTGTTCGGCGGCAGATGTCTCGCCCGGTGCGATCGCTGTTTGACGCTGACCTGCTGAGCCAGGGGATGACCTTTTTTGACTATGGTTGCGGGCATGGGGAAGATCTTAAATTTGTTGCACAAAGAGGCTTTCAGGTAGATGGTTGGGATCCATTTTATAAACCTGATGGCCGTCCTTCCGGGGACTGTAAACCTGCGGATGTGGTCAATCTGGGTTATGTGATTAATGTCATTGAAAATCCAGCGGAAAGACGGGAAGCGTTAGTCCAAGCATGGGAACTAGCCCAAAAAATATTGGTGGTGTCGGCTCAGGTGTTAATTGCAGATGGGGGGAATGGTCATATTGCCTATGGTGATGGGGTGATTACCAGCCGCAATACGTTTCAGAAATATTATGACCAAGAAGAACTGAAGCTTTATATTGATCATGTTTTAGGGGTTGATGCTATTCCGGTGGCATTGGGAATTTACTTTGTCTTTCGGGATGAGTCTCAGGCAGAAACTTTCCGAGCTTCCCGTTTTCGTTCACGGGCAACCACGCCCCGCATTCGCCTATCAGTGAAGCGATTTGAGGATTATCAAGAACTTTTGCAACCTTTGATGGCTTTTTTAACAGAACGGGGGCGTTTGCCGAAGAAGGGGGAATTAGCGGCGGAAGCAGAAATTTGTGCTGAGTTTAAGACCTTAACCCGTGCCTTTAAGGTCATTGAGCAGGCAACGAACACTGAAGATTGGCAACGGATTACAGAGCAACGTCAACAGGATATTCAGATTTATTTGGCTTTATCTCACTTTGCGAAACGTCCTCGCTTTAGTCAGTTGGATGAGACTCTGCAAACAGATATCAAGGTGTTGTTTGGCACTTACAAGGAGGCTTGTTTGCTCTCAGATCGGATGCTGTTTAGTCTGGGGGATATGGAAAATCTAGCGGCGATCTCGCAGAGATCCGCTTCGCGGTGCGCCGAAAAGAGTCCCATCGGCATTTGCTCAAAGAAGGCGTTAGTAGTTCATATTAGTGCTCTGGATGCCCTTGATCCGCTGTTACGGTTATACGAAGGTTGTGCGAGCCGGACGGTGGGGCGATTAGAGAATGTAACCTTAGTGCGTTTTTATCTTCATGAGCCGAAAATTGCTTATATTTTCTGTCCAGATTTTGATACGAATCCCCATCCCCGTTGGCAGATGATGATGCAGATTGGTTTGCAGGATTTACAGGTTCGGTATAAAGAATATGACCCAGATTATGCGCCAGTGGTCCATTGCAAGGATCGATTGGTAGGGAAGGAATATCCTCTATTTGATAAGTTTGCTAAGTTATCGCAACAGGAAGAGGATTGGGGGTTACTGGATAATTGGTCAGAAATTCAACTGTGGCCGGGATGGCAAAGGACGTTACGGGAGATGGGAGTGGAATTTAAAGGGCATCGGTTGGTATGGTGTTCTGACGCTGATCCCTATACGCAGAAAATCATTAAAGCCCGTATTCGTAACCAGCAACGACAACGCCAAAACCTTTCCTAAGCCATAGAATGAGAATAACAGTCCACCATTTAATCTGAAATAATGCTACAAAACTTAGACCGCATCACGTTTGATCTTCAGATTATGGGAGGAAAGGCCTGTATTCGCGGAATGCGTGTGCCTGTTTCATTAGTCTTGAATTTGTTGGCAAATGGTAAAACATCAGAAGAAATTATTGATGATTATCCTTATTTAGAACAGGAAGATATTCAACAATCGATGCTTTATGCAGCTTGGTTAAGCCAGGATAAGATTATTCCTTTGCCCCAAAAAAGAGAGAGAGAAACCGCTTCATGAAGTTTCTGGCTGATATGGGAATTTCACCTAAAACAGTTCAGTGGTTAATCAATCAGGGGTATGATGCGATTCACTTGTTAGATGAAGGTTTGGAAAAGCTTTCTGATGAGAAAATTTTAGAAAAAGCTCAGACTGAAAAAAGAATTATTCTAACCGTTGATCTTGATTTTGGTACGTTGTTGGCGATCGCCAAAACTCCTTTTCCTAGCGTTGTTATTTTTCGTCTTAATAATGCTAGCCGAAATGTTATTGAAGCCCGCTTAAGAATTGTTTTAGAGAATTGTTTACAAGATTTAGAAGCCGGAGCAATTTTATCTGTTGATGATGAAAAAATTCGGATTCGTTACTTACCTATTTAGTCAATTCCAAGATATTTGTACGGCTTGAATCACTTTAGCCAGAATATCCGCTGCCTGTTCAATGTCTGCATCGGTTGTAAATTTGCCTATGCCAATCCGTAAGGCTCCATCCATGAAGTTATCAGGGAGATTCATCGCTCTCAACACATGGGATGGCGTAATTGTTCCGCTGGAGCAAGCTGAGCCAGTTGAGATAGCTATTTGCTCCCGAATACGAGCAATGATGGCGCTGTTGGGGATATCGGGAATGGCGATATGCAGGTTTCCCGCCAAACGTTGGGACTGGTTGCCGTTAACGATAATCTCTGGAATGACTGTTTGGAGCCTGGTTTGGAGATAATTTCGTTTTTGAGCGATCGCCGTTTCATCGACCTCCATTTCTAATTGACGTAAACGACAGGCTTCACCGAGTCCAACAATGCCGGGAAGATTTAATGTGCCAGGGCGTAGTCCTTGCTGCTGTCCACCACCCAAAAATAAGGGTTCAAGGCGATGATTAGATTTACGGATGAGTGCGCCAATGCCTTGGGGAGCATAGAGTTTGTGGCCAGACATAGCCAGCAGGGTGATACCCCAATCCTGAAAATTAATGGGAATTTTACCGATCGCCTGGGATGCGTCACAGAGGAAAGGAACAGAGTAGCGTTTGGCGATCGCCGCAATCGATTCAATAGGGTAGATGGTTCCGACTTCATTATTGGCTGCCATGACGCAGAGCAGGTCTAAGCCTTGGTGACAGACTTCTTCGATTTCATTGAGGTTGAGATTTGCTTGGGCATCAACGGGTAAAGTGATCAGTTCGATGCGTCCTTGTTTTTCAAGATGGTAGCAAGTATCAAGGACGGCTTTATGTTCGACGGCAGAGATGGCTATGCGGGGAATTTTCTGTTGCTTTTCTAGGGCTAAAACGGTGCCTTGGATGGCGAGGTTAAGGCTTTCAGTTGCGCCGGAGGTGAAAGTAATTTCTTGGGAACGACAGTGGATTAAGTCGGCGATCGCCTGTTTAGCTTGGTCAAGGGCTGCACGGGCGCGATCGCCAACGGCATGGTCAACACTGCTGGCATTACCAAACTGGGTCGTCATCAGTGCCAGAACTTTTTCGGCGACTCTGGGATCAACGGGTGTCGTGGCATGGTAATCCAGGTAGATCTGCTTATTGCTTTCCATTGGAAATAAGGGGGGGCGATGAGAGCCTCTAGTTCGGGGACATCTTTTTGCACAACATCCCAAAGGGTATTAAGATTAATGCGATCATATTGGTGCGCCAGAATATCTCTCATTCCGGCAATATCTTTCCAAGAAATGTGAGGCGTTATTGATCTGATCTCAGCAGATAGGCGTTTTGTCGCTTCACCAATCACAATGATTTGATAGAGGATTGCCGATTGTTTTTCTTCGTTGGCACTGAGTTCATCTTTTGTTAATCCGTTGCTGAATATCTGGATTCGCTGAATGGCGTTCAGAATATCTAGTAAATAAGCATTATCACGACTCATAGATAGTCACCGCACTGTTTAGAATCTCTTGACGACGTATCAAATTATCGCCTTCTTCTATAGCCGCTTTGACCACTAAATCGACTTTACGGTGCAATATTTCTTCAAACTGATGCTTGATTTTGGCAAGGGTCAATAATCCTTGGCGAGCATCTGGGGCAAAGGAAATAAGTAAGTCAATATCACTATCTTCGTGAAAATCTTCTGTTAGGGCGGAACCAAATAGCGCTAATTCGCTGATGTGCCACTGTTGACAGAGTTCTACCAACGTTCGTTGGGGAATTTTGAAATGATTTGCTGAAAGCATACTGAATATTTAAAAGATAGAGTTGACGTTATTAATTACTTAGAATATACCCAATTTTCCGCAAATCCCTGCTTTGCCGCCAAAGTTATTAACGGTTTAATAGTTGACTCATAAGCATTGAGCAACTTTTCTGAATCTAACAAATCATTCTCCGACAAATTTAAATCAGCAACATAGGGATCTATTGCTTTGTTCCATGATTGTCTTGGTAAATATTCATGATTTGTAACTAGTGCTAGATGTTGTAATTTGACAAAATTATAAAAGTATTGATCAGCTGGTAAATTATTAGATTTGGACGAATTTACTTCTGGAATAACTGGGATAAGATTCCATAATTGGTCATGGGCGACGAATGACCAAGGCAAATAATGATCTAATGATAAATAATTGGGATTTAGCTTCTGACGGGAATAGATACAATTTAATGATTGGTGATTGAGAACGGATTTCCAAAATTTTGTCTGAGAAGATAGTACTCCTCTTTGTTGAGGAATAAACAACTTATTGACAATATTTGGAGTTGTAGGATTTCTTGATTGCATATATTCTAGCCATGCCCATGATGCCCAACCTTTAACAATTTTAAAATTCTCTTTAATGTAATTAACCCAATCTTGAGACAAGATAATTCCCTGACAATCTTTCACTAAATCAGCATCAAAACAATATAAAGCATTTCTTGATTTGTAATTATTATTAGTTAAATCCAAAATGGTTTGATTAACTTCTACATCTTTCAAGCCTTGTGTTTCTTGGCTATAAAAAGGACGAATTAATCGAAAAGGAACATATTTGATTAGATAAGCAACTAAGTCATCATAAGTTTGATTTTCTATCGTCTTTCTGAGAAGCTGTTTATCTGGATCGTTAAATTTTAAAATTGGCTCACTAATAATTAGATTTAGAGAATCTAGTTTTTCGGTAATTTTGTCTTGTGTTCCAAAGGAAAGTTTAAAATAATTGTGAGGAAACCAAGCATTGGCTAAAATTTCAACGACCAACTCAACAAAGCTAATCGGAGACGTGACATCAGATTTTCTACGTTTAAGAATATCTAGTAGCGAAAGAAAAAATAGATATTTATAAGAATTTGTTGTTTTATTAAAAAGCTGGGCAAGGCTCGACACATTTACCCGTTTAGATTCAGGTAGGCTTTGGGGAGAAATACCAGAGGAGCAATTCTGTGCAAAGTTTCCCAGGTAGAAATCAACAAAACTACTAGCGGCATCAGGATCGAGAGTTTCTAGGGCCGTCGTAATTTGGTGGATGGTTTCACCAGTGGGATCTATCTGTTCGTGGAACCATCGGAACACAATCGGACGCTCAACACCCAAGGCGATCGCCAAACGGTTTTGGCTGATGTTGTGTAGCTCCAAAGTCTCTTTTAATGCTTGTCCTGCTTTCCCCATGACTTGATTATCACAGAAAAATCAGGCGTCAGCGTTATCATATATGATAACATTGCATAACTACTGAGAGCACTAAGCAATTATGAGTGATTTCCCAAAAGACTGGTCAATGTACGAACCCGATGGTGATTTTGCAGTTTCAGAAATGATGCGTGAAGTTAAAGCAGCTCTGAAAAATATGCCTTTGCCTGAAGTACGGAAGCTGTTAAAAGCAAAAATTGAACTTGTAGGCATAAGTCATGGTGAAATTTATGATTCAGAAGTACGTAATAGAATCGAGAGTTATTTGACCTCTTGGGCTTGTGAAGCGCATGAACTTAATGATACTTGGAACACTTTATCCCGTTCTTATTGGAGCCTGTAATGAGTCAAATATTTCAATGTCCTTATTGCAAAGCTTTAGCGACCTGGAAAAAAGGCAATTATATTCATCGTCGTATTTGTAACAGCCCTGAATGTCGGAAAAAACTTAATAGCGACACTGCCAAGAAATATGATCAGTTACGTCAACAGCGCAAAATACAGGAGTTAAAATCCCAAGGATTTGATGTTGTCACTTGCCAAATATGCAATCAAGATTTTGAAATGATTCACCATAGTCATTTGAAAAAGCATGGTTTAACAGTGGCTGAATACCGAAACAAATTCCCCAATGCTTTAATTTGTAATTCTCGTAGCAATCAAAAACGACGACAGATAGCTTTAGATCGTTCCAAATATAAAAGCTATTCTGGGAAAAATTTTGATAATAACTTTTTAGAATTTATAGCTGGATCATTATTGGGTGATGGTTATCTAGAAAAACAAAAAAATAAACTTAATGCTCGTTATGCGGAGGGGGGAGCTAACAAGAAATATGTAAATTGGAAATTTAACTTTTTAAAAGATTATCTTCCCTGTACTTTTCAAGAGCGTTTGTCTGTTCCTCATGTTAAATCAGGAAAACAATATCGAGGTTGGTGGATAAGAACCTGTGTTCATCCTATATTAACTGATTTACATTCTATCTGGTATTTAGAAAAGAAATTATTACCTAGAGAATTTATTGAAAAATATTTAACGGAGTTTGCTTTCTCTATTTGGTTTTATGATGATGGTTGCTCTTCTACTGGCCTAACTTTATATCCTATGAGTTTCTCGGAAGAAGATGTTAATTTTTTATCGTCAATTATCTTAGAGAGATTCAATCTTGCGAACTCTGTTCTCAGAACAAAACAAGGACATTTTTTTATTAAAATTAGTAGAAAAGTAAAATCTGAACTAAAGGCAATTCTCGATAAAGTTCCAATCCCAGGCATGGAGTATAAAAGAAATTTTCAATGAAAATCATTATGCAACAATAAACTTATCAAAACTTGGATCAGAACATGTTAAATTTTCCCACTGTTCAGTTCCATCAGTGTAACGTTGCTCAAAATAACGCAAATTACCTGTTTGATTGTAATGTCTCTGGGCAACTAAAGGCTTTAATGGAGAGACTTCTTGCAATAAATCAGCTAGACAACTGCGGTTCTTTTCGATCTGTTCGGCGATCGCCAACTCCACATTAAAATCAGATCCTTGCCAAATACGTAACTCATCCAACTGGCGACGATGGGTAATTAAACCCTTTTGCATTAACCGTTCAATTTCAGCTTGCCAATAATCAGATTGCTCACTGTCGGCTTGATCACATAACGCCCAAGTAACCAATGCTGAAGTTGCCTTCAGGTTTCCTGTCGTTGTTACCAAGTTTAAAATCCCCACGGTTTTCAGAACCTCTAGTGTTTGGGGAGATTGATCACGAGCATCTTCAATTAATCCCTGAATCTCCACCCACCGTTGCAGATTCAACCGAGACGCCAATCCCGTCACCGTTTCTACAAAATAGTCATATAAATGATGAAGTTTCAGAGTAGGTAAGCTAAAGTCAATAACAATTGTCTCTAGAAAGTGCTTAAAAGAATGGGGTTCATCACTCGTTAAAAACGTAAACAGTGATCGATCGTTTTGAGCATAGCGAGTGCATAAAAGCGGTAACACAAACGCTGTGAGAGGATGCAACGGATAAACCTGTGTCAATAACTCTGCCGTTATTTCCTGATCGCCAATTAAACCCGATAATGTCTGATGCCATTGCCCACTTTTTTCTTGAAGCATCTCTAGGATTGGTTCAGCCTTTTCTCGATCAATTACCTGAGCAATTAATCGAGTCATTTGATTTGGTGATTCTGTAAACGGAATATCTTCAAATCGACCTTGAATTTTATTCCACTCATTCTGCTCTGTCACCGACAGGCGATCGCCATAACCTCCAAAAGATTGATGGAGCAAGCCAATAAAATAAACTTGGTTTTCCCCAGCAAGGGACAATTCTGCTAATTGTTGAAGTAAATATAAATCTGTAATCCCTTGATTTTGGGCAGCATATTCTAAGTTTTTGCCCAATTCATCCACAATTAATAGCAATGGCGTATTTGCCATTACGACTAACTCTTTGATCGCCCGTAAAATCGCCTTCGGCGTAACCTGACAATCCCCCGTCTCCGCTTCAATTCTCCAATCTGTAAGTTGGCGCAGCAATTTATCTGCCCGTTGATTTTTTGGAAAAAACGCTTCTGCCCCTTGGGATAAAGCACGGGCCAACGTCCACGTCAATGGTTCCTGCTGCCCCGTTGCAAAGGCCACCATCAAACCCTGAGCAGGCAACGCGGCGATCGCCTCTAAAATTGGGCTTGTCGGTTCCAAAAATCGCTCTGCAATTGCGACAGCAACGTTATGAACTTCCGTATTTTTGGGCGTACAAAGACTTGCTAAAAAATGAATGAAGGCAGACTTTCCCGTTCCGTATACCCCTGTCAATGTCCACGCACGATGGGTCTTAGGTTTGGAAAATGCAGGTAAAATCCGCTCTAATGTCGCCGTAGAACGCTCTGTCAGAACATAACCTTCAACCGTGCTTGCTTTGCCTAAATCTCGTTCTAAATTGACTGAACGGTAATAACGGCGATGAATCTGAAAATATTGGCTTAGGGTAGTCACGATTGCTTAAATCAATAAATACTAAATATCAGCGTAATAGGTTCCCAGAACTTGGTTAGCTAATGCTATCGGATCTGAATCAAACCAGAATTGCAATTTTCCAGCGTTATCTTCTAACCCTAGCTGTTTATTGGTTCGACCGACCGCTTCTATTGCACCGCATAAACTACTCTCTGTTAACTTAAAAACCATTCCCGGGCATTGTCTGCTTAGGGAGTGAGAGCTAGAATTGTTACGCAGTATAAGGTTGAAAAAAATGAACTGTATCTATTGTGAAAGTGAACGGGTAGTGAAAAATGGAAGAAAGAAGCTGAAGACGAGA
>NZ_JADEVV010000043.1 GCF_015207985.1 Synechocystis salina LEGE 00031 | reverse complement strand
CCCCTTCCCCCAGGACAACAGGGCGCCCGTCCCAGGACGAAACCATTTGGCAAAAAATCCACCGCTCTAGGTTTGTCCGCATTGCCCACCCACCAGTCATGTTGGGTATTACTGTGGTTTCCCTCACGGGGGTAGTGGGCTACCGTTTTTATAACCAACCCCAACTCAGCGTTGGGACCGAATCCCCCTACACCATCTATGCCCCGGAAGATGGCAGTTTTGTGGACGAAAGAACCACAGAGGAAAAGCGGAAAGAAGTGCGGGCTGGCACCATTCCCCGCCTACAACGGGACAATGAGCTAACCGCCCAACTGAAGCAACAAAGAAGCCAATATCTGGATGCCATCAATCAGCTTCGTTATCTGGCGGGCACCTTTCCCTACATAGACACCAATATTTTTACCCTGGAGCAGCAACACTTACTCCGCAGTCTGGGGCCAGCGGAATGGCAGCAATTAGAAAATTACCTGAATAATGGCCAGCCTCTGCCCATGGCCTCCCCCCAGTTGGCCAAACTGCAACAATTATTTGATCAACAAAAAGCCACCACTTCCCCCCAGACCATGGCTGGCTTGCTCACCAGCATCAGAGCGGCCCAGGACAGATATAGCCGGGTGACGGCCCGCTTAGCAGAGGTTAAAGCCGATCGCCAGATTACCAATAATCAAATAGGGGCGTTGAAGTTAGACGGGCCCACCTGGCAAACTACCCAACAGACCATTATCCAAGTCCATGACCGCATTCTCACCCAAGGGCTTCCGGCGGGCATCACAGCCCCTCTGTTGGGGGAAACAGTGCAACTCCACTTGCGCAACATTTTGCCCCCCCAAGCCCACCAAGTAGCGGAGGGCAGCTTAAATAATTTACTCAGGGATAAATATAATCTCACTGTTGACAAGGAAGCCACCAAAAACCTAGCGGAAAAAGCCGTATTGGCCATGGAAACCGTCAAGGTATCCGCGGAGAAAAACAGTGTAATTGTGCGGGCAGGGGAAGCCATTACCCAGGAACAATTTGTTTTGCTGGATGGCTACGGCCTGAGTCAACGACAGATCAATTGGCAGGGTCTACTGCGGACAGCGGGGTTAGTGGGGGGAGCCTTAATCATTTTCTGTGGGGTGAGTCGACGCATCCATCGGCCCCTACGGCGGCGAGATCACATTCTCCTCTGCCTGCTCAGTATTAGCACACCCGTTTTATTTTTACTTGATCCGATTTACAATAACCTGCCGGCCATTAGCTTACTCACCAGTAGCTTTTACGGCCCCACCCTAGCCATCACCCAAGTGGTATTGGTGGGGGGATTATCCGCCTTTGCCATGGAATCCATCGTTTGGGAATATTTGCTGGGTAGTGGGGCGGCGGCTTTGCTAGCAGGTATGATTGCCAGTAAGCTCCGTTCCCGGGATGAGTTGGCCCTGTTGGGGGTGGGGGTAGGCGCTACCCAGGGCATAGTTTATTTATTCACATATCTAATTGTTAACGCCTCGGCAGTCACAATTATTTGGTACACGGCCCTCCCCAGTGCCATTGTCTATGGCCTACTTGGTTTAGCCTGGAGTGCCATGGCGATCGGCGTTTCCCCTTACCTAGAAAGATTGTTCGACGTGGTGACCCCCACTAGGTTGGTGGAATTGAGTAATCCCAACTGCCCCCTACTACAAAGGTTGGCCAAGGAGGCCCCCGGTACTTTCCAACACACCCTATTTGTGGCTTGTTTAGCGGAATCGGCAGCGAGGGAATTGCGCTGTAACGTTGAACTGGTCAGAACCGGAACTTTATACCATGACATTGGTAAAATGCACGACCCCTTGGGATTCATCGAAAATCAAATGGGGGGCCCCAATAAACACGACGAAATCAATGATCCCTACGTCAGTGTGGACATTATCAAAAAACACGTTTCCGAAGGGTTAGTGATGGCCCGACGTTATGGTTTGCCCCAGGTGGTGCGGGACTTTATTCCGGAACATCAGGGACAAATGTTGATTTCTTATTTTTATATTCAAGCCAAAGAAGCGGCGGAAAAGGCCGGAGAACCGCCGATCAATGAGGAAGAATTTCGCTATCCGGGGCCCATTCCCCAGTCTCGGGAAACGGGCATTGTCATGCTGGCGGACAGTTGTGAGGCGGCATTGCGTTCCCTCAGGGAAGCTAATCCAGAAACTGCTATGGCTATGGTTAACCGTATTTTTAAAGCCCGCTGGCGGGACAACCAACTGCAAGACAGTGGCTTGAAATACGAAGAACTGCCCATTATTGCCGATGTGTTTGTGCGGGTGTGGCAACAGTTCCACCACCAAAGGATTGCCTATCCCAAGGCGGCGTTGGATGTGCAGGTAACTAGCCCTTCCACCACTAGATTTTGAGGTTGGTCAAGTTAATCAAAGGCGATCCACCCCGGCCTTAGCTATGGCACAGATAAGGTTTCGCTGGCTCCCATTACTGTAAAGCCGGCCCAATTGACTGGTCGGGGATATTTTTGCCGGACTGTCACCATGGCATCCCTAAGGGCAGTGGCACTATTTTCTCCCTGGGCTAGGTTTTGGTAAAAATTGGTCATCAACAGAGCCGTGGGTTCATCTGGTACAGACCAGAGGGAAACCAGTACGCTTTTAGCTCCCGCCGTTAACCAAGCCCGGGATAGTCCTAACACCCCATCCCCAGTAATTTTTCCCCGCCCTGTATCACAGGCGCTCAACACGACCAATTTTGCTTTTATGTCGAGTTGCACAATGTCATTGGCGGTCCATAAGCCGTTATTGTCTCCCTCCGGCGTCAAGGCGATCGCCCCTGGCAGACCCCCCTGGCGAAAATTGTCCAGTAATCCATGGGTGGCAAGGTGAATGACTCTAGCCTCTGGCACCTGGGGCATAATCGCAGTCAGGGTAGCCTCTTTCCCTAACCAGGGTTTGGTTTGCAATAGTTGCCCGATCGCCACTGCTTCCGCTTCAGCGTGGGGGAGATTTCCTAGACCATAGGGGGATTGTTGCAGGCTATCCGCCAGGATGGGATTACCGACAATGAGGTCAGACTTGTGGCCTTTACTGTTCGGAGAATCAACTTGAGGGGGAAGATTTGTTTCTAGCTGTTGGGTGAGGGCCAAAACCTGCAATGAAGGCATGGTGCGGGGAATATGGCGGTCTATTAAAGCTTCGCCCCTACCATTGGTCAAAGCGGGAAAGGGCACGGAAAAGAGGGGGCCCTGGGGGATAAAAATGACCGCTTGATTGGGATCTTGGGGAAGAAGATCCGCAATGGGTTCGATCAAAATTTGCTCCAGTTGCCAGAGGGGATTATGGGGGGTTGGATTAGCCAATAGTGCTTGGGGTCGTTGACCGGCGATCGCCCTTTGGGCCAGGGTGACGGTTTGGCCAATATCCACCTGGGGTAATTGCTCTAGATCCCCCAGATCTGTTTGGCGAAATTGGATTTTTCCGTCCGGTTGTATAACCCAAATATAAAGTTGATTAACTTCATCAATCAGAGAATACTGCACCACTGTGGTCTGTTCCCGCTGGACCGTGGCCCGTATGGTTTCTAAGTCGGGGGATTCTAGGTTAATCCGCCGATCCTGGGGGTCTAGTTGCTGGGCTAACAATTCCGCAAAGGCCCGAGCCCGGCCCCGTTCGGCAATTTCCAGGGCCCCTTCGACTCGGTTTTGCTTAATCAGGACTAATTGCAATAGGCGATATACAGAGGCTTGGGTATCAAAAAAGGAAACTTTGAGTTGATCTTCCTTTAACTTTTCCCGGATTGATTCCGACAGGGCCAAACTTGCCCTTAATGGTGCTTCGGCCTCGGCATATTGCTTCTGCAATATTAAAGTCAGACCAATTTCCCCTAAGGCTTGGGCTTGGCCATGGATTTCCTCAATTTCCTCCGAAATGGCTAAACGTCGTTGAAAATTGACGATCGCCTGGTCATAGCGTTTTTGTTGGAGGTAAACATGGCCAATGTTACTGAGGGCGGCCCCTTCGTTATAACGATTACCCATGGCCCGATAAACTTCTAGGCTTTGGTGAAAATAGTCCAGGGCTTGGGAAGGTTGATTTTGTTCAAGATAAATCTGCCCCAACCCCGATAGGGCATTGGCAAAGGTATTGCCCCGGGATTGTAACTTTTGGGCTAGATCTAAGGATTTTTCGTAATAGGCGATCGCCTCTTGCGGCTGTTCCAGGCTGTAATAATCGGTGCCCAAGGCGTTGTAGAGGGTTGCCATCACTTCCCAATCTTCTAACTGCTCCGCAATGGCCAAACTATCCCGGTGAAATTGTTGAGCCTGGGCATAGTCCCCCACGTAATAATAGGCATCCCCTAGTCCGGCCAGGGACAACTGCTCCGTTTTCCGCTGTTGATTTGCCCGGGCTAATTCCAGGCTTTTTTGATAGTAATGAATGGCTTGGCCATAATCATTGAGCCAGTAGGCCGCAAAACCCAAAAGTTGCAGACTTTCGGCGGCCCCTTCCGTTTCCCCTAACTGCTGACGGAGAGCATACTCCCTTTGCCAAATTTCCAATGCCGCTCGGTAGTTTTCTTGGCGGATATGGATTAAGCCCACATTGGCAAGGGCTAAACGTTGTAGCGAGGGATCTTCAAGAATTTCTGCCACGGCCAAAGCCCGTTGGTAATGGTGCAGAGCTTGGGCATAATTTCCCAGACCATTGTGTACTTCCCCTAAACGGTGATGGCTAAACCACTGTCGGAGGTAGTCTCCGCTCGCTTCCGCTAGGGTTAAACTTTTTTCCCCCGCAGAGATGATCAATTCCTGGCGTCCAGCGTAGGCAGGAGCATAGAAATAGGCATCCGCAAGGTAACCCCATAGCGTTCCCTGTCTTTGTAAATCGGCAAATTCTTCGGCGATCAGTAAGCTTTTTTGGTAATTACTGATCGCTTGGTCATATTCCCCCAACCAATAGTAAGCAAAGCCTAATTCATAGAGACAGTCCCCCATGCCCCGGCGATCACCATTCTGTTCAAATATTGCCAGGGCCCTCTGCCACAATTCAATGGCGGCAGGAAGTTGTTCTTGATTGAATTGTTCTAAACCGGCTTCGTATAAAGTGCGGGCATCGCTGTTGGGAATGGTTTGACTGGCCGTGGGGCCCATCCATAGACCGCTCCACAGCAGACTAATGGCGATCAACCTTTGCCAGAACCCAACAGTTTTTGTGCCCATAGTCCGAGTTTAATTGCCCCAGAGAAAACCATTATGCCGATGGTGGGGATTCCGTGGATGGTACTTGGAGGGTGGTTTTGCTGACCATGCGGGTCTTTTTCCGATCACCTTCGGACAAATCTTGCCCGGATTGGAGCCTAGTAGCATTGGTTTGCAGGACGGTGGCCCCGTTTTTGTCCCCCATTTGCAGAGCGGTTTTGGCGGCGGTTTGGAGCATGGTGGCCGCCCCTTGGCGATCGCCGGCTTTGAGCTTAGTTTCAGCGATTTGGGTCTGACGATATTTGGCCAAGCTGAGAATGGATTCCTGTACCTGGGCATCGGTGCTTGGTTGATATTGGGTTTGCACCTGAATGGTCAAGGGTAAAGGCTCGGACAGCAAATTAGTTTGGCCCGAAGCGGGGTCATCGTAGCGAATTTTCACCTGGCCGATGACGTGACTGCCCGGAGGTAATTGGTCTAGGTAAAGGTTGAGGAGTAATACCCTTTCCTGGTCGGTCATCAAATCCCCTAAACGAACCTCATAGTTTTGCCCCTGAGTTTGCACGGTTAAATCCATGGTTTCCGGGGATACCTGGGCCACAGGCTTAACAGTGGCGAGATGGGCTGGGGGTTCTAACTCCAGCAAAAGCTGGGCATTGGTGAGCCCCACACTGCTCATGCGCTGGAACAGTTGACTAAAAGTCTGCAATGCTTCGTTGGGATTTTCGATATAACTCAAACTGCCCTGGGCCGCAGAGGCGATCGCCTCCAACACGTCCTGATTCCAGTGGTCGCCAAAACCAAGGGTATGTACTGTTAATTTATAATCCGATGCGACGGTGCCTAGTTTGAGACAACGGTCATTATCCCCGTGTTCATTTTCCCCATCGGTGAGCAAAAAAATGTGGGAAACCCGGTCTTCCTTGCCTTTTGCCGCTTCCTGAATGCCTAGTTTTAGCCCCTCATCAATGGCGGTGCCCCCTTCCGCTTTCAACCTTTCAATGCCCTTGGCGATCGCCGCTCCGTTCCGCACCTGTTGGTTTTCAATAATAATTTTCGCTTTATGGTCGAAGGCAATAACCGACAGCCGGTCATCCTCCCCCAGGCGATCAATTAATCCCAGGGCTGCACTTTTGACCGTTTCCAGGGGTTGGCCATCCATGGAACCGCTGTGGTCCAACACCAAACATAAATTTAGGGGCAACCGGCGATCGGCCTCGTCCGCTTTGGCCGCCACTGCTACCCGCAACTGCCGCTGACTGGTGGGGGCCCCAGCATCCAAATTTTGGTCACTTAACAGCAAGGAAAGGTCGATACGCATGGGGAGCAACTCAAACTTTTTCCTTTAGCTTACTGCAAGATTTTCTGCCCTGGGATGGGAAACTGCACTGCGGGCCTAATCATCCATTTGCCAGGGTTCCCGCAGGTTATTGGCATCGAAAATTTTCTTCGGCCGTAGCACCAACACCACTTTGGCCAGAATTTCTTTTTCCGGCTCCGTTTCACACCATTGAATTGCCAGCGTTTCCCCCTGGCTGAACAGAAAATAACTGCCATCATTCCAGTTTGTTTGGCTGCGGTCCACCACCACTAAAACCTGTTCATCCTTACGGGCTAAGGATTCTGACACTTCCCCTGCTTGGCAGAAAATAGCCACCGGATCCACCGCTGTTAAAATCGCTTGCCACTGGGGCACCGGCACCACCGCTCCATTGCCTTGGTAATTAACTAAGCCAAAGGGTTCCACTTGCTCTAGGGGTTGCACTGCCTGCACTATCTGGGGCTGGAGGGGAAAAGTCCCTGCCACTGGAATGAGTCGGGCCGCTTCCTGGTCTTCCTCGAGGCGAAACACGGGCACCAGGGGCGCTTTCCGGCTGGGCTGGGTAGTTAAATCGGTCAGTAATTTTTCGATCGCCTGGCGGGCGTTGGGAGAATGGGCGAATTTCAATCCTTTGACAATTAAACGGGTTCTTTCCGGTAAGTTCTTTTTTTGCCGGGCCAATTTCCAACATTGATAGGCTAAGGCATCTCCGGGGTGGTCGGTAAAGCCTTCTGGCAGTTGGGATAGGTAACCAAATTCCTGAAACGCTTTGGCCAATTCCTTCGCTTCATCGGCGGCCAGGTTTTTCTGTTGGGCCTCTACTGCGGCGATCGCCCTTTGTTGATGGTTGAGGATGCGGAGCTCGTAAAGCACATCGCTTTTGGGACCACGAAAATAGGCCAAGACTGGTTCATCTATGCCCTGCTTAACCAGACTTTCATAGACTTGACTAGCCACAATGACCAAATTTTGCTGCACTTTTTGGAAACCGGACTGCTCAAAAATTTCTTCAGCACCGTAACCGGACTTCTGCAATTGCTGACATTTTTTGCCCCAATCTACCCAGGTACCCTCTTTATGCAACAGGGAACGGATCAGTTCAGCGGCTTCAGCAGCGCTCAAAGTCGGATTGGATTCAGGGGAATGGGTCATAGGACAAAATGCGATCTTCTAAAATGAGCATACAATACTAAAGAAAAAACTGGGCAAGCAAAGTAATATTTTAAAAGTTAGGACAACTTAGAGTAAACTATCGTTGTATCTGAGTTATTTCCAGCAGTATTTCATCTAGATTTGGCTCATTACTTGGTTTAATTTGATTATTTTCATGCTTGTGATGGGGAAAAGTTAAAATATGATTATGGTTCGGAGCGTTATCATAGCGAAAAATAATTTCTTGTCTGTCGTCCATGTAGTGGTATCTATATTTAATTTTGTGCTCTAAGTCAGTGTTTTTTACTTCGACAAAATCAAGGCGGTGGTTATTGTCAAAAACTATAGAGCCACTAATACAACCTTGACAATTGTTATAAACTTTCTGGGTTAAGGTATAGAAGCGTATATTGGGAAATTCAGAGATAATCTTTTCAATTTCTGAAAAATAACGCTGGATTATTGTAGTGCTCGGAGTTGTGATTGATTGTGGCGCAGCAACTCCACTAGACCTGACCAAATCATAAAATCTGTTTCATCGTCCAAAATTCCTTGGGAAAATTGTTCATAGAATAACTCCGATGACATTTGATATTTTCGCTCAAACTCATCTAGGTCTAGCTTCAAATTTAAAATTCCCCGTTGCAGTTCCTTGATTTGATAATCAATGATATTTTGAGCAAATCTTTCATTGTCAATGCCACTATCGAGGATAATTTTTAATTTTTGTTCCGTATCTGGCTGTAAAGTAAGTTTAATATCTAGCATCGTCCTTTAATTCCTAGGGATTAGTTAAGTATTTTAAACCACTAAATTTAAATGCTTTGCCAATATTACCAGGCGGCGTAGCTGAGGGTGACAACCCCCGTTAAAATTGCCGCTTCGTCTGCTTCAAAGGATTGTTCATCGGGCGATCGCCAAACAACCACCTAATAATCTTGAGTTAAGCTCTTGATAATTTTTTTAGCTAAACGTTCGTTAATTTCTCGATGTCTGGGAATAGGTTCAGTTTTGCCATTGTTCGGATTGTGGTAAATATCGTGTTTTGACCCATGCCGAATTAAGACACAGCCCGCCTGTTCCAAAAGAACTATTAATGCTCGTCTTTTCATACAAGTTCAAATTCTGCTACCCGTTTGATTCCTGGTATTTCATTTTCTGTAAATGTTTTGTACAAATCAGCTAGATTTTCGATCAGGTCTTCTAGATCAGTTCCTTGGGTCCAATGGTCAGGGAATTCATTTAAATATCCCAAGAATGTACCATCGTTTTCTTTCCAATAAGTATAGGTGATTTTCATGATTTAACTTATGAAACAAACTTGCTTGATTCTTATTCTACGTAAATTTACCTTATTTGTCTGAATTGAGAGACGATCGTCATCTATAAAACTCAAATTAGCCTTTTTGTAAGGGATGAGAGAATAGAAGAGATAACTTTCGCTATTGAAAAACATGAAAAATGATTACTCCTTTTGTATTATTATATCCAACCACAGAAGCAATACAAACGGAGGGAAATATTAGACTGTTGTTTCAGAAAATTTCGTCTTACGAGGCTTTCAATCATACTTTAAGTTACATTTTTATTATAATCTTTTAAAAAATGCCGACAAAACGATAAACTGATCGTACAATATAAGGGAAAAAATAATGTTGTCTTTTGAATTTTAAAAGATTTATCTTGTTTGAGGCTTAAGTATGTCGAGTACAAACACTGGCATTGAATGGACTGACAAAACATGGAATCCTACAACTGGATGTGATAAAATTAGCCCGGGTTGTATTCATTGTTATGCTGAAACAATAACAAAACGATTTCCTGATAATTTTCCAGATGGATTTAATTTGACCTTACATAATTCTCGTCTATTAGAACCTATCCGATGGAAGCAGCCAAGCCGAGTTTTTGTTAATTCAATGAGTGATCTGTTCCATGAAAAAGTTCCAACACAATTTATCAAAAAAGTTTTCTATACAATTGAAAAAACTCCTTGGCATATATACCAAGTTTTAACAAAGCGGCATCAACGGATTCATGAAATATCTAGATCTGTGAATTTTCCTAAAAATTTATGGTTAGGTGTGTCAGTTGAAACTCAGGATTATGTTCATCGGATTGATTTTCTTCGAGATAGTCCAGCCAACGTAAAGTTTATTTCTTGCGAGCCGTTATTAGGATCATTAAAACTAAATTTAAGTAATATTAATTGGGTGATCGTCGGAGGTGAGTCAGGTCAAAATTACCGTCCTATTAAAACAGATTGGGTTAGAAGTATTCGTGATCAATGCCTTGAATCGGGAACAGCATTTTTTTTCAAACAAGTCGGAGGTAGGACTCCAAAATCAGGAGGGGCTTTATTAGATGGTAGGATCTGGAATGAAATTCCAAAAACTTGGGAAAATCATCTTAATTACTGGGAGGCCTTAAAGGTAAAATCAATAAGAGACAAAGCAAAATTGGAACTTATTGCTTAATGGGAAAGCAAATAGTTAAGTGATCAGCAAATTGCCCCTTTACTTTGCGACGTTTTTTTCCTGATTTAACTTTAACATTAATTTTTCCTTGCTCTTCTAAATTATTCAACACGTCCACATAATTACTTCTAATATAGGGTTTGTCTATATTATGTTTCTCAAATAGTTCTTTCATTGTTATGATTTTTCCTGAAAAATCATTAAGTAACATTTCCTGCAAATCATTTAAAGGTCGGGAAAGTTCAAATAATAATGGATATTTTTCTGAAGCAGGAGAATACTCAAAGGAGGGAACCCCTTCATTTACAATTGAGCTTTCCTTTGCCATAATATTCTTCATAATAGAATATCCTTTCGGATGTTTACTAACAAAAATCAAATGATGACTCGTTCTAGAGCCACTTTGATTTTTAAACCGAAATGGTAAAACATACTTGCCGCCCATATCTTTCAATGCATTGCAGATCGCTTCAACAATCATTGTTTCGCGTTCACTTGGTTTCAATTGAGTTAATTTTTCTCGTATTGAATCTGCTCTTACCTCACCAAAAAGTGCATCTAAATGGTGTTTTACTGCATTATTTGGTAGCCCCATATTTATACGATTATAATTGAAGAAGAAAATACAATCAGATCCCCAGTCTTTCACTACAGAATTAATAAGCTTTAAAGATAGTCCTTTATATCCATAGGGATCAACGAAAAATAAAGTAGGGACAAGTTTATTTTTTTCAAATTGTTTTACTATATCTTCACCAACTACTTCATTGGTAACTTGAGGTTGGTATTTTAAGTTTTGGATGTTTTCTAAAGATTGGATTGCTTCTTCTAGTGATTTTGTATTGTCGCCGTCTAAATCATTGAATAGTGTTACTAATGTCTGTGCAATCTCCGGATCTTGTATTGCCTTCTCTAAAACTTTAATTGGTGTTGATTTTGAGCCATCTTTATAACGACCAGGTCCAGCAAATAAATCTATATAAGCAATTCTAGGATTTTGAGGCGACTTCTTTCTTACAGTAGGAAGGACGACTTTAGCCCATACTTCAAAATATTTCTTGACTATAGTTGCCTTGACTAATGATTGTTCTCTTTGTTCGTCAAAAAAATCTTTGCTCATTGCGGATTTGGTATTTGTTGGTGAAAACTGACTTTAGCTTAGTAAGTCTTTAGCAACTAAGGTTTGTGATAACGTACTTCAAACCAACCTTTAAAAGCCCCAAACGCTTGGCGGGAAGCGATCGCCTGGGTGATAATTAGATCACAATTACGCAAGGTGTAAAATTATCTGGATATTATACCCTACCCGACCTCTAGTGATCGCTATTTTGTCATCCAGGTCAATCCTCAAATTCAAAATCCCTCCTTGCAGTTCTTGAATTTGGTATTTTGAGTCGTTACATTGGAATGCTTTGCCAATATTGCCAGGCGGCATAGCTGAGGGTCACAACCCCCGTTAAAATTGCCGCTTCATCAGCTTCAAAGCGGGGATGGTGTAAAGGATGATTCACCTGGCGATCGCCAAAACCGGTTCCTAAACGAAACATGGCTCCGGGGGCGTGTTCTAGGTACAAAGCAAAATCCTCTGCCCCCAGGGATGGTTCAGGAATGAGTTGTAGAGCTTCCTCTCCCCAGGCATCCCGCACCGCATTTTCCAACAGCTTATTTAACTGAGCATCATTTTGTACTGAAGGCACCCCCCGGCGGTAATTGACTTCATATTTCGCCCCATAGGTTTGACAAACGCTGGCCACAATACCTTCGATCCATTCGGGTAATTGGGCATGGGTTTCGGGATGGAGCGATCGCACTGTGCCGGCCATGCGGACTTGGTCAGCAATCACATTGGGGGCCCGGCCGCCACTAATTTGCCCCAGGGAAAGCACCATCGGTCGGAGGGGATTTTGGGTACGACTAATGGCCTGTTGTAGAGCCGTGATCACCTGGGCAGCAATCCAAATGGCGTCGATCGCCTCGTGGGGCCTAGCGCCATGGCCCGATTCCCCTTGGATGAAGATTTCTAGATCATCCGCCGCCGCCGTCAATGCACCATAGCGAATGCCCACCTGCCGGGCGGGAATGGAAGGAAAAACATGAACCCCCAAAATATGGTTCACCCCCTTCATGGCCCCATCTTGGATCATCCAACTGGCCCCCTGGGCAATTTCCTCCGCCGGTTGAAACAAAAAGCGCACATCCCCCGGTAACTTAACGCTCATTTGAGACAACACCATGGCCGTGCCCAAACCCAAAGTGGTGTGGATATCGTGGCCACAGGCGTGCATCACCCCCGGATGGCGGGACGCAAAGGCCAGACCCACCATTTCCTGGATAGGTAACGCATCCATATCGGTGCGGATGGCCAACAGTCGGGAATCTTCGCCTTTGCCAGACAATTGCCCCACCACTCCCGTTTTACCGATCGCCTCTTCGACGTGGAGACCACAGGAGGACAGCACCCCTGCCACATAGGCCGCCGTTTGATATTCTTGACCGCTCAACTCTGGATGGGCATGGAGATGGCGACGGATTTCTACCAGCCGGGGCAGTAGGGTTTGGGCTAAATTCTTTAGCTCCGCCAAGGCAGAATCGGTTTGTTGGGGGGCAGAGGATAGCAAAGTGGCAACGGGAAAATGTTAATGGTGCCTTTTAGTGTAGAACACACCATTGGGGGAAGTTAACTGGGCTAGCTGTGACCCATGGAGTTCCTGGCCGCAGTGAGTAGATAAATGGGATTAAGGGGATCAAAACGGGTCAGTTCAGCAAATTTAACACTCTGGCTAATTTGCACCTGTTGCACTTTCACCTGCCATTGTTGTTGCTTAAACCAACCCAGGGCCAAACTCAAATGCTCCAAACTGGCGATCGCCATCACCACTAAGCCGTCTCGTTGTAGGCGTTCCCCACAGGCCTGCAAAATAGGCATTAATTGCCCCCCATTGCCGCCAATGAAGATCCGGTCTGGGGTAGGTAAATCGCTTAAAAATTCCGGGGCGGGGCCGGCCACCAAAGCCACGTTTTCCACCTGGAATCGTTGACAGTTTTGCTCGATTAACTGTTGGCCAGCGCTAGTTTTTTCGATGGCAAAAATTTTTCCCTGGGGACAAAGCCGAGCAGATTCGATCGCCACGGATCCCGTGCCAGCCCCAATGTCCCAAATAATTTGTCGGGGTCGTAGAGCCAAAGCGGCCAGAATTTGCACCCGGATCGCCTGCTTGGTAATCATGCCGGGGCGGTCTTTAAAGCTGGCAAAATAATGATCCGCAATGCCAAAAATGGGTAATTGCTTGGGATCAATAGGGTTATTTTCTGGTTTTTGCTTAACTAACACCACCACATTGAGGGAGGCAAAATTCCCTGCGGTGAGGGGAGCTAAAGATGACAGATCAAATGGTTGGATACGTTCATTTTCCGCCCCCAAATTTTCACAAACCCAAGCTTGGTAGGTGGTGGTTAACCCCAGGGATAGACATAAATTGGCGATCGCCCCTGGATGATTTTGCCCGTCCGTGAGAATGGCCAATTTTTCTGCCCCTTTCTGCAAAGCTTGTTTGAGCAAATCGTTGGCTCGGCCGTGGGCACTGATGATGGTGGCATCCTGCCAAGGCATTTTTAAGCAGTTAAAGGCTAATTGAATGGAACTCACATGGGGATGAAATTTTAATTGCACCGCAGAAAATTTTTCTAACAACAACCGTCCCAGGCCAAAGTAAAGGGGATCACCGGAAGCTAAAACGACAATGATTTCCCCTGACCCTAAAGTCTGGTGAATTTGCTTAATTTTATTTAAATCCGCTGAAAAATTCTTGATTACTAAGCTTTTTTCGCCATACTGCGGAAAGTAACCCAAATGGCGATCGCCACCGGCCAACATTTTGGCTTCAGCAATTAATGCCAGCACTGACCTAGTTAACCCTTCAGCACCATCCAGGCCAATGCCCACCACATGGATCATCTAACTAAAGCTCCAGCTCATTTGGGGGACTAGGGGGCTTCTCAAACCGTAGCGGTTAATTCTTCTTGGCGGGAAGCCCGTAGCTGGCCACAGGCCGCATCCGCTTGTACACCCCGGGAATAACGAACACTGACCGCAATGCGATGGTCACTCAAAACCTGGGCAAATTGATTAATTTGGGCCTCCGTGGGGCGCTGATAATCCACCTCGGAGATGGGATTGTAGGGAATTAAATTGACATGGGTTTGGAAACCCCGCAACTTTTGGGCCAACTGTTCAGCATGGACTGGTTGGTCATTAACCCCCGCCAGCAGAACATACTCAAATGTCACCCGCCGGCCCGTGGTTTCCACATAGGCCCGGCAGTCTGCCAACAATTGCTCCAGGGGATAGTGCCGGGCACTGGGAATTAACGATTGGCGCAAAGTTTGATTAGGGGCATGGAGGCTAACTGCAAACGTTACCTGCAAATGGCGATCGGCTAATTGGCGAATTTTCCCTGGTAAACCCACAGTGGAAATGGTCAACGCCCGCTGGCCAATACCCACCACTTGATTGAGGCATTCCACCGCCTTCACCACCTCGGGCAAATTTAACAACGGTTCTCCCATGCCCATAAAAACCACATTACTCACCCGTTCTTGAAATTCCTCCTGCACCGTCAACACCTGGTCCACAATTTCATAACTCTGCAAGTTACGGATGAAACCCCCCTTACCCGTGGCACAGAAATTACAATCCATGGCACAGCCCACCTGGGAGGAAACACACACCGTCAGACGCTTACTGCTGGGAATGCCCACCGTTTCAATGATCAAACCATCGGCCAAACGGAGCAGATATTTCCTGGTGTGGTCCGGGGCCACCGCACAGTGGTCAATCACCGATCGCCCGATGGGATAATCGCTGTTTTTCTCCCGCCAAGCCTTGGGCAAATCCGTCATGGTGTTGAGGGAACGGGCCCCTTTTTGGTACAGCCATTGGTGAATTTGCTTACCCCGATAGGCCGGTTGGCCAGTGGTTTGCACCCAGGCGGTTAACTCCGGCAGGGAAAGGGAAAGTAGGGGGACAGGGGAAGGGGCCATGGCGGTAATCGAAAAGAAGCATCCATCGCCAGTGTAAGTCAGATTTCCCGGCCACCACAAAAAAATCCTGGCCGATTGTTGACAGAAAAATCTTTCTTTGGCATATTGGTAAAAGTCTGAAATTTGCGGGTATAGCTCAGTGGTAGAGCGCAACCTTGCCAAGGTTGATGTCGCGCGTTCGAATCGCGTTACCCGCTTAGCTAAAAATCACCCCACGCTGTGGAGCAGAAAAGAACATGGCAATGGTGGGTTTTACCTGGCAGTTTCTTAAACAGAAATTATTTTTCTGGTTGCATAAGAGTCAGGAGAACGACCATTCCCACAAGGATTTGGTGCCCTTGCCGGACACCTTAGAAGCGGAATTGCTCCAATCCATTAACTCCCTTGCTACCCCCAGCGCCTACACCGAAGCTATCCATGCCGCCCTGGAAGATAGCCTCAAGGCCTGGCAAAAGAACCTAGAGGCCCCCAATAGCCTGGTGATTTTGGCCAATCCAGTGGAGCCGATCACCAAGATTTTGCAGGACAGTCTCCAGGGCTGGGAAAATAATTTAGAGGTGACGGTGGTTAAGCCCCTGGGGAATTTTCGTCGCCCCCCCGATCCTTTGACCATAACGGGACAATTACGACGGGCCCTCGAAGCCCAGGGTGGCATTGAGTTTGACGGCCAGGGAGTGGAACTAAGCCAAGATGTGGCGTGTTTGGAACAGCGCACCACCGTGGTGGTAATTCCTTCCCTAGAACAATGCTTTTTGCGTTGCATTAGCGGTTGGGACGGCATTGGTTTTTTGCGGGAAATTACTGTCCATAACCCCCAGTACTTTTGGCTGATTGGTTGTAACTCCTGGGCCTGGGACTTCCTCGATTTTGTCGGCCAGATCAGTGCCTATTTCGATGATGTACGTCCTCTGCCAACCTTAACGGGGGAAATGCTCCAAAGTTGGTTAGCCCCCCTCACAGAGCAATGGGGCACCACCACTAATAACGAAGACCTTGCCGACCCGGTTAGTGCTGATCCAGCGTCGTCAGATGACCAGAAAGAAGTCGAAGTTTATTGGCAAAGCCTAGCGGACTGCTCCCAGGGAGTTAGTTCCATTGCGGCTAAACTTTGGTTGCGGAGTCTGCGCATAGAAAAGCAAGTGATGGAAACAGAAGACCCAGCCCAGTTGGTGCTCAATACCAAAGAAAACGAGGACCAAATCTCTCCTTTGTCCCAAGTTAACCCTGCCCAACCGAGCTTACCGTCCCTTACCAACCTAGACTTGTATTTGCTCCATTCCTTGATGATCCACGGCCGCATTAGTCCTGGGCACCTAGCTCTGAGCTTAGGGGAACCGGAAAGTCAAATCCAGGCTAGGGTGCAATGGCTGCTGCGGGAAGATATTCTGGAGCGTCGTTGGGGAGATTTAATTATTTGTCCCACCTACTATCAACAACTGCAAAGTGAATTGGCCAATAATAATTTCTTTGTGGGGGGAAGATGATGCTAGATGTAACAGTTTTGCCAGATTTTTTTGATCTGAATGGGAATGCCATCGCCCATTATTTGCCGGTAGTTCATCTGAATGATCAGTGGGCATTTTGGCTCCAGGATCCGCCCTCCCTGCCCTTGGCCCAGATGACTGCCCCGGACGAAATTCCCGAAAGCCTGTTGACGGATTTGACCATCCGCAAAATCATTCGAGCCGTAATTACTGTGGCGATCGCCTATGGCATGATGGCGGTGATCCAAAAGGTGACCAACTGGATTTCGGAGCGGGTTCCCCGGCGCTTTCGGCTGTTGGTAAAACAATCTTTGCCGTTTTGCAAAGCGCTAATTTTACTGGTTACCATTTCCTATTTATTAAACCTATTTTTTAATTTATCGGAGGGTAATTTATTGGCCTTGACTGGAACCATTGCGGTGGCTCTGGGTTTTGCGTTTAAAGATTACATTAGCTCCATTATTGCCGGGGTGGTGGCCCTGTTTGAAGCTCCCTATCGGGTAGGCGATCGGATTCAAATTGGCGATCATTACGGCGAAGTGACGGGCTATGGACTGCGGGGTATTTGTCTACAGACCCCGGATGACAATAACGTCACCATTCCCCATAATAAAACTTGGACAGAACCCATTTCCAATGCCAATGGGGGCAACCTCGAAGCCCAGGTGGCCACTAGCTTTTACTTTGACCACAGCGTTGACGTGGAACAGGTTATCCGCATTTTGTACCAAGCCGCTTACAGCAGTCGCTACACCCAACTCAGCATTCCCATTGTGGTGGTGATGAAAGAACACATCTGGGGCACCGAATTTAAGCTCCGTTCCTATCCCATGGATGCCCGGGATGAATTCGCCTACCAAACCGATTTAATCCGTCGGGCTAAACGGGCCTTTGGCCAACAGGGTTTGCCCTATCCCAAACTAAAGCTGGGGCAGAACGAGTTAGACCCTGAATAGATAGGCTTTCAGCTTAGATTGCTAGTATAAACAGTGGAAGAAAGCACTCCTTGGAAAATCAACGTTGATCAAAATTCAGTTGTCTGAGCAGAAATGGCCAGGCGGCCTGGTTACTGCCCGGCTCACTGGCACTGACTTCAAAGGTTTTGCCCCCGGCTTCTGCCAATTGCAAGCTATCCACGCATAACTTGGCGATCGCCCAGCGACTAACTTGCCCCCGTAGATTATCCCCCTGGGCAAATTGCAACATTTCTGGATTTTCCGACTCTGTTAAAGCACAGGGTCGAATGATGGTGTAGGTCAGGCCACTGCCCCGGATGGCATCTTCCCCCCGTAACTTCCAGGTCAAAATGCCCCCTAGTTGGTCATTGAGGCGCACCGCAGGGGGTTCTTCCGCTAAATTTAACCCTGGACGACCGGGACGGGTGACCCCCGCCGAACTGACGTGGATAAACTGGGGCGTGAGGGGATTGGCATAGGTTTTAATCGACTCAATTTCCAAGCCAAATATGCCCGGGGAAAAGCTGGGGTTTAGGCCACCGTCATACTCAAATTTGCTATGCATTAACTGCAAGGCGGACACCTGGGAGGGATTAAATGGGCCCTTTTCTGGCACGGTCTTCGCCCGAAAGACGGGAATTAATTGCTGGAAGGGAATGCAGACCGTTTGGGGACGATTGTTGAATGTATCGAAGGAGTAACAGTAGCTCAGCCCATCCCATTCATTCTGACTGCGGACAATAAATTTGTAGCGTTTGCCGTCCCCCTGGATGCGGAGTTGGATACCTTCAGCGTGGGAAAGATCCAAAGCTGGCTCAAAATTTGGCGATCGTACCGAGGCAAAGCCCCCATTATTGGCAGTGGAAACTTCCCCGGTAAATAAAGCCCGATCGCCGGTCAGTCGCCATTGGCTAGCGCTGACTCCCCCCATCACCCCATCATCAACGGAATACCAGGCTAATTGGGGAGAATTGGTCTGACGAAAATCCATTAAGGTGCTTTCCTTGGGTTGTATATGGTCTTGGACCACCGCCAGTAAATTTTTAATGCCTTCATACTCCACTTGTTCCGGCACGTCCACCACTTCCGGCAGGTAAAACTTGAGTCCCTGGTAATACTTTTCCCGTTGGGGAGTGTCCCCTTCCACCGGCTGAACCTTGGTGCCACTACAACAAATCACCGCCGTCATCCTGGCCATTAATGCTGGAGTCAGACTTTCAGCAATAGTTAAATCGCCCCCAAAAAATTCCAGGCGATCGGGTAGCTGACCCCCAAACCAAACTTGGAAAAGTTTTTGGGCCCTGGGTAAATCCCGCACTAATACGCGCACATCTTGGCCCCCGTCAACGAGCAACTTAACTACCCGTTTGCCCACGCCGCCGGTGGCTCCCACAACTAAAATCACAGTATTTTTACCTTGGTTGACAGCATTGGTTCTAATCTAATCTTCCCTGGGTCTCTGCGCTAGGCAATTTTGACCAGAACGAATAAACTAAGGGGGTGTTGGAAAAGCCATTCTGACCCCCAATTATTGCCAGACCAACAAATCCACCCCATCTACAGAAGTGCCATCGCCGCTTCCATCTCCATGGGCCGACCCAGGAAATACCCTTGGGCATTATTTACCCGGATGCGTAGCAAAGAATCCAATTCTTCTAGAGTTTCAACTCCCTCAGCAATCACTTTAACGGCGGTTTCGTCGGCAAAGCTGACCAGGGCTTTGGCTAAAGCACGGAGTTTGCAATCGGTATCAATATGCCGAACTAGATAAATATCGAGCTTGATCAAGTCAGGGTGCATTTGGAGGATGTGACGAAAACTGGAATAGCCAGCACCAGCGTCATCAACGGCCAGACGTAAACCCTTACTGCGCAATGGCTCCAGCATCGATAACACCCTCGGGTAGTCAGATATGGCGGTATGCTCAGTCACTTCAAGAACAATCCGATCAAGTGGCACATTTTCAAGCACCCGGGCGATCGCCCCATTCGCAATATTATCTGGAGATACGTTGAGGGAAATATAGATGTGTTGGGGCAGATGGTGGAGTGCAACGATGGCTTTTTTGATGACAGCCATTTCAAGCTCTTCCCCCAGACCAACTTCCTCCGCCTCAGCAAACCAAATATCTGGACTACGCATTGGCAAATGGGAAAAGCGGGTTAAACTCTCAAATCCCACAATCCGGTCGTCTTCAAAGTTAAAAATGGGTTGGTAAACAATTTTATAGGCTGAAGTGTCCAGGACGAATCTAACCCTCTCGAACTTTTCTTTACAAGCTATTTCACTGATAATCCGTCTTTCGATTTGCCTTGATGCAAAATCAGCAAAGGTACGCATCATTAACAAATCTCGTTTGTCTAGGGAATAGTTGGGTTTAGAGCTAAAGCAACAGAAGGTGCCATAGATCTGCCCACTGCTAAACCGGATGGGCACACTTATATGGGCTCTAACTGGCAGGGCTTTTGTGACTGGAAAATCCATGGCTGCTGGGATCAGCCAGGCATCTGGAATGACCTCGGGCAGGCTCCCGTTAACAATCTGCTGACAATAGCTTTCTTCCAGGGGATTAGAATCTCCAACCCTGATTGGTGGATTTTCTGAAATAGCATCTACGTAGCGGAAATATCTTTTGCCGAAAGCAAATTCAGAAATGAAGGCAACCTCCATCCTGAGATGGGAGCGAATAGCGCGCAACGCATCGTACACCAAATCAACATCATCGTCATTGCTAGGCAATTTTTCTGAACTGATAGCCATAAGAGCCTCTGGAGTGGAGGAACGCCCTGCCGCTAATTCTTCAGAAGCTGAGTCTATTGGGGAACTCATTCGCCACTCCTAATAAAAGAAATATCTTGTTAGATTTTCTTGGACAGTTGTTAGGCTTCCGGTAACTGGTATAAAAAGGAAGTGCGCATACTTTGCTGCTTGCTAGGAGCAAGGTTTTTACGGGGGCAAAACAGACTGGGTATTTGGCAGCCCAACCGAACATAAGTTATCTGAATTGGTTGCAACCTAACATAATTCATATAATAGCCTTTAATAGCCTTACACTGGCCCCGTTGTCCAATACATATAAACACAGGAAAAATCTTTAAAGTACCACAGCCTGTGTACTAAATTGAGTAAGGTGATTTAACCAATAAACCAATAACAAGAGGACAATGCAAATTTCCCTAGGGCAGCCTATGGAGAAAATACCTTGTTTATCTGGACACACTTGATTCGGTTTCCAGCGTCAATAAGTCAATTACCTTTTCTGCACCAGTCGGTCTAACCTTTCCTGCACCGCCAACTTGATCAAAGAACGCAGTAGAAAGAGGCTAAATAAACCCGCTAAGCCAAAGCCAATCACGGCAAAGCGGGCATACACAGTGGATAACAGCACCGTCGCTGACAGCAGGGTAAACCCCGTTAAACAGGCAAAAATTAGACTTTTCAGAGCCAAATGGATTTTTCGCAACAGGCGATCGCCTTCCGGGGAGCGGGTGGCAAACTGGAGCTCGCCCCGTTCTAATTTGGCGGTTAATTCCTGGAGAAATTGTTGGTTACGGGATGGTCTGTTCAATTGGTCGAGGGCAAATTGTTTAACCTGTTGCACCAGTGCCATGGCCAGGGAACGTTTGGGTTGGGCAACGGTGACGCTTTGGATGAAGGGCTGACTGGCGGCGATCAAATTATAGCGGGGGTCCAAGGCCCGGGCGATGCCATCTAGGGTGGAGATGGATTTTAAAATAAAGGTCATTTGGGGCGGTAAGCGGAAGGGTTGTTGTTGGAACATGGCATAGACCTCTTCCCCCACTTGGTCAAAGGCTTTAATATCAATTGGTTTGTCCCGAAAGTTATCGAGCAAAAAGTTAATAATTCTTTTGACGGGACTGAGATCCCCTTTGGGTTCCACTAAGCCCATATAAATTAAGGCTTCCAACACCTGGTTAGCATCCTTTTTCAGTACAGCAAAAAAGGTTTGTATCATTTGATCTTTGGCAATGATTTTCACCTCTGCCATGGTGCCAAAATCATAAAAAATCAAGTCTCCTTGGCTATCCACCGCCATGTTACCCGGATGGGGATCGGACTGGAAAAAACCGTCAATTAGTAGTTGTTTTAAATAGGCACAAATGCCTGTTTGAATGACTAAATCTAAATCAATACCAGCGGTTTCTAAGGCTTGGCGATCGTCCACTTTAATGCCCGGTAAATATTCCAGGGTTAAAACCATGCGAGTAGTATATTGCCAATAAATTTCTGGCACTCTGACCCGGGGATAATCAGCAAAATTTTGACGGAATCTCTCTGCGTTTTTTCCTTCGTGGATATAATCAATTTCTAAAAATAGTAGGGAGAAAAATTCTTGATAAATGGCTTCCACTTCATATTTTTGGGCCAGATTTCGGAACCCAGGCAACCATCTTTTCGCCAGCCGTAACGTTTGATGTAGAAGCTCAAAATCTAGATTTAATAAACTGTCTAGCCCCGGTCTTTGTACCTTCACCACCACCGCTTCCCCCGTGGGTAATACGGCCCTATGTACCTGGCCTAAACTGGCCGATGCCAGGGGAGTAACCTCAAATTGTTGAAACATTTCATCGATCGCCCCGTGCAATTCCTCTTCAATCACGGCGATCGCCTGGCGGGAATCAAAGGGGGGCACCCGGTCTTGGAGTTGGGTAAAGGCCTGGATATATTCAGCAGGAATAATGTCGGCCCTGGTGGAAAGGGACTGACCAATTTTGATAAAAGTGGGGCCCAAATAAAGTAATTGTTGCACCAACCATTGGGCCCGACGATAGCGCCGTTGGGCAGACTGGGGAGCCGTGAGTCGGTCCCACCACAAAAAGAACACAAAGGAAAGAAAAACTCTAGTGACCGCCAGTTGTCTGCGCCAGGGCTTACGGGACAAGCCCGACCAACTGAGGGGCCGATCCGCCACCGGTTGCGAAATGACCATCATCAACGGAGGAAAAATTATTCAGTCGCCCCAGACTCCGGAATCATTAAGGTAAAAGTTATTATACTCTGGCCTGGCTGGCTGGAGGGCTTTCCCACAACGCTGATCTTACCATTGAGTTGTTCGATTAAAGTGCGGACAATGGTTAACCCCAACCCCACTCCGGCGATCGCCGAATCAATGGTCCATTGCTCCCGATAAAAGGGATCAAATAAATGTTGGAGATTTTGGGCATCTATGGCCACCGTATGGTTGCTAAAAGTGCATTTAACCTTTTTTTTTAATTCCATTGCAGTGTGATCGCATTGTTCTACGGTGACAACAATAGGACTGTCAGCCACAGCAAATTTTTGTGCATTAGCTAACAGTTCTTGGAAAATTTGCCGCAAATAATCATCATCGGCGGCCACGGAATTAATTTCATGGTCGTAATGGAGTTCTATTTTGTGATTATCTTTGCCCAAGGTAGGGCAGTGTTCAATCGTCTCCTTTAGTAAAGAAATTACCTCTAAGTCCTGTATTTGTAACTGGTTACCCTCTTGCTTAAGTTGTTTTAATTGTAAAATTTTGCTGTTAATATCATTAAGTTTATGCCACGCTTGATCGATGATTTCTAGCCTTTGCTCTAGCTTTTCTGGAGTGGGGGGAGTGGCTCGCAAAGTTGCAACTACCATGCGAATGGTGGCCAGGGGATTGCGGGTCTGGTCACTCATGATGGTAATGATATTGTTAATTAATTTCTCATTCCATTGTTTTTGTTGTTCTAATTGCCGATGGCTGGCTTCATACCAGATTTTTAAAATCGGGCTTTCTTCAAAAAAATTACGGGAGGAATGGGGCGTGCTGATGGGGTCAAATTCAGCAAGATTGACAGAAGATAAATCCTGCAGCAATTCATTGTTCGGCAACTCAATTCCTGATAATAATTGGTTAATCACCCCTAAATCATCCTGAAGCTTTTGTAAAGGAAATTGCCGTTTTTTTTGCACCGATTTTCCCTTAACTGGGCAACTATGCGCCGTTAGAATTAGCCCATTTTCCCGTCCTTGGAAAAACGTTTTAACCCCCTCTACCCTGGGGCAAGGTAAATGAAAAAGTTCTTGCCACAATGGCCATTCTTCTGTTGTTAAAGTTGATCCTTGACCGTTGGCGATCGCCTCCAGAGTATGGGGAGGGCAATCCTGCCAAAAATCTTCACTGGGCCAACGGCCATGTTTGCCAGCCAAGGACCAAAACCAAGGCTGGGCCTGCCCCACTATCCACACCACCACCTCCGACTGTAGGGCCAGAGCCAACTTATGAGCCAGCAAAACAGGCACAGGTTCGTTCCCTGGAGGAAGACAAACGAGATCAATGAGGGACTTGCCAAGGGAAGCAAAGTGGGTTGCCATTCGTAACAATCAACAAATTGGGTAACTTTCGTACACCAGCTAACTCCCTAGGATATGGGTAAAAATTGGTTTCTGACCCCAGTATAATTCCCTAAATGTGAGGAGTAATTATGGTATGTTGAGGGGCAACGGCAATAGGTCAAGGTAGGGAAAATCGGTGTCCACACCAAAGATTTTGGCAGTAGTTAACGGCAAGGGCGGCGTTGGCAAAACCACAACCGCAGTTAACTTGGCCGCAATTTTAGCGGAAAAGCGATCAGTACTTTTGGTAGATGCGGACCCCCAGGGCTCTGCCAGTTGGTGGGTGGAACGCAGTGGTGACAAGATGGGTTTCCATCTCAGTCAAGAAAATAATCCCCAGGCATTGAAAAATTTACCCCAGGTAGGCGACTACCAAATTATCGTGGTGGACACGCCCCCGGCCCTCCGCTCTGAGGCTTTGAGGACGGTCATTGGGCTAGCTGATTACCTAGTGTTGCCCACACCCCCAGCTCCCATGGATTTGACGGCGTTGATCGATACAGTAAAAAGCGCTGTTAATCCCCTACGGGTGGCCCATCGGGTGCTGTTGACTAAGGTGGACTCCCGCAGTCTGAATGAAACCTTGGAAGCCCAGAATACCCTCTTGGAACTGGGTATTCCTGCTTACCACGCCTTCGTGCGGAGTTATAAAGCCCATGAGCGGTCTGTGTTGGACGGTATGGCCATTACCCAATGGAAGGGCAAACATGCTAAGGAGGCCCAATCGGATTATCGACGGGTGGCGGACGAACTTTTGCGAGAATTACTCTAGGCCCGGGGCCCCGTTAATCAACATTTACCCAGTTTATTTCCTTAACCGAAACCCATAGTTTGATCATTAATTTTTATATTTCTAGATTTTCCCTTTGCCATGGCCAGAAAAAGCTTATCGGATCTCCTCAAACAAGAAGTTAAAGCCCAATCCCAACCGGAGGTAAAGGCTGAGATTCCCCCTGCTCCCGAGCCCACTCCAGAGGCCTCTATCCCTGAACCCACAGCGGATCTGGCCCAACTCAAAGCCCAGTTAGATAATATTAAGGCAGCACTGCAAGCGGAAAAAAGCCAAGGGGAAAAACTTAAGGAGCAGTTACAACAGTTAAACGATCGCCAGCGGCAAGAAAAAAAGGCTCAGGAAAAGGTTAAACAACTAGAACAAAGTTTAAAACAAGAACAGGCTCGGGTGAAAAAACTCCAGAACGAAGTGCAATTGGTGGAGAAGTTGCAAACGGAACTGACGGAAGAAAAAAATTTGGTGGGCAAACTGTACAGCAAAATTCAAGACTTGGAAGAGGACTTAACCCCGCCGACCAGTGCCGCCCTCACCACCCTGCCCCGAGCCATGCCGGCCCGTTATGTGGCCCCCAAACAGCCCCCCACCCATTTGAGCGATGAGGACATTGGTTGGTTTGATTAACTGAAAGCGAAATTCTTACCCATCACCACGGGCGATCGCCAAAATGGCCCTGGAAAATGAAAATTTTTCTTCCCATGGGCTAGGATCGGTTGCCATGGGTTCGCTGTTGTTCAGCTAACCACCTGGGATCAATGGCAAAGACAACACACCGATTCAAGTTAAGTCAGTGGTTATGAGAAACGCTTTAACTATTTTTGCTTTACTCCTTTCCAGCACCGGCATTTTTGTTTCCTTGGCTAGGGAGGAGTTGCGCTGTCGAGTGGGGCTGAGCAGTACCGAATGTCCCCCGGCGATCGCCCAGCCGGAGAATAATGCTCCCCAGAATGGTGGTGCCAAATTGGTCAATTCTGGCTTGCATCCCACCACGCCCACCGGGGAAAAGTCCGATAAGACCCCTGGCCCGGCCGCTGAAACTGCCAAAGTACTGGAAACGGAAACCACTGGGGCGATCGGTGAGAATCTGCTTCCCGCCGGAGAAAGTCATGGAGAATCACCTTCCGACGCTACCGAACTACCTTCTTCGCCTCCTCTCCATAGCCCCCTTGGTAAACCCATGGAGCAAAAAGCTGTGGACACTGCCATTATCAGCAATCCTGCTCCGAAAAAGGCTTTACCCAGTGAAGCTCCCATTGCTCCCCCCGCCAGTAAAAATCCGGCAGAAGATCACCTCATTCAGGTCATTCCGGTGGAAGGGGCCGCCATTCCCGTAGCTCCAGGTCCCCAGGAATAGAATCTAGGATCTGGCAAAGGGGAAAGAGCCCTGTCTTTACCCCCTTTATTGCCGAGCTTTGCGGTAATCTGGCTAATTTGCCCAGCAATGTAGTTCAAACTAGTTACTTAAAACTATAAAAATCATTAGTCAAGAATAAAAAGCCAATGATTTAGGGCCTTGGCCCTTTAAAAGCTCTTATAATGGTTTGCGCCTTGAAATTATTTTGTTTTCCTTTAGTCCCTGCGCATGCCTCGAATACTGATCATTGACGACGACCCGGCAATTTCTGATTTAGTCTCCATTAACCTGGAAATGGCGGGCTACGATGTCCAACAAGCAGTGGATGGCATTAAGGGTCAAGCGTTGGCGGTGCAACTGCAACCGGATTTGATCATGTTGGACTTGATGCTGCCCAAGGTGGATGGGTTTACGGTCTGTCAACGGTTGCGCCGGGATGAACGCACGGCCGATATTCCGGTGCTGATGCTAACGGCGTTGGGTCAGATCCAGGATAAAATTCAAGGCTTTGACTCCGGGGCCGACGACTACCTCACCAAGCCCTTCGACGTGGAGGAAATGTTAGCCCGGGTGAGGGCCTTACTGCGGCGCACGGATCGCATTCCCCAGGCGGCGAAACACTCAGAAATTCTCAACCAGGGGCCCCTAACCTTGGTACCGGAAAGATTTGAGGCGATTTGGTTTGGCAAAAGTATTAAGTTGACCCATTTAGAGTTTGAATTGCTCCACTGTTTGTTGCAACGCCATGGGCAAACGGTTTCCCCCAGCGACATTTTGCGGGAAGTGTGGGGCTACGAACCAGATGATGATATTGAAACTATTCGGGTGCACATTCGCCACCTCCGCACCAAGTTGGAACCTAACCCCCGTCGGCCTCGCTTCATTAAAACGGTGTATGGGGCAGGCTATTGTTTAGAACTGTCAACGGAGGAAGGGGGCGGCAATCCAGCGTAGGTTTTAGTTTCCAAGTTTCCAGCCCATTGTCCGATTGATTTGCCCTAGATTTGAGTGTTTACCATGGCCGTCACTGATTTAAGTTTGACTAATTCTTCCCTGATGCCGACGTTGAACCCAATGATTCAACAGCTAGCCCTGGCGATCGCCGCTAGTTGGCAGGGTTTATCCCTCAAGCCCTATGCGTTACCGGAGGATTTGGGCTACGTAGAAGGGCGATTGGAAGGGGAAAAGTTAGTGATTGAAAATCGGTGCTACCAAACGCCCCAGTTCCGCAAAATGCATTTGGAGTTGGCCAAGGTGGGCAAGGGATTGGATATTCTCCATTGTGTGATGTTTCCCGAGCCCCTATACGGTCTGCCCCTATTTGGTTGTGATATTGTGGCGGGGCCAGCGGGGGTGAGTGCGGCCATTGCCGATCTATCCCCCACCCAAGGCGATCGCCAATTGCCTGAAGCGTACCAAGAAGCATTGGCGGAATTAGGCCAACCAGAATTTGAGCAACAACGGGAATTGCCTCCCTGGGGAGAAATATTTTCTGAGTATTGTTTATTTATCCGCCCCAGCAATGACACTGAAGAAGAACGGTTTGTGCAACGGGTAGCGGATTTTTTGCAAATTCACTGCCACCAAGCAACGGTTGCTGCACCTTTGTCTGAGACTCAAACGTCGGAACACCGTCAGGGACAAATCCATTACTGCCAACAACAACAGAAAAATGATAAAACCCGCCGGGTACTGGAAAAAGCCTTTGGAGACGCCTGGGCGGAAAGATATATGAGTCAGGTGTTATTCGATGTTATTCAGTAAGGAATAAAGTCTTCGTTACTACGTTGGCGTGGATTTAAATTAAATGTAGGGTAGGGTTAATTTTTAGTGGTCAAAGTAGCTGTCGCAGTCAGTTCTGCTTAGCCTCAATTTTGTTACCCTGACCCAAATCTCGCCGCAGTTATTTCAATTTGCGAACCAACTATGGCCTACTGGTTATTTCAAGGCAACCCTAAGTACTATCGTATTCTTCAAGCCATTGAAGAGCAAGAGGAATTGCCCTGGTTAGTAACCCGTTATGGCAAGGAAATTCAGGTTGGCGATCGGGCTTTGGTCTGGATGGCGGGGCCAGAAGCGGGGATTTATGCCATTGCCGAAGTAACTAAGCCACCGGAAATTCAAACAGAGCTACTAGATAAGCAATATTGGCTCATGCCTGACCAGGCTAAGTTAGATAAACCGAGGGTACAACTCAGATTTCTACGTAAATTGCTGGGACAACCCCTCCGCCGCCACGAACTTAAACAGGATCAGATTCTGCGAGATTTGCTGGTTATTCGAGCTCCCAACAGCACCAACTTTCGGGTTACAGAGGAGCAATGGCAACGGGTTTATAGTCTCAAAGGTTGAGTCGGGGAAATCTGAAGTAAATCTAAAGAATATCGATGCTGTAGCCAAGTTTTCTTTCCCCTGGGGAGAGTGTTGGTTAGAATCTGACGGTGACTGGGGTTTTTCTCCCCACCCTTGCCCCTATTGTTGAGGTTGCAGATCAAAACTATGGCTGAGTCTATTCTCCCCAATGCCATTCGCTCCCAAAGTCAACCCCATGCTTTTGTCCAGGTTCAGGTCTGGATTCGTCGACTGGTGTGGAAAATTGCCATTGCCACAGTGCTATTGATGGCGGTGGGCAGTGCCACCAGGGTAATGAATGCGGGGCTAGCCTGTCCTGATTGGCCTCTGTGCTATGGTCAGTGGATCCCCAGTCAACAAATGAATTTACAGGTATTTTTAGAATGGTTCCACCGTTTGGATGCCGCTTTGATTGGTTTTAGCACCCTAATTTTGGTAGGTTTGAGCTGGTGGTTCCGTCGGGTTTTGCCCAGTTGGTTGCCCTGGGCTACCTTGGGATCCCTGGCGCTGATTTTGGTGCAGGGATTGTTAGGCGGGCTGACGGTGATTGAACTGCTACGGTTTGACATTGTAACGGCCCATTTGGGGACAGCCATGGCTTTTTTAGGCTCTTTGGTGATCATTGGCCTCTGCCTGATGCCCTACCAAAGCAATCAAACAGCCGGTAAGTTAAGACCGGTGGCCCTGGCTAGCACCACTATCATTTATCTGCAATGTTTAATGGGGGGATTGGTGGGCTCCCAGTGGGCGGCCCATCAGTGTTTGGCGATCGCCGGCACGCAATTTTGCCAAGTGTTGCATAGTCATCTGTTGGGGGTTTTACCCACGGCCTTGGGGGTGGCTATGACCTATTGGTGTACCAGGCGCACCCCGGCCCTGAACCCTTTCCTACGCCAGTTGGGCAATGGAGCCCTGGCCCTGTTGGGGGGACAGATCCTATTGGGGGTTGCTACGCTAAAACTCCATTTACAAATTGAACCCTTAACCGTAGCCCACCATACAGTGGGAATTTGTCTCTGGGCTACCCTATTGGCGATCGCCGTTTTGGCAGTGCGAGACCATCGACCGACGACCCCCATTACAGCCTGATGGCAAAAATATTCAAATCTTTCTGGGGAGGGAAGTTCCTGCTGTTGCGGTCAATCTAACTGCTATTTTTTGTCCAGTTTGGGAAGACTCGCTTAAAATTCAAGAAAAATTTTTGCTCTTCCCCCTGCTTACCCTTTCTTTTGATTCTCTATGGTTACTTCGACAAAAATTCATCGCCAACACGATTCCATGGGGGCGGTGTGCAAAAGTTATTACCAGTTAACCAAACCGAGAATTATTCCCCTCTTGCTGATTACCACCGCCGCTTCCATGTGGATTGCCTCGGAAGGTCGGGTGGATTTACCCAAATTGTTCATCACCCTATTGGGGGGAACCCTGGCCGCTGCGTCGGCCCAAACCCTGAACTGCATTTACGACCAAGACATTGATTATGAGATGCTCCGCACCAGGGCCAGACCCATCCCGGCCGGAAAAGTCCAACCCCGCCATGCGTTGATTTTTGCCCTAGTTTTGGGGGTACTCTCATTCACTCTTTTTGCTGCCTTTATCAATGTGCTCAGCGGTTGCTTAGCGTTGTCCGGCATCGTCTTTTACATGCTGATCTATACCCATTGGCTGAAACGACACACCGCCCAAAACATTGTCATTGGTGGGGCAGCGGGCTCCATTCCCCCCTTGGTAGGTTGGGCCGCCGTTACGGGGGATTTAAGCTGGACTCCCTGGGTGCTGTTTGCGCTGATTTTTCTCTGGACTCCCCCCCACTTTTGGGCCCTAGCTTTGATGATTAAGGATGATTATGCCCAGGTGAATGTGCCCATGTTGCCGGTGATTGCGGGGGAAGAAAAAACCGTCAGCCAAATTTGGTACTATTCACTTTTGGTGGTGCCCTTCAGCCTATTACTGGTCTATCCCCTCCACCAGTTGGGCATCCTTTATCTGACGATCGCCATGGTTTTGGGCGGACAATTTCTGGTCAAAGCTTGGCAACTCAAGCAGGCTCCCGGCGATCGGGACTTAGCCCGGGGATTATTCAAGTTCTCCATTTTTTACCTCATGTTGCTCTGCCTGGCCATGGTGATTGACAGTTTGCCCGTCACCCATCAGTTGGTGGCCCAAATGGAAACTTTGCTGTTGGGTTAAAGTTAGACCATGGCCTGGGTTTGGTTTATCCCAAGGCTCTGCTGACTTATTTGCTACCTACCCCTTCTCCCTTTTCCCCATGTGTCTAGCCTTGCCCGGCCAGGTTGTCAGTTTAATTCCCCACTCTGATCCCCTGTTGTTGGCAGGAAAAGTTAGTTTTGGTGGCATCATTAAAACCGTTAGCCTCGCCTATGTCCCTGAGGTTAAGGTGGGGGATTACGTCATTGTCCATGTCGGCTTTGCCATTAGCATTGTGGATGAAGTGGCCGCCCAGGAAACTTTGACCGATTTGGCGGCAATGGAAATCTAATATCCGGGGTAACAAAACAAATACTCAACTAGTCGATGCTATAGAACTTTTGGGAGCCAAAAGTAATGTACGGGCCAGATCCCAAAAACAAGCACCCCATGGTGGGATTTCCCCAGGTTTGTTTTATTAAAAATACGGTTTCTAATCCCAATATCATCATTGGAGACTACACCTATTACGATGATCCCGAAGATTCAGAAAACTTTGAGCGCAATGTTCTGTACCATTTTCCCTTCGTCGGCGATCGCCTAATTATTGGCAAGTTCTGCGCCTTAGCCCGGGGCGTAAAATTTATTATGAATGGGGCTAACCATGCCATGGCAGGGTTTTCCACCTACCCCTTTGCAATTTTTGCCAATGGTTGGCAAACGGTGGCACCAGAGGAAGAACCGCCCCACAAAGGGGATACGGTCATTGGCAACGACGTCTGGATCGGCTATGAAACAGTGATTATGCCAGGGGTACAGGTGGGAGACGGGGCCATTATTGCCGCCAAATCCGTTGTTACCAAGGACGTGTTGCCCTACACCGTTGTGGGGGGAAATCCCGCCCGCTTGCTCCGTCAACGCTTCACAGACGAAGTGATTGACGCCTTGCTAGTGATTGCTTGGTGGCATTGGGACATTGGCAAAATTACCCGCAATCTCGATAAAATTGTCGCCGCTGACATTGAAGCTCTAAGAACTTGTATTTAGAAAGGGTTTAACTAAAGCCCCTGCCCGTAAATTTTGGCAAAAAGAGACAACCTCCAGCCTTATTCAGTAACGCAATTCCACAGGTAAGGTAAAACTTGGCGATCGCCGTTTTCCTCCCAACTGCAAAATAGATAGGGCCAAATTCTTGACCTAACCGTTACATTCAAACAAACGAATGAAGAAAAAAGTCACCATTTTTAAGCCATAGGGAGACTTCCACCAAATCGCCGGGAAGCTACCCACTGGAGCGTTGAGGGAAAAATCCCATTGGTCATATTCCTCAAAACGAAGCTTTCCTTCCTGCACCCAACCCACTTCTTGGGCAAAGGCACCCATCACTTTGCGGTCTTGGGTCCGGAGAGTATCAGTGTTACCGCCTACCTTTTGATAAGCTTCCAATTGACGGCTAAAACCGAAGCGATCATCGCTATAGGTCCGCCACAGGCGATCAATTACCGTTAAAACCGTACAGGGCAGAGCAGACAAAGTTTCTGGGCTCAGATTATCCCGATTACGATTGAGGGTTTCGAGGATAATGCGGGTGGTTTCGTGGTCTGCCCTTTTGAAGTCCTTGGCCATCAAACATTCCTGTAACTTGCCATAGCGCTCAATGTCTGGGATTAAGGTCAGTTTGCTTTCCAGGTTTTCCACCCGTTGGCTGAGGCTCTGGACTTGGCTAGCCAAATTCTGACATTGGTGGGCCAGTTCGGCATAATTCTGGTCGTTAGAGTCTGGGATGATGGAATCGGCCATAAATGTTGCTTAGTCACTCCAATCAGAGTGTTTGATATTGCAGGCAATGGACTAATTTTCTCAAATTTCTCAGATTTCTTCCATTTCCAAACGCCCTGCCGTCACCGCATCAAAGGCAAAGGCCAATACTACAGGCATGGGGTTTCTGAGCAAAAAAGCAGAACCGATCGCCAAAGCAGAAACAGCCACAGCGGCGGTTAACCAAGCTTTTTCCTCTTCGCAAAGACCTTTTTCTAGTTTAATTGCCCGGAGAATTTTGCCAGGAATTGGCTCCGGCATGACAGCTCCAGGGGGAAAAGCCCAATAGTAATTGAGTCTTTCCATGAACAAATCTGTCCAACCGTTGGCTTCACACCATTCTTCAATCCAAGCGTCACAAAAATGTCTCATTTTTAGGTATTTATGCTTACCTTATACTCAACAGAAAAGCCACCATGGGACTAGAAACCCGGCTTTCCCGCCATCTTAGCAAGGGTATTTGGAGGGAAAGGAAAATGCCATAAAACTTAACTTTGTTTAACTCAAGTTAATGGTCTGGAAACCAGGACAGCTCTGCAAACTGCTTTAAAAAGGCCCCACTCAAATCAACAGAAAAATTGCCGAAATCCCTTGAAATTAGGACGTTGGTAGGAGTAATTAAAAGTTTATCCACGGGCTTGAGAACCTGTTGGGGAAATTGAGTTCTGGCAATCAAATCTCCCTAACTCTCCTTGACAATAGTGTTTTAATCTTCCCTAGCTCTTCTTGGTAAGCGAGAAAATCTGGGGGTTGATTAAGGATTACCGCGCCATGTTTGTAGTTGTTCCCAGGTTTCCCGTTGACTAACAATATTTTCCTGGGCGGAGAAAAGGGCCAAGGCCGTTTCCAGGTCAGCCATGGCTTGGCTTTGATCGCCTAATTGCCAATAAATTTTTCCCCTGGCTTTGTAGGCCTCCGCCAATTGGGGGTTTAGGGCAAGGGCCTGGCTATGGTCGGCGATCGCCCCTTGGTAATCAGCTATCCTGGCCCTGGCAATACCCCGATTAAAATAGGCATCGGCATAGCTTGGATCCAGCAGAATTAATTCCGTAAAAATGGCGATCGCCCCCCGGTAGTTTTTTTTAATCCCCTCATCCATGCCATCAATTAGCCTTTCCTCCAAGGGATGGTCACCCATCAAGGGTAGGGAACGATCACTGTCAACCATGTCTTGGCCCGGCAGGGGCAGGGGAAAAACCAATGACAATGCTCCCACCACAGCGACGGAGAAGAGGGAGCGGCCTAGGCAATAACCATGGTTAACCATAGGATTTATCTATGCCAACAGTCTGGCTTTCGGGTACTTCCTGGCGAGGGTGTGCTAGCTTTAGCTAAAGTTAACCCCATACCTAATCAATTTCTAGATTTTTTTAACATAAATCTTCCCTTAGCGAGAAGCCATGCGCGCCCTATTAATCTATCCGTTGTTTCCCCCTACTTTCTGGTCCTACGAGAAAATTCTGGAGCTAGTGGGTCGGAAGGTTTTATTACCTCCCCTCGGGTTGATCACCGTGGCGGGTATTCTCCCCCAGGAATGGGAGTTTAAGCTGGTGGACCGCAATGTCCGCAATGTAAGAGAAGATGAGTGGGACTGGGCAGACGTGGTCATCATCTCCGGCATGATCGTGCAACGGGATGACATGGTAGAAAATATCAAAGCCGCCAAAGCCCACGGAAAATTGGTAGCCGTAGGGGGGCCCTTTGCGACTTCAGTGCCCGATGAAGTAAAAAATGCCGGGGCGGATTTTCTGATTTTGGATGAGGGGGAAATAACCCTACCCATGTTCGTAGAGGCCCTAGAGCGGGGAGAACGCCAAGGCATTATCCGGGCGGAAGAAAAACCCGATGTCACCACCACCCCCATTCCCCGTTACGATCTGTTGGAATTGGACGCGTATGATTCCATGTCGGTGCAGTTTTCTCGGGGTTGCCCCTTCCAGTGTGAATTCTGCGACATCATTGTGCTCTACGGTCGCAAGCCCCGCACCAAAGACCCGGCCCAGCTACTTAAGGAATTGGATTATCTTTATGAGTTGGGTTGGCGGCGATCGGTGTTTATGGTGGATGACAACTTCATCGGCAATAAACGCAATGTGAAATTATTGCTGAAGGAACTCAAGGTTTGGCAGGCGGAGCATAAATATCCTTTCCGTTTCAACACTGAAGCTTCCATTGACTTGGCCGATGACCAAGAAATGATGGATTTAATGGTGGAATGTTACTTTGATGCGGTGTTCCTCGGTATTGAAACCCCCGACGAAGAAAGCTTGGAGTTCACCAAAAAATTCCAAAATACCCGTAACTCCCTGGCGGATTCCGTCGATAAAATCATCAAGGCTGGTCTCCGACCTATGGCGGGCTTCATCATTGGCTTTGATGGGGAAAAACAGGGCGCTGGCGATCGCATTGTCCGCTTTGCCGAACAGACGGCCATTCCCACCACTACCTTTGCCATGCTCCAGGCTTTGCCCAACACGGCCCTATGGCACCGACTGAAACGGGAAAATCGTCTACTGGATGAGAGCAAGGGCAATATTAACCAGACTACGTTAATGAACTTTGTCCCCACCCGGCCCCTGGAGGACATTGCCAATGAATACGTGGAAGCCTTTTGGGAGTTATATGATCCCCACGGTTATCTAGACCGCAACTACCGTTGTTTCCTCAAATTGGGTGCGCCTAAATGTAAAGCCCCAGCTAAGTTGCCCAGTTTGGTTGATCTGAAAGCTTTGGCGATCGTGGTCTGGCGACAAGGCTTTAAACGGGATACCCGGTGGCGTTTTTGGCACCATGCCTTTGGTATTCTTCGCCATAACCCAGCCGTGTTTGAGCATTACATCACCCTCTGCGCCCATAACGAACATTTCATGCAATATCGGGAAATTGTCCGACAAGAAATTGGCGAACAGTTAAAGGATTACCTTAACAACCAGCAACAGGAACAAGTCGTTCCTTCCCTTGTGACAACGGCAGAAAAAGGGGAAAAAGTTTTGGCAAGTTAGTTCCTCCGCTCTGTCTAAAATACACAGAAAGCAATATAGACCTAGTATCCAATGGCAACCGATGGAGATACTAGGTTTTTTCTGCTCATTTCCTTTATGGGGTGGGCTGTTGTTCCAAATAAGCTAAAAATTCAATCAACTGTTCATCGGACAGTAACTGGCGGGATCGTTTGCCGTAGGTTTGCAGCAGATAATTGCGTCCCTGTTCACTGGTCCAGCCCAATCGTTTGAGCTCTAGGTTACTGCGGGCAATAATTTCTGAAAAGTCCATGGGTCCTTCGGGTAGATCCGTTGCTTCCGCGCTGGCCATGGCGGGCTCAGAAAGCTCTGGTTCGGTTTCTACAGGCAGAGGTAGAGGTAATTCAGGAGTCTCCGGCGATTGCTTGGGGGCAAAGTCGAGTTGGGGTTCAGGGTCAACGGGAGGATGCTCTTCCGGTTGCTCAAAGGAAGTATTTGCCATTGCCGGGGGCGGGGCCGGTTCTTCCA
>NZ_JADEVV010000096.1 GCF_015207985.1 Synechocystis salina LEGE 00031 | reverse complement strand
AGAAAAAAGTGAAACTGTTCCGAGTTACGGTGTCACCACACCGGACGGAATTCGTCGTGACTAATGACTTATCTCAAGATTCGACTCAGGCGACACGAGAGGAGTGTCGGGTGCGCTGGAAGATTGAACAGTTTCATCGTGAACTAAAGCAGTTGACTGGTGTAGAAGCCTGTCAATGTCGCAAGGGACGCATTCAACGTAATCATATTCACTGTGCCTTACAGGTCTGGAACTTTCTTCGTCGTCAAGCCGTTAATAGCCCATTGACAGTCTACGAAATATCTCATCAACCATGGTCTGATTTCCTGCGTCAACAGCTTCGTTCTCCTACTCTTAAGTTTTCTTTTGCGTAAGTCCTGAATGAGATAGCGATTAATCCTCCTAGCTTCCCTTAATGACGTGGTGATTAATCCCCCCTTAATAAGGGGGAAGTTTTATGAAGGGGGGGAGTTTTGATGATCCAACCAATCTAGGGTGCGATGGATGGCCCAATTTTCGTCGGGATCATTGTTTTCCCTTTGACAACGGGCATTGGCAATGTAGCCCACATGGCCGCCCTTGGGGGTTAACTGTAAATCCACGCCGGTAAGTTGGTTTTGCAAGCTGGCCAATTCCTCCGCTATGGCGGGATGGAACATGGGATCATTGGCGGCGTAGAGCAATAGGGTTGGTTTAACAATTTTGCTTAATAGGGGTAGGGCACTACTGGCTTCGTAATAATCTGCCACCGAAGCAAATCCCAGGCGATCGATCACCAAATTGTGGTCAAAACCCCAAATGGTATTGGCCCGTTCAATGGCTTGGGGATCAAACTCCCCTGGATGGTGGCGATGTAACTGCCAGGCCAATTCCTTCAGCTTGTTGGCGATCGCCTTTTCCAAATACCTTCCCACAGGATGGCTAGTTAAATAATTGAGGGAGCGCTGGGAATCAAGGCTAGGGCAAACGGCCATAGCTCCCCCAATGTCCGTGGGCGAAAGGGAAGTTAGCATTGCGTCGTTATTTCGCCAATCTTCCAAAGTTTGACCCTTATACACTCCCCACAGGGCAAGCTGACCCCCCAGGGAATAACCCCCAAACCAAAAGGGGCCAGGATAACCCAAAGCTTTAGCTTGGGCCGCTAAATAGACAAAATCCTCCCCTTCATACAAGCCATCGGAGGTGAGGGTGGGGGAGAGTTCCGCCGATTTACCGTGGGCCCGCCAGTCAAACAAAATTACGCCATAGTTCCGTTCATGGGCCCAGCGTCCCCATTGTCGCAAAAAGCCCTGATCTTCCAGGGATCCGGTGATGCCATAGGTGGCAATTAGTGTTCCCTGGCCCTGGGGAGGAATGGGAGATCGCCACGTTTGTAGGGGCACCGCCCGGGAGCCGGTCATTACTTGGGCAATATATTCAGGTTCCCCGGCCTGGGCTGAGTTTAAACTACGCTGATTGGCCACGAAAGCAGTGTAGATGGTCATGGCCAAGCCCGACGATAAATACCAAGGGGAGGTAAACCGGGGTAACACTTGACGTTTTTCGGACGGAGCCAACAGAGGCGATCGCATAAATTGATTGGAGCTTCAGTGGAATCTAGCTAGCTAGGGAATGGGAATAGCATCAATCTGCAATTTAACCTTTTCATCGGGATAGCTGGCTAAACGGATTGATACACCACGCACCGAATCCGGTAGTGGCCCAAATAATTCAATGGTGCCGTTATACACCTGGCGATCGCCGGGTAAAGTGGGGGGCAAAGAATCGGCAAAGGAGCTCAACAGATTATTATCCTGGTCCCTGACTTCCAAAAAACTGTACAGAAACTCCACTTCCTCCGGGCCATTATTCTGCAAACTTACTGCCAACTTGAGGCGACGGCGATCGTGGACAACATTTTCTACCCGCATCAATACCCCTTGATTTTCGCCGCTCACTGGGGGATTGGGCGCATCAGCATCTAAGACTTTTTTTCCGTATCCGTCTCCGCCTGGTCAGCATTAGTGGAGTTAGCTTCCCCCTTAGGCATTTTCTGTTGTTTTTTGATATATCCCCTAGTTTCCTTCGCCACCTGTTGAATATTCACTGGCTTGAACTTCGCACCGGAATCTGACTCATCTTTGGCCTTTTCCCCATCCGTGGGCGGGATCACAAACTGCTCCATGGGGTTACTGGGCGGTTGCACAACCCCCTCCAGAGCCGCATCCCCCAATTTATAGCTAATAAAGGCCGTGCCCCCCATACAAGCCACTACCGCTAGGAATAGGGCTAGGGGACTGAAGACAAAATCACCAAAATTAGATTTAGAGCGATGCTTCGCTTTAGCGACCTTATTAGCCATGGAAAAAGGGAGAAAAACTTAATTAGAACTGGGCAACCCCACCTAGCGGTCCACCGATCCCATGATAATGTCGATGCTACCGAGGATTGCCATAATGTCCGCCACCTTTACCCCCTTAAGGATGTGGGGCAGAATTTGCAGGTTGTTAAAGTCCGCAGAACGGATTTTCCAACGCCAGGGGAACACATCGTCATTACCTTGAATGAAGATGCCCAACTCTCCCTTACCGCTCTCCAAGCGCACGTAATGTTCGCCGGCCGGAATTTTAAAAGTGGGGGCAACTTTTTTGGCAATGTACTGGTATTGGAAATCATTCCACTCCGACTTTTTGCCTTCCTGGAGTCGCTTGGCTTCCAGATTTTCGTAGGGGCCACCGGGCATGGCTTTGAGGGCCTGACGAATGATTTTGACTGATTCCCGCATTTCCCGGATACGCACCAAGTAACGGGCAAAACAATCCCCAGCGGTTTCGTACTGCACTTCCCAATCAAGCTCGTCGTAGCACTCGTAATGGTCCACCTTGCGCAGATCCCATTTCACCCCAGAACCCCGGAGCATGGGGCCAGATAAGCCCCAGTTAATGGCCTCTTCCCTGGTCACAGTGCCCACCCCTTCTACCCGACGACGGAAAATGGGGTTGTTGGTAATTAATTTTTCGTACTCGTCAACCTTGGGCAAAAAGTAGTCACAAAAGTCCTCGCATTTGTCATTCCAACCGTAGGGCAGATCCACTGCAACCCCACCAACGCGGAAATAATTATTGTTGATCAACCGCATACCAGAAGCGGCTTCCCACAGGTCATAAATCATTTCCCGTTCCCGGAAAATATAAAAGAAGGGAGTTTGGGCGCCCACATCCGCCATAAAGGGGCCAAGCCAGAGTAAATGGTTGGCGATGCGGTTCAGTTCCAGCATGATCACCCGGATATACTGGGCCCGCTTGGGCACTTCAATATCGGCTAGCTTTTCCGGAGCATTGACAGTGATGGCTTCGTTGAACATACCGGCGGCGTAGTCCCAACGGCTAACGTAGGGAACGTACATAATATTGGTACGACTTTCAGCAATTTTTTCCATGCCTCGGTGTAAATAACCAATCACTGGTTCACAGTCCACCACGTCTTCCCCATCTAGGGTCACAATCAGGCGTAACACCCCGTGCATAGATGGGTGATGGGGGCCCATGTTGAGCACCATTGGTTCGGTTCTGGTTTCAATCTTGGTCATACCCGGTAAACTGCGATCGGCAGGGATGTGGTGTGGTTGAACGAGAAGATCTCTTTAGCAAATGATATGGCATGGCCCTTGGGGAGGCAAGGCATTACTAGCGGATTGATCCCCGGCGGCCGTTTGGGGGAAACCGGCCTACAATATTCAAAGTTTTGTTGTTTTGCTTCCAATGTGCTGGAGCGGGGTGTGGTTTGAAAAATTTTTCCGGTGGCATGAAAAAAATAACTGCCTTTCCCTTCCCTTTATTCAAATTTCTTAAGTCTTCTAAAAGTTTTTCTTTTCAGGCGATCGCCGGCCGTTGGCGGATTTCTCGTAAATGGGGGTTGATGCTGATTCCCCTCGCTTCCATTGGCAGTATTCCCCTGTTATTGGCCTGGAGTGGCTATGGTGAAGACTCCAGTGCTATCGCCAATGGCAAAACAGATAATGGCACCGAAGTAAGGGCCGACATGGCTGGCGAAGAACTAATTAAGACGTTACCACCCCTGAGTCAAATTCCTGCCCCTCCCCAGGATTCCGCTTCAGGCTTGAAAAGTCCCCGCCCCATTACAGCTGCAAACTTGGCGAAAAGCTCTCCAGGGACAGCCGCCGGGGTAACAGATAATGCCCCCAATGCCACTGTGGAGTCCGGTAACAGCAATAATTCCTCCGTTCAAAATAGCACTCCATCCCCGTCGGCCCGTCCCGCCCCTGCTACAC
>NZ_JADEVV010000042.1 GCF_015207985.1 Synechocystis salina LEGE 00031 | reverse complement strand
TCCCATCAAGACCCTGAACCGGCTATGGCTTCCCTTCGTCAGCATCACCGCCGCCTTTATGCCCTTGAGTTTACTCTCCAGGTCTATTCCTACGAGTCCTCTTAAACTTTTGTCAGTCAATCAGGATGAAAATATACGGTGTAGCCAGTTTTGCTGGAGATGAAATATTGGGGCAACATCAAGGATTTGTTGAGCAAAAACTTTGCTGACTGCTTTGATTCCGAATCCAAGTCAATGAATCATGCCCCAATGGATATCCGTTGGTCATGGCTTAATTGCTCCCGTCCCTGGCCGTGTCAACGCTGGCATCTTGTCACTAAAATTGAAGCTGAGGCCTGGAGCTTTCCCCGCTATTTTTGATTAAATTTGCTCAGTCTTGCGGCGGTGTCCACCGTAGATTAAGCAAAACTTCACAGGTCAAATAATTTTTTCCTTGCTAGTAATTGTACTAACTTCACACCGATGGCTGTTATGTTATCCTGCCTTACCCAGCAACAAGAACTTTTACAATCCCTCGCTGATAGGGTTGGACAACCGGCGGCCCAGGATGGCCTTTATTTCTGTTTAGCCGGTCAATTCACTTGGGTGGAAGATTGGTACGACACGGCGATCGCCGGCGACGTTCTGATTTTGGATGCGGCGGAAAAGGAGCAACTGGCCAGGGTTTTACAGCAATGGGAACAGTTTACAGGCGACGTTATTCTCATCACTGGCCTGACTGAAGAACCCGATCCCCAAACTTTTCTGGCCCAATTGGCCCAAGGAAAGCAACAACGCTGTGGAGAGAGACATTTCCATTGGGTTGTGCTGGTTCCCCCCACCATAGAAGAAGCCTTCCGTGGCCTACAGACTTTCTTGGACGGCAAAAGCCATTGGTTTGATCTACGGCTGGGGGCAGGGGATCTGGAGCAATGCACCGATGAACTCTGGCAGTGTGTTTGGTCAGAACCGGCACCATTGACCCTGGAGAAACGCCGGGAAATGTTAGTTAATTTGCCCCATTGGTTGGGGGAGATCGTTGACCAAAAGCATAACCTCGAACTAGAGCCGATTAGCCTCCTCCAAGCCAAATTATCCTTGTTACAGGGTTTGGCCCGGGAAAGCCAAGGAGAAATGGGCAGAAAACAGGCCCAGTGCCACTATCGGGAAAGTTTGGATGTCTGGGAACTGCTGGGGGATACGGAGCCAATTATTTGGCTGAGCCTACGGTTGGGCTATCTCTCCCTACTCCAAGCCTACGGAGAAAAAAGCCGTGCCCATCAACTTTGGCAACAAACCCGTAATTATGCCCAAACGGCGATCGCCGCCCTAGAAAATCAGCAATGGCACTTTGTCCATGGAGAAACCCTCAACTTGGTGGGGGAACTTCTACGGGGACTAGAAGACTGGGAGCAACTGCGACAAGCCGCCGAAAACAGCCTGATTTTTTTCTATCAACTTTCCCCCTTTGCTGCCACGGACACCACCCCAGATCGCAATCAGGAAAAGCCTTGGACGGAATTGGAATTACAGGGGTTAATTTCCCTGGCCCATGGTTACCTTTGTGAAGCCCTGGTGGAGCAATGGAAATTTGACGAAGCTAAGGAAGCTCTCAAAAGGGCCTTTGAAACCCGTTCTAAGGAAGTTGAAGATCGGGATTATCGTCCCTGCTTGGCAAATTTGCATTACCTTGCCGGTCGGGTGCAATTGGCCAATGACCAGATTAAAGAAGCTTTGATGACCCTGCGCCAGGCCCAAACCCTGGTGTCCTTTGACGATAATCCCCGTCTATACCTAGCCATTCTGGTGGAATTACGGGAATGCTATTTACAGTTGGAAGATTGGCTGGCAGCCTTGGCCATTGACCAGGAATATCAAACCAGGGAATACCGTTTAGGTCAGCGAGCCTTCATTGGTCCAAGGCCCCTTCCCTGTTGGCCAGAACAACGTATTTATCGCCATCCCCTAGCACCGGAAAAAATTCTGGGGGGCAGTACGGAGGGTTTGTCTGCCGTGCAATCCCCAAAGACAGTTTCCCTCGCCTGGCATGACCTGCAAAGGGTTTGGGAACAAAAGCCGATGCCAGTGTTGGTCCTAACGGGGGAGCCAGGGGGAGGCAAAACTTCTTGGTTAGCGGGGGAAGTGTTGCAACAAATGTCCCCAGACCGGGTGTTTTTAGTAGAGTTTACTCCGCGCTGGGCGGAAAAGTTATGGGTTCACCTGGGGGAGCGCTTTAGTCTGCCTTCCTTGGGGCAAGCTACAGCCCCGGAGTTAGCCTCTGCCCTAGAAGCCTTACCAATATTGGACTTGCTGTTGATATTAGACGGGGAAAACGGCTCCCTACCCTGGCAACAAAGTCCTTCCTTGCGCCAACAGGAATTGGCTCTGGTACTGTGGCAATGGTTGTTAACCACTGGCCCGTCCCAAGGTGTCCGTCTGTTAATTTCTTTACCCCCCACGGCGATCGCCGACTTTTATGGGGAGCTAAAGGGACAATTGGAGGAAGAACAGTCCCTGCCCCCACTGCAATACCAGGCCATCCCCCCCCTCACCCTAGGGCAAGCGGAAAGTTGGTTGGCCCAGGCCATGGCCCAATGTCGGCACCCTTGGCCCCCTAGTTTGCAGTCCCAGTTTTTGGGGGATTTAGCGATGGAGGGCGGTTGGGAAGAGGGGCCCTGGCTCCATCCCATTGATTTGCAACTGTTGGGAACCGTCTTGGAACAACAACAAGTTACTAAGTCAGCGAATTACCAGGGTAAAAAGTTAGATGAATGGTTAACCTTTGCCGTCCAAACCTATTTGGCTTTTCTGCCCCCCCATCTACTTAAAAAAGCCCTGCAATTACTCAAAAGCCTGGCCGATGGACAGCAAGGTCTTTGCCTCAAAACCGAACATGAGTTACTAACTGCGCTCTATTCTGTCCCTGAATCAGAGGGGGATAATCCACCGGAGTTTGCCCAAGAAGACATTCAGCAATTGCATTTATTGCTGGCTCTATTGCTCCGGGGCAGATTAATTATCGTGATTTACCAAGCCACGGTGCCCTATTACCGTCTCAGTACGCCCCATTTAGCCCATGCCCTCCAAGGGAAAAGTGCCGCTATCTCCACTCCCGCCGTCATTAGCGCTGGCCGCCGGGGTAGTAAAGCCAATCCTAATTTAATGGCCCCATCCTCTGGCGATCGCCAACAAGAAAACGAAGATTTAATTGCAGAGTTGGAAGCAGGCTCCAGTGTGGAGGAACAGGCCGCGGCCCAGAAATTGAAAGCGGCTCAATTGCAATACCAAAAATTACTGGCTGGTATCAATCTGGAAAAGCAATGCCAGTTCATTCTCAAACAATTTGTCTCCTATCCCCTGGAGGCCTTGCTGGCGGCAGTTAAAACCGGGCAGGAACTACAAAAACTAGTCACAGCGGAAACTCCTCTGGTGCAATATCCTAGCCTGGCCCCCTGGCTTTCTCTCCACAGCATTTTGGCTCAAATCAATGAATGTAACCGTTGCCAACACGATGGGCCAGTCACCGGTCTGCGGATCAGTCCTCCCATGGACAACACTCCCCCCCTATTGCTCACAGCCACCAGCAACGGTATTGCGTATCTTTGGTCTTTCCACGGTGAACTGATTAACATTTTGCGGGGACACCAAGGGGCCATCACGGCAGTGGACTGGAGTGCCGATGGTCAATATTTTGCCACCGCCTCCGCCGATCACACCGTTAAACTCTGGCAACGCCATGGGGAAGAAGTCGCCACCCTCCAGGGTCACGAAGACTGGGTAAGGAGTGTGCATTTTAGTCCCCATCATCAGTTTGTAATGACCAGTGGCCAGGATAATACTGTACGCATTTGGAATTTTGCCGGGGAACAACTCACCCTCTGCCAGGGCCACACCGACTGGGTCCGCAATGCTGAATTCAACTGCCATGGACAAATTTTACTGTCTGCCTCGCGGGACGGCACTGCCCGGTTATGGGATCTAGAAGGTCGGGAAATTGGCCTTTGCCAGGGGCATATCAGTTGGGTACGCAACGCCCAATTTAGCCCTGATGGCCAATGGATTGTCACCTGTTCCGCCGATGGCACTGCCCGGCTATGGGATCTGAGCAGTCAATGCTTTGCTGTTTTAAAGGGGCACCAAAACTGGGTCAACAATGCTCTCTGGAGTCCCGATGGCCAGTACATCATCACGTCTTCCAATGACGGTACTGCTAGGCTTTGGAGTCGCCATGGTAAATGCTTGGGCACGCTCCGGGGTCAAGACCACAATATCCACGCGGCCCGTTTTAGTCCGGACGGCCAAAGAATTGTCACCTGTTCCACCGATGGCAGCGCCCGACTTTGGACGAAGGAAGGCAATTTGCTCACCGTTTTACAGGCCCATCAGAAGGAAATTTACGACGCTGATTTTAGCGCCGATGGTCGTTTTATTTTCACTGTCTCCGCTGACCAAACGGCCCGCCAATGGGACATTGCCCCGAAAAATACCATCACTCTCACTGGTCACAGCCACTGGGTACGCAATGCCCATTTCAACCCCAAAGGCGATCGCCTGTTGACTGTTTCCAGGGATAAAACGGCTCGCCTCTGGACCATGGAAGGAAAATGCATTGCCGTGTTAGCGGATCACCAAGGCTGGGTGCGAGAAGGGCAATTTAGCCCGGACGGCCAATGGATTGTAACGGGGTCGGCGGACAAAACTGCTCAAATTTGGAATGTGTTGGGCAAAAAATTGACCACCCTGCGGGGGCACCAGGATGCGGTCTTGAATGTGCGCTTCAGCTCCGATAGTCAGTATATTGTCACTGCTAGCAAAGACGGCACCGCTCGGGTTTGGAATAATACTGGCCGGGAATTGGCGGTACTGAGACATTACGAAAAGACTATTTTTGCGGCGGAGTTTAGCGCCGATGGCCAATTTATCGTCACAGCCTCGGATGATAATACAGCTGGCATCTGGGAAATTGTTGGCCGGGAGGTGGGCGTATGCCGGGGCCATGAAGGGCCAGTGTATTTTGCCCAATTTAGCACTGACAGCCGTTATATACTGACAGCCTCCGTGGATAACACCGCCCGGATTTGGGATTTTCTCGGTCGTCCCTTGTTGACCTTAGCTGGCCATCAAAGCATTGTTTACCAGGCCCAATTTAGCCCCGAGGGGGACTTGATTGCCACCGTATCTGCCGACCACACCGCTAGGCTTTGGGACCGTAGCGGCAAAACAGTAGCGGTGCTATATGGCCATCAGGGTTTAGTGGGCACTGTGGATTGGAGCCCCGACGGACAAATGCTTGTCACCGCTTCCAACGATGGCACCGCTAGGCTTTGGGACCGTTCTGGAAGGGAATTGGTCACCCTGGAAGAGCACGGTAATTGGGTGCGGTCAGCGGAATTTAGCCCTGATGGCCACTGGGTTTTAACTTCTTCGGCCGACGGTACTGCCAAGCTTTGGCCGGTGAAAACGTTACCCCAGCTTTTGGACCAGGGTCGACAATGGCTGAAAAACTACCTCACCCATAATGCGTTGGTGTCCCCAGTTGATCGCCCCGGCTCCAAGGCAACCTAATTTTTGCGCCGCTGAGTAGAAACTCCGCATTGGACCCTGGCTCTCCCTATTCTTAGTTCAAATGATGGCAAAACCCCGCCCCTTGAACAGATTTTGGCCAGGGGAGTATGATTTCTTATTTCATTGCCAATAGCCATGATTACTGTGCCACCACCATCGTTTGCCGCAGCTAAAGTCTATCTGGTGGGGGCTGGTCTGGGGCCCGTGGCCTATCTCACCCAAAGGGCGATCGCCGTGTTGGGTAGGGCAGAGGTGGTAATTTATGACGCGTTGGTGTCCCAGGAGCTATTCGATCTGCTGCCACCGGATTGTGAACGGATTTTTGTGGGTAAACGGGCAGGGAAACCCAGCACTCCCCAGGCAAAAATCAATCAACTATTGCTAGACCATTACCGCCTGGGTAAACGGGTGGTGCGGCTGAAAAGCGGTGACCCCTGGATTTTTGGTCGCCTTCTGCCGGAACTGGCAACCCTGGTGGCCCACCATTGTTCCTATGAAGTGATACCGGGGGTTTCCTCGGCGATCGCCAGTGCAGGACTAGCAGGTATTCCCCTCACAGCGAAGGACACCGGCACGGGTTTTTTTGTCATGGACGGCCATGATCCCCATGGTTGGCCTTGGCCTGCCCTGGCCCAATTGCCCACTTTAGTGATTCTAATGGGGACCAAAAATTTGCCGTTGGTGGTGGATAAGTTACTCCAGGCGAGTAAATCCCCTGGCACCCCCATGGCGGTAATTAAAAATGCCGGCAGACCGGAACAGCAAACCTGGGGGGGAACCCTAGCTGATATGGTGGAAAAAACCCAAGGACAGTCCCTGGCCCCAGCGGTAATTGTCATTGGGGATGTTGTTGATCAAAGGATTGTCCCTGCCTTGACCCCCCTGCCCCTGGCCCAAAAAACTATTCTGGTTACCCGGGCCGCCGACCAAGCGAGCCAGTTTACCGAACTTTTGCAACAGCAAGGTGCCAATGTGTTAGCTATGGCCGCCCTGGAAATTGTTCCCCCCACCGACTGGCAACCCCTCGACCAGGCGATCGCCAAGTTGGGGAATTTTGACTGGCTAATTCTAACTTCGGCCAATGGGGTAGAGTTTTTCTTCCAAAGATTGCAACACCATGGTTGGGACAGTAGGGCTCTGGCGGGGTTAAAGTTAGCCGTAGTGGGCCAAAAAACCGCCCAAAGCCTAGAGAAATTTGGCATCAAACCGGACTTCATTCCACCGGATTTCATTGCTGATGCCCTGGTGGAACATTTTCCCCAGCCCCCAGCAGGATTAAAAATACTTTTTCCCCGGGTGGAAAGTGGCGGCCGGGCCCAATTAGTCCAGGAATTGAGAGCAAAACAAGCATTGGTGACGGAAGTGCCCGCCTACCAATCCGCTTGCCCCGCCCATATGCCCGAAGAAGTGTGGCAAAGTATCCTTAACCGCAATGTGGATGTGATTACCTTTGCCAGCTCCAAAACCGTCACCCACTTCCGGCAACTGTTGGCCCAAACTAGTCAAGCTGACGGTTACCAAGATTGGCGATGTTTAATTAACCATTGCCAGATTGCTTCCATTGGCCCCCAAACTTCCGAGCGCTGTTTACAGGAATTGGGACAGGTGGACATTGAAGCAACGGAATATACCCTAGAAGGCCTAACCGGGGCCATTATTGATTATGTTCACCAAAATTCTTAACCCTGCCGCTCCCATACCTCTGATGGCGGCCATCACTGCCCTGGGGGGAATGATGTTTGCCCCTGCCGTTCGCAGTCAGGAAACCATTTTCAAGGAAAGTGTCCAAACCCAAACCACTTTCGCCGCCCAGCAATGTGCAGTACGGTTAAAAGATCCCACCGAAGAAATTGCCATGGACTGCAATCAACTGTCCGTAACGGAGGGGGATGGCACGATCAATTTCCACTACGACAATGCCGACGAGATGGGCTTTTCCTTTGTGTTGGAATACAACGACAAACCTTTGCTGGCTGCTGGGAAGCTGAATAACAATCAATACAATGTCATTGGTACTTTCCTCTGGACCGCGGAAGATGGCATTGTTGACGAAACCTTGTCAGAAGCCGCAGGCACTTGCAGTGTTGTGCAGAGTCAGGTGCTTTGCCAGGCCACCATTGATGGTCAAATGCAGGTGGAAGCAGTGGTGGATCTCTAGTCTCCCCAGGTTGCTGTCAAGAACCTGTGAACTTATCTCCCAGGCTTTCCTTTAATTTTTTTAATCCCCTGTGGTGACTCTGTTGGCTTAGTTGAGGTGTCAATGAAATGTTGGTTGGCGGCGGCGGATTTACTGATCATTGCCGCTGAGGATTTACCAGCTTATAAAAAGGGCGGTTCCATTGTTCGCAATAATTACTTTTGGGCCCTCCAGGCGATCGCCTGCCATAGTGGGCGGGGTCGGGATTGGGAATTCGACGAGGCGGTGTGGGTAGCCCTGGGGAGACTATTACTATTTTTTCTCAATTCTGGCTATCTGATGACGTCGGAAACCCTACTGGAATTTCCCTATGATGAGATTATTCCCCCTAGCTTGAGGTCAGTGGCCACCTGGCAGGCTCCTGGGGGCAGTGGGGACGTAGAGTAGTTTTGCAGGCGAAATCGGGGCTGTCAGAGCAGGTTTTTCGCTTTTTTTCGAATTATTAGTCACAAAAAAGCTGTCGTATAGTATGGTATTAGCCTTTAACATGTCTTCTGACTGCCTAGAAACCGTCAGCGCTATTCCGTGCTAGTTCCCTATAAGCTTTTAAACTGAACCTGTCCTGCCAAGGCTTTTTCTGGTGTTTATCCCCCTCGACTTTTATCGTATTTTAGGCATTCCTCCCCAGAGTGGTGGGGAAACCATTGAGCAGGCCTACCAAGATCGCCTTCTGCAATTACCCCGGCGGGAATTTAGTGACGCCGCAGTTGCTATCCGCAATCAACTACTGGCGATCGCCTATGAAACCCTGCGGGATCCGGAAAAACGCCAGGCCTACGACCAAGAGTGGTGGGGGGCCATGGATGAAGCTCTGGGGGAGGCGTTGCCCCTAACTACTCCGGAGTTGGAATGTAGCCCAGAGCAAAAGATTGGAGCATTGTTAATCCTGTTGGATTTGGGGGAATACGAACTGGTGCTCAAGTATGGTGAGCCAGTCCTCCATGACCCAAACCCTCCGGCGGGGGGCATGCCCCAGGACTATTTACTCTCGGTCATTTTGGCCCACTGGGAACTGAGCCGGGAACGGTGGCAACAACAGCAGTATGAATTTGCCGCTACCGCCAGCCTTAAAGCCATAGCTCGGTTGCAACAAGATAATGATTTCCCTGCTTTGGAAGCAGAAATCCGCCAGGAACTATACCGTCTGCGGCCCTACCGTATCCTCGAACTTTTAGCCAAAGCAGGGCAAGGGGAGGAGCAACGTCAGCAGGGTCTAGCTCTGTTACAGGCCATGGTGCAGGACCGGGGCGGCATTGAAGGTAAGGGGGAAGATTATTCTGGGTTGGGAAATGATGACTTTTTAAAATTTATCCACCAACTGCGCTGTCATCTCACGGTGGCCGAGCAAAACGCCCTATTTTTACCTGAAAGTCAACGGCCGTCTTTAGTGGCTAGCTACTTGGCAGTCCATAGTCTGATGGCCGAGGGGGTGAAGGAACATGAGCCCATGGCCATTGTCGAAGCCAAGTCTTTAGTGACACAGTTGGAAAATTGTCAAGATTTGGCCCTAGAAAAGGCAATTTGTGAATTATTATTGGGTCAAACGGAAATTGTTCTGGCGGCGATCGACCAGGGAGATCCCAAAATAGTAGCTGGCCTCGAATCTAAGTTGGCGGCAGGGGAAGATCCTCTGACTGCTTTTTATACTTTCACTGAGCAGTGGCTAGAGGAAGAGATTGCCCCTTACTTTAGGGATCTTTCTCCGGAGACCCTTTCCCCCAATGCCTATTTCAACAACCCATCCGTTCAGCAGTATCTAGAACAACTAGAGCCGGATTCCCTCACCACTGACAATTCTTTTGCTTCCCCTGCCCTCCTTAGCACCGCAACGGAATCGGAAACTCCCATGGTACATAGTTCCGCCGCCCTTCCCGATCGCCCTTTGACCCCCACCGTTCCCCCTCGACGGGGACGCAGTCCAAGACGTTCCCGAGACGATGTTTTCCCCAGCGCCGACAATGTTAGTGGTTTGGCCGTCACTACCCTCTCCCCGGCGATCGCCTACGACACTGATTCTTTAGGCACCAATGGCATTGGTGGAGATGGTGCCAGCAATGGTTTCTCTGGCAATTCCCCCCTAGAACCCATCAGCGACCATAAACCTCCCCGGCGGCGAAAAAAACGGGTGACCATTAAACCGGTGCGCTTTGGCATTTTTTTGCTGTGCCTCGCGGGTATTGTGGGGGGCGCCACTGCCTTAATTATTAATCGTACTGGCGATCCCCTGGGCAGTTTATTGGAAGATCCATTGGATGTGTCCCTGGATCAGCCCTCAGCATTGATCCCCGATGAGGCCACCAGCCGGAATTTGATTCTTAGTCAACCCAACTTCAATCAACAGGTGGGTCAGATGGTGGTGCAAAACTGGCTTGATAGTAAAAAATTGGCCTTTGGCCAGAACTATGATGTCGGGGCGTTGCAAAATGTGTTGGCCCCCAATCTCCTTGCCCAACAACGGGGCCGGGCCCAACGGGATCAATCCCAAAAAATCTATCACCAGTACGAACATAAGTTACAAATTCTCGACTATCAAGTTAGTCCCCAAGACCCCAACCGAGCCACCGTTACCGCCCGGGTAGAAGAAATTAGCCAGCCCTTTACTTTAGCTAACCAAAAGCAGAAAGGAGCCGCCACCAAAGACGACCTGACTGTACGATACCAGCTAGTACGTCACCAAGGGGTATGGAAAATTGCCCAAATCCAAGTGGTAAATAGCCCCCGTTAGTGCTGGCCATTGATGCCCCATCGACGGTGGCATACGGCTTAATCCCCCCATAGGTACGGAAACCTGCACTTCCGAGAACCAAGCCCCTACCGTCACTATAAGAGTGTGAACGCATCGGTCCTGGGCAGTGGCTAGAGCCATGGCTCCTTGGTCCGTCTTTGTGTCTGATATTCTTACTTGTTAACGGGAGTTAATTAAAATTATGGGAAAAGTTGTTGGGATTGACCTCGGTACTACCAATTCCTGCGTGGCCGTAATGGAAGGGGGGAAACCCACTGTTATCGCCAATGCAGAAGGTTTTCGCACTACCCCCTCGGTGGTTGGTTATGCCAAAAATGGCGATCGCCTGGTGGGGCAAATTGCCAAACGTCAAGCGGTGATGAACCCAGGCAATACATTTTATTCAGTTAAACGTTTCATTGGTCGTAAATTTGATGAAATTACCAATGAAGCCACCGAAGTTGCCTACAGCGTAGTTAAAGACGGTAACGGCAACGTCAAGCTAGACTGCCCTGCCCAGGGAAAACAGTTTGCCCCGGAAGAAATTTCTGCCCAAGTATTGCGGAAATTGGTGGACGATGCCAGCAAATACCTAGGGGAAACCGTTACCCAGGCCGTCATCACCGTTCCTGCCTACTTCAACGATTCCCAACGGCAAGCCACCAAAGATGCGGGTAAAATCGCCGGTATCGAAGTACTTAGAATTATCAACGAACCCACCGCCGCTTCCCTGGCCTACGGTCTGGACAAAAAAGATAACGAAACCATCCTGGTGTTTGACCTAGGGGGCGGTACCTTCGACGTCTCCATTCTCGAAGTCGGGGAAGGGGTATTTGAAGTATTAGCTACCTCTGGAGATACTCACTTGGGAGGGGACGACTTCGACAAAAAAATTGTAGATTTCCTGGCCGGTGAATTCCAGAAAGCCGAAGGCATCGATCTTCGCAAGGATAAGCAAGCCCTGCAACGATTAACCGAAGCAGCGGAAAAAGCCAAAATCGAACTGTCCGGCGTCAGCCAAACGGAAATTAACCTGCCCTTCATCACTGCTACCCAGGATGGACCAAAGCATTTAGACACCACCCTATCCCGGGCCAAGTTTGAAGAAATTTGTTCCGATCTGATTGACCGCTGTGGTGTACCCGTGGAAAACGCCATTCGGGATGCCAAAATCGATAAATCCGCCCTGGATGAAATTGTGCTGGTGGGTGGTTCTACCCGGATCCCCGCTGTGAAGGAAGTGGTGAAAAAAATCCTCGGTAAAGAGCCCAATCAAGGGGTTAACCCCGATGAAGTGGTAGCCGTTGGTGCTGCTATTCAGGGAGGTGTACTCTCCGGTGAAGTCAAAGATATTCTGCTCCTGGACGTTTCTCCCCTCTCCTTGGGCGTGGAAACCCTAGGGGGCGTCATGACCAAAATCATTCCCCGCAACACCACCATCCCCACCAAGAAATCCGAAACCTTCTCCACCGCTGTGGACGGTCAAAGCAACGTGGAAATCCATGTGCTCCAAGGGGAACGGGAAATGGCCAACGACAATAAGAGTTTGGGGACCTTCCGGCTAGACGGTATTCCCCCTGCTCCCCGGGGTGTGCCCCAAATTGAAGTTACCTTTGACATCGACGCCAACGGTATTCTGAATGTCACTGCCAAAGACCGGGGTACGGGTAAGGAACAATCCATCAGCATCACCGGGGCTTCCACCCTGCCCGATACGGAAGTAGACCGGATGGTGAAGGAAGCTGAGTCCAATGCCGCCACCGACAAGGAACGTCGGGAGAAAATTGACCGCAAAAACCAAGCGGACTCCCTGGTGTACCAAGCGGAAAAACAAATCACTGAGTTGGGTGATAAAGTGCCCGCTGCCGACAAAACCAAGGCTGAAGGTTTGATCAAAGACCTCAAAGAAGCTCTGGCCCAGGAAGATGACGCCAAAATCCAAACGGTGATGCCGGAACTACAACAGGTCCTCTACAGCATTGGTTCCAATATGTACCAACAGACTGGAGCAGAGGCTGGGGTAGGTGCCCCCGGTGCTGGCCCTGAAGCGGGAACTAGCAGTGGTGGTGGCGATGATGTCATCGATGCGGAATTCTCTGAGCCCGAGAAATAATTCTGGTTTTTCAGCTTTGTTGCTTGAAAACCTGTGTTGAAAGTGAAAGCTCCCTAGCCCCCAATTTTGGGGTAATCAGATGCCAAGATCCTCCCTTACTGGGGGGATTTTTTGTGATTTGCGTGGGAAAAAACTATGATTTAGGCAGGACTTTTTCTGGAATCCAAACCACTGTGGCCAATTCTGCTCCCGCCCTCCGTACCCCTCTTTACGACCTTATTGGTCAACAAACCTCTAAACTAACGGCCTTTGCTGGCTGGGAAATGCCAGTACAGTTTACGGGGTTAAAACAGGAACATCAGGCGGTGCGGGAAAAGGTGGGGATGTTTGACATTTCCCACATGGGTAAATTCGTCCTGACTGGGGCGGACGTTTTGACGGCGTTGCAAAGTTTAGTACCCTCAGATCTAGCTCGCCTCACCCCCGGCAAAGCCCAATATACAGTGCTGTTAAATGAACAAGGGGGCATTATTGACGACATTATTGTTTATGACCAGGGAAAAACTGCCAATGGAGAGGAGCAGGTCACTCTGATTGTCAATGCCGCCACTACGGAGAAGGATAAGCAATGGTTACTGGGACATTTATCTCAAGCAATTGATTTGCAAGATTTATCTAGGGAACAGGTCTTAATAGCCCTCCAGGGCCCAGAATCAATCAGCGTTTTGCAACCCTTAGTTGATGGGGATTTAGACGGTTTACCCGCCTTTGGTCATTTGGAAACGGAATTGCTGGGGGCAAAGGCTTTTATTGCCCGGACGGGGTACACCGGGGAAGATGGTTTTGAAATTATGGTTTCCCCTGAAGTGGGACAACAACTCTGGCAAACTTTTCTGCGAAAAGATGTTGCTCCCTGCGGTTTAGGGGCTAGGGACACCCTGCGCTTAGAAGCGGCCATGGGTTTGTACGGCCAGGACATGGATGACCACACCACGCCCCTGGAAGCGGGTTTAGGTTGGTTAGTTCACCTCGATAGCAAAGGTGATTTTATTGGTCGTTCTGTGTTGGAGCAACAAAAAACCAACGGAATTGAAAAACGCCTAGTGGGCTTGGAAATGTTGGGAAAACAAATTGCCCGCCATGACTATCCCCTCATGCACAAGGGCGAAAATATTGGCATTGTTACCAGTGGCACCCTTTCCCCTACCCTGGAAAAGGCGATCGCCTTGGGTTATGTTCCCCCGAAACTTGCAAAAATAGGTCAGGAATTGGAGGTGGAAATTCGGGGTAAAACCTATGGGGTAAAAGTAGTGAAGAAACCCTTTTATCGTTCTGCTCACAAACCCCGTTAGTTGGCGGTTTTGCAACTGACTAGCTTGCCGATCGCCATGGGAAATTAGCTTAAAAATTGTCAGAATTGAAACCCAAGATCAATGTTACGCATTAGCGAAATCAAACTCCCCCTAGACCATGACGACACAGCCCTGGCACAGGCCATTCTCAAAAAGCTGGGCATTAGTAAAGAACAATTAACCAGTTACACCATTTTCAAACGTAGTTATGATGCCCGCAAACGAGGCCATATTCTGCTGGTCTATATCGTTGACGTAGCAACACCTCAAGCGGAAAAGTTACTGGCCAAATTTGCCGGCGATCGCCAGATTGCGCCCACCCCAGCCATGACCTATGAGTTTGTTGCCCAGGCCAAACCAGGTCAAGTGGTCGAAGGGAAACGGCCCGTTGTGATTGGGACAGGGCCCTGTGGCATGTTTGCCGGTTTACTACTGGCCCAGATGGGTCTGAAGCCGATTATTTTGGAGCGGGGCAAATCAGTGCGGGACCGCAGTGTGGACACATTCCGCTTTTGGGTGAAGGGAAAACTCAATGCTGAATCCAACGTCCAGTTTGGAGAAGGGGGAGCAGGGACTTTTTCCGACGGCAAACTCTATAGCCAAGTGCGGGATCCAAACCATTACGGCCGCAAGGTGTTGGAGGAATTTGTCAATGCCGGAGCCGATCCCGAAATTCTTTACATCAACCGCCCCCACATTGGCACCTATCGCCTCGTGAAAATTGTCCAAAATTTACGTTCCACGATAGAGGAGTTGGGGGGAGAAATTCATTTTCAAAGCCATGTTACCGACATCAATATCCGACAGAATCAGGTGCAGGGGATAACCCTGGAAAATGGTCAATATATTGCCACTAACCATGTGGTGCTAGCGGTGGGGCACAGTGCCCGGGATACTTTTCAGATGTTATTTGAACGAGGAGTCTATATAGAAGCCAAGCCCTTTTCCCTCGGTTTTCGCATTGAGCATCCCCAAGCCCTCATTGACCAATGTCGCTATGGTCCCCAAGCTGGCCATGCCCGCCTTGGTTCCGCCGACTACAAATTAGTTCACCATTGCCAAAACGGGCGATCGGTTTACAGCTTTTGTATGTGCCCAGGGGGAAAAGTCGTGGCCGCCGCCTCCGAACCAGGCAGATTAGTTACCAATGGCATGAGCGAATACGCTCGGGATGAAGCCAATGCCAATAGTGCCATTGTGGTGGGCATTAATCCGGAGGAAGATTATCCAGAACACCCATTAGCAGGCATTGCTTTACAACGACATTGGGAAGAACGAGCTTTCCAGTTAGGGGGAGCAAATTACCAAGCGCCGGGGCAACTGGTGGGGGATTTCCTAGCCGATCGACCTTCCACTAAATTTGGTTCCGTTCTACCTTCCTATAAACCGGGGGTAAAACTAGTCAACCTGGGGGAAAGTCTGCCCGATTATGCGATCGCCGCTTTGCGAGAAGCCATTCCAGCCTTTGATAAAAAAATCGGGAGTTTTGCCATGGAAGATGCTGTGTTAACTGCGGTGGAAACCCGCACTTCTTCTCCCATTCGCATTAAACGGGGGGATGACTTCCAAAGCATCAATACATTTGGTCTTTATCCCGCCGGGGAAGGGGCCGGTTACGCAGGGGGGATTTTATCCGCTGGCATTGACGGTATTAAAGTAGCAGAGGCGATCGCCTTGGATTTTTTTGCTAAAGTTGACATCTAAGCAGAATAATTTTTTAACGCCAAACCTAGCTAGGGTATTGATAAAGTTAATGAATAACTTAGAACAAATTGAAACGCAAGTTAAACAGCTAAATCCCTCGGATTTCGCCAAATTTCGAGAATGGTTCCATGAATATGATTGGCAGGCCTGGGATTGTCAAATTGAGCAGGACTCTAAGTCTGGTAAGCTAAAAGCTTTAGCGGAAAAGGCATTGGCAGACCATAGTGCTGGTCGGACAAAAGTGCTTTGAACCATCACACGAACTCTGATTTCTGGCTTTGTTATCGGCATCTGCCAGAAGAAATTCAGAGACGGGCAGATAAGGCTTATCAATTACTAAGTCAAAATCCTCGCCATCCCTCGCTTCATTTCAAAAAAGTGGGAGAACTATGGTCTGTTCGAGTCACCTTGCATTATCGAGCATTGTCGATTGAAACCGATGACGGCTATGTTTGGTTTTGGATTGGTACACACGAAGATTACGATAAGCTATTGGGCTAACGGTATCCTCCCAAAGCTAAGCCATCAGCGGCGCAAAATTCCCCACCCCGCTAACATCAAGAAAAATTGTCTAATCCGGCAATGGTTTTATCGACAAATATTGAACGTATGACTTCCCAACCCGTCCCCCATCCTTCTGCCCGCCATAGCCACGCCCATCCCCACGTCCACAGCCAGGAATCCTTACAAAAATTGGTTAATCGCCTCTCCCGCATTGAAGGCCACATCCGGGGAGTAAAAACCATGGTGCAGGAAAATCGTCCTTGCCCGGAGGTTTTAATTCAGGTGGCGGCGATCCGGGGAGCGTTGGACCGGGTGGCTAGATTAATTTTGGATGACCACATGAATGAGTGCATCACCAGGGCGGCGGCAGAGGGCAATATTGAGCAGGAGTTGGCGGAACTGAAACAGGCCCTAGACCGGTTTTTGTAGGGTTTTTGTCACCTGTTGCCATGCGTATTGTTGCCTACGTTTACTCCGATCGCCTGTTGGATGCCCCTATAGATCCTCAGATTTGGGGAGTGGAGGTGGACCGGGTTTATGTGGATCTGGAGGAACGGTGGGCCCTGGGTGAATTGATGGAGGATTGCCAAAGTCAGAGCACCGATTATTGTCTGGTCAAAAATCTCAAGGAATTGGGCCAGTCCGCCCTTGAGGTCAGCCAAACTTTGGCAAAATTGGAAAGTTTCGGTATCACTGTCATTGCCCTGGAGCAGGATTACCAAAACAATGGCAAGGCCGACATGGCGATCGCCAGACAACAATGGTCGGAACTATGGGCCACTCTGGACAAGGAACAACGTAGGGATCATCTCCGGCGGGGCCACGCCCGTAATCGTCTAGCCCTGGCTCCTCCTCCCGGTAAAGCCCCCTATGGTTATCGCCGTAGCGCTGGCCACTATGTGGTGGACCGAGCCACCGCCCCAGTGGTGAAGGCATTTTTTGAAAAATTTCTCCTCTCCGGTTCCCTGCGGAGTTCTGTCCGCTATTTAGAGCAGACCTATGGCAAAAAAATTGCGGTGGCCACCGGGCGACGTTGGTTAACCCATCCCGTGTACCGGGGCGATCTGCTCTACCAAAATCAGACTGTCATTGCCGACACCCACGCTCCTTTGTTAAGCCGCACCGAAGCGGCCCAGATTGACCGTCTCTTGCGCCGTAATGCCCCTTTACCCCGCCGCACCGCTAGTGCCCCCCGTTCCCTGGCCGGCTTAGTTAATTGTGACCGTTGCCAGACTCCCTGGGTGGTAGCCCATGTGACTTCCCGCCACCAAAACAAAGCCTATCTCTATCTCCGACCCCGCCATTGTCCTGAAAAACCTAAATGCCAGGCGATCGCCTATGGGCAATTTTTAGAGCAAGTTATTGAGCAAATTTGTCGGCAACTGCCCTTAGCCGTGGATAAACTATCCCCCTCTTCCCTGGGAGCGCATTACCAAAATTTACAACAGGCGATCGGGGAAAAGCAAAGTTTACTGGAGCAACTACCCACCTGGGAAGAGCGGGGCATACTAGACAGCCACACGCATCAACTGCGTCGGTACCAACTGAAACAAGACCTGGCCCAATTACAACAACAGTTGGCCCAATTGCCCCCGGACGAATTGCAACGCATTATCCCCGCCGTTTCCCTGCCTCAATTTTGGCGAGACCTTTCGGAAACGGAGCGCCGCTTCTACTTCCGGGAGTTTATCCGTAGCATCCAATTAGACCGCCAACCCCAGGGGTGGAATTTTTGCCTTACTTTCGTCTTTGGGGAAAAGGAAAACCCAGCGACCTAGGCTTCTCCCCGGGCCATGGCGCGGATAATGTCCCCTTGGGTCAAAATACCAATCAGTTGCCGACTCTCCACATTCAGCACCGGCAGACGGCGAATTTTTTTCTCATTCATTAAATGGGCCGCTTCCCGCAGAGTTTGGGTGGGCAAAATGCTAATGGGGACATCGTTCATCACTTCCCCCACGGTTTGTCCCAGGGCCTTGTGCAATTCTCGTTCGTGGCGGGCGGGATTTTGCAGGTAAATAATACTGTCTAGCAACATCACATAGGGAGGTGTATCCACCCCAGACTCCTGCCACATCAAATCGGTGTCGGAAATGACCCCCACCAATTTCTCCTGATCGTCCAGCACCGGCATGCCGCTGATGCGGTTCTCCGCCAACAGACGAATGGCATCCTGTAGGGGGGTATCGGGTCTGACTGTGATGGGATTCGGGGTCATCACTTCCCCAACCGTTCTGCTCATAAAACTATGTTAAATGTGGGACTTTGACCTAACTTTTCTTGCTTGCATCCAATCTATTTTAAGTCTCGACAAGGCGTTTTTTCAAGGAATTGGCCCGCCGTTGAGCTACTTTATTATTTGGTTCTATTGCCAAGGTTTGTTCGTAGGTTTCTAGGGCTTTGTTAACCATTTGTTTTTTTTCATAAACATTGGCTAAATTATTCAAAGCAATGACGTAATCTGGGAATAGTTTCAAAGCATCTTTGTAATGACGAATGGCCAGATCAAATTGCTCCTGGGCAAAACAGGCGTAGCCCATGGCATTATAAATCAGTGCTTGGTTTTCTGGCTCCACTTCCTCTCCCATTTTGAGGGCTTTTTGAAATAAGTTTATGGATTGGGAATATAATTTTTTATCTAAATAAATGCTGCCCAATTGATAATATTCCTGGGCACTGCCTTTACTGTTTTGTAGTTTTTTTTGCAGTTTACCAAAGGTGTTTTCTAGGCGGCGGGCTTTTAACACCTGACTGAAGACAAATACGCCCAATCCCCCCAAAATAATCAACAAAACGGAAAGATAAACAATGGGTAGAGACTCAGTCATGGGAACAATAAACTTAATGCTTCGGTAAAAGAATTAACGGGCGATAAAATAGGCAACGGCACCGACGGCCAATATCTTTGGCGATCGCCAACCCCAGAAGCCCATTGTACGTGGTTACGCTTCCATCTCACTAGGAAAATGCTCCAGGCTCCCATCGGCACCTTTCCCTGGCGATCGGGGAGGGACATGAAATCAACATATCAGGAAATATATTTTGCCCTAGCCCTATTATTCATTTTTACCTTCTAAGGTGGGTACTTTGCCGGGGGCATTCTCGATCGCCCCAATGGCTGCCCGGGCCCCCGCTTTAATATCCCTTTCTTCCCCTCCTAGGTAAAGTCGACCAAAACTGCCAATGGAGCTAACCTGCAAAATATTGATGGAAGCATACTTTTCTGCTTCGTTGGCCGCCAAGGAAGCATAGGCCGCCGGTTGCACCTCCAACACAAAGAGGGTTTGCCCCGCCAATAACATATGGCCCCGCCGATTACGGTTAATTAACTGGGTTTGGTAGGCATCAATGTTACGAATAATTTGACTAGACACCACCTTGGGCTTGATGCAGTCACTGGCTTTGGCGCCAATATATTGCAAAATAGCCTGTCCTGCTGCCCGCACTTCCCCCTGATTACTGGCATGGATTTCCAGCAAACCGTAGAGCCGTTCCACAAATAACACCCCTGGCCGCACCACCGCCGCCTTGAGGGCAATATCGGTAATGCGGTTAATTTCAATGCCTGGGGAAACCTCCACCCAGAGGGAGCAATCCCCCGGTAGGGGCAAAAAGCCGGAGGCCACCGTCCCAATGTAGGCGGCATGTTGAGACTGGAGACTATCCAGGTAAACGTAACTACGGAGTTCGATGCCCATGGCAATTGGAGTGCAAAACAATGGCGGTGGGCTGACGTTGCGGGCCGTCCCTCCTCCAAACAAAGTGATTCACAGCAGTAGGGAAAACTATGGGCGTCAGCCAGTGGAACAGGGTCAAACCCTGTAGGTCAACCGCAGAAAACACCGACCTATCTTACCTGAATACCGGCTTGCCCCGATAATGCCCATAGACTAAGTCAGCGTAAATCTGACGATGATGTCATCGAAATTTCAGTCCTCGTCGAGAAAATCCCCAAAACTGATCACTTCGGAGCCCGACTTTGTGCCATGGGTGATGCCATCTGGATTGGCAGATCCAAAAGCAAAGATAAGAGCACTGTTGCCGTCAAATTAGTCCCAACCCATTAGATAGAGACCATTTAAATGCTAGCCCCCAGGGCCAAAGTCACGTTTTGATACTCTGAAGCCGCTTCCAAAGCATTCCAGCCGTTGCTGTCCAAGGCCATTTCTTCAATTAAACTGGCGAGCTTTAACGCTTTGAGGGCCTGTTCTCCCCCCACAGAGGGTTGGTCTCCCCCCCGTACACAGTGGATAAAATGCTCCAATTCGGCGTGGAGGGGTTCGATGTTGCTAGTGTAAACCTTTTCGATTAATCCATCCTGGCGGTACAACACCTGACCATAGTCCGCACTCCAATCGGCGGTGGTTTGGCGATGGATAAGAATTTCGTTATTGAGGAAATCTGCTTCGGTGAGGGAATTTTTACAGTGGGCGGCAATGGAACGAATTTTGCGGTGGGTAACCTTGCTGGCGGTGAGGGTGGCCACAATGCCGGAGGAAAAGCCCAAAGTGGCGGTGACATAATCCAAATAGCCTGATCCGGAAGCCCGACTGCCACTAGCGGATAGTTTGATCACTTCAGAACCCACCAGTTCCAGCAATAGGTCAATGTCGTGGATCATCAAATCCAACACCACAGACACATCATTGGCCCGCTGGGAATAGGGACTCATGCGATGGGCTTCGATCGCCAATAACTCCTCCGTTTTAAGAATTTTGGTTAGTTCCAAAAATGCTGGATTGAAGCGTTCGATGTGCCCCACCTGGAGAATGCAATTGGCATCGGCGGCGGCATTGACCAATGACTCTGCTTCGGCAATGCTAGCGGCAATGGGCTTTTCGATCAGAGTATGAACATTATTTTGTAAACAATTCATGCCCACATCGTGATGAAGCCTGGTGGGAACCGCCACACAAACTGCATCCACATGGGGCAACATCTCTTGGTAATCTTCAAAAAAATGCACCCGATACTTACTGGCGGTGTCCAGACCTCGCTCCACATTGACATCGGCAATGCCCACAAACTCCACATCCTTCATCAGACTAAGGACCCTGGTATGGTGCTGTCCCATATTGCCCACCCCAATCACCCCGATGCGGATCGGCTGAAGGTAACTCCGTTGCCCGTTGAGCTGATGGCTCGTCATGATGCTGTTGCCACTCCTAAACACCTAGCCAGCCGCAAAATACTGACTGTTATAATTAACTTCACGAAAATTCATGCCTTAGATACTAGCACAGGCCGTGTTTGTCTTCTTTCCCTAGGCAAAAACCGGCCCAGTGGAGATTGTTGCCAATTTTCTAGACCGGGGCTAAAAGTGACCCCAATGGTTGTGCTTGCAATGATTTTGGTGATTTGATCAAAAAACTTCACCAAACTTGCTCGAGGAATTGCCCTATGTTTAATAGTCGTCCCCTAACCACCTCTCTGACTTTACTGGCAATGGCTTTTGTTGGTTTGACTTCAATTGCTTCCACTGCCAGAGTTGAAGCGCAGGATCCCCCTGCCACCACCTATCAGCCAGGATTTTGGCAACCCATTGGCAGATTCGATCCCAAAAGGCCAGTTAAGGTCAAGCTCGTGAACGAAACGGACTTAGCCCTGGACTACGACATCACTAACCTGGAATCGTTCCCCCCCACGGTGGTCGCCCCTGGAGAATCGGCCATGCTAGAAAATTTTGGCAATAATGCCTACATCATGGTCTATCCAGACAATGCCACCCCCAGCACTCCGGAGCAATCCTTTGTGCTTAAGTTTACTGTGCCGGTGGATGCCCGCACCCAAATGGTAGGGGAGGACAATGTGGCGGTGATTACGGTAACGAAGGGAGATGTCAATATAGAAAACCGGTTTTACGGCCATCGCTCCATCAATCTGCAACCCACCGGGGCGATTTTCTTCTACTAGCCCTTAATTTTGCCTCTCCTTCATGCTTGACCTCACCAAGTTAGCTGGTCAAATGCCGGCCCTAGGGCAACATTTTCGCCAAGAAGCCACCGCCGGCCATCAACGTCTGGAAAGGGCTCAGGAGTTATTTTTCCAAGCCCAACAGCACCAGACCCATTTACTCAACACATTAACGGAATGGGGCGATCGCCTCTTTTTTGCGGTGGCCAGGCCGTTGGAGCCTTTAGATACGAGGGTAGTGATTGGGGAGGCACCGGTAAACCACAGTGTTTTTGCCACGGATGGCTCCCAAATTGCCCCTTCCCACCATGAAATTGCCTACTGTTATCTACTCAATATTGGCCGGGTAATGCTCCACTACGGGCAAAATTTGCATCCCCTACTGGACAGTGTGCCGGAAGTGTATTTTCGCCCTGAGGATTTATATGCCTCCCGTCGTTGGGGCATTCGCACCGAGGAATGGTTGGGGCACCGCCGCACAGTGTTGGAAGCAGAACGGTTAGCGGCCCTAGCTTGTCGTTGGGTCAGTCCCCCAGGGCCCCACAGCGATCCCAACCTGGCCATGGTGGACGGCTCCCTAATTTACTGGTTTTTGGAAAGTTTACCCCAGGAAGCCAGAAATCAAATCCTTGACCCCATTTTGGCCGCCTGGGAAACGTTGCGCCAAGCTCGCATTCCCCTAGTGAGTTACATCAGCGCCCCCAGAAGTGTGGAGTCCATTAACCTTTTACGGCTCCAGGCTTGTCCCCACGAAAGCCCCAATTGTGTCAGCCATTGTGAAGGATGTCAGGCGGAGGAACGGAAAACCCCCTGTCAGATTTTTGATCCTCTGCGGGATAGCAGTCTGTGGCAAGGGATTCTCTCCCCAGGGCAACGGGGCCCCATTTGGAGCAGTAATGCCCGCATTTTAGAAGCCTATGCTCCGGCAATGCGGGTTTGTTTTTGTTACGTCCATGGGGGATCGGAGGTGGCCCGGGTGGAATTTCCCGCCTGGCTGGTGGAAGATTCAGAGTTGCTCAATCAATCTCTGGCCATTGTGCTCAGTCAGATAGAAAAGGGTTTTGGTTATCCCGTGGCCCTAGCGGAAGCCCACAATCAGGCGGTGGTGCGGGGCGGCGATCGCCGTAGATTTTTTGCCTTGTTAGAACAACAACTGGTCAAGACTGGACTGCGCAGTGTGGGCCCTTCCTACAAAGAAGCACGGAAAAGAAACACAGTGGTTTAGGTAAAGGGCCTAGGATAGGGTCCATTCCAACAGATTTTCCCCCGACAAATTAGCCATAAATTCCCCTTGTTCAGCTAGTAAAAGCAACAGATGGAGGCGATCGGGCCTAGTTTCGGGTAAAGCTGTCATGGGAATCACCACCACCAAAATTTCGTCTTGATGTACCAGTTGGGGCCGTTGGGGGTTGAGGTGCCAGCGGTTGGGCCCCACGGCAATTTCATGGTGACTTTGGAGATGGTGGAGATTAATGCGGCAATGGTGGTGGAAATAGTAATTTAACGGTGCTTGATCCGGCAGGGAGGCGATCGCCAGGGGAGCATGGCCATGGGGCACATAGGGATAATACCAGGCCAGATGAAGCTCATCGGGATCTAACTCCGGCAACAGTCGTTGGAAGTCTAACCGGAGGATCAACCGTTGGCGATCGTGGCCATAGTAGATTTGTTGCACGAACTCATTTCCCCCTTGCACCGGCAAGCTATTAGCCACCTGCCAAGGAATTAAATTGGTTAAATTATCCCAGTGGGGATAGAGATGGCCTCCCAACGGGCGATCGCCATTTTGATCAATTAAGGGATGCTGTAGATAACCAGGCAAAGTTTCATTGAGGGCATGGTAAAGCCGGATCAGATGTTGGCGGAATAGGGCTTCAGAATTGAGGATTTTTTGGGAATGACCTTGGCCAAAAGCCTCAAACCAATCGGAACTTTCGGCCCCATAGAGGGCTTGCCAAGCTTCGGGATTATTTTCCTCTGTGGCTTCAGGATGACTTGCTAGAGTTTGCCTCGCATCAATTAAGTAATCCCAGGCTTGGTTCTGGCTAGGTTGACCGATCCATTTACTGAAATCGCCCCCATTCCAGGAACCTACCAACGGACTAGGAATGCCATTGTGTCCGGCCAATACTCTGGTGGGAGGAAACCGATCAATAAATTCAGACACAGTTACCAACTGCAGTAGCCCTTGGCGGCTCAAATGTTCACACTGCTGATAGAACTGATGCAAGAAGGTAAAGCCATTCTGGTCATAGCTATTCCAGGTAACATCCCCCTCTAGAGCAATGGTCACCAGTCTGGGTTGGGAAGTTTCTTGGGGTTGTCTGCGGGCCAAAAGTCGCTCAATTAAATCCTGGGCCGCTTGGGAAGGAGAGTAACGGCCATAGTGGAAATTAATCAAGTCTGATAATTGTTGATCCCGAAATACCATGGCCAACTCCCCGTCCTCCGTGGGCACTCGATAGACGGAATTTAGCCAACCTGCCCGTTCCGCACTGGTGCTCAAACTTTGGGCCAGGGCAGACTCATCAGCACATAACCACTCAAAACGCAGTTGGGCCACCGTTTGCACCATGGCAGGGCTAACCGCTAACCCGGGCGGCCATAAACCCCGGGATTCCCGCCCAAAGATGCGCCGATAGTATTGCTTACCCCGTTGTAATTGTTTGACCCCATCCTCCGACCAACAAAAGCGGGGATCTGGCAGGGCCAAAGCAGCCTGGACAGTGCGGGCAATATTGGTATCCGCCAACAGGGGCAAAATTGGGTGACCGTAGGGACTAGTGATAATTTCTAGTTGCCCAGAATTCTGTAATTGGCGGTGGAGGGGAATAATACCCTGAATAATTTGCCGTTGTTTGCTAACAATTCTTTGGCGATCGCCTAGGGTGAAGGATTTTTGCCGAAAATACCAATCCCGTACTTCCCGATCCTCAGCAATGGTCAGAGCATCAAACCAAATTAAGTTATGCCAGGCCAACAGGTCGCTAAAATCCTGGGGTTGCCAATGGGATATGCACCAATTCAGCCCTTGCCTCTGGCGTTGTTCATATAACTGCTGATACCGATCCTGGGGAAAAATTTGTGTGCGGGGATCAGCCTCAAAAAAAGTGGTCAGAATTTCCACCTTTTGCTCTGGGCTTAACTTTTCCACCGGGCTTAGGGTGAGGGCTAAATGGCGATCAATCGCCCTGCCCTGGGCATAGTCCTCCAATTGAGCTAGTAAACAGGGCGTTAAACTCACTGTTTGGTGTAGGGTTGGATATCTTCCCCAGAGTTTGATTAACCCGCCGTAGTCCCTCGTACCATACAATCGCGCCCAGGGCCACTGATAGCGGCCATGACCCGCACCCACCATGCCGTAGGACTGGGAAGAAGGCTGGTGTTGATGCCAAATAAATGCGACATACAACGGATAGGCCATAGCAAGGGGAGGGTCAAAAGCGACCAATAATCATTACCATCCCTCACAGCATAACTAATAGAACTGTCCATAAAATTCACTTTTGGTAAGTCTTTGTCAGCCTTTGGCTATTTTGTCCCCTTGGTCAATTCAGTGCCTTTTGCTCCATGGTGAAAACTGGGCCGCCCAATCCTCCTCAACAAAAAACCTAGCCAGTGCAGAGTACCAGCTAGGTTAGAACAATCAATCAACTAATCAGAGATGGCTAAGGTGAAGCAATCTGTCCTTAACCTCCCACCTTAACCACTGGGGTAAAGCTCGGGACCACCAATTCCTTATCCTGCTTGGTGAGCTTGTTATACAGCCGTTCCGTGTTGGGGAAGTTGGCCGCGGGCAGGGTGGGGAAACGGCGATAGGGCACCGTATCTTCACCAAAAGTTTGTAGATATTCCATGCTATTCACCATGGCACCAATGAAGGCCCGTAGACCCTGGTTGGCCAAAATTTGGTTATACTGCTGGATTTCCTTTTGATTGAGGGGAGCCCGGCCCAGGAAGTGCTTGGTGCCCATTTCAATCACTTTGGTGTTGGGGTAAGGTGCATAGAACTCCTTCATATAGAGCTCCGAAGTACCCAAACCTTCGATGAATTCCTTAACGTTAATTTCATTGTTGCTGAGCTTACTTTCCAGGGCAGTGAACTCAGAATTGATAATGTAGGGTTCCAGATCCCGCTCAAACACCTGGCGGTAGGCGGCCCGGACGGCATTTTTAACCGCAACCTTATCGTAGGTGGACACCAACTTAAAGATTTTGGTTTGTTGCCGTTGTCGGGTAACCCCTTGGTTGCTGCGGTAGGCGATTTCCGGCTCGGTACGCACAGTGGAAACTTGGCCCAATTCCACAAAACGGGGGGTCACTTCCTTGTCTACCCGTTGACCGATGTCTTCCCGAATGGAACCAACCCGGGCAGAACGCATTTGTAAACCAGCGGGGGTGAGGTAACGCTCATAGGGAACGGTGTCTTCCCCAAAGGCATCACTATATTCTTTACTGTCGATCATGGCCTCCACCACAGCGTAGAAGCCCTGTTTGGAAGCAATGTCGAAGTACTGATTCATTTCCTGGCGACCATAGGTGGGACGGCCCAGGAGACGGCGGTGCATGTATTCGATCGCCTTACAGACGTAGTGGGGAGTCCAGTAAAGCTTGAGGAACAATTCCGATTTAGCCAGGCGTTTAATAAATTCCCGCACGCTAATGTCGCCATTTTCCAGTTGGATTTCCGCCACGGAGAGCCGTTGCCCTTCATAGAGGTCCCGACCGAACACTTGACGATAGGCCGCCCGAATCAAAGCTTGGGTAGAACTTTCCCCAAATTTGACGCTGGTGCCGGTATTTTTGCCCACTTTGGCGCCGGGTAAGCCGCCGTTGAGACGGAATACTTTCGCACCGAGACTGCCGGGAAATTCCCCTACTGCACTGGGGTTGCCCACTTGGTTATTGACCGCCGGACCCCGGTGAATCAGAATCCGCTTGGTGTCCTTATTGAAGGGCGCAGGACGCTTGCTGGGATTGCGGGTTTCTTTCGGGAAGATGGCCCCAAATTGAATTTCCAGGGGATCATTGCCGGAACCATACACGTGTTGATCCGGTAACGGGCGATCGTACTGGGCAAAGGTGGTGATGAATTGGGGAACTTTACGGAAGGGAGCACTGTAACTAAACAGATCCTGTTGCATCCCCCAGTTGCGGCATTCCTGGGCCTCAACCCCCAAGCCCCGCAGGTAGGGCACCGTTTCCTCGCCAAAGTAATCAGCGTATTCCTGGGAATCCACTAGGGCATCCACCAGCGCCGCTAAACCACCACTGGAAACAACGGCAAAATATTTTTGCACCTCTTCCCTAGAACTGGGACCACGGCCAAGGATGTGGCGGAAGGCCAATTCTAAAGCCCGGCTATTGATGAACGGCTCAAAGAATTGCTTGCGATAGAGGGGCGATTTGGCCAGGCGACGGACGAATTCCTTCATGGAAATATCGCCATTGCGTACCTGGGACTCCAGATAGGAAATGGATTGGCTGTAGGCTTTGGTAATATCCCGCTCGAAAATTTGGCGGTAGGCGGCTTTAATGACCGCATTTTTTTCCAACGCAGACAAACCAGGCTTCATGGCGTATTTTTGCCGCTTAGCCGAGGCGTTGAAATAGCTCTGGGGTAGTTCCAAACCTTGGATATCGTTGGAAGGCCCTTGGCGTACTTTGTTGGCCGGGGTGGGGGCTTTAAACTCACTCAGGAGAATGTCAAAGTATTGCAGGACAATCTCTTTTGCTTGGGCATTGGCTCGGAAATAGTCGGCAGAAGCAGCCCGCATTTCCTGGATAGCCACAATGGTGGCATCAATGGAACAGGCATTCTCAATAACTTCCTTCAATCCCCGGGTATTGACCACAATAATGTTGGGGTCCCCGGCAACAATGGCATAGGTTGTGTAGCGCAAAAACCAGGACATATCCCGGAGGGATTTTTGCATATTACTGGGACCGTACCGGGCAATGTTAATGGGACGGAAACCAGGGGGAATGGGGCCAGTACTGCTAAAAACGGAACGGAGTCCCCCAAAGAGACCACCGCCCCCATTGCTTTCGGCGTAGGTAACACTGCCGTTACGACTGTCACTGGAGGCACCCACCAATGCAGGCTGCCGCTCAACGGGCTTTTCCAGGTAGGAGAGGGGGGAACCGCCGGTGAAAATTCGATTGGCGGCCCTAGAGACGATCAAGTCGGCATTTTGGGTTAGGGTCTCTGCAATCTCTAGGCGCAGGGAACCGGATTGAAAATACGCTGTTAACTCGTTTAGTTCTGACCCTTCTAGGAAGCGATCCTGTTGCTCTGCTTGACTGATAGCGGAGACGGGAACGGTTTGGTAGAGTTGGGGTCGCGCTAGTGAGCTGCCACCACTTGCCTTAACACTCATTGGATTTCATTATCTCCCATTAACAAAATTGCGATCGCCTTAAAACGAGGGAAAAAGCCGCCCGGCCAAGGCTTATTTAAAGGTTCATCATAAAAAAGTGAATCAGCATCTAGGGTAGAACGTTTCGGAACGCTACAGGGGCTTTGTTAACTTTTGTGTAGGAGAACTTGATTGAATGGCCCTATTTAGCAATTCCGTAGGCATTCCTGAGGCTAGGCTAGGGGGGGCTGAGGAGAGCACCGAGAAAATGTTGGCATTAATCCTAAGACTGGCAAAACATCGTCAATAATGCAGTAGTGAATCCGTTAGATACTCCCCTTATAAATCTATGGAAAAATTTCCCCATTTGCTAGTCCTAGATTTTGACGGTGTCATCTGTGACGGTTTGCAGGAATATTTTCAAACTAGTCGTCAGGTTTGTCGACAAATCTGGCCAAATCTACCGCCAGAAAAGCTCGATCGCCAAAGAGATAACTTTTATCGTCTCAGACCAGTGATCGAAACAGGGTGGGAAATGCCTCTATTACTACAAGCTTTGGCTACGGGCGTAGACCCCGGAACTATTGAGAAAACATGGCCCACCGTCGCCCAGACGTTACAAAACCAAGAACAAATTGGCAAATTCCAACTAGCTCCAGCCCTAGACCAAGTCCGGGACAATTACATTAACCAGGATTTGACCTATTGGCTGGAACTGCATCGTTTTTATCCGGGGGTAATTGAGCAATTAAACCATTGGCTTCAATCCCCCTACCCCCGATGGCTTTATATCGTCACCACCAAGGAAGGCCGCTTTGTGCAACAGTTACTCCAAAACCAAAAGGTGAATTTTCCCCTTGGTCAAATTATCGGCAAGGAAATCAAACAGCCCAAATATAAGACTCTGCAACAACTACTGATCAAACACAATTATGCCAGCGACCAACTCTGGTTTGTGGAGGATATGTTAACCACCCTACAAACCGTTGCTGACCAACCTGCCTTAGGACAAAGCAGTTTATTCCTGGCGGATTGGGGTTATAACACCAGCCACACGAGGGAATCCGCTAAAAATAACTGCCGTTTTCATTTAATATCTCTACAGCAATTTTCCCGCCCCTTTGGCCAATGGTGAGCTAAAAAAAAGAGGCGGAGGTTAATCTACTGTTCAACCTCAATAATTTCCGTATATTCGTTGCCTTCCTCATCTTCCACAATGGTGACTTGATTGCCTTCTTCATCCGTAACACTGACAGCGGTATTACCTTCGTCATCGACACAAACCGCAACCCCCATACCATCTTCTTCATAGGCTTCGCATTCCACTTCCTGGGCCATAGTGGGCATAGCCCCACCGAACAGCGCAAAGGAGCCAACAATTAAGCTGCCACCAATCATTGCAGGGATATTTTTCATGGATTTATGTTTGTCCTGGGGGGTATTAGAAGTACTAGAAAAGGTCTTGAAACGTTAACCGATTATCCTAGCCAAGCGTAACACAAACTTGCTAAAAAAAGTGGCGGAGCATCAGGAGCAATGGCGCTTTTCCACATGGACCCTGGAAACATACTTGAAAACAACAAAAAATTCCCCATAGCTACCAGGGGAAAAAGTCCAACAGCCTAATTTTTTGAGCAGGGAGTGAGAAAAATTTGGGGGAGAATTAAGGACATCTCCCCGAGATTATGATTCAAACGTTTGCTGTCTGAAATCTGATTTAAAAACCGATGGTGGGGGCCCGTAAAGCGGTGACTTCCAAGGGGGAAATACTGGCCTCCTGCACCAAACTCGGCACCGATCGCCGGGCCGTCTGCACCAGTTGATTAATGGTGGGGTCGTAAATTTGGGTAATTAGTTTGGGGTAAAAGCCAATGCCAATGATGGGCACCAGCAGACAACCAATGATAAACACTTCCCTCGGTTCCACATCCACCAGATTGGTATGGTTGACCAATTCCTCGTTCTCGGGGCCGTAAAGCATTTCCCGGAGCATGGAGAGGAGATAAATGGGGGTCAAAATTACCCCGACTCCCATGAGAACCACCACAATGGTACGAAAAACTAAGTTATAGGCATCGCTGGTGGCAAAACCAACAAACACCATCAATTCCGCCACAAAGCCACTCATGCCGGGCAGGGCTAGGGAAGCAAGGGAACAGGCTGTCCACATGGCAAAACCCTTTTTCATTTTTTGGCCAATGCCCCCCATCTCATCCAACATCAGGGTATGGGTCCGGTCATAGGTGGCCCCCACCATGAAGAATAAACTGGCCCCGATCAAACCATGGGAAATCATCTGCAACATGGCCCCACTCATGCCCAGGTCTGTAAAGGACGCTAAGCCAATCAGGACAAAGCCCATGTGGGAAATGGAGGAGTAGGCAATTTTCCGTTTTAGGTTCCGTTGGGCAAAGGAAGTGAAAGCGGCATAAATAATGTTCACCACCCCCAGAATCACCAACACCGGCGCGAATACGGCATGGGCATCGGGTAACATCCCCACATTCATCCGCAGGAGGGCATAACCCCCCATCTTCAGCAGAATTCCCGCCAGCAACATGTGGGCCGGAGCGGTGGCCTCCCCATGGGCATCGGGCAACCAGGTATGGAGGGGAAAAATAGGTAACTTAACGCCGTAGGCAATCAAAAAGCCAGCGTATAACAATAACTGCAGGTTAACGGGAATGTCCTTAGCGGCGATCGCCGACATATCAAAGGTATTGACATCGCCGTAAAAAGCCAGGGTCAGTCCTGCCAACAGGATGAATAAAGACCCCCCCGCCGTGTAGAGAATAAACTTGGTGGCTGCGTAGAGACGTTTTTTGCCCCCCCAAATGGAGAGAATTAGATACACCGGCACCAACTCCAATTCCCACACTAGGAAAAAGAGCAAAATATCCTGCACCGCAAACACCGCAATTTGTCCCCCATACATCAACAGCATGAGGAAATAAAAGAGTTTGGGCTTCAGGGTGACGGGCCAAGCGGCCATGGTGGCCAAGGTGGTAATAAAACCGGTGAGAATAATCAAGGGCATGGACAGGCCATCGGCCCCCACCGACCATTTGAGATCAATCTGGGGTAGCCAGGTGTAGCTTTCCACCAATTGCAATCCCGGCTGGCTCAGGTCAAAACCACTGTAGAAGGCATAAACGATGAGGGCAAAGTCTACCAGCCCCACCGTCAGGGAATACCATCTAACGGTTTTACCGTCCTTGTCGGGGATAATGGGAATGAATAAAGCCGCCACAATCGGCAAAAGGATGATCGTGGTCAGCCAGGGAAAAGTGCTCATACTACCCAGATAGTCTTTACAGACAATAATCTAGCAGGGATTTTTCCGGCCGGGCCCGCAGAAAAGATTAATTTTTTCTAACTTTTTGTAAGCAACTTGCCCGCCTCTGGCGATCGCCACCCTGCAAATTTTTGTTTGTACCTAGGTTTTTTTCTATGGTTAAGATTTGATTTGCCTAGGGTTTGACCCCCACTGGAGAGCTTTTGCTTGGTTATTTGGTCCGATTTGCGGCAAAGATGTAACAGAATTTAAAGTTATGGCGTTTTTTCCGGAAGGAAATTCAGGTCTGGGGTAAACTAGCCCATAATCCTGACAATATTATTTTTTTCGACTTTACGGAGAACCCTCGGTTAAGGAGCCGATAGTCAATGTCCCATAGTGTAAAAATTTACGATACCTGTATTGGTTGTACCCAATGCGTCCGGGCTTGCCCCCTCGATGTTCTAGAAATGGTGCCCTGGGATGGTTGTAAAGCCGCTCAGATCGCCTCTTCCCCTAGAACCGAGGATTGTGTTGGTTGCAAACGTTGTGAGACCGCCTGTCCCACAGACTTTTTAAGTATCCGAGTTTATTTGGGTGCCGAAACCACCCGCAGTATGGGCTTAGCTTACTAGGTCGTTTAGATCCGGTAACTAGCCCCGCCATTATTCCAACTTTTGATCGAACTTTGACAGCTTCTGAGCTGGGAAGGCCCCTGGGGTCTTCTTTTTTATTTGCCTAAAGCTAGGCTTGACGGGGGGATTACCATAGAATATAGTCTACCGACTGAGTAAATATACCTGAGGATAATCACCCATGCTGGCCGGGAACTATCAACCCCCTGCGTCCCTATCGGATCGTGAATTGGAAATTTTAGACCTGGTGGCGATCGGCCTGACCAACCAGGAGGTGTCAGAGCGTTTGGAGATTAGCAAAAGAACAGTGGATAACCATGTCAGTAATATTCTGACGAAGACCAACACGGAAAATCGGGTGGAGTTGGTGCGCTGGGCCCTGCAATGGGGCAAGGTTTGTCTGAATGATGTTAATTGCTGTGTGCTGCCGGGCGAGGGCAGTGTGTCCTAGATTGGGGTGGTGAGTTTGATTCGTTGGTCATTTTTCCTGAAGAAACCCAGCCATGGTTACTACTCCAGTAAAGACACTTTCCTTAGCAGAATTCATGGCATTACCAGAGACTAAACCAGCCCAAGAATACATCAATGGTACTGTCCGAGAAAAACCGAGGCCCAAAGGCAAGCATAGTCTCCTACAAACCTTATTGTCGGCAAGCTTGAATCAGACCCTCAGTTCCCAACGGCGGGCATTAGCCCTTTCGGAACTACGCTGTACCTTTGGTGATCGCTCCATTGTGCCGGACATTGCCGTGTTTACCCAAGACCGTATTCCCCGTGATTCTTCAGGAGAAATTGTGGATCTGTTTGACTTGGCTCCTGATTGGACTATTGAAATTCTTTCCCCTGACCAAAGCCCAGTCCGAGTCATTAAAAATATTTTGTCCTGTCTGGAGAATGGCACCCAGATGGGCTGGCTCGTAGATCCAAAGGAGCAAACCATACTGGTTTATAGGCGTGACAAGCAAGTTCAAGTAATCGACAAACTACCTGAAATTGTGCCGGTGCCAACCTTTGCGGACGATTTCCAAATCAGTGTTGGTGAACTTTTTGCCTGGTTAATGTGATGGGGGAAGTATTGGGGGAAAAATTAAATTTTTATAAATTTTGTTAAAATCTAGATTCTTCAAGCTTTTCTAACCACGGTGCCACGGCGATCGCCAGGGGATTCTCTGCGGGGCTAGTCTGGTGCTGATGTTTTGATTACTTTGTTTTTCTTTTAATATATGACCTTCTCCTTGCACCATGAAGCCCCTCAATTACAACGCACTCCTACTGGTAGATGGCTACAACATCATCGGCCAATGGAATCATCTCAAACAAACCCGTGAAAGCTTTGGGCTGGAAATGGCCCGGCAAACCCTGATTGATGAATTGATCAGCTACAGCAGTCATCAGGGATATCAAACCCAAGTGGTGTTTGACGCTCAGTACCAACAAAGCCCCGCAAGCCAAGAGCATCCTAGCCCCCACCTTTCCATCCACTACACCGCCTGGCTCCAAACTGCCGACACGTTCATTGAAAAGCGTTGTGCCCATTATTGTCGTCACACCTATGAGTATCCCGGTCGGGTGATTGTTGCTACTTCTGACCGGGCCCAGCAATTAACGGTGGTGGGTTACGGTGCAGAATGGATGTCGGCCCATCTTTTGGCCCAGGAAGTGGATCAAAGTCGGGCCCAAATTCGCCAACAGGCCAAGCATTACGGCAAAAAGAGTCAACGGCGATCGCCAAAGGGCAAACCGTTAGGGGAAAAGCAACGGGGTTGGGTGCATAAATTAGACCCATCGGTGCGGGAAAAGCTTAGTCAATGGCGTTACGGCGTCGATTAGTGGGGAAATTGAAGATTGAATTCTTGCCCCGCCCCTGTGGGAGGATGGGGAATTTCGCAACATCTTGGTTAAAATAACTGATAATCTTCCCCACTCCTTATCCCCCACCTCAAGCATCTTGGTTAACTTGACTCCCCCCCGCAAAGCCGGCCACTGGCGCCTGTGGCAACGACAAATCCGCTATTTATACGTCAAGTTATTACGATTACAGAGTTCACCCCATGCCTTGGCCCGGGGTTTGGCCGTGGGTTCCTTTGCCGGCATGTTTCCGTTTTTTGGTTTGCAAACGGCGATCGCCTTGGTGTTGGCCATTCCTCTGCGGGGCAACAAAATCGTGGCAGCGGGGGCCACTTGGATCAGTAATCCTTTTACCTATGTGCCTATCTACTGGTTTAACTACCGTCTAGGGCTTTTGTTGTTGCAACGGGAAGGTATTCCCTTTAACGAATTGGACTGGCAGTCAACGGAATTGCTCAAGTATGGTGGCGATGCGGCGATCGCCCTATTTGTAGGATCTTTAGTAGCAGGCATTGGGGTGGGCTTAACAGCCTATGTCTTTGGCTTGAGGAGCTTCACTTGGATTGCAATCCGTAAGCAGAAATCGAAAGGTCGTGGTCGTTAGCAGCCCATCTCGTTCAGGGGGCATCAGTGCGGTAAACCAACTTTTGCCAAGCTAGGCGGGCCGCACCAATCATGCCCGCTCGGTTCCCCAGTTGGGCCACTAGAATTTTTAAGCCCCGTCGGGAAGGCAGCAACACCCTTTCCTCGATTTCCGATGTCATGGAAGGAAAAAAGTAACTGGAACTGGCGCTTAGACCGCCGCCAATAATTACTGCTTCTGGGGTCAGAACATAGACCAGGTTAGCAATGCCCATGCCCAACCGCTGGCCAAACTTTTCCCAATAGGCGATCGCCTCCGCATCCCCCTGGGCAGCCAATTGAGCCAATTCTAGGCCTGTCAGATTCATCTCCCGCCGTAGGGTTTGGGCCGAAGCATGTTGTTCCAAAGAGCCCCGATTACCACTGTTGCAAGGATAGCCCTCCGTTTCGATGGAAATTAGCCCCAATTCCCCCCCGGCTCCTTGGGGCCCCGTAAACAATTTGCCATTTAAAAACACCGCTCCCCCCACCCCCGTACCCAGGGTAAGCAAAATAAAATTACGGTAATCCCTGCCCGCTCCCAGCCAAGCTTCTCCCAAACCAGCACAATTGGCATCGTTCTCCAATACCGTCGGCAACTGCCCATGGTCTTCCAACCAATCTGCCAAGGGAATGTCGTGCCACTGGGGCAAATTAATTGCTAACTGGGCCACCCGCCCCGCCGCATCCGCTGGCCCCGGCATACCGACGCCGATCGCCACACAAGCTGAATTTTTCAACAGGTCAATGCCATGGGCTAACTGGGCATAAACCGCCTTGGGCAAAGCCGGTTGGGGCGTGGGTAAAACCAAGGACTCGGTGCAATCTCCATTACCCAGGAAACGGCCAAACTTAATGGAGGAACCGCCAATGTCAATGCCAATGACCTCACGGTGTATGGGAGAGGAAGAACTCATGCCATTAAGGAAAACCTATAATTTCAAACAGAAAAGCTTGCTAATTTTACCCTCCAGGGGAGCAATACCAGCCATACTCGAATGGGCCTCAAATTCCCACAGACTAGTCAAGGGAAATCCGGTAACCAAATGAGCCATGGAATGGGGACTAATTGACCAATTCCTTACCCAAACTGGTGAGCAAATGGCCACAGGCATCTTCTAGTAAGTCAATCACATGCTCAAAACCGGCCTGTCCGCCGTAATAGGGGTCGGGGACTTCTCGATCGCCAAATTTTTCTGCATAATCACAGATCATTTTTACCTTATCTTTATATTTGCCCTGGCGGTCTTGGGCGAGAATATTGCGGTAATTATCCTGATCCATAGCTAAGATCAGGTCAAATTTCTCGAAATCTTCCGGAAAAAACTGCCTAGCTCTCCCCTGTACTCGATAACCCCGTTTTTTCAAACTTTCTGTCATACGGCGATCGGGAGAGTCCCCCACATGGTAGCTGGAAGTACCCGCAGAGTCACAGATAATTTGTCCTCCTAAGCCCGCTTGGTCAATCTGGGCGTTCATAATATTTTCCGCCGCTGGCGATCGGCAAATATTTCCCAAGCAAACAAATAACAATTTCATGGTTAAAAAGTTGAAATCAAACGGAATTTGAACAAATTATCCGTCAACTTTGCCCCTCGCTGGGGCGGGAACGGGCAATTTGCACACTGAGGAAAATTACAGGCAACATCCCCGCCAAAATAATGGTTAGGGCCGGGGCGGCGGCTTCAATCAACCTTTCATCGGAAGCATATTGATAGACTCGGATGGCAAGGGTGTCAAAGTTAAAGGGACGAATTACCAACGTAGCGGGCAATTCCTTCATGACATCCACGAACACTAACATCACAGCAGTGAGCAGACCGCCAGTCATGAGAGGGGTGTGCACTTGCCAGAGAATTTGAGTGGGGGTTTTACCCAAGCTGCGGGCCGCATCATCCAAAGTTGGTTTGATTTTGCCCAAACTACCTTCCAGGGAACCTATGGCCACCGCCAGAAAGCGCACAAGGTAGGCATAGACTAAAACCGCAATGGTGCCACTCAAGAGGAGACCAATGTTGACGCCCCAAATCCTTTCCCACCAGCCCGCTAGCCAGTTGTCAAAGTTTCCCGCTGGAATCAGCACCCCCACCGCAATGACGGAACCAGGGATGGCGTAGCCCATGGAGGTAACTTTAACGGCAAAGGAGGTCAGGGGTTTACGACTCAATCGTTGGCCATAAACCAGGATTAAACCAATTACTAAGGCGATCGCCGCGGTGAGGAAGGAGAGAATTAAGCTGTGGGAAGCTAACTGGAAAAAGTTATTGTTCTTGACTTCCTGGGCATAGGAAACGGTGAGGTAGAGGAGATAACTGGCGGGCACCAAAAAACCGAGAAGGAAGGGAAAAAGACAGAAAGCTAAGGCTCCGATCGCCCTTGGGCCCCGGAGTTGATAACGGGGGAGATTTTGCTGGGGACTGCTGGATTGATAAAACTTAGCCTGGCGGCGGGACCAACGTTCCAAAACCACCAACAGGAAGACAAAAATCATTAAAAAGGCAGCCAGTTGGGTGGCCCCTTGTCTTTCCCCAAAGCCGAACCAGGTGGAATAAATGCCCGTGGTAAAAGTATTTACCCCAAAATATTGCACTGTGCCAAAATCATTCAAAGTCTCCATCATCACCAAAGCCAAGCCAGCGGCGATCGCCGGCCGAGCCAGGGGTAAGGCAACCCGACTAAAACTTTGCCAGGGATTACAGCCTAAGGAACGACTGGCTTCTAGGGTACAAATTCCCTGCTCCAAAAAGGCGAGGCGGGCCAAAAGATAAACATAGGGATAGGACACCAAGGCCAAAATGGCGATCGCCCCCCAGAGGGAACGGATATTGGGAAACCAATAGTCAAGGGCCGACTCCCAACCGAAAATGGCCCGCAGCAGGGTTTGTACGGGGCCGTAATAATCCAAAAGATTGCTATAGCCATAGGCCAATAAATAGGCTGGAGCGGATAACGGTAATAGCAAAGCCCATTCCAACCAGCGGCCACCGGGAAAACGGCACATGGTCACTAACCAGGCCGTGCCC
>NZ_JADEVV010000041.1 GCF_015207985.1 Synechocystis salina LEGE 00031 | reverse complement strand
AACTGAATAGGCTGATTGCCAAAAATGAGAATGCAATTGCGATTCAAATTTATACCTGTATAATTGCTTATTTGATACTGAAATTACTGGTAATCCCGAAAGAAGCAGGTACAACAATGTTAGATAAGCTACGTTATCTACAGGCTTTCATGTGTGAAAAAATAAGCTATGTACACTGGCTAAGGGAGTTAGCACTAAGGTGATGAATTTGCTTTGCTATAGGGTTATTCTGCTTATTTTTTGGTGGCACATAAATACCATTCAACGTTTCTGGAAAAAGCCATAAAAAAAGACTTCTTCTTTACGATACTCTAAATATCGGCAAATATCTGACTAGTTCATCACAGAAACTCATTTTTCCCACCTGTCCGTTCTGAGAGTCCAACCCCGATTTATTTTCTTCCCACTAATTTCATGATTATTCCGTATCTCCATCAAACTAAATTTTTGCCTTATTAATGCATTATAGGAAAAATATTCCCAAAATAGCCCATGAAATTTGGATATATCTGACAATTATGCCAAATTCTTCGCTCAGTCTTTTTTCAGAGGTATATCCTGCAGATTTATGTTGTGATCTCAAGAATTCCTTGCCGGTGATTAACCACCTAGATAATGAGTTTACGATCATTGTCGAAAAATGTTGTTCAAATCCCTCGCTTCTGAGTTAAATTGACAATACAATGTTCAGTGCCAGGATCTAAATTGCAATCTTTTACCCTATAAAAAGCTTGTATTATTTTAACCAGTTTTTACCCTTCCCAGGACTGGAATCTTTCGTCCTTTACTTTTTGCAAATTTATTTAATATATTGCTCTTTATATGAATTTCTTCTTGAATATCTATGAAAATACCAAGAACCATTGAATTTCGCTGATCTTCTTGATTTTTATCTTTTCAAATAAATGTTAGACTGAAAAACAAATTGCAGAGATAAAACATCATTTTTTATTAAAATTTTAGAATAGATTATTTTAATTTATTAAACTTATTATCTTCGTTGTTTTAACTGTATAGAGTTATTATGAAAAATTCCAAAATCGCTGTTTTTGGTTTAGGAGTTATGGGCAGTCCTATGGCTCAAAATCTGGTCAAACATGGTTATCAAACAATGGGTTATAATCGCAGCTTGAATCGTTCTTCTGCGCTAGAAGCGGCAAAAGCAGGAGTTAAAGTTGTATCTAGCATTGCGGAAGCGGCGGAAAATGCGGATATTATTCTCACCTGTGTTGGAGACGAAAAAGATGTTCAACAACTCATTTTAGGTTCGGGGGGCATTGCTGAATATGCGAAACCTCAAGCTTTAATAATTGATTGCAGTACTATTGGCAAAACTGCGGCTTGTGAGCTTGCCACAACTTTAAAAGCAAAGGGCTTGCGCTTTTTAGATGCACCGGTAACCGGGGGCGATATTGGTGCAGTCAACGGTACGTTAACCATCATGGTGGGGGGAGAGCTTGCCGATTTTGAAGAAGCTTTGCCTGTGTTCACAGCTATAGGGAAAAAAGTAGTTCATTGTGGTCTCAGTGGCAGTGGTCAAGCGGTTAAGCTCTGTAATCAAGTTCTTTGTGGTCTCCATGCGATCGCCGCTGCTGAGGCCATACAACTTTCCAAACAGTTGGGAATCGAACCAAATTTAGTGATTGATGTTTGCGGTAGTGGGGCAGCGGGTTCCTGGGCTTTAACCAATTTGGGGCCGAAAATGTCGAAAGCTGATTTTGCTCCAGGTTTTATGGTGAAACATCTTCTTAAGGATCTACGCCTTGTCCGAGAAGCTGCTGAAAATGGGGAATTACCAGGGGTTACGTTGGCAGAAAGTTTGTTTGAATCTATTCAATTGTTGGGGGGAGAAGACCAGGGTTCCCAAGCGATTATTCGTGCCTATGGTGAAACTTAGATGAATTTTGGCAAAGCATAAGACGACAAAATTAGATACTCAATTAAGCAATTTAATTTTGAGTTAATCTAGACCATATTTGGCATAATAATGGCTATTTAAAACTAATTTTTACCCCTTGCCATGTCAAATTGAAAGCACCGCTCTGCTTAACAATTATCGATGATAAAAACCCTGTACGATCTTGATCTCAATCAAGGAATTGAATATTTACAATCTCGAGATGCCCGACTCGGCACTTTAATTAATGGGTTAGAAGTTTGCTCATTGACCCATCATCCACCCCGAACAACACTCTTGGAGGCGATCGCCTGGGGGATTATTGGTCAGCAAATCAATACCAATACAGCCCAAATGTTATTCCAAAGATTTTTAGACTATGCCCAACCGAAGGGATGGACACCGGAAAATTTAGCTAATGTTGATCCTGAATCGTTCAGATCACTGGGCATCTCCCGCTATAAAACCCGCTACTTAAAAATCTGGGCGATCGCCTTGCAAAATGATTTTCCCCCTTTATTTGAATTGGAAACCTGGGATGATCTGGCCATTGTTGAACGGTTAACGGCTATTAAAGGCATTGGCCCTTGGACGGCCCAGCTTTTTCTCTTATTTCGTCTCCGTCGCCAGGATATCTTACCGAATCAAGATTTGGGAATCCGCATTGCGATTCAAAAATTGTATCAATTGCCCGATCGCCCTAATCCTAAACAAGTGTTTGAATACGGCAAAAACTGGCGACCCTATCGCAGTTTGGCTAGTTGGTATTTGTGGCGGAGTTTGTCGGCAACAGTTAGCGAAATTCATTTGTAAATGTTAGCGATGAAATTTTTCTGGCAAATAACTAACCCCATTGTTGGCGGAGGACTTCTGCGATGCGGCGGGCCGCTCCAGCTTCCCCCAATCGTTCCCGACCATTACGGGCGATCGCCTCTAGTCGCTCACCATCGGACAAAACTCGTTTTAAAGCTTCCCCAGTTTGCTCAGGACTGTCCAATAAAATTAAGGATTCACCCAAAAGCCAGGTTTGACGATGGGCAAAATAAGGATTGTATTGGGGACCAGATCCAGGAAAACTAATCACTGGTTTACCAAGGCCGACAAATTGTTCTGTAGCGGTACCAGCCATGGCGATCGCCGCTTGGGCATAGTGTAAACAATCGGCAAACTGCTGTTGACTCAAAACTAGACGGGCTTGGCTTTTTTGGTAAACGGGGCCTTTGATCAGGCAAGAAATTTTGTTGCTCAAAAGTTCCACGTTATTGTCCTCCAATCTTTGCCAACCGTGGGTTTCCACTTCAGCCATCAACGGTGCTAAGGGCAGGGAAGGGGCGATCGCTGCCAGGAAAGTTACGGAAGTATCGGGAAAATGGGCTAACACGGAGGTTAAACTTTGCCCAATCAGGGCCCAATTGCGTTCCATTTCTGGCGATCGGGAACCGGGTAACAGGGTAATGGTCAAACTCTGCCCTGGCTGTAACGGTTGGGGTTGGCAATCTCGCGGGTTTAAACCGTCCATCATCGGATTGCCCACGGGGAAACTAGCCACACCTTGGCTTAATAAACTTGCATGGGTGAGGCGATCGCGGGGAAAGACCGCTGTGCAATTTTTCCTCGTCATTAACCACCGCTCCCAAGGATAGTAGGCGGAACCAAGCCATTTTTCCCAAGCTTGGGTACTGGGTAACCATTCCCCAACGGGGGAGCGGAGATAATATTCCGACTTGGCTGTGCCCACAAAGGCGTAGTCGGCTTTACCCAACCAAGCTAGGGCTAGGGGCACGATATCCCCCACTGCCAGAACTTTGCCCCCTTGGGCTGTCCATTGTTTCAAACTCCCCAACTGGGCTTTAGTGAGCCCCCATAGCCCCCCCTGCACATCCCGCCATAGTTCCCTGGCATCCATGTTGTTAAAGCCACCGGAGGGCATGGTTTTCACCGGGCCAATTAGGGGAATGTTTAAGCGTCGATAACTACTGCCTTCCCCCACCAAGGGCAATCCCACTAATATTTCCCCCGGCTCCATCCCCGCCAGTGCACTCCAAGCCTGGCCAATACTAACGGCGATCGCATCTTCCCCATGGCCATTGCTGAGCAGTAAAATTTTCGGCAGCATCCAACACTCCCATCCGTTACACTAAAAATAAGCAGATTATTAAGAATTATTAAATAAGCATCACCATGGGTTGGGAATTTTTTTCGCTAGAGACATTGCAGGAATTGGCCCGTCAATATGGTTACGGAGCCGTATTCTTTGGCATTGCCTTGGAAAATGCGGGCATTCCCATCCCTGGAGAAACCATAACCCTGTTGGGGGGCTTTTTGGCCGGCAGTGGGGATTTAAGTTACGGCGGTGTATTAATTGCGGCGATCGCCGGGGCTGTGTTGGGCGACAGTTGTGGTTACTGGGTCGGACGTTGGGGCGGTTGGCCCTTACTGACCAGGGCGGCCAAACTGTTTAACATTCCCCAGGAAAAGCTAGACCAAGCCCGGCATAAATTTAGCCAAAATGGGGCAGCAGCGGTGTTTTTGGGGCGTTTTGTCACTCTGCTGAGGATTTTTGCGGGCCCCATGGCCGGCATTGTCCGCATGCCCTACGGCAAGTTTTTGCTCTACAACATCGGCGGTGCTTCCGTTTGGGCCACCATAACTGTCAGTTTGGCCTACTTTTTAGGGCGGGTGGTCACCATTGAGCAAATTATTGCCTGGACGACCCAATTCAGTTGGTTTGCCCTAGCTGCTGTGGTGGGAATGGTGGGCATATACTTTATCTTTCACTTCCTACAAAAGCGTTTTGATCAAACCATTGAGTCGGCCATAGGCGATCGCCCCCAATAATTGTTAGAACTGGATTAATACCTTTGCGAGGGAAAATACCATGGCCGTCAAAAAACAGTTTGCCAATTTTGCCGAAATGCTGGCCGGTTCCCCCAAGCCGGTGTTAGTGGACTTTTACGCTACCTGGTGCGGCCCCTGTCAAATGATGGCCCCCATTCTTGAGCAAGTGGGCAGTCATCTCCGCCAACAAATCCAAGTGGTGAAAATTGACACCGATAGATACCCGGCGATCGCCACCCAGTACCAAATCCAGTCTTTGCCAACGTTGGTGTTATTCAAGCAGGGGCAACCGGTGCATCGCATTGAAGGCGTACAACAGGCCGCCCAGTTAATCCAACAGTTGCAGGTTTTTGTTTAAATATAATTCCGGCGATCGGGAAGAAAACACTTTTCTTGTAGTCTCTCCCGTTTAGTTGGACTTTCCCATGGAATGTATTTGAAAAGTCCCTCTGACCTTCCGAGTTCGGAAAGAAACTAGATATCCATTGCCTATTGGCTGAAGCGTTAGGGGGCAAACTAAAACCTTGCAAACGGGCTCCTAGGACCTCATTTGTCAGGGAATGTTGGGTTGCTCCAGCTATTAGTAAGATAGCCAAATCATGAGAAAAGTGGAAGTTGTCCCCCATAACCAAAAATGGCGAACGGCGTTTGCAGTTGAATCGGAACGGGTCGCCGCTGAAATGGGAGAAAATGTTATCGCCGTACACCATATTGGCAGCACAGCTATTCCTGGCATCTATGCCAAACCCATCATCGATCTGTTGGTTGAAGTCAAAAATATTTTTAATGTGGATGAGCAGAACTCATCTATGGAATCAATTGGCTACGAAGTGATGGGAGAATTTGGCATTCCTGGTCGTCGATACTTTCGTAAGAACAACCAAGCGGGGTTCAGAACCCATCATATTCATATCTTCGAGGTTGGTTCAGAGCAAGTAAAACGTCACTTAAAATTTCGAGATTACATGATTGCCCATGCTGACGACGCCCAGAAATATAGCGAACTAAAACGCAAGTTGGCAAAAAAATATCCTACAAATATCGATAAATATATGGATGGTAAAGATCAATTTATTAGAGAAATAGAGAGGAAAGCGGCACAATGGCACAAAACACAAAAAAGTCAACTTTCAATAACTCAATAATTGCTGGTCAGTATTCCTTGATAGAGTTCAATTAATCAGCATCAATAGTCCGGCGAATCCAGCCGTTAACCGTAAATCGACTGTGGGCAAATTCTCTAGAAGGACAAATCACAGGCATTACTTCATGGCGGCAACGGCTATTAAAAAAGATAATGGAATTATTAGTGGGGGGTAATAGTTTGAAAATTGAAATGGGTAATAATAGTGCTGTTTTGAAGTTCCGTATCGTAGAGTTTTAACTCCCCCCCAGAAAATGCCTTTGGTTCTTGGTAAAAATAATAGACATAGGTGATTTGTCGGCTGGCTGTTTTTTCACTACGGGCATCGTTATGAATTTTGTAATAACAACCATCATTATGGGCTGTAAGTTGCACTTCAATTTCTGCAATTTTAAAAGGAGAAAAATTTAATTGCTCCAGTAACTCTGGTAACTTTTGCTTGATGCGTTCCCGAATTAGGGTTGACAAAGCGGGAATTTTTTTAGAAAACAGCACATAGGATTGGCGATATTGATCTGCCTTAGTGGTAGTGTTTGACTCCATATATTGCTGTCGTCTGTTAATTGCTTCTCTGATAAATTTTTCATTTTCCTCTGGGGATAAAAAGTCTTTAACTTCTACATAATTAGCACGCAAAAATATTGATTCCTACTATTGATCCCCCTGAATTATTTAAGATCAATAATACTTTTGTCGGACAATTTATGGTTGAACAATTTTAGCTGTTTTGTAGGTAACAAAAATCCCCCTCCCAATTAACAAAGGAAGGGGGACAACAGGCAACAAAGCCTTCAGATGATTAACAAGAATGGATTAAGGCTCCAATCATGGTTAAGAATGGGGCAATTACATCATGCCCATGCCACCCATGCCACCCATGCCGCCCATACCACCCATGCCACCCATATCGGGCATAGCGGGGGCCGCTGGTTCAGGTTTTTCCACTACCAGGGCTTCGGTGGTTAGCACCATACCAGCGATAGAAGCAGCATTTTGCAGGGCAGAACGCACCACTTTGGCGGGGTCGATGATACCAGCGGCAATTAGGTCTTCAATTTTGCCGGTGATGACGTTGTAACCTTGGTTGCCAGTGGCTTCTTTAACTTTTTCGACAATGACAGAACCTTCCACCCCGGCATTGCTGCCCAACTGGTGTAGGGGGGCTTCCAGAGCTTTGGCAATGATGTCGGCCGCCACCCGTTCTTCATCGTTGCTGAGTTGGGCTTTAAAGGCTTGAATTTTGCCAGCTAAACGGATTAGGGTTGTGCCACCACCAGGGACAATACCTTCTTCCACCGCTGCTTTAGTGGCGTTGAGGGCATCTTCAATGCGGAGTTTGCGGTCTTTGAGTTCCGTTTCAGTGGCGGCGCCGACTTTAATCACGGCCACACCACCGGCGAGTTTGGCGATGCGCTCTTGGATTTTTTCTTTGTCGTAGTCAGAATCGGACGCGGCGTATTCTTTGCGTAGTTGCTCAATGCGTTCTTTAACTCCGGCAGAGGCCCGTTTGTCCGCTCCAGCAACGAGGATGGTGTTGTCTTTTTCCAAAGTGGCTTTAACCGCTTGACCCAATTGATCCAAGTTCACGCTGTCGAGGCTCAGGCCAATATCTTCAGAAATGACACTACCACCGGTGAGGATGGCGATGTCCTGCAACACCGCTTTACGCCGATCGCCAAAGGCGGGGGCTTTAATGGCGGCCACGTTGAGCACACCCCGGGCTTTGTTGACCACTAGAGTGGCGAGGGCTTCTCCTTCAATATCTTCAGCAATAATCAGCAGGGGACGACCGGCCCGGGCAACGCTTTCCAGCACGGGTACCAAGTCGGCAATGGCGCTGATCTTTTTATCGGTGATTAAAATCAGAGGATTATCAAACTCCACCAATTGGCGATCGCTATCGGTGATGAAGTAGGGGGAAATGTAACCCCGGTCGATCTGCATCCCTTCTACCACTTCCAACTCGGTGTTGAGGGACTTGGACTCTTCCACGGTGATGACGCCATCTTTGGTGACTTTGTCCATGGCATCGGCAATCATGGCCCCTACTTCCGGATCGTTACCGGCGGATACGGTGGCCACCTGGGCGATCGCCGAACCTTCTACGGGTTTAGCCAAAGCCTCAATTTCTTGGACGAGGAAAGTGGTAACTTTTTCGATGCCCCGACGGAGAGCTACAGGGTTAGCTCCAGCGGCCACGTTACGTAAACCTTCCCGTACTAAAGCTTGGGCAATAATAGTGGCGGTAGTGGTGCCGTCCCCGGCGATTTCCTTGGTTTTGGAAGCAACTTCCTGGATTAACTTAGCTCCAGCATTTTCTTCCGGGTTAGACAGTTCAATTTCTTTGGCGACGGTGATGCCATCGTTGACAATTTGGGGAGCACCGTACTGCTTTTCTAATAAAACGTTGCGACCTTTGGGGCCGAGGGTAATCCGCACTGCATCGGCCAGGGCATTAATCCCTGCTTCCAGGGAGCGTCTGGATTCATCCTTAAAGGAAATAAGCTTAGACATAGACTAAAAAGTTACAAATAACGTCAAAGGTGGCGGACAAGTCCATAAAGCACTTTAGCACTCTTGGCAGTGGAGTGCTAAGCCAGGCAAGGTTCGGTTTTCCGTTCTTTGGGACGCTTAAGATACTGATTTTTTTTGCTTACTGACTGGTGGTGATGCCCCGTTCCCGCAGTTGCCGGATGAAATAATCTTCCAGGGAAGGTCTGGCCAAATTGAGGCTGATTAAACTGGCCCCAAGACTAGGTAGAGCATCCACTAGCGTTTGGGGATCTCCCTGGTAATCACCATGCCAGACATCCTGTTCCTGACTGAGGTTACCTAAATATTTGCTTAATTCCTCTACTTGTCCCCCCCGTAGGATCACTTGGTAACCTTCGTCGGTGCCCAACACTTCTGCTAAAGAACCGCTACAGAGCAATTCTCCCCGGGCCAAAATGGCAATGCGGTCACAAATTTGCTCCACGTCGGCCAAAATGTGGGAGTTGAAAAAGATGGTTTTGCCCTGTTCCTTGAGGGAGAGAATAATTTCCCGCACCTGGTAACGCCCCAGGGGGTCTAAACCGGACATGGGTTCATCGAGGAATACCACTTCTGGATCATTAATGAGGGCCTGGGCCATGCCCACCCGTTGCAACATACCTTTGGAATATTGCCGCAATTGCTTCTTTTTGGCAGTTTTTTGGGCCAGCCCCACTAAATCGCACATGGCCATAATGCGCCGTTGCCGTTCCCTTTTGCCAATCTGAAACAGGCTGCCGATGTAATCTAAAAATTCCCAGGCGGTTAAAAAGTCATAAAAATATGCATTTTCCGGCAGGTAGCCTACCCGTTGTTTAGTCTGGCGATCGCCGATGGGTTTGCCCAGGAGGGTGCCCCGGCCGCCGCTGGCACGGATAACCCCCAAAAGAATTTTTAATAAGGTAGTTTTGCCCGCCCCATTGGGACCAAGCAGGCCAAAGGTTTCTCCCGGTTGCACCGCAATGGATAAAGGTTTAAGGGATTCCACCTTCTGATTCATCCAAAAGCCAGTACGGTAGGTCTTGCTAATCTCCCAGGTTTCCACCACATGGCCCTGGATTGGTTCCTTTGCCTCGGCGATCGGAGTTGACACGACCATTAACTTATTTCCTCCCTGAAAAAGTCCTGCCCAGAAGACCTAACCACTAATACTAAAAACACATCGATCAGTTTCGATCATGGTGGAAAAGGTCTTAAAAATAACTGCGCAGGATTTGACATACTGCTGAGCCCATTGTTGAGCCAACTCAATTTGGGTTGGGGTCAACTGCTCCTGCTTTGGCCCTTGATAGTTAAGTTTAACGGCTTTTTTATCCACCTCAAACTGGGCGAACCATTCTTCCTTGGGCCGGGTCGATTGGAGATAACGACTAGCCATGGTACTACCTAAATAATGATTACCTAAACTACCCAAATATTCAAAAGTTAATAACAGGTCTTCCACCGTCAAGCTAGTGGGGAGGGAAGCTTGGCCAGACTGTTCCTCTTTGAGCGGGGTTTGAGCCTCGGTTTGAGGACTAGGAGCACTATCCCCTGCCACCTTGATCAGGCCGAAGTTTTCAGGCTTAAAACCGGCGTCAAACTGGGTTTGTTGATTGTATTTGGCATTGGTTAACTTTGCCCCAGTTAAATCTGCCCCCGTTAGCAAAGCCCCGTGCAAACGGGCTTCTTCAAGATTAGCCCTGGTCAATAACGCTCCGGCACAAAGGGCCTGGTCTAAATGGGCTCCCTGGAGATTAACTTTGAGCAAAAAGGTTTTTAGTAGGGATGCCTGCCCCAGGTCAGCCCTAGCCAAATTAGCGCCGGACAGATCCGCATTGTTAAAATAGCAACCCTGCAATTTACAGCCTTGCAAATCTGATCCCCGCAGGTTGGCCTCGCTGAAGTCTGAGCCACTAAAATCTGCTCCAGCTAGGGTGAAGCCGTGGAGGTCAATGTGCCGGAGGGCTAAGTTGGGAAAATAGCGCTCCCCTGCCTGGTATTGACTAAGAATCGCCTGGGCTTGATTACTGTCTACCATCGAAAATTTTTCCGCTGCCGAGACTGCCGGTCAATTAAGATTAACCCTATCTAGTGCAAACCATAGCATCCAGTGGGTAACTTGTTGTCAACCCTGCATTGTGCCCTGTCAACAGGGGACAAGGGTTTGCGTCCGTACCCCGGCAAATCCCCTCTAAAGCACTGGTTTCTGTCTTCTGTGGGCTATCTGCCTGGGAGCTAGAACTTTGCCCTTAAACATCGCCAAGGGTGCGACTAAATATTTTTTCTAGGAGGCCAACCATGGGCATATTTAGACTTTCTCAATTTTCCGCATCGGTGCTGTTATTATCCGGCACCCTTCTCACTGCCTTGCCCCCCTCTCCCCTGTGGGCCAACGAAATGCAACAACTGCTCACTGTCACTGGCCAAGCTTCGGAATCTGTCCCCACCACCCTAACGGAAGCCCAGCTAACGGTGGAAGTCCAAGCCGATACTGCTAACCAGGTTCAAACGGCGATCGCCGAACGGAGTAACCGTCTGGTGGAATATCTACGCAGTCAACGGGTGGATAAGTTACAAACCCAGGGGCTACAACTCCAGCCCAACTATGTCTATAGCAACAATGAAAGAAGGTTAGAAGGCTACATTGGCAGTAATACCGTCAGTTTTCAGTACCCAAGCGACCAAGTGGGAAAAATCCTTGACGAAGCTGTGCGGGCCGGGGCCAGTCGCATCGATGGTATTCGCTTTATCGCTACCCCTGAAACCCTCAAGGCAGCAGAACAAAAGGCCTTGGTCGCCGCCACCGCCGATGCCCAAACCCAAGCTCGGGTGGTGCTGTCCAGTTTAAATTTAACTCCCCAAAACATTGTCCGCATTGTTATTAATCCCAGTCCAGGGCAACCCATGCCCCTTTTTAGGGGGGCCCTGGCCGCTTCCCCGGTAGCGGGATCTGCGCCCACCCCGATTATTAGCGGTGATCAAACAGTACAGGCCACAGTGACCCTGGAAATTGCCTATTAATTGTTTCTGCTAGGGCGTCGGGCCATCCGTGGGATTGCCATTGCCGGGCTGAATCAAATCGGGAGTATTGCCAGGGTTCACTTCCGGTTCCCTAATTTCAGGGATGGGTAGCCAGTAGATCACCAGGGCAAAAACTGCTAAGCCCAAAGCTCCCAAGCTGGCGGGAATGGCCCGTTGCACAAAGGGTTCATCCGGTTGCCGGTGGCGACGGGACAGGGGTTCTAGGGTAAGGGAAAAGTCCGGTAAAGTATGGCGATCGCCAATAAATTGGTCCACAGCTTCCACCAGGTCAAAGAGTTCCACAGTGGATAGGTCAACGGCGATCGCCTCGGAGGATTCATCAGCCGGGGGATGCCACACCAAACGGTGCAGGGCCTGATCCGGCAGAGGGGTTAACTCGGCCCATTCCCCATTTTCTCCCCTGGTTTCTGTGGGATGGGGAATACCACTCAGACAACCCTGGGCGTAACTGTTGACCGCTTTGGCCAAGGCCTCCAAAAAAGCCCGGCCACCTTCCAAACTTTGGTTGGTGCCGAGGAACTGACAACGGGCATTGAGAATGATCTGCAAATCCTCGTTGCTAGAACTGGGATCAGTGCCGCTGGCCATGCCCTCCAGGGTGAGGGTACAGTTGGGTAAGCGATAGGGTCTTTGAATATTCAAGCCACTTCTCCGTCAAACAAGCTGATCCATAAACGTTCCATGCCGATGGTGCCAGTGCAAAACAATAATTGGTTGAGCAAACCCAGGGCAAAATCGTCCATGGCCGGTTCCGAAGCCAACAACACCGATACTTTAGCCCGGCGGGGATTCATCCGGCTACTAAAATGGGAACGGAATTGGTCTAGGTAATCCGACAGTAAAAAATTAGTACCCACCGGCAACTGTTTGGCCCGCATTTGTCGTTCCGCAATGAGCAATTGCCGCATAGTCACATTCAACGGCTTGGCCTGGTAATGGGCGATCGCCGTCAGGGCCTTGGCTTGGTCGAGGGTGAGCAGGGTGCGGTTGTAGGAACGTCGCCAGGGATTAGTACAACGTAACCGCCACAGAGCCAGGGCATGGGGAAAAATGGACTGTAGCCCCAAACTTTCCGCACTGGCCAGCATTTTCGACGCTGAACCAACATCCAAAGCCTCGATCGCCAGTAAGAGCAAATCAAGGCGTTGCTGTAACTGACTGGCACACCGCTGATTAGAGAGGGGAAAATCCGGCAAAGTTTTTAGCACAGCGGCCTGTTCTTCAACAACAACGGCGGCATCAGACATGGGCAAAGTTAACAGGCTGAGTTGGGTAACGGAGCAGAGCAGCCCAAAGGCTACCCAGAACATAGTCTAAATTTTGACACTGCAAACCATGGTATCGCATCGAGTCAGACTCCCATCAAAAACCACGGCTGACCAAGAAAAAGCCAGTCTGCAAAGCACCGATGATTAACCCCAGCACTCCCCCCAGATTAACAATGGCCTGGAGTTCACTGCGGACAATGGCCTGGACAGCGGTTTCCAGCTCGGCGGCAGGGGTTTCGTTAATACGGTTGATAATCACCTGGTCAATGGCCAGGATGGGAATAATTTGCTTGACAATTTTTTCCAGGTCATCTTCCAAATACCGTTCCAAAATTGAGGCTAATTCCTCACTTACCAAGCCCAGGGAGCCGGTGACTGCCGTGGAAGATTGGAGCCGATTGACAATGAGCACTGCCACATTATCCCAGTCCACCGAGTTACCAAAATCCTTCAGAAAAGGTTCCCCCCGCTCCCGAATATAGGTACGCACCACTTCCCCTGTGGTCCGCCGCAATTGTCGCACCGTCGAAACAGGTAAATTTTCCAAGGATAATTGCTGTAGCCAGTCCTTGAGGCGATTCCGAATTTCCAAGGAAAGTAATAATTCCTTCAGGCGCAAATTGGCCGTTTCCTTTTCCTCCAGGCAAAAAGCCCGCAAACGGGTGAGGGAATTACGCACCCCAAATAAATTAGCCACCACCCAATAGGTGCCACTGGTTTTTTCCCGAAAACCCTCGTCAATTACCTGGATATTGCGATCGCTCAAAAAATCCACCAACGCCAAACGAATGGTATCCGGCGGCAACACCGTACCTAGTAACCAATCAGCGAACTGACGGGATTGCAGTTCCGACAATCGAAATTCCAGCAAAATTTGATCAAAAATCCGGTTAATCTGATCCGAGAGAAAATTATCCTGCCGGGCCAGGGCTTTTAGTAAGCGGGGCAAAGATTCACTAAATAAATCCCGTAAAATATTGGCGAGAATTTGGGCGGTTTTTTGTTGCTTATCTTCGCGAATTTGTTTCAGGGCCAATTGCAATAGCCACCCCAAGGCCCCCTCTACCCGGTCCCGTTGCAGTAGTTTACGGGCTAGCCGTTGCAGTTCCTCCGGGGTCAGCAAAGACCCCATAATAGTGTCGGAAACCCTCTTGGCCAGACGTTCCTGGTTGCGGGGAATTAATCCAGGGGTGAAGGGCAGTTGATAGGGCCCCAAAAAGAGGGGTTTGTAGGGACGAAATAGCATTTTGATGGCTAAATCGTTGGTGAAATAGCCAATAATTCCCCCCGCAATGGGGGGTAAAGCTAGGGTGAGGAGTAGGGAGTAGTTAATCATCATCAATGGCAAGGCAAGGCAATCCCCAGCCCAGACGGAACAGGATTCAGAGGATCATAATCTTGGCCAGACCGGGGTGAAGATGAAGAAGCATCAAGGTTTCTCATCAGTGCGAACACAATTTTTGCCCCTCCTTCCCAAAGTAATAAATCCCGCCATTGAAAGTCGAAGATCACTGTCTCAGCTTTAATAAATTTTCCTGCACCACCGGTGGTAAACGGCGCATAATTTTGCCCTTGGCCGGATCGATCGCCACTAGGGTAATTTTGCCAGTCACACAGAGTTCCCCGGTTTCTAGGCAAACAATTTGATTTTGCCATTCCAACCGTACTTTCTGGATTTCTTGCATTTGCACTTTAATCACTGCGGTTTGCCCCAGGCGGATGGCCCGGTGGTAGCGTAGGGCCAGGTTCACCACTGGTAAATCACAGCCCAGCTTGACCAAATCGGCAAAATCCACTCCAATGGACCGCAAACATTCAACTCGGGCGGTTTCCAACCAGGTTAGGTAGGTGCCATGCCAAACAACGCCGCCGTAATCAGTGTGGTGGGGCTGCACCCGGACCATAATCTCAAACCACTTTTCGGTCACAGCCTCCAGTTCCGGTCGGGGAACTAGGCAATGGTCTCCTGGGGGGCTTGGGGGTAATTGGGGCTTTGGGGAATCACTCACAGTCAATCTAAAGGGGCCGTTAAACAAAGCTAATCCCCATCATACCTAGTCTGGGGTAGCCTCTGTTATCGGTTCCCTTGGGGGAGCAAAGCCAACGGCATGGTCTGGTAAGTTCCACTTTTGGGCCAGGGCTAACACTTGACCCCTGGCGATCGCCGTTTCAAACACGGAGGAGAAAATGACGGGAATGGGATGGGTTTTTAGCCAATTACTCAGCACCCTGGGATCCCCCATAATGGCTGCTTTGAGGATGTAAAGCCCCGGCCAACCCTCGTCGTAGAGTTTTTGCAGTTGAGGTAAGCTACACACCGCTTCGTCTAGGGCAATGGGGGTGACAAAATTCCGTTGCAGTCTAAACATTTCAGCAATTTGCCCAGGGGGTAGGGGTTGCTCCAGGTATTGGACTTTGGGCGCAGAATCTTCCCTTTGGCGATCGAGCAGGATTAACCATTCTTGGGCCGTGTCCACACTCAAACCTCCGTTGGCATCCAAACGTAAATTTATTTGTCTGGGTAATTTCTCCAATGCTGCTAGCAGTTGTAAATACAAATCCTGTTCTGTCAGGAAATCATCGACTGCAATTTTCCACTTGACGGTATTGGCAGTTAACTTTTTCCCTGAATTGAGGTAATCCAGGGCTCTTTTTCCCGTTGGCAATAGCTGACAATAATTAATATTTTGTGGATTGGTTTCAACCAAACTTTCAGAACTTAATTCTAACTCCGCCGCCCCAAACGCAAACTGGCAACAGGGTAGGCGATCGCCAATTTTCCTAATCTGCTCTGGCGTAATCTGACCTTTCAAACCATGGCAAAAATCCGTAGCGCTGGCCAAATCCTCCGTACCAAACCACGGTAGGGGGGCAATTTCTCCTCGGCCCCTGTTTCCCCTTTGGTCAGTTAACTCCACAATCAAACCCTGTCGCCGTTCCCAATGGCCATGGGCTGTCACCACTGGGTTAGGCAGGGGAAAATTGTAGGAATAAAAGTTGACTTGATAGGATTCCCCCATGGAACAGGCTGGGTTCAAGGACTCTATTAATCTGAAAAAATAAAGAAAAGAGAGGTGTTTTTACCTCCCTTGATAAAATTTCTAACAACAGTTCACCGATTGACTAACTATTACCGTTGACTAAATTGTCGGCACCGTCAACCACCTTGGCCGAGACAATTTTGTCCCCTTCGCTTAACTGTTCCAAGGTTTCTTTGCCATCTACTACGTAACCGAAGACAGAATAACGGCCGTCCATCAAATTAAATCCCGGTGGAGTTAGTTCCGTATCAAATTTAAAGAAGAAAAATTGGGAAGAACCACCATTGGGTTCCGTTTCCGGCCGAGCTAAGGCTATCGCCCCGTAGGCATTGAAAGGCAAAGCTAGTTCCGGTAAGTACATACCGGCATCTTCCAAGGTCATGCCATAGATGGGCCCTTCTTCCCCTTTAACCAAAATTTCCAGGGGAATGGCGCGATATTGTTTGGTTTGGGGGTCAATAAAGCCCGCTTCTGGCCCTGGGGGATCCCCCGCTTGGGTCACAAAGAAATCTTCTGAACGGATGAAAGGTAAACCGTCATAGAATTTGCGTTGCACCAAATCCACAAAGTTACCGGCGTTAATGGGGGCGCTATAGCCATCCACCACAATGGTTAGGGGTCCTTTATTGGTGGTCATTTCCACCGTGGCCCGGCCGTTCAGTTGGGGCAGGTTGGCAAATTCTTCGGGAATGGCAAAGGGGAAATCCGTCACCATCAGAGCTTCCAAATCTCCGATCGCCGTCAGGGCCGATTGACGCAGGCCAATCACCTGTTCCTTATCTTTTGCATCCACCGCTGCGGCCAAATCAGTTAAATCAGTTTTGACATTGCCCAATAAAGTTTCCGCCTCCGCTTGGCGATCGGCCGGTACCCCAGCGAGAATTTTATCTTCCTTCAGGGTGATGGTCAGATTAGCAGCCCGCACATCTTTTTTAATTGCCGGCCAACGCTTCGCCCGGATATGGTTAGAAATATCTTCCAAGCTATCCTGCAAGCGCCGCACCTCTGGATTATCGATGGGCAGAGCGTAGCGCAAAATGGCATTGGGATCCGTAATGGCATTGCCCTGGGCCAAAGCACCCAACAGCATCGGCTGGCCCAAAGGTAAGCTCAACCCCGGCATCGCCCAAGTCAGAGATAGTATTGTAAGTACCAGGGACATCAAGCCCAACCGCAGGCCCTGTCGGGTAATTATCCCCAGGGGAATTTTAATAATTTGCATCATAATGATTGTGGTTTGTTCTCCAGCATAGGGGGCAACAGCAAAATTTTCCCACTTCAACGCCCCCATCCCCTAGTAGAATGTTGGGTGAACTTTTGAGTCTTTCTTGGCTTCCATGATATCCAGTAACGATTTTCGCACAGGTACAAGTATTGTGATGGACGGCGCAGTCTGGAAGGTGGTGGAATTCCTCCACGTTAAACCAGGCAAGGGTTCCGCCTTTGTGCGTACCAAGCTCAAAAGTGTTCAAACTGGCAATGTAGTGGAAAAAACTTTCCGGGCGGGGGAAACGGTGCCCCAGGCCAACATCGAAAAATCAGTCATGCAACATACCTATAAAGATGGTGACCAATATGTCTTTATGGACATGGAAACCTTTGAAGAGGTGAGCATTGCCCCGGATACCCTGGGAGATAAGGCCAAATTCATCAAAGAAGAGATGGAAGTTAGTGTGGTCACCTGGGATGGCACTATCCTTGACGTTGAATTGCCCACCAGTGTGGTGCTGGAAATTGTTGAAACTGACCCCGGTGTGAAGGGGGATACGGCCACTGGCGGCACCAAGCCGGCAATTTTGGAAACTGGTGCCCAGGTGATGGTGCCCCTATTCATTGCCCAGGGAGAAAAGATTAAGGTCGATACCAGGGATGGTTCCTATCTGGGACGGGACAATGCCTAAGCTGTGGTTAACTTGATCAATTGGGTAGATGGATTTTAACCCGTAGGCCCATTGGTCAGCTCAAGCTTTACTAATCGTATTTTGTTGTATTGGGGGGTGGGTGATTCGTGGCTATTAACTTTACAGAACTACGGGAATTGTTGGGGGTAATTTCCCAAAGTAATATCACCGAGTTCAGTCTCAAAAGCGGCGATTTTGAGGTGTCGGTGCGGAAGGATGCCGTGGTCGGTGGCGTTTCCGTTGCCCCCCAGGCCATCACCCCCTCATCTTCCCCTGTGGTTTCTGCTCCGGCTCCCGCCCCCGAAGTTGCAGCCCCATCCCCGGCGGATCAAAAGTGGACGGCGATCGTTTCCCCCATGGTGGGCACTTTTTACCGGGCCCCAGCCCCCGATGAGCCGCCCTTCGTGGAAGTGGGAGATGCAGTCAGCAAAGGCCAGGGGGTCTGCATTATTGAAGCAATGAAGTTAATGAATGAAATTGAAGCGGAAGTGGCGGGGCAGGTAATGGAAATTGTGGTGGAAAATGGGGAGCCGGTGGAATACGGTCAAACTCTGATGTGGATTAAACCCTAACGTGGTTGGCTAGTTTGTTCGGTGCTTTGGGGTCATTTGGGTGCTTCCAACTCAGTGAGTTATCATAGAAGGCGATCGCCACAGCGGCCCTGATCCTCTCCGGTTGTGCCGACTTTCCTAACAATGACCAGCGTCCCCATTGCCCGTTCTCCCCGCAACAGTTATCAGCAAATAAATCAGCACCAGCCCAGTGATAGTGCCCTAGGGTTAGTTTCAACTAGAAGTTTTCCGGCGATCGTGGGGACGGCGGACATGATGCTGAAATCCTCCCAAGTGACCCTGGTGGGCTACGAAAAAATTGGCAGTGGCTACTGTACTGCAGTGGTGCGGGGCAAGGTGGCCGATGTGCGCCTAGCAGTGGAAGAAGGGGCTAGAACAGCAGAACAGTTTGGCCAGTTGGTATCAAAATTGGTCATTCCCCGACCGATGCCTAACCTACAGGCGGTGTTCCCCATTGGCAGTCATCTGGTGGAACTTGCCCAACAGCAACGGGGTTACAGCCGTTTGAGCAATCGCTCCATTGGTTTATTGGAAACTAGAGGTTTCCCGGCCATGGTAGGGGCCGCCGATGCCATGCTCAAGTCCGCCGATGTGCAACTAGCTTCCTACGAAATTATTGGGGATGGCCTTTGTACCGCCATTGTGCGGGGAACGGTGGCCAATGTGGCCATGGCGATCGAGGTGGGCATGCAAGAAGCGGAACGTATTGGCGAACTCCATGCAGTGATGATTATCCCTCGATTATTAGAAGATTTAGAACACACCTTGCCAGTAGCCACCTATTGGTTGGACGAAAACGAACCGCTACCGATGTTGTTGCCCAATCAAGTCCGGGAAAAACAACGGCAATTGGTGGCCCTACCGGAATTAGAAAAGGCCGTAGTGCCCCAACGCCAAGCGGAACCATTACCTATACAAGAAAAAATAGAAGCCCCTTTAATTCTAGAAAAAGAGGCGGAAAAACCCATAGTGGAAGTGCTAGATCCAGAAATTGATTAGTCGGGCATTCTCCCCAACCTGAAATGGAGGATCAACTATGGGTACAAAATACCAAATGCAAGCTGATTTTGGGAGAATGAGTACATTTTCTTGTTACAGCAAACTCCGAATCAATTTGATACACACATGACAGCTGTAACGCTTATTCTGTAGGGAATTTACTGCGTCCCTCAGATGTCCCAACCGCTTTATTTACCGTTTACACATTTTAAATTATTTTTTGATCCTAGATGTTTATCAAAGTTATAAGTTGATTTTTTGGCGGAAATTTCCTAACGTCAAATAACGGGAAATATCTTGTAATAAATCATAACAAAGATAGTTAAGATATTGGTTGCATAGTTAAACAAAAGAGGCCACATATTAGCATCAGTCCTCCTCTGTTCGTAAAGAATAAACACCAGCGTGAGTACTTCCCCCACAAACCACGAGCCCAAAAATAAGGGAGAAAGACCGTTAGCATTACCATTAAGCCAGCATTCGTAAGCCTGGGGGATACCGCAAACTGCCAGCAGGAAAGCCCCAATCCATCCTATCGCCCTGAGATTTCGATCCGTTGGTTCTTGTTGCATCGATACTAATTTAACAATGTGGAGAGATTATCTGAATTTGTCCAGATTCTATTTATCCTAAGGGTAAATTAAGCTTGTTATTTAGCCATTCCTTAACGACTTTCTTAGATTGTTTTAAGACATGACATGGCAAATTATCCTCATTTTTCTGCTTTAGAGTTAATAAATTTCCCTTAGTTTTTCGTCCTGGCCTAAATTAAGTCGTTGGGCATTGGCCACCTCTCCACAACGGCGGGGAGTGGGAAAAAGCTTGCCGGGATTAGCCAAATTATTGGGATTAAAGCATTGCCGTACCCATTGCATAGTTTCCAAGTCTACTTCGTTGAACATATTGGGCATAAAGCAATTTTTATCCATGCCAATGCCATGTTCCCCGGATAAACTTCCCCCCAATTCCACACAGCGCTTAAGGATTTCTCCCCCCAATTCTTCTACTTTTTCCCAAGCTCCCGGTACTTTTTGGTCGTACAAAATTAGGGGATGTAAATTGCCGTCTCCAGCATGGAAAACATTAGCAATGGCAAAGCCGTATTTTTCGCTCAAAGCGTTAATGTCACTTAAAATTTGTACTAATTGAGTGCGGGGCACTACCCCATCTTGGACAAAGTAACTGGGGCTTAGTTTACCCGCCGCTGCAAAGGCCGCTTTCCTGCCTTTCCACATTTTTAAGCGGGTTTCTTGGTCATAGGCGATCGCCGTGTTGCGGGCTCCATTATGACGGCAAATTTCCTCTACTTTGGCTTGGTTTAATTCCACTTCAATGAGAAGACCGTCTAGTTCTACTAGAAGAATGGCCGCCGCATCCCTGGGGTAACAATTGGTGGCCACCACATCTTCCACTGCATTGATACTGAAATTGTCCATAATTTCCATGCCCGCCGGGACGATGCCCGCCGCAATGATATCGGCTACGGATTGGGCCGTGGCTTCGAGGGAAAGAAAATCCGCTAATATAACACAGATGGATTCTGGGGTTTTGAGAATTTTTAGGGTAATTTCCGTGGCAATGCCTAGGGTTCCCTCCGACCCGACAAATAGGCCAGTTAGGTCATAGCCAGGCATTTCCGTAATTGGTCCCCCCACTTCCACAATGGAACCGTCAGGAATGACCAGCTTTAGCCCCAGCACATGGTTGGTGGTGGTGCCATATTTCAAACAATGGACGCCGCCGGAGTTCTCGGCAATGTTACCGCCGATGGAGCAGACAATCTGACTGGAAGGATCGGGAGCATAGTAAAAGCCTGCGCCACTAACGGTTTGGGTAACCCAGTTATTCACTACCCCTGGCTGGACAACAATGGTTTGATTGTCGTAATCCACTGCCAAAATTTTTTGCATGCGAGTGGTGACAATTAGCAGGCTATCTGCCCCCGGTAAGGCTCCCCCTGATAACCCGGTGCCAGCTCCCCTAGCAATCCACGGAATTTGGCGATCGTGGCAGAGTTTAACTACTGCGGCCACCTGTTCCGTTGTTCGGGGCAATACCACCAGGGCCGGTCGTTGCCGATAACCCGTTAAACCGTCGCACTCATAGGTGAAGAGCTCATCTTTGCGTTTAATTACCCCATCTTGCCCCAATATTTTTTCAAGCTGGGGGATGAGGTCAACGGCGGAATTTACTGGGGAAGATACAGTCATGGGGTTTGGCAAAGTCCAGGGAAATCAAACAATTCCAGGCTTGGAACCGCTAGATAGATCGTGGTATTATTCTACCGCTTAGGGATAATACAGGGCTTTAGCGCTGGGAGTTCTGGAGAAGTGGGCGCAGTATTTTACTTAGTACAGTTATGGATGGTTTTTGGTGATGGATAATTTTTTCCCTATGTTTTCTGCAATGACACTTTTGAGGGTTTGCCCATGACTGAACCTTCCCCCCAACCAACTAAAACGGAGCCAGTGCCCCCCACTCCCCTGCGTTGTTTGGTCGGTTCCGGCATTTCCGCTTCCCTGGCCTGGGGGTTGTATTTGCTGACTTCGGCGATCGCCGTTAGTTTTGCCAGTAAGCCGATGTTATCCGATAAGGCCATTGTCCACCGCATTGCTTCAGCGGTGAGAACTTTGGTGTTGGGACTAGCCTCCATGGGCACCTTTATTTTTGCCTTTGTGGCGATCGGCCTAATTTTGTTGATGATTCAGTTAATTGTGCAAAAACAACCCTCTGGCAATGATGGAGGGAGTTAATAGGTTGGAGGTGTTAGTAAAAATACGCCCTTTAACTGAGCGTTCGGAAACTTGAAAAATCTGGGCAATATATCGTCGATGAACCTATTCCATGGGAGTGTTTTGACTTAAACGATAAAATCGCTCCACACCGAAGGGAACTGCGGCCAAGGTCAGTTTTAAGGCCCAGGGAGCAAAAAACAGGGTAACTAAAATGGATAACACTGCCACACATCCTAACGAGGCCCTGATTACGTCTTCCTGCACAGTGAAGCAAAGGATGGCAGAAAAAGAGGCTAAAGCCAAAGACAGGATGGAAAGTACCAACATAAAGCAGTAAGTTTGAGGATGCAGAGGGGGTTCGATCAAGCCAAAAATTTAGTCAGGCGATCGGATGGGGGCTAGGCAAATAAACCTTGGGGCGGCAGACAGTTCCATGGGGAAATATCAATCCTTCACCGCTGTATTTGAATATACCATAAACTTTTGTTAACGGGCAGACAGGGCTCAGTTCATTGCTTACTGCTCTGGGAATTGCCTCTGTTTTACCGAGAAAAAGATTTGAACAGTCGGCGATTGTGTCGGATTGAACTGCCTCTGTCCCGTTGAAACGGGCTGTGTTCTGCACTTCCAGGTTCCCTTGGGATAACCCTAACCCTGAGTCTTGACTAGGTCGGCGAGCTTAATTGGGAAAATAGGCAAAAAAATAAGGAAGTCCGCAAGGAGTCTTGCCATGTTTCGACCCTCCGGTTGCTTCCTTATTAATCTTACTCCTCACACACAAATAGATACTAGCCGATCGCCCAAGGGCTGGATAGCCGAACCTGTAGCAGTTTAATGATTGGCATAGTTTCTAGCTATGTTTAGTTAATTCCCTAACTGGGGCGGGGATTGCCGTGACTGCGGGGAGAGGTGGGGTCAGCTTCAATGGTGCGGTTTTCCACCACCGAAGTTTGGCCAGTGACATTGGCGTAGGGGATCGGTTCGTGGGCTAACAGGGCAGTGATGTTTTGCTCCAACACTCCCAACGGTTGTTCCCCAATGCTCTCGGCGATCGCCGTGCCGGTGTCATCCAGGTAAACAAAATGGGGAATACCATCCACCCGATAGCGCAGCACTTCCGGCAACCATTTATTGTTGTCCACATTGAGCATGGCAAAGTTGACTGACCCGCCATAGTTTTTCTTCAACTCTGCTAAATCCGGAGCCATGGCTTGACAGCTAGTACACCAATTGGCATAGAACTCCACCAAGGTGGGACGACCATTGTCCAGGGCTGTGGCCAGGGGCGTGGCCCGCTGAGCCTGGGCTTCCAGGGAAGTGCCCTGGGTTTGGGTTTGAAAACCGAGATAAAGGGCCGCACTCAGGGCGATCGCCACTACGGCTAATAATGCGTTACGAATTTTGGCCGGGGTCATGGGCTGGAGATATTGGAACAAGGTGGGGAATTCTATTCAAGGTAACAAACCAACGCCAGGGACTGATTGGTTGCTTGAATTTTGCCTAACTAAATAGGGCCAATGGGTCGGGCTATTCCGTCAGCCATTTTTTAATCCGTTCAATGTCCCGCCAATCGGGCTTACGTTGGAGACCGTCATCCAAGCTTTCCATCACCCCAGTAGCAATTTCTTGATCGAAGGACATCATTTGGGCCGCCAATTCCACCTGTTCCCGTACACCAGTTTTTTTATTGGCCAGCATGGCCAAGGCATAGTTAACCCTGGCCTGGGGGTGGTAGCCGTCGATTTTCACCGACCGCTGGGCCGCTTTGAAAGCCAAAGTTGGCTTGTCGTCTAGGAGATACAGCCAAGCAAGGCAGGCCCACACCGTGGCGTTTTTCGGGGAGCTATCGGCAATTTCCTTAAATACTGGAATCAGGGTTTCGGGGCCTTCCCCCCCGTTATATCTGGCGATCGCCTGGTTGAAAGCATCTTCTGGGGAGATTACGGACTCAGTCATGATCACAATTAGCTGAATTTGGCAGTGGAATGGTTCAAAGCAGTCAAAAAGCAGGCAGACAATCCGCCCAACTCTTAATCTTAAGGGATCTTTTGGTCCCGCCGCGGTCAGGGCCAAAGCCGACTTCCCCTCCTCGGCAATGCTGTACGCTGATCCCCCCCTCTGATAGACTTTTGACTATTAACACTTAATCACAAGCTAGGGAAACCTAATCAGCAGTTGGGAGGATTCAATTCGTGGACAGCACCCTCGGTTTAGAAATTATTGAAGTCGTAGAACAAGCGGCGATCGCCTCGGCAAAATGGATGGGCAAAGGTGAAAAAAACACCGCCGACCAAGTGGCCGTAGAAGCCATGCGGGAACGGATGAACAGAATTCATATGCGGGGCCGCATCGTCATTGGCGAGGGGGAAAGGGATGACGCACCCATGCTCTACATCGGTGAAGAAGTAGGCATTTGCACCAGGGAAGATGCCAAATCCTTCTGTAATCCCGACGAATTGGTGGAAATTGACATTGCCGTTGACCCCTGTGAAGGTACCAACCTAGTGGCCTATGGTCAAAATGGTTCCATGGCAGTGTTGGCTATTTCTGAAAAAGGTGGTTTGTTTGCCGCTCCCGATTTCTACATGAAAAAACTGGCGGCCCCCCCGGCGGCCAAGGGTCACGTTGACATTGATAAATCTGCCACCGAAAACCTGAAGATTCTCTCCGATTGCCTTAATCGCAGCATCGAAGAATTGGTGGTAGTGGTCATGGATCGTCCCCGCCACAAAGAACTGATCCAAGAAATCCGCAATGCTGGCGCTCGAGTCCGCCTTATCAGCGATGGAGACGTTTCCGCTGCCATTTCCTGTGCTTTTTCCGGCACCAACATTCACGCTCTGATGGGTATCGGTGCTGCTCCTGAGGGGGTAATTTCCGCCGCCGCCATGCGCTGTCTGGGGGGTCACTTCCAGGGTCAGTTAATTTACGATCCCGAAGTGGTTAAAACTGGACTAATCGGTGAAAGCCGGGAAGGTAACCTAGAGCGGCTCGCTTCCATGGGTATTAAAAATCCTGACCAGGTTTATAACTGCGAAGAATTGGCCTGTGGCGAAACCGTTCTGTTTGCCGCCTGTGGCATCACCCCTGGCACTTTGATGGAAGGGGTACGCTTCTTCCATGGTGGTGTGCGGACCCAAAGCTTGGTCATTTCCAGCCAGTCCAGCACTGCCCGCTTTGTGGACACTGTCCATATGAAGGAAAGCCCCAAAGTAATCCAACTGCACTAATTTCTTTCTCGGCAACTATCCCCGGAAGGTCAAACTCTGGGGAAATACATAGCCGTTTTCCTTGTCCCCTGAAGCTCAAACTTTGGGGGACTTTTGTTTTTAGGTAGTATTATTCATGTAGTGAAGTTAAGATAAAGCCAACCTTAAATCCTCATTATAGTGGTTGATAAAATATAAAATAGCAGATTCATGATTGAAGAAGTCTTTAGAAAATGAAAGGCACTTCTTGATCAATTTTGAGCATCTTTGCCTTAGGTTATTATTGAATCTTTCTATATGGCTAGTTTCTCCAGTTTCTTTACCACTTGGATGGTGTTTTTGCCGGCACGACATCCTGATAAGACTACCAAAAGTCTGTATAAATCTCTGCACTTTCTCGATATTTTTAGGGTATTGACTCCCAGAATTGCTGAGCATCTTTTCTTGTCCTATCACCCAAATGAAAGCCAAAATTTTCTTCATATTTCTGTTTAATGCTAACCAAAGATAAACAGTGTTTTCTTTTGAGCAAACAAATGACCATAACTCATCACATTCGAGAATCAAACCATTAAAGCAAGACGTTAGACTACTTGTTTCAAAAGAGATTGAGCGATAAAACTTATTAACATAATTCTGCAACCACTTCATTGATATTCCCGGTATTCGTGACAGACCTCTTAGAGAAATTTGCTCTAGAAGACTTCGTTTAATGTATTCAATTTCTTGCTTGCTTATATAATGTTTGGTAGGGTTTTCCACAAATTGCCTGCCGCATTCTTTGCATAAATACCTTCGTTTTTTATTGTGAATGCTCCCATTCTTCAAAATATGCAATGAATCGCACGATGGACAGGGGGGGGCGTTTATCTTTGTCATTATTACTCATGGCTCAATCAGTCAATTCAGTGGTGCAAGTTGATATGATTTCTACTATAGCTAAACTTTACGGGATAAAGATGCAAATAGCTCGAAAGTGCTACCTCTGCCCTAATTTCCATCCATTTTATCCTTTCACTACATGGATAACACCACCCAAAATCGAACATTCCAGACATCGTAATGTTTTTAACTTTCTTGTGAATTTGGTCTCCGGACTCATTGCTTACTCTTAACACCCTGACAAGCCTTCCTTCGCCATTCCAGATTACCAACTTATTGCGACTTTTTAGCTCTCTAACTCATGTTAACTTAGGCTGTTTTGATGGAAATGGTTTGGGAGCCTACCAATCCAGTACCGGCTTTTCTGCCCCCTGCTTCCGTTTCCTTTTGGCATCCTTTTCAAACCAGGCAATGATAATTTCTGGGGTCAGATCGGCGATCGCCAATTTTTCTTCCTCTGCAATGGTTTGCAAAAGCCGCAGGGAAGAAATGGTGAGACGGGTGAGAAACTTTTCCGACTGACTGAGCAGGGCCCCATCAACGGCGTGGGACTCGGCGGGGGTGAGAAATTGTTGTCCGGCTTCCATGGGCATAGGTAATTGATGGTTGCAGAAAGTTTAAAGGCTGGGCAAAACTTGGATAATTTTTTCAGCCACCGTTTGCACCGTTTCGGTTTCCATTTCCGGCCAGATGGGCAAACTTAATACCTCCGTGGCTAGGCGATCGCTGATGGGGTTGGGGGCATACTGACCCCGGTACACCGGCAACTGATCCTGGGGCACAGGGTAATAGATCATGGTGCTAATACCTATGCCTTGCATTGCCTTGGCCAGAGCATCCCTTTTACCATCCTGAATTCTCAGGGTGTATTGGTGAAACACATGGCCAGCGGTGATGGTGGGGGTAATAATGCCTTCCACTCCTTGGAACAGATCATTATAGGTTTGGGCTACCCGACGACGGCCGGCGCTCCATTCTTTTAAATGGGAGAGTTTGACGTTCAAAATGGCGGCTTGCAACGCATCCAAACGGGAGTTATAGCCCAGCATTTCGTTTTGGTAGCGTTGTCTGGAACCGTGTACCCTCAGGCAGCGGGCCAAATCGGCGATCGCCTCGTCCTTGGTGGTGATTAAACCGCCGTCACCGTAGGCTCCCAGATTTTTAGTAGGAAAAAAGGAAAAGGCGCCCACATCCCCCAGCGCTCCAGTGTATTTACCCATAAGAGACTGTTTAACCTGGTCATCACAGTCCTGGTCACAACCCAAGCAATCACCGGCATAGACGGCCCCAAAGGATTGGGCACAATCTTCAATAATTTTCAAACCATGGTCATGGGCAAGGGCTTTAATTTGGGCCATGGCTGCCGGTTGACCAAATAAATGCACTGGCATAATTGCCTTAGTGCGGGGAGTGATGGCCGCCTTGATTTTGCTTGGATCGAGGTTAAAGTCGGCGATCGCCACATCGACAAAAACCGGTTTAGCTCCCACATTACTGATGGATTCCGCCGTAGCAAAAAAGGAAAAAGGGGTAGTAATTACCTCGTCCCCCGGGCCAATGCCCAATGCCCTTAGCCCAATCATCAGAGCATCGGTGCCAGAATTAACCCCAATGGCATACTTTACCCCCAGATAATCGGCGGCGGCTTGCTCAAAATCTGCAACGGTTTTGCCCAAAATGAATTGTCCCGATTCCAAGACACCATTCACCGCCTGTTGAATTTCGGCTTTGATCCTTTGGTACTGGGGCTTAAGGTCAAGGATGGGGATGTTCATCGAGCTGCTTAACTAAATATATTGTGGAAAAATAGCGGCGTTGGGCTGAAAAGATGTCCATCAAATTCTAGGGCATGGCCGTCCCCAAGTTGAACAGATTGGCCGTACACCATCAATGCATTGGCCAGAAACGGGTTCCCCTACTCAATGCCTCTGTTCCGGCACCATCAGCAATGCCCTCCGTGGAAAAAGAACAAAGGTGCTATGTTTTGGGATTTGAAAGTCCGTTGGTGAAGTTGCAGTTTGTCCCCTAAATCGACCTACTAAAGAGACCGTAATTCTGGGGGACTTTTTGTAGTTTCCCTCCAACTTCAGTATTCAGGGAGTTTTTAGAACCCATTTTTAAACATTCAAATCTCTGTCTGGCCACCGAAGACCTTTTGAGCTGGCCCCGTCATATAAAGCCGATTGTCCTGGACAGACCATTCAATCTCCAAATCGCCCCCTGGTAATTCCACCGTACAAAGCCGATCGCCTCTACCGGTCAACACCGCCGCCACCACCGTGGCACAGGCCCCCGTCCCACAGGCCAAGGTAATGCCCGCTCCCCGTTCCCAAACCCTCATTTTCAGGTGATCGCCTGCTAAGACCTGGATAAATTCTGTATTAGTCCGTTGGGGAAATTGGGGATGGTGCTCAAACATAGGGCCAATCTCCGTCAAGTTAAGACTGTCCACATCGTCCACAAAGGTCAAACAATGGGGATTACCCATGCTCACACAAGTCACAGCCCAAGTTTTTCCTGCCACTACTAAGGGCAGATCCACCACTTTTTCCCCCGGTGCCGCCAAGGTAGTGGGAATAAGCTCCGCCAATAATTGGGGTTCCCCCATGTCCACTTTTACCTGGCCATCGGCCAATAGTTGGGGGGTGATTACCCCGGCCAAGGTGTGGATGCGATAGGTCTTTTCCCCCACTCCTTCTAGGTCTGCCAAAAATTTAGCCAAACAACGGATGCCATTGCCGCACATTTCCGGCTCCGAACCATCGGAATTAAAAATCCGCATGGTGTAATCCGTTCCCCCTTGCCCTGGCAAAGCAAAAATCACCCCGTCTGCCCCGATGCCAAAATGGCGATCGCACAACAGTTGGGCTTGGTCTGGGGTTAAGCAGGGAGCCGCACTCTGACGGTTGTCCACCAAAATAAAATCGTTGCCGAGACCGTGGTATTTACTAAAGCTAAGGGCCATGGGATCAGGTTAGAAGGAAACAACGTAAGGCGATCGCCGTTGGGCATGACAAAGAAACCTATTGCCATTAGTATTCTACGGCAATTCTGTCAGGGAGAGGAATGAGAGTCTTACCGACTAAGAAATTGGAGAGGAATTTTGCTCAACAACGCTTTCAATTTGATTTTGCTGAAGCATTTTTTTAAGCTTCATTGCTTGATAGTAGTACATTTTAAATGGCAAAATTGCTGGCAAATTATTCATTGTTTCCGTCGCCGTTTTCAAAGGACAACCTGCAATGCGAGCAATGGCAGTAATACCATCAAAAATTGACATTTTAGAACTAGCTTTGATGATTTTAAGCTTCCATTGTTTTGGTTTTAAATCTCCTGCTTCAATAGCTTTTAATCCTGCTATCGTTGCCAAGACAATCAGCAAATTACCTGGAATTAGACGTCGGTCTTCCGAGGGCAAGAAAATTGGCTCATCCTCGGATTTTTCCTGATAAATTATCGGGACAACTCCATAGCCATAAGCCACTTCCGCAATTAATAAGCCCTGGAGTGTATCTTGTTCTTCAATGTAATATTGGGTGGCCAAAACTGTCTGTTCTTGCCAACAGGATAAACCAAGGATATTTTCTCCAAAAGCTGCTCCAGTGAACACTTCTGCTGCTGCTACATAGGGGTCAATAATAATTGCTGCTGGTAATAATCCTCCTAAATTTTTCGTCAATGTATCACCATTAGTGCGAATTACTAATTGACAACGGGGATTAATTTTTTGAGTTAGCAATGCCGTTTCAATATTAACAATGTCATCATCAGTAACAACAATAACACTGCTGGCGGTTTCTAGATTAGCTAATTGTAGGCTATCAACTAAGTTATGGCCGTAAATTAAGGGAATATCTAAAAAATCTGACTGGCTAGCAATGGTATTAAAGGTTATACCTAACACATTGATTTTCAATTCCCGCAATTTATTAGCAATTTCTTGTCCAAGTTTGCCTAGTCCAATAATCACCACATGGTCTGCTTTTGGAATAGGGGGACGTTTATTGTAAAACTGAAATTTAGACGACAACAGGGCTTGGGTTAATAGGGCATATAGAACCCCGACAAAGGCGGTACCGGTAACGGTCAGAGCTAGACTGAATAACTGTAACCATTCTGGCAAAGCTGATATAGGTTCAAAGGAGTCGAACAAGTCAGAGTAACCTCCTAGTAGTAAAATAGCAGTTACATAAAAGGAAGAAAGTAAGGTGGTACCGGGATAGAAAAAACTGAATAATATCGTCCCTATAATTAAAAGTAAAAACACTATCAAGCCATAGATAATAGCAACTCTTGCTACCTGTTGCTTAAGACTTAAGCTCCAAAAATTCTTGATCCAGCTACTAATCTTAGTTTGAATTAGGCTTCGAAAATATGAAAAGTTTAAGTTGTTATTTTTCCTATTTAAATTAAAATTATATCCTTTATTTAAGAAATAATTTTCTTCTGTTTCTACATAAATAATCGTATCTTGGGCTTGAATTTTTGCTTCTGGATGCCAGCAATGAAAATCAATTGATCGAGGCGGCAAATTTCCCTGGTGATTATGGCTTAAAATACGACGATGACGATTGTTAATTTCATCCAAAAAATTATAGCTTAGCCAATGGTGATAATCGGGAACTTGCAAACGATTAATTCTAATTCTTAGTCCTCCTAGATTCAGTAGGCTGATGGTTTCTTTACCCAGGGCGGAAAGAGCATAAGCATTGGCTGGTAAATGTTTGGGTTCATAGGCTACAAAATTTCCTAGCTCGTTGCTCAACAAAGAATTGAAATTATCTCTTATACTTCTAACCACTAAACGAGTTTGGGGATTTAAGGCACGGATAGTTATAGCTGTTTCGATATTGATTTTTTCGATGGTGGTAACAATTAAAGCGGCCCGAATGTGGTTGATGGGTAACTGAAGTAAAATACTAGATTGACTGCAATCGCCAATAATTAATTGGTCTAAGTAATTATCTAAGTTTTTAATTTCCCACTGGGGCGGTAGCTGTTTTTCAATAGCAATTACTTTAACGCCAAAATTTTTCAAAGCGACAACGCAGTGCTGCCCCAGATATCCCAGCCCACAAACCAAAAAATAGTCCATAAAAGTCTTACCTGTGATCAAAAAATTGCGGCGACAACTATTAGTAATTTTGGGGTTTATCCTATGCGTAGTGGACGACGCGGACTGCCTTACTCCGACGGTGTGAGAAAGTCGTGTTATGTTGGACTTAAAACAAAATTTGTCTTCGATTGTACACCCAACACAAAAATCCTCACTATGCTTGAGCTTCATCAGTTTGAACTGTCCCAATATTCGGAAAAAGTCCGCCTCATTCTCGACTTTAAGGGGTTGGATTATCGGACAGTGGAAGTGGTGCCGGGGGTTGGCCAGTTGGAGTTGCTCCGTCTTTCTGGACAAACCAAGGTGCCAGTGCTCAAGGATGGGGACATTGTCATTGCCGATTCGACGGAAATTGCCCTCTACCTAGACCGTAAATATCCTGAAAACCCTCTCCTGCCCCACGATCCGGTGCAACGGGGGCAATGCCTGCTGATGGAAGAATGGGCCGACGAGTCCATCGGGCTGAAAGGTCGGGTGGCCATGGTGGGGGCATTAAATCAAAATCCTGGTTTGAGGGCTTCTATTTTGCCCAAACAAACCCCTGGTATTTTCAAAAATTTAGTCAGTGCAGTGCCCCCGGCCATGTTGGATTTGCTCGGCAGTGGCGTTGGTTTTGGTGGTGATGCGGTCAAGGAAGCCATGCGGGGCCTCCATCAGGACTTGGAAGCTTTAACGCTAATTTTGCAACATCAGCCCTATTTAATTGGCGATCGCCCGACTTTGGCGGATTTAACGGTGGCTGCGTTGAGTATGGTGATCAAAATCCCCGGCGGTGACTATTTAAACATTGCCCAGGAATTGAAGGGTAAGGGCATTCCTGGTTTGGCGGACAACAGTGCCTACAGTACGTTTTTTGAATGGCGCGATCGCCTCTATCGGGAATATCGCCGCAGTCATCGCCCAGGCACAAATCAAAATAACAGCGGTGGTGATAGTGGTTCCCCCACCACCATCAATATTGAGTAGGTGGTTTTGAGAAACTGATTTGTCTAAGAGCGTGTTTAACTGGTTTGGTTAGGTTGACCCATCAAAGCTCCAGCCATGATGGGCAATTTTGACCGGGATTTCCTTGAATAATGGGGAAAACCGAGCCATTTTTCCAATCCGATCTCAGCTACTTACCAAAGGGCGGACGGTAATTGAGCTGGAAATATAAGCCGTCATTTTGCCAATTGCCGGTCAGGTTATCCAACTTAATCACGGGGATGCCATAGTCAAACCGAAAGTTTAACCCGCTCATACCCAAAATATCCCGCCAAATGATCCCCAGTCCGGGCCCCACCAGCACAGAATTGGGGGGTAACTGGGTGGGGTTGCCTGCACTGTTCCACACTGCCCCAAAGTCCACAAAGGGGGCCAATTCAAACACTGACTTATTGTCCCCATCCCTGGCCAAGGTGATGCGATTTTCCACCGAGAGACGAACGCCGTTGTCAGCGGAACGGGCATTTTGTCGATAGCCCCGCAGGGATTGCCCGCCCCCAATGATGAACAGATAATCCGGCAATAAACTATCGGGGGTGAGCTGGAGGTCTGCCTGCACAATAAGCAAGTTATTGTCATCCAGTCTTTGTAGGCGTTGGGCCTGCCCCAGCCAACTGAAAAATTCCCCACTGGGTAGGGGGCTGGGATTGGTGGTGGCATCGAACAGCCCTGTGCCGAGGTTCATTTGGGAACGGAAAAACCACAACCCGTTTTGATCCCGCAGGGTGTAGTCCTGGCCAAATTGGAATACGCTGGTGCGGCTGACGTTGGTCAAATCGGGACGGTTTAGCCCCAAAGTGCGACCATCCTGGTAGCGAAAACCAAAACTCAGGGCAAATTCATCTGTTAAAGAGGTCCAGAGGGGTTGGCGGTAACTAACTTCGTACAGGGGGTTACTGCCGGTGATATTAAAAACGTCGAAGGGAGATTGGGTGATTCTGGTCCAGGTGGGCACAAAGCGCAACTGTAGAGTACCGTCGGTGGGATTGAGGGGCACCCGGTAATTAAAATCCAGGATGTCTAAACCCCCAGTGGTGGAAACGTAATAGCTCCCTGACAGGCGATCGCCAAGGCCGGTGAGGTTTTTGTAGTCCAAGTTGATGCCAATTCGTTCACTGCCCAAACTAATGGGGGAATAGTTATCAAAGCTGAGGTTGGCACTGAAGGGAAAGGCTTCTTCCACCGTGACGGATAAATTACTCAGACCCACCTTCCCTGTGGGCAAAAGGCTGGCCTGTACTTTCTCCAGCATGGGGTTAATTTGCAACAGCCGCAGACGTTCCTCTAACTGACCCACGTTGACAGGGCTATGGACTCCCTGGGCAACCCGGTCACAGATATAGGCTGGGCGCAAACGTCCTCGACCCCGCACTAGGATCGATTCCACCTGGCCTTCCACCACCTGGATTGGCTGTTCTAACCCCCCCCCATTTGGGATTGGTTCCATGGGTCTGGCGATCGCCTGGGAAGTGATGTAACCCTGATTGATGTATAGCTGGGTAATGCCTTCTACTAAGCCTTGGTATAAAACTTCAAATTCCGCCGCTGTCAAGTCCGTGGCAATGGTAAGGGGAACGGAGGTGCTGGGGGGATCCGTTTGCCAGGGTTGGAGGGCGGGTAAAGTTAACAATTCCTGGGGCGAAAATACCGTCATGCCCAGTAAATTTACCTCCAGGGGAGTGCCATCCACCGACCCTTGTAAAAGAGGTATGGGCGCTACGTTAACAGGAGGAGAAGGACTAAAGCCACAGGTATCCACCGCTTCCTCGGGGCTGGGAGGAGAAGATTCTGGCCCTAGTTCCAATGGGGTAGGGGTAGGGGGAATCTCAACATCGTCTTCCGATGGCAATGGTTGTAGGGGAGGGGTGGGAACTTGTCCCTGACTGAGCAAAAATTCCGTTGGCTCGATCGCCCGCGCATTGTCTTCTTGATCAGTGTCAGTAACTGGGGCAAAGCCATGGAGGGGAGAAAAATCTGCGCTTTCGGCCACAGCCCAGCCACCCAACGAGAAGGGCAGGGAAAAACACAATGCCAATGAGAGGGCGTAACGGTAACTCAACATGGCCCTGGGAATCTCCAGTGGTTAACGGGTCAGAATGGGGGGCTGTGAGCCATTCAGTTAGAGTGTGAAGGAGATATTTGCGTTCCCAGCTCTGATATTAGAGTTAATTTGGGACTGCAGAGTGAATTAAACAGACTTTAACAGGATTATTAGCTTTTGTCAGCCCCAGCAAAACAGACCCCAAAATGGTGTAAAAGCTCCGCGCTGGAGCCTCCTGCCACTTCGTAGAGCCCTTGCCCTAATGCCCTTTGACCTTAGAATTCTTCGGGTTGCTTCAACATTGGCATTTGACCAATCAGCTATGGTTGGCTTTGATTGCTGGGAGTCACTTTTTCTCCTTGCTGGTGCTTTGCGAGGAGTTGATAACAATGGACAATGGGAAAGTTAAGTTGGGGGCGGTTAATTGGCCCTAGGCTGGTTGGTAAAGTTTTGACCCTAACTCCCCCGTTCCTGTCCCCTTGAGAGTGTTAACCCATGGCTCCTTCCCCTGCCCAGATTGTTGACCCCTGTATGTTGGCGGCGATCGACATTGGTACCAACTCCATTCACATGGTCATTGTCCGCATTGATCCGGTTCTGGCCACCTTTACCATTGTGGCTCGGGAAAAAGACACTGTCCGCCTGGGCGATCGGGACCCCCAATCCAACAACCTCACCCCAGCGGCCATGAATCGGGCGATCGCCGCTTTGAAGCGCTGTGTGGAATTGGCCAAGGGCTTGGAGGTGGAAAACATTATCGCCGTAGCCACCAGTGCCACCAGGGAAGCGAAAAATGGCCAGGACTTTCTCACCCGGGTGCAAACGGAAGTGGGACTGACGGTGGATTTAATTTCTGGCCCGGAGGAAGCCCGGCGTATCTACCTGGGGGTATTTTCCTGCATGGACTTCCACGAAGTGCCCCATGTGATGATCGACATCGGCGGCGGGTCCACAGAGCTAATTTTGGCCGATCGCCGGGACGTACGCTTTTTGAGCAGTACCAAAGTGGGGGCAGTGCGCCTCACCCAGGATTTTGTCCACACTGATCCCATTGATGGGACAGAATTGGCCGTATTGCGGGCCTATGTGCGGGGCATGTTGGAACGCCCAGTGGATGAAATCAAACAACGACTTGATGGCGAAGAAAAAGCTCAATTGGTGGGTACCTCCGGCACCATTGAAACCCTGGCCACCATGACCGCTTTGCAAAAACAAAAAGAAGTTCCCAATCCCATTCAGGGTTATAGCATTACCCACAAGGATGTGGAGGAATGGGTCAAAAAATTAGCCAGTCTTAATTGCCAAGAGCGATTTCAAATTGCCGGCCTGTCCGATCGCCGGGCGGAAATTATTTTGCCGGGGGCCGTGATTTTGCTCGAAGCCATGACCATGCTGGAGTTAGATAGCATCACCATTTGTGAGCGGGCGTTGCGGGAAGGCATGATTGTCGATTGGATGCTCACCCATCGCATTATCCAAGACCGGATGCGCTTCCAGGGAGAAATTCGCCAACGGGGAGTGCTGAAAATCGCCCGTAAATATCAGGTAGATCTAGGTTTTGGGGAAAGGGTTGCCCAATTTGCCACCAGCTTTTTCGACCAGTTACAGGGAGTTTTACACGACTGGGGAGAAACCGAACGGGAATGGCTCTGGGCCGCCGCTATTTTGCACAATTGTGGTACTTATATAAGTCACTCTGCCCACCATAAACATTCCTATTATTTAATTCGCAATGCTGAACTGCTGGGTTACACAGAAATTGAACTGGAATTAATTGCGAACATTGCCCGCTACCATCGTCGCAGTAAACCGAAAAAACGTCACGAAGATTACATCAAACTGTCCGAACCCCACCGTCTAGCAGTAAGACAATTAAGTGCCTTGCTCCGGTTAGCGGTGGCCCTGGATCGTCGTCAAGTGGGGGCGATTGAAAGTTTTGATTGTCAGTACGACCAGGAGAACCGGCAATTACATCTACATATTACCCCTAAAGATCTTGATGACGATTGTGCCTTGGAACTATGGAATTTAGATTATAAAAAAGTCATTTTTGAAGAGGAATTTAATACGAAGGTGGTGGCGACTTTAGCCATTTTGCTGCAGTCAAATAAAGGCTAGAGAGGAAGTTTGATTTAAGTTATGATGACGGTTTTCATGGTTAATTATGGGTGAAAAAGTAGCGGCATTGGGCTTAGATGTGGGGCGAAAACGGATCGGGGTGGCAGGGTGTGACGGCACTGGTTTGATTGCCACCGGTCTTACCACCATTGTGCGCAGTTCCTATGATCAAGACATTGCCCAAATCAGACAGTTAGTTGAAGCCAGGCAAGTTAATTTATTAGTGGTGGGATTACCCTACACCATGGCTGGGGAAATTGGTGCCCAAGCGAAACAGGTGCAAAAATTTGCTCGGCGGCTGGCGGAAAAACTTGGTCTAGCGCTGGAATATATGGATGAACGCCTCAGTTCCGTAGAAGCAGAAAATCAGTTAAAAGCGCAGAAAAAATTTTCTAGTTATAACAAGGGCTTAATTGATCAACAGGCGGCGGAAATTATTTTGCAACAATGGTTAGATTTACGACGTTCTCGCTTACAGGAGGAGGGTGATCATCTCCATCGGTAAATTTTCATCAATTAAGCTATTTGGTACATTTATTAACTCTTATGAATAATTCCCTGGGAAATTTAACTTAACTGTTTCTGCTTCAAAAATAACCAATGTTATCTAGTATTATCGCTATTCTTCTGCTGGGGTTTTTCGGGGGGCAACTAGCTCGAAGGCTCAAGTTACCAGCCTTGGTGGGGATGGTGCTAGTGGGCATTGTCCTCGGCCCCCAAGTAGGCGATCGCCTGAGTCTAACCATGTTGGCCTTGGCGGATGATCTACGCACCATAGCAGTGATGGTGATTTTAATGAAAGCGGGGTTGGGGCTAGACCGGGAAAAACTCAAGCAACAGGGTTCCGTCGCCCTCCGCTTAGGATTTTTACCCGCCAGTCTAGAGGCGATCGCCGTGGCACTGATGGCCATGGTCCTATTTCAATTTGACTTTGCCACTGGGTTATTGTTGGGATGCATTGTTGGAGCAGAATCCCCGGCAGTGATTGTCCCCGGTATGTTGCGCCTTAAAAGTTTGGGCTGGGGAGTGAAAAAGGGTATTCCCGACGCAATTCTGACTGGCAGTGCATTGTCCGATGTCTTGCTTCTATTAGTTTTTAGTTTACTGCTAGCTTTTTTAGCCCAGGGGGGAGCCGAGGGATTGACGGTGGGGAATATCAGCCTCAGTGCCCTACAATTGCTGCCTCTACAGATTGTTTTACAAATTGGTTTGGGAATTGCTTGTGGCGGGGCCATGGCCAAAATTTTGGTATCTCTGTTGGCCAAACAAAACTGGACGCAAACGGCGGTGCAAGATGGTTTAGTGGCTGCATCCCTAGCTTTATTTTTAGTGGTATCTTCTACCCAATTGCCCATTTTCTCTGGCTATTTAGCAGTCATGACCACGGGCTTTTTTCTGATTGAACTAGATGCGCCCTTAGCCCGGAGATTACGGGGGAGCTTTGACGGGCTATGGACGATCGCCGAAATCTTTTTATTTGTGCTGTTGGGGGCGAGTATTCAACTGTCGGTGCTAGAAAGTAGTCTGTTACCAGGCCTGCTCCTGTTAATGGTGGGCACGTTGCTAGGCAGGGGACTGGGTTGGTACCTTTCCACCCTGGGGAGTAATTGGAATGCCAGGGAAAAATTATTCCTGCTGCCAGGGAATTCTGCAAAAGCCACTGTACAAGCTGCTTTGGGAGCTGTGCCCTTATCCCAAGGTATTGCCGGCGGAGACATTATTCTGGCCATGGCGGCCCTTTCCATTCTGGTGACTGCCCCCCTGGGAGCCTGGGCCATTCCTACCTTTGCCCCCAAATTGTTGCAGAAAGGAACCGTGGACCCGACCAAAGTGAGCGTTAATCAATCTCTCACCATCTTGGCTGCAGTGGATACCTCGGCGATCGCCAAACAGGTTTTAACCAAGGTGGCTGAATTAGCCAGGCGGAATGATGCCAGGGTCGTAGTCCTCCATGTAATCCAGTTGGCAGATCCACCAGGGGTGGAAAACCTAAGGGAGCAAACAAAACAAATTCTGGCTGATATTCGCCATCAATTCATCGTCACCGAGGGGGTTGTACCGGAGCAAATTCTCCGCACTGCCCAGGAACAGGGGGCAGAGGAAATTATCCTTGGTAAGCGGGGACACAGTGTTTTGGATGATCTACTGCTGGGTTCCGTTTCCCAATACCTGTTAGCAACCAGCGTCCTACCGGTTATGGTGGTGGAGTCGGAGGATCGGGTTAGCCTATCCCGGGCTCATTGAGTTAGGCAAGTCATAGTTCATGTACTACGCTGAGCAGTTGACCATTTATGTCACCGAAGGCGATCGCCAGGGAGGGAAGCTTCTTTACCAGGCATTAATTGAGGAAGCCCGACAGCTTGGTCTAGCGGGGGTCACAGTCATGCGTACCGCCATCGGCTACGGCCCCCAAAGTCCACAGATTGCCGTGGATTGGACCATGGAATTGGCTCCCCAAATGATTATGATTTTGACCGTCATCGATCAACCAACGGCGATCGCCCAATATATTCCCAAACTGCAAGCTTTGGCATTGTCTGCTTAGGGAGTGAGAGCTAGAATTGTTACGCAGTATAAGGTTGAAAAAAATGAACTGTATCTATTGTGAAAGTGAACGGGTAGTGAAAAATGGAAGAAAGAAGCTGAAGACGAGACA
>NZ_JADEVV010000040.1 GCF_015207985.1 Synechocystis salina LEGE 00031 | reverse complement strand
GGGGAAAGGAAACGACTGGACTGGTTACAGTTTGGGCCGGAGGGGCGATCGCCTCTAAGACCGGAGGTTTAGCGGGGACGGGGGCAGGGGCAACAATTTTACTGCTCTGCTTGGAAGATTTGGTCTCTTTTTTGCTCGGGGAAGCCTGGGAGGATTGTTGGGCTGGGCCGGTTTCGGCGACTCCCTTCTCCGGTTTATCCGCCTTTGGAGTAAATTCCGTCGGCGACCCATGGGGTAAATCAAGGCTGGCGATCACCCTTTCCTTGGCCAAGTCTTCGGCGGCTTCCAGGGGACACTGGGCCGCTAGGGCCGTGGCTACCACAATGCCTTCTAGGGTGATGCTGGCTTGGACGATGTATAGTCCCCGATCAATTTCGAGCAGGTCACAGCAGAGACTGCCCTGGGGATAATGTTGACGGAAAAGGGAAATCAGGCTGGACATTGGCATCTGGTTGCGGAGGGCCGTCCCCCATGGTAACAGAGTAACTTTGCCTTTCTGTTCATTGTCCTGGGGAAAAACTGGCCTCCGGCGATCGCCAACTTTGGCGGGATTGCCCCTAAAGGTTAAGATGGAGGTTTGTGAATTGCTCCACAAGCTAAACAAACTTCATATTGGAAAAATTACAGTCATGGCAAAGCGAGTCAAGGTCGTTTTAAACGAAACTATCAATAAACTAGGCTTCACCGGCGATTTAGTGGAAGTGGCCCCCGGTTATGCCCGCAACTATCTCATTCCCAAAGGCCTGGGAATAGTGGCCACCCCTGGTATTTTGCGCCAGGTGGAACAAAGACGCCTCAAGGAATTGGAACGGCTCAAAGCAGAAAAGGATGCCGCCGAAGCCCGCAAAGTCGCTCTGGAAACCATTGGTCGTTTTGTGATCAAAAAACAAGTAGGGGAAGCGGAAGCCATTTTTGGTACCGTTACCACCCAGGAAGTGGCCGATGCAGTGGAAGCCGCCACCAACCAAAGTCTCGATCGCCGAGGCATCAGCCTGCCGGACATCCACAAAACTGGTTTTTACCAAGCCCAAATCAAATTGCACCCCGAAGTTATCGCTACGGTGGAAGTGCAAGTTGCTCCCCTGTAAACCAGTCGGCCCTCGCTGATCAACTGGGGGCAAGCTGGATAGATTTTTGTCAATGCTCCCCCCTGACCCAGGAAAATTCTGGGATCGATATTGGGGGAGTTTTAGTTTGTCAACGCAGTTAATCCAGGCCCCAGCCTAGGACTAAGCAAAGACAGGAATGCCCAGCATCAATACAATAGATTAAGTTTCTGAGTGGTGGTCCTGGCCACCTTGACCAATCGTTCCTAACCTATGGCCCCTGTAATCGAAAAAAATCCAACTGTTGCCAAGGTAAATGCTTCCCCCACCGGGATGTGGATTATGGCAGGCATTATTTCCCTGGTGATATTGGCAGTGGCTTTATTTAGCTTTATGAACTTTGATCCCTATGTGAACCAGGTGCTTGCCCTTAAAGGAGATGCGGATAGGGGCCGGGCTATTTTCCAAGCCAATTGCGTGGTTTGCCATGGCATCCAAGCTGACGGTTACATTGGCCCTAGTCTTTGGGGGGTGTCCCAACGGCGATCCCAGAGCCACATTATTCACCAGGTAGTTAGTGGTCAAACGCCTCCCATGCCCCAGTTTGAACCCAATCCCCAGGAAATGGCGGATTTATTGGATTACCTTAAAACCCTCTAAGCCGAGGTGGGGTTTTCTGCCAACAATTGACTAACCACTGCCCCGAGGCCGACGGAATTTGATGCTTTGAACAGGAGGCGATCGCCTGGTTGGAGGGTCGTTTTTAGGGCCGCCACTAAACTAGGTCCATCGCTGAAAGATTGGGTCTCCACACCGTTGGCTCCAGCGGCAATGGCATCGGTATTAGGGTCATTGGCCAATAGGTAAAGACCATCTAAACCTAAGGCTTTCACCTTGGCCCCCACCCGTTGGTGGAATGTCGGACCATAATCCCCCAGTTCTTTCATTGCCCCTAGCACTGCTAAACGTCGTTTTCCAGGGGTATTGGCCAATAAATCCAACGCTGCCAACATGGATTCCAATCCTGCGTTATAGGTTTCATCCAACAGCACCACGTCCTGCCCCCATTGATAACGACGGGCCCGACCCTTGGGCAACTCCACCGTCAGCCCAGACTGTAACCGTTGCCAATCCAACCCTAAACACTGGGCCACGGCGATCGCCGCTAGGTAATTAGAAGCATTGTGGACACCAGCCAAGGGCAAAGGCAAACTAACCCCATCAAGGATTAAATTTTCGCCATCAACCGTTCCTCGCACATCTCCCCCCTGCAGTCCATAGGTAATGGTTTTTCCCTGCCAAAATCGTTGGGCTGTCTTCATTAACAAAGCATTGTCTTGATTGAGGATGGCCGTGCTCTGGGGGGGTTGGTGGGCCAGCAATTCACACTTGGCCTCGGCGATCGCCAACTCCGATCCCAAAAGACCAATGTGGGCTGTGCCAACGTTGGTAATTAAACCGATGGTGGGCTGGGCAATGTCCGCCAACAGGGCAATTTGTCCCCGACCCCGCATGGCCATTTCCACAATGGCAAAATCATGGTCTGGGGATAGTTCCAACAAAGTTTTCGGCACCCCAATTTCATTGTTGTAATTAGCTTTGGTTTTATGCACATGGCCAAACTGGGACAGCACCGCCGCAATTAACTCTTTGGTGGTGGTCTTACCCACAGAACCGGTCACCCCAATGATGGGAATGGAAAACCTTTGTCGCCATCCCGCGGCTATGCGCTGATAGGCCACCAATGTATCTTCCACCAAAAATTGAGCCACCGTCTCCCCTAACCCCTCCACTGGCCGATCCGTCACCACGGCGATCGCTCCCGCCGCCCCGGCCTGGGGAATAAAATTGTGGCCATCAAAACTTTCTCCCCGTAAGGCGAGAAATAAATCCCCTGGCACCAAAGCCCTTGTATCGGTGCAAATATTATTTATCCGTATATCCGCGGAAAGATTGGTAACAGACAATAAGCAACTTTCTAGGAATGTACGGATGTCAAATAGGGAAAGTTTGGAGTTCATAGGAAAGAATAAGAGTGGGGAATGTGGTGGAGGAAAACTGGGTTAGAATTGACTCAGAAGTGTTAAGTCATTGCCAATTTTTATCTGTGATCTAGATCACTTACCATGGGTGCCTTCATCACTTACATTGGAAGAGAAATAGATATAAAAATGTTAGAAACCGACAATGTCTAGTAACAAGGTTCCGGTTTCATCCCAATGGGATCAGGGTGTATCTTACCATCCACAGCGATGCCTGATTAAATGCCCAGAGTATCGTTGACCTTATCTTATGATTTCGTTTTCATTATCAGTTTTCCCTACCCCCAATCTGCCCCCTTTTTACCAAGGAGGGTTGCCACTGTGAACCACAATCACCTCCACACCAACGACTCTGATAAAATGAACGACGAGCAGGCAATTTACGATTATCTGCTTAACTTGGTCCAGTCCGTGGAAGGGGACCAAGTACTTGAGGCGGTAGGGGGCCTTTTCTTGAGTGGACAAGGTGGCTCTCAAGGGCAAATTTCTACCCACTTAGAAAAAGTAATTAGAGTTAAAAATAACACTGAAGACTTCAACTACTTTTTTAACCGTTGCTGTTATATTCTGATCAACTATTGGCAACTTTCCCCCCCAACCCAGCGATTCATTCCCCAACTGGTAAATATGGTGGAAAAAGCGGTGGCTAATATTAGTCCTGGGGGCAATACAAAAGGAAACATCCGCCAACTAGTTAAAAATTTTACCCTCAGTGAACAATTTGTCCGGCTGAAAAGATTGGCTACCGTTGTCACTGCCAAGTTTGAAACTAAATCCAGCTCCGTTGGCACCCTCATCCACCGCTATCCCTATCTGTATGATTATTGCCTCATGGGGGACGATAGCAGTCGGGAACACCGCCAAACCATACACCGCATCAAAGCTCAAAATGAGCGTAAGTTTGAAATTAACCTTTCCCAGTACGTCACCTATCGGGTGCGCATGGCCAGAACCAATAAAGCTGGACTAATCTTGCCGGACAAGGAATTGATCAAGCCAGTGAAAAACCCTACCCTACTGAGCGATCAGGATCTAAATAGTTCCCTCAAACATTTTGTCGGTGCAGTGGAAAACGGTCAGAGTTACCAATCCCTCTCGAAAAGTTTCCGCAACCATGTGGCCTATACCCAATCCTTTGGCACTTTTAAGGACGAACTTTACGAATATATCCGGGGTTCCCTACAGGATAAGTATAAACAAGGAAGTTTTGATAAGAAACTATTTGACCTATTCCAAAATGCCTATCCGGAATGCAACCAACAGAAACCCACGGAATTTTTAATGATGCGGACTTCTAGTCAGTTGCTCAACTTTTTAGTAGTGGAAGGCAGTAAAAATCCGGATCACTATGTCTTTATTGATCTAATTTCCAATATTGGCGTGAAGAAGACCATTGGGGTATTGCTCAAAATTGTACTTTTCTGCTCTAAGGTGAAGCCTTATTTGGAAAAACGTTTTTCAATTTTGTTTAATCACTATGAGTCGATGGCCCGGGAGGGGGTGCCTTGGCTGGTGAAAACCTTGGAAAATATGCAAGTTGCGTTTAGTATTCATTTTGGCCGGGTGGACCTTTCCAGTCTCAACCGCTCTAATTTATCTACTTAGAAGATTTTCCCTCACCAAAAAAAAAGGAATCCAGCCCATTGGCCGCATTCCCAGATGTTTACTTCAATTTTAGTTAATGGTTGGGTAACTTCCCCCAGAGCTCAGCTATGGTTAATTGCTGACCAATCATGGGTTGAAAATGACCCATTAACTTAGGTTTAAACTTTTTTCAGGGAACCAAAGGTGCGGTAGCCATTCTCCGGATCATACAAATGACATTGGCTACTAATTTGTTGCATTAACTTCAAGTTAAAGGTGCGCTCATAGAGAAAAGGTCCCCAGTTTTCTTTTAAACTTGCGTGGGCTAGACGTAGGTTATAGGAAGGAATGGCAACGGAGAGGTGATGGGGAATGTGCACGTTAATGTCATGGCAGAGCACTTCTACCCAGCGGGGATAGTCACAATGGACAGTGCCGTTTAACTGGGCTTCTGCGGCGCTCCAATCGGCGATGGGACGGAAACGAATTTCTGGAATGGTGTGGTGCACAATGGTAAATGTGCTCATCCAGAAGTGGTACACGAGCCAGGGCATTAACCAAAATTTGACGAAGCCCCACACCCCTGTGGTCGCAATTAGGGCAGGAAAGGCGATCGCCGCAAAGAGAAAGACAACGGCGATGGATAGTTTGACTTTATTGCGGTCCCGTTCGGCAAAGTTGCTGAGTTTAAAATGCATTAAGCCCCAGTGGAAAATGGAACCAGTCCACCAAAAAGGCCCCCGGATGGCTCGGTAAAAAAGCCTGACGATCGCCGGGCTGGCTTGGAAAGCTTCCACACTCCAGGGATCCCAGGCGTTATCAACCTCAACTTTGTTGGTGTGGAGGTGATGGTGGTCGTGGAGCAGACGCCAGCTATGGAAAGGATAAATTAGGGGCGCAAAGGCAATGTGGCCCACTAAGTCATTGACCCAGCGTTTTTTGGCGAAGGAGCGATGGCCACAGTCATGGCCGACAACGAAAGCCCCCGTTAAGGCTGTCCCCGTCCAAATCCAAGTGATGGGTAGGAGGTACCAGGGCAGATAGATAATACCCAAATAGCCCACGGCGATCGCCCCTAGGGTGATCAAAACAGAAGCCCAGGCTTTGCTCGCTTTTTTTTCGAAGCATTCCTTGGGCAGGGTTTTAATGATGTCTTGTAGTTTTAGATCCGCAATCGGGCGATCGGGATTGCTGGGCGTTGCCGTTGGCATCAACGGGGGAATCGTGGCAGTCATTTATAAAGGTTTATCTCCAAATGGAAGGTCGGGTAGATTTTTGTTTAAGGATTCATGGGCTATAAAGCAGCCAAGGTTTGCCTTGCCTAGGAATTAATACTCAGGTAAACAAACTTTTCTTTTTATAGCACGTTGCCATTGACCAGGAACCGAATTGCTTCTGAAGTAAGCCATGATTACCTGGTCTGCAACTAACAATTGAAGATTAATCTGCCTTAACTCTGCCACTGGATTTGCAACCGTTGGGGAAATTGGCGATCGCCGTGGAGCACTACCCCCCGGTCATTGGCAGCCAGATGGCGGACGATTTTATACACCGTTTCCACCTGCTCCGGAGCCTGTACTTTGGTGGCCAAATCTTCTAGGGCAATGGGCCCCGATTCTGTCTGCAAAGTGGAGAGAATCGCTTTTTGCAATTCCAAAATGGAGGCGGCCGCTTTTTTGCCCGCTTCTACCCCTGGTTGATGGTAAGCGTTAACGCTCACCAGGGAACCATAGAAACTCACCGCCCGTTCATACAGAGCAATCAAAGCTCCAATACTGGTGGCATCCACCTGGGGAATGGTGACGGTAATGGAGTCCCGTTGATTTTCAAACAAGGCTTGCCTGGTGCCCTGCAAAAATCCTGATAAATAATCCCCACTGGTTACCCCCGGCTCCAACTCTAGGGATGGCCCTTGGCGATCATGCAATACCTCAATAAAAGTAGCAAAAAAGTTGGGCACCCCATCCCGCAACTGCTGGACGTAGGCATGTTGATCCGTGGAGCCCTTATTGCCATAGACCGCAATACCCTGATGCACCACCTTGCCATCCAAATCCCGTTCCTTACCCAGGGATTCCATCACCAACTGCTGTAAATAACGGCTAAACAACAACAGCCTGTCTTTGTAGGGCAGAATCACCATATCTTTTTTCCCTTGCCCATCCCCAGCGTAGTACCAAGCCAAAGCCAATAGGGCCGCCGGATTTTGTCTTAATTCCCTCACCCTAGTGGCTTCATCCATGGTTTTAGCCCCATCGAGCATGGCCTGAATATCAATCCCCTGGAGAGCCGCCGGTAATAGCCCCACCGCCGATAACTCAGAGGTTCTGCCCCCCACCCAATCCTGCATGGGAAAAGCTTGTAACCATTGTTCTGTCTGGGCCTGCTGGGAAAGTTTACTGCCAGGCATAGTTACCGCCACAGCATAATCGGCAAAATGCAAGCCCTGGGCTTCAAATACTGCTTTAGTTTCCGCCAAGCCATTGCGGGGTTCAGGGGTGCCACCAGATTTACTAGTGGTTATTACCAAGGTGCTTTTCAGTTTGTCTTGGGCCTTTAAACAGTTCAGCACCCGGTCAATACCGTCTGGGTCGGAGTTATCGATGAAATGAATGGCCAAGGGCGGGAAATCCGGGGCTAGGGCCTGGGCTACAAACTGAGGACCTAGGGCTGAACCACCAATGCCGATCGCCAACAGGTCGGTGAATTTGGGGGCGGTGGGAGGTTTAACCGTCCCTTGGTGAACAGCAGCGGCAAAGGCTTTAATTTGCTGTAGGGGTTCGGTGATTTCAGCCCGGATAGCACCGTTGGGAGCCAGGGCCGGATTGCGTAGCCAGTAATGCCCCACCATGCGTTGTTCATCCGGATTGGCGATCGCCCCTTTTTCCAGGGCCACCATATCTTGAAAAGCTTTGGCAAACTTGGGTTGCAAATCTTCTACCAAAGCATCACTAAATCCCATGCGGCTCACATCCAGGTAAAAATCGAGGCCACCATGGTAATAAAGCCAGTCTTGATAACGTTGCCAAAGTTGTTGGTTATTCATCGAAAAAATGGGTCTGAAACCCCGCCCTTGAGGACGGCCTTGCGTTCACATCTTAAGGCAATTAGAAAGATTTGATTAAACAGGAAAAAACATCCGGCCAAAAATTGAGGCTTTTCAAACCTCCTCTCATTCCATCGCTGTTGCAGTTACCGGGGCAAGATTAAAGGGTGCCCCCCAAAAATTCCTCAATTTCCCGATCGCCAAGGCGACAAAGCACCGGTTCCCGGTCAGTTTCAGAGCAGGAGCGATAATCCGATTCCCAATCCTGTTCTGACTGCTGTTTTTGTAAGGTTTTGACCTCTTGCTCCAGCAGTTCAATACGTTCCAACAAAAGCCGAATTACCTTACCTTCCGAGTCCGGTAGCTTGCCATGCTCCAAGGGATTAACCTTTTCCCCCGAGGGATGAACCATGCGCCCTGGCACCCCCACCACGGTAAAATCCGCCGGCACATCCCGCAACACCACCGAACCGGCCCCAATACGGGCATTGTCGCCAATCAAAATATTGCCCAACACCTTGGCCCCGGCCCCCACCACCACGTTTTCCCCTAGGGTGGGATGACGTTTACCGGTTTCCTTGCCCGTTCCCCCCAGGGTGACCCCCTGGTAGATCAAAGCATAATCCCCAATGATGGCTGTTTCTCCAATCACTACCCCCATGCCATGGTCAATGAAAACCCCTTGGCCAATCTGGGCCCCAGGATGGATCTCAATGCCAGTGAAAAATCGAGCAAATTGGGACATTAACCGGGGGAAAAACGGTAGCCCCAAAGTATAAAGACGGTGGGAAAAACGGTGAACAACCAGAGCTTGTAAACCGGGGTAACAAAAAAGCACCTCCAACCAATTGCGAGCGGCGGGATCTCGCTCAAAAATAATTCGGAAGTCAGCAATCAGTGAATTTAGCACCCAGTCAGTTCCTACCTAAAGCATTCATTTAGCGTTTTTAGAAATTTTTCCTGTATTTATGTCTAGTTATGCCCAGCTCCTTAACTAGATTAACGGGAACCCCGATAAATCCGCTCCGCCTGTTCCATTGGTAAATGACTAAACCCCGGTAAGGCAGAAAGTTTTCCCTGGGAGGGTTGGGGGGAGGGCATGGCCCCCGGGGGCTGACTACCGGGAACTTTAAAAGAATTGTAGGAAGTTAACGGACAATTGGGATGTAAATTGAATTCCGGCTCTAGATAGGAAAGACGGCTCTGGGGGGCAACAAAATCATGGAGTACCCCATCGTAGGCCAACACCTGTCCGCTTTCAATGCGGTAAATCCAGCCATGGAGGGATAAATTACCCTTGTGCAAAAGGGAATGGACGGCGGGGTATGTTTGGAGATTTTTTAATTGGGTAAGAATATTTTCCGCCACCATAATTTCGACCAGTTCTTCCCCTTCCAGATGTTCATAGTTATCCAATACCAGGCGCCGGGTAGCTTCCGTATGCTTGAGCCAGTCGTACACCAGCGGCATTTTTTCCTGGAGGGAATTAAGTTTGAGCAGACCCTTCATTGCTCCACAATGGGAATGGCCACAAACAATGATTTGATTGATTCCCAAGGCTACCAGGGCGTATTCCATGGCGGCCCCTTCCCCACCGTTGGCCGCTCCGTAGGGGGGAATAATGTTGCCAGCATTACGGATGACGAATAAATCCCCCACTTCCGATTGGGTAATTAGGTTGGGATCTACCCGGGAGTCGGAACAACAAATGAAGAGGATGCGGGGATGTTGGCCATGGGAAAGTTGCTCAAAGAGGTCACGGTGGGAACTAAAATAACCCTCCTGAAATTTTTGCAGTCCCTCGATGAGTCTTTTCATGCGATCGCCGTTGATGGAATTCCAGCCTCCCATTGTATCATTGAAGACTTGCGGCAGGGAGCCTAGGACGGCGGGGCAATTTGCCTAGGATATGGGTCAACACTTTGGCCATGGTTAGGTCTCAATGACTCCTATCGTTTGCAAACCATCCAACGGATAGTAAGGAAATAATGGTGCAGGTTTTTCGGACAATAGCAGGGTTACAAACCTATCTCCGTCAAGCAGGTTGGGGTAAAACTGTGGGCTTAGTACCCACTATGGGGGCTCTCCACGCTGGCCATGGCAGTTTGCTGAAACGGGCGGTGGCGGAAATGGATTTGGTCGTGTTGTCCATTTTTATTAATCCCCTCCAATTTGGCCCAGGCGAAGATTGGGAACAATATCCCCGGGACTTTGACGGCGATCGCCAATGGGCGGAATCTTTGGGAGTGGCGGTCATTTTTGCTCCGACGGTGACGGATTTGGAGCTTAATTCCAATGTTGATCAGACCACCGTACTGCCTCCCCCAGCCATGACTGAGGTTTTATGTGGTGCCCATCGTCCTGGCCATTTCCAGGGGGTGGCCACCATTGTCACCAAACTGTTCACCATTGTTTGTCCCGATGTGGCCTATTTCGGTGCCAAGGATGCCCAACAATTGGCCATCGTTCGTAGGCTAGTGCAAGACTTAAACTTAACTGTGACTATCCGCAGTTGTGCCACAGTACGGGAGGCATCTGGTTTGGCTATGAGTTCCCGCAATCAATATTTGAGCGATCAGGAAAAACAACAGGCCGCAGTGCTTTACCGCAGTTTGCAAGCCGCCCAAGAACAATATCACCAAGGCGATCGCCAAGTATCTTCCCTATTGACCATTGCCCAGGACATTTTAGCGACGGAACCCGCAGTAAAACTTCAATACCTAGAATTAGTCCAGAGAGATACACTCCAACCCGTTGTGGAAAAGATCCCTGACCAAATTCCTGCTTTAATGGCGATCGCCGCCTATGTGGGTAGTACCCGCTTAATTGATAACCTTGTGCTGAATCATCGACTGCCCATTATTGCCATTGATGGCCCCGCCGGAGCCGGGAAATCCACTGTTACTAGGCAGGTGGCCGATCGTTTAGGTCTGACCTATTTGGACACTGGAGCCATGTATCGAGCTTTGGCTTGGCTGATTTTAGACCGGCATATTGATCCCCAGGATGAACCAACAGTGGCGGAATTGACCAGTGGTGCGGAGATTGAACTAATACCCCGCCTTGCGCCCCAATTGACTGGCGTTAAAGTTAATGGGCAAGATGTCAGTGATGCCATTCGCACCCCAGCGGTGACCCAGTTGGTTTCCACCATTGCCGCCCAAGGGGCTGTCCGGGCCAAACTCCTCAAGCTCCAAAGGAAGTACGGCGACCAAGGAGGTATTGTGGCGGAAGGTCGAGACATTGGCACCCAGGTTTTTCCCAATGCGGAATTGAAAATTTTCCTCACCGCTTCAGTGCAAGAACGGGCCCGTCGTCGCCTCAAAGACTTCCAAGCCCAGGGTAATCAAGCCGTGGATCTAGCCCAATTGGAAGCAGACATTGCCCAGCGGGATCACCTCGATAGCACTAGGGCGATCGCCCCTTTGCAAAAGGCGGTGGATGCGGTGGAAATTGTCACCGATAACCTCACCATTGCCGAGGTGATAGAGATAATTATTGATCTTTACAAAAAAATACAATGAGGGGAAATTTTGATAAATGTTTGAGCACTTGGTAAAGAGGTTAGAATAGGTTGTAACAGAACAATCTATCTTTGTCTATCAACCCGATCGATCGCCAGAAATTTTCGACGAGATAGAATCAAAATTACTGACGCCAAGCTTTGCCCAGGCCGTTGATTTCACTTTGGGAGAAGTATGTGGCTGGTTAATTAAGTAATGTGATCTAATCCTGACAAGGGCAGCAGATAAATCCGGCGATCGCCCCGGAAGTTTGTACAATTCTGGTATATGAATTAAACACGGCGGTAAGTCTCTTCAGTTGGCCGCCAGCCCGACGTTTTTTTCCACTGGTGTACGGTTGCCATTTCCCTTGGTCGTGTTCCCATGCCTTCCCACTCATCTCGCACTACTATTTTTAACCCCCTGGAGTGCCGCCCCGACAGTTACAAAGGCTGGTACCAACAGGGCAATACCCTCTGGCAACAGGGCAAATACAACGATGCCCTCCTCAGTTACGAGCGGGCCTTGGAATATTATCCCGGGGATTATTGGGCTTGGTATAAACGGGGCATTACCCTAGAACATCTGGGGCGCTACGGGGATGCAGCGGAAAGCTATGGCAATGCTTGCCAAATCCAACCGGAAAACTACTGGGCTTGGTACGACCAGGGTTGTGTGTACCTCAACGAAATTGATGACTTTACCCGTGCCATTCCTTGCTTCCAAAGGGCTTTAGCCCATTTGCCCAAAGATTATTGGGCCACCTATCGCCTCGGGGAATCCTACCGACTCTCCGGCCAATACGAAGCGGCGATCGCCAATTTTCGGCAGACATTAACCATTCGCCAGGACGATTTTTGGTCTTGGTACCGGCTGGCGGACTGTTTTCGCCGTTGGGGTCATTATGCCGAAGCTTTGCAATGCTATAAAAAATCGGTAGAAATTCGTCCCAATGATTACTGGGCCTGGTTTCGACAAGGGGAACTGTGGCAAAAACTCTACCGTTATGCAAAGGCGATCGCTTGTTATCACCAGGCTTTGGATGTGGAAGTGGATGACGACTATAGCTGGTATGAAATTGCCCTTTGCCAAGTACTGCAAAAAAATTACGAAGATGCAGTTTACGCCCTGGGAAAAGTTTTGCAATGGTACCCCGCTACCTACCTAAGCTTGATTGAAGCGGAACCGGCTTTTGTCGACCTCCATCCCCTGCCTAGTTACCAAGCCTTACTCCAGGGAGCCAGACAAACTGTGGCGGAACCGACTTTTGGCTAAGGTTGCAACTTTAATTGGGCAATCCGCCATAGGTTTGGACAAATGGTTTACCAAGAACCTGTGTGCTCTAAAAAACGAGAATACTCCGGCTGAGACCAAGCTAAGGGCAAGCCACTATCTACCTGGATGCCCTGGGTAAGATGAAATTTGAACAGCCGCTCAGCGCCTGCATAGGCTTCAATTTCCGGGTCCCCGTCCCAAATCACCTCAGCTCTGCCTGTGAGATAAAGCAAATTGCCACGCTCAAAGTCAATAAACAGTAGGCCAGCCCTAGGGTTAACCTCAATGTTGCCAAAGGTGTTGAAGTGGCAGTTGCCAGCAAAGTCGGGCACAGTGAGGGTATCACCGTCGATGCGCACAAAGCCTGGTTTGCCGCCCCGGTGAGAGACATCGACACCTTTGGCGACTCCGGCAGCATCGTCCAGATAAGCGGTGGCGATAAAGAAGGTATCGGCAGCCAAAATCCCCTGACGTTCAGCTTCTCCCAAGGTGGTGAAGGTATGCAGGGGCTTGGCCGCAGTCGGGTCAAATGTAACTAAATTGAACTGTCGCGCCTGGATATACTTGGGACAGTTGCCAAAGGTTTGGCTCACTTGCACCTCAAAGCCATCGGGCCCAACATTGCTGACCATGCCATTAACGCGGTTGCGGCGACGAGTATGCAATTCAATCCCGAGAAAGCCAATATCAATACCAACTTTCAGCGTCTTAGTAAGCGGATCTCCATAGAGAGGCTGAGCGGCGATGTGAAGAGTGCGGTCATTTGGCGTTGAGATAAAGCCAGGTTCACCCACCAGGATGGATGCCCACGGATTCCCCCCAGTATCCACTGTACCGACCAGAAAGTAGGAAAGTTGGGAGTAGAATTGGCGATGCTGGTCGGGCAAAAATTCGCGAATAATCCGTCGGCCGAAATTATCCATTTGGTCTAAGGCACCCAACCGTTTTTGAATTGCCCTTTCCCCACTATGAAAGGGAGAATCTGCCCGTTGCCAACCAGGAATTGCCATGATGTCGGTTCCCCAAATTTTGAAAGTGATGTTTGTCAGTAAGAAGCAATATTGAAATCTGCAATATATCCAAATATAAAATGTCACGCTGGATAGACTTCCCAATGGTGCGTAGGTCCGTCTATTCCAACGTAGGTACTCTCAGCATTAGGTCAGCGGGCGGGAGCAGTCAACTCCATGCGAATGCCACCGGGAATGGCGAACATCATGTGCTGAGTGGGGCCATCTCCCAACAGTTCCGGCGCGAATTCAATCTCTACGCCTGGGACAGTTTTGAGCTTTTCGTAAATGGCTTTGAGAGTTTCGACGCCGTCTACTTTGAAGGCAAAGTGATGCAGGCCGATATTAGTTTTTCGATTAAAGGGAATGGCATGATCCGGTTCTACTGCCTGCCAGAGCGTCAATAAGCTGGTGCCGTCAGAGACAAAGTAAGCGGGATAATTGGGTACTTCACCGACTGGCTGAAATTCCAATACATTCACGAAGAAATCGCGGGTGGCGTTGATGTCGGGAACAGTTAGACCGATGTGATGGGTGCCTTGGGTAAGTGCCATGATTAAATTCCTCGTAGGGATAAAAGGTCAATCGAAGCAAGATGGATGTGGGGTCAAGTCCTTGGTGGGTAGCCTGAATAGACAGGCCGATGGGAGGGTTACACGACGACGGCGGAGATGCTTACCTTTTGGCTGAGCTGTTCCACCAGTTGAGGAATGGCCGCATAGGCTGCCGCTTTGGACTGCTGGTGGCGATCGTCGCCAAACTCCTGATATTCAATGCGAATGACGTGGTGTTCGCTCACCCCCAGTAAGCGGGAAGCGGTGATGATGGCCGTATCCAGGTGATTCTGTGCCCCGTGTACGCCGCCAAATTCAAAGCCCCCCTCGCCAGAGGCAGTCAAGATGACCAGAATTTTGCCAGTTTGAATAGGCTCAATCGGTTGCTCTCCTCGTGCTAGATCGAAAGAAAAGGTGCGTCCGATGCGAATCACCTGATCAATCCAGGCTTTGAGCGCCGACGGCATGCCGTAGTTGTACATCGGGGTACCGATGACGATAACATCGGCGGACTCTAACTCTGCCAGTAGTTCGTCGGATTCTCGTAGGGCGGTGACCTGTTCGAGGGTGCGCTGATCGACGGGTTTAAACGCGGCGGCAATCCAGTTCTCACTAATGGCGGAGGGGGGATTAAGCCCCACATCTCGTGTGATCCAGGTATCGTCGGGACGGACCTTTTGCCAGTGTTCGGCAAACGCGGTGGTCAGTCCGCGACTCAGAGAACGGGTGACGCGAGCACTGGCATCAATTTGCAAAATCGTTGTCATGATGGGTGTCCTCAAATAGTGGCTAAGCTGATTACAGAAATCCGGTTTTTCTTCTGAGGAGAGCGAAAACTCGGTCGTAGACTCTTGGTCATAAACTGATAAAGAAACCAGATTTCTAGCAATGCGGAGGGGCACGTTATGGTACTCACCCCCTATGACTGGCAGTTCTTCACGCAGGCTGCAAGCTAGGCAGGCTTTGTTCTAGAACCTGTAGCGCCTCTTGAGTAGACCAGACTGTGTTGGCCAACATCCGATAGTTCACCAGCGCCGAGGCATACCCGTCACCCTCGGGGACTTTCGCGCCAGCGGTGGCGTCCTTTACCACGGCGACTTCAAAGCCTTGCTCCAGTAGCTCTCGCAGGTGTGATTCCACACAGAGGTTGGACGACATGCCGCCGAGAATGACTTTGTCGATCCGCTGCTTACGCAGTTGCAGAATCAAGTCGTTATTTTCGGGACCATAGACCTTGTGAGGACTGCAAATCACCGTTTTGCCGTCTTCGATATAGGGCTTGTAAATGTCTAGCCAGTCCGCACCGGAGCCCTCCAGCCCCTCTAGTTGCAACGGACCAGGACGATCAAACATGCCAATACTGTGCATGAGATTTTCGAGAGCGCCTTCAAACTTCCAGCGATGATCCGCAGGAAAATAGTAGTGCGGTGAGATAAACAGGGGCAGATCGTAGGCTTTACCGGCTTTCATCAAAGCTTCGATATTGGCGACAGTATTGTTTTCAGTGACGCTTTCGCCCACGACACCCCAGGCCACGCCGCTAGGGCTGAGGAAGTCGTTTTGGGGGTCGATGATAACAATCGCGGTTCTTTCGGCATCAATGGTCATGCCGGGATTGGGTAGGGTCATGGTGGAAAACTCCTAAAGTGTTTAGCTGGATAATTAGGGTTAGTTCGTCTGGGAAATCTGAATTTGTACTACCAATTGCTAGAGAGTGCCAAATCCTGCAGATAGTTACACTGCAATCAGTTGCAATGTCGAGTCGGGAACGGCCAGCGTGCCGAAGCTACTCTTGAATCCGGGTTGAAGAATATTCATACCGATTTGTACCGCAGGACGTTGCTGCATTGTCTCAACCCAGCGGTCAATATGAGGAAACGCTCCCATGGAAATGCCCAGGTAAGAGGTCTGGGCCGCAGCCACCCAGGGAAATGTGGCAACGTCAGCAATGGAGTAACCCCCTGCAATGTAGGGATGATTCTCAAGCTGGCGATCGAGCACATCGAGCAGTCGCAGAGTCTCTCGTTGATAACGTTTAACTGCATAGGTAATCTCCTTGGGAGCCCCATTGCGAAAGTGGCCGAGCTGACCAAACATGGGTCCCACACTCGCCATCTGGAACATCAACCACTCCATTACCTTGACCCGATTTTCTGCGTCAGTGGGTAGAAGCTTTCCGGCCTTTTCAGCCAGATAAATCAGGATGGCACCGGATTCAAAAACGGTGAGATTGTTGTCACGATCGCCAATGGCAGGAATCTTACTATTGGGATTGATGGCCTTAAATTCGGAGGTGAACTGGTCACCTTTGCCAATGTCAATTTTGTGAATGGTGTAGGGTAGTGCAAGTTCTTCGAGCAGAATGGCAGGCTTGCGGCCATTGGGAGTGGTGTAGGTATACAGGTCAATCATGGATCAATTTCCTTAAGGTCAAGTAATCAATGGGAGTTAGTAATCGAGGCAAGTTAGTCGATGCGGAATATTCAATTTGGCGGGTTTTGGGGATAATTGGTCAGGCCGACAGTTCCAGGATGGGCGTGAGATCTGAGGAAGGTCGAGACGGCATTCCATGGGGAGGCTCTCTCGTTCTGCACCCATCTGGAGCGGCAGAGTATGCAGACCATCGCAGGGGAGGAATTTGTCCATTTTGAAATTAGTTAACATGGCAGTCCTCTCGACTTGGATTTAGAACTATGGGATGGTTTATCTTTCCCAGCGAAATTTGCGATCAGACTCTTGGATGGGCACGTCGTTGATGCTGGCTTCGCGGCGCTGCATTTGACCGTTGGGGGCAAATTCCCAATTTTCGTTGCCATAGGCCCGATACCACTGGCCCGAGTCGGTGTGGTACTCGTACTCAAACTTGACGGAGATACGGTTTTCGGTGAAGCTCCATAGGGTTTTCTTGAGGCGATAGTCCAACTCGGCATTCCATTTGCGAGTCAGAAACTCGCGAATCTGGTTACGACCTTTAATAAATTCCGAGCGATTGCGCCATTCTGAATCAACGGTGTAAGCCAGGGACACTTTGTCAGGATTGCGGCTATTCCAGGCATCTTCCGCGGCTTGTACTTTTGCTTTTGCCGTTTCCAGGGTGAAGGGCGGCAGTGGCGGCATGTTTTCAACGGTGTCAACGGCAGGATTTGCGGATGTTGTGAGCTTGGTCATAGGAGACTTCCTCGAAGCAATGTAGAAAGGTCTGTCTATATTCAGACTACAGACAGGTCTGTATATTGTCAACCGACTAATGTCATCATTTCATGGGTTAAGGATGACAGTGCTTTTAGTTCAGAAGCGGCGGGTAATTTTCGGAGTCAGAATGAGCTAGTCAAGTTGGCTGGAGGCGATCGCCCTATCGGTGGAAATGACCCCATAGCAAGCGCTGTATCAAAATCAGTCCCGTTGACAAAGGCTCAATTACATACAAATCTGAAGCAAAAATGATATTATGTAGACTAGTCTGTATAAATTCATGCCAATATGCCCAATACCAAATCATCTTCCAAGCCATCTGCACGTGACCGCATCATGCAAGCGGCATCCACGTTGTTTTATCAAGAGGGGGTGCAGAAAGTTGGTGTTGATCGCATCATCGCCGAGTCGGGCGTAGCGAAAATGTCGCTGTACAACCACTTTAAGTCCAAAGACAGCTTGATTGCTGCTTGGTTAGAGGAGCGTGATACTAGCTGGCGGAGATGGTTTCAGAAAACGGTGGAAAAACGGGCAACCACACCTACCGATCGCCTTTTGGCCATGTTTGATGCCCTGGAAGAATGGTTTTCTCAACCTGATTTTCGTGGCTGTGCTTTTATTAATTCATCGGCGGAGCTGGTGGAGCCTGAACATCCTGGCTATCAGGTCGCGCTCAAGCACCAGCAAGCAGTTTACGAATATATCCTGCAACTGGTCTATGAAGCCGAAATTCCCCATCCGGAGGCGGTGGCGGAGCAACTTTTACTATTAATGGAAGGGTCAATCGTAGTAGCAATGATGCGTCGTCACCCTGGTGCTGCTATCCAGGCCAAGGCTGCCGCGGCGAGGCTCATTTAATTAGTGTATAAACCCCTCTTCACCGTCCCTAGCCGGCCAGAAATTAGGTTGGGAACTTGACCATGGTTGGCCCTTAGTTTATTAAGCAGGAAGCCTAGCCGGAGAAAAGTAGTTTCCGCGAAGGATGTGGAGATTGTTGTACCTTCTGCCCTTAAAACTTGGCAAGGAAACTAGAAGAAAATCGTCCCAGTACTGCAAGGGCTTTAGTGGGTTGATTTAGAGGTAAATTTTGGGTTACCAGTGGAGGCTCTGAGTCGGACAGATCCGACCCTATAAAACTCAGCATCAATATTATGCATTTTCACCGTTGTTGCCGGTGCTTTTAAAAGCTTGTTCAAAGCCCAACCGTTGCTCAGCATTACGGAGAAAATAACCACTCATCATGGCAGAAGCTAAAAGACGGCCCAGATTCTCCCGGCTGGTGCTGATGGTCACCCCAAAATGATCCGGGGGCAGATTGCCCAATAGGCCAATAATATTCCGTTCCATCACCTGAAACACTTCTTGGGAATCGGGTCGGGATAGTTGGGCAATGGTTTCGGGGCTCAACTCTTGAACGTATGTCCACAAACTATCTTTGCCTGCCGTTTCATTGCCGGCAAACAGCGGTTGGGGACGTTGGGGTTCATGGGTCACGACGGATCTCCTCTTCTAGTAATGGAACTTGATTTGGGATTGATCCCGATGGGATAACCATACTCTAACAATTTCGGGAAAGAACCGGAGGGCAAAGAACCGAACTTAATTTGGTGTTGACGCCGACCATTGTTGACGGCGGGCTTCGTATAGCATTACCCCAACGGCGATCGCCACGTTGAGGGATTCCACTGCCGGGGCCTGGGGAATGGCCACTTGCTGGGTAGTTAGTTCAAGTACTGGAGCGCTGAGCCCTTGGCCTTCACTGCCAAAAATTACTATGGTGGGGCGCTGAAAATCAATTTCCCAGAGGGTTTGTTGCCCCTGGGGTACGGTGGCAATCAGTTGCAGTCCCTGGGCTTGGAATTTTTCCAACACTGGCAGCAAGGATTCCTGTTGTTGTTGGGGCAAAAGCAAACTACTGCCGGCGGATGAGCGCAACACTTTGGGACTAGTGGGATCAACGCAGTCGTCGGTTAACCAAATGCCTTCTACTCCGGTGGCGGCGGCGGTTCTGAGAATAGTGCCCAGGTTACCCGGATCCTGTAACCGTTCCAGCACCAAGCCCAATTGAGGCCTGATGGGAGGCGATCGCCAAAACTGATTCATGGCCAAGGTTGCTACCACGCCGTCGGGGTTAACGGTGCTGGCCATTTTGGCTAAAACTTCCCCACTGACCAAATAACTGTAGGCAGACTGGGCCACTAGGCGATCGGCTAGGGTGGGATTTTTGCTCTGCCACACTGCGGTGAAGCAGCCATGATTAAACTGTTTTTCCTCGGCTAAGGCCACCTCCAACAAATGGGTACCTTCCAAAAGAAGCTGGCCCTGTTGTTTGCGTCCCTTGGTTTGGTGCAGTTGCCGCAATTGTTTGACCAGGGGGTTTTGGGTGCTGGTGATAGAGGCAATGTCACTGGGCAATGGGTACACCTTCCTGAATGGGCATGGGCAGAAATGGACAATAAATTAAGCCTATCTTGCCGCAGTTAGGGGGCCAGAAAAACCTACTCCGCCGCCGACTCGGCCCAATTTTTTGCCCGACCAACGGCCTCCTGCCAAACGGCAAAATTAGCCTGGGCATTGGCGGCTCCTTCCCCCGGCTCAAATACCCGGTTAATGGCCCGGTTTTCCACTAGGGCGCGGTAATCCTGCCAAAAACCCACCGTTAACCCAGCCCCAAAGGCGGCTCCCTGGGCAGTGGCATCCAACACCATTGGACGCTCCACTGGAATGCCCAAAACGTCCGCTTGGCATTGCATCAAAAAGTCATTGTTACAGGCTCCCCCGTCCACTTTGAGTTGTTGAATGGCCGCAGGGCTATCTTGGTTGATGGCCTCCACCACCTCCCTAGCTTGGAAGGCGATCGCCTCTAGCACGGACCGCACTAGATGAGCTTTGGTGACGCCGCCGGTGAGGCCTAAAAAAGCGCCACAGGCATTCATGTCCCAATGGGGGGCGCCCAAACCACTCAGGGCCGGCACAAAGTAAACACCGCCATTGCTATCCACACTGCGGGCCAGAGTTTCACTGGCCGCCGCCGAGTCAATTAAACCTAATTTATCCCGTAACCATTGCACACAGGAGCCTGCGGTGAACATACTCCCCTCTAGGGCATAGTCCGTTTTTAAACTTTGGTCGGAGTTGGTTTGGGTCCAGGCTACGGTGGACAGTAGGCGATGCTGGGAACGGGTAACTTTTGCCCCCGTATTAGCCACCAAAAAAGCCCCCGTGCCGTAGGTACATTTCAGTAAACCCGGGCGATCGCAACCATGGGCATAGAGGGCCGCCTGTTGGTCACCAAAAATGGCAGTGATGGGAATTTCTACTCCCAAAATGGCCGGATCCGTCACCCCGAAATGACCCAAGCTGGGTTGCACTTCTGGCATAATCTGACCGGGAATGGCGAACAGATCCAACAGTTTTTCATCCCAGGTAAGGCTATCCAAATTGAGCACCATGGTGCGGCTGGCGTTACTGTGGTCCGTGCGGTGGACTTTACCCCCAGTTAGGTTCCAGAGGGCCCAACTATCAATAGTGCCCGCCAACAGGTTAGCCGGATCAATATCTCGGTTATGTTTGACCCAATCCAATAACCAATGGAGCTTGGTGGCGGAAAAATAGGCATCCAACACGAGGCCGGTGCGGTCATAAATTTCCTCCACATACCCCTTGGCTTCCAAGGCCCGGCAAAAATGGGCGGTGCGCCGGTCCTGCCAAACGATCGCCGGGTGGAGGGGTTGCCCGGTGGTTTTATCCCAGAGCAAACAGGTTTCCCGTTGCACTGTGAGGCCGATCGCCACAATTTGTTGCGGTTGGATAGCGGTTTTTTGCACCACCTCCTGCATGGCAGTTTTAGTATCCCGCCAGATTTCCAAGGCATCATGTTCCACCCAACCGGCCTTGGGATAGGACTGGGTTAATTCCTTGTAAGCTTGGGCCGCAATGTTGCCCTCGTAATCAAACAGAATGGCTCGATTACCCGTGGTGCCCAAATCCAGGGCCATTACATACTGATTTTGCTTGGCTGTCATAGACAGTAACCTCCGAAAATTTAATCATCAAATCTCTGCCTCGATGGGTCCTAGGATTCCCCCTTGAAACGACTGTTACGTAAAATCAAACCCTGGCCGTCTCGCAACTCAAACGCCCGCAATGAATCCGCGGTGGAAGCCACATTCACCCCCGGGGTGGCGATCGCCACTTCCCATTCCTGCAAATCCAGTTGCAACCAATCCCCCAAGGTAACAATCGCTGGCTCTCCCTCCATATGGGTCACCATCACTACCCGGTCAGGATCATCACTGTGGGCCGTGGCCGGGTTAGTCCTGAGGCCATAAAAAAGAGTATGGCCATTTTCATGGACGCGGTTAAATCGATCGCCGTCCTGGAGATTGTGATGTAACCAAGGATTCTGTCGTCGATAATTGCGTAATGTCAGATTAAAACGACTTCTTTCTGGGTCCACCTGGTCCAGGTAATAGGAAACTCGACAGGCTTCGTGGCCATCCTCCATAAACGCCCGGGCAAATTTTTTCAACTTGGGCACATCCAAACGGGTGACAAATTCCGGTTGCTCGGCATGCCTAAACTGACTGAGTAGTTCCAAATCACAGGCCGCCGCTTCCCCATCTTCCTCCGGGTCATAGCCCAAGCAATGGCGACAGGCTTTGGCCACCGCTTCCAGGTGAAAATCTTTTTTAATCATGGCATCGGCCACCGCCTTCATGAAGCGTTGCAACAGTTCCAAATTGCCAAAGCCCAAAGCCTTCAGTTGGGGAAATAACTGGGGATGTTGGTATAACTCCGGGGAAATTTGCCAGTCCAAAAATCCCGCCTCTTCAAAGGCTACTTTGACGCCGTAACGTTCATCGGTGTTGCGGAAAAAGCCCCAGGGACTATGCATCATCGCATTCAAAAAGTCCATCGGTAGCCCCGGACAAAAACCATATACCCACAGCAACGTCGCGGGATTGTCGTAGGCATTGTGCAATACTTCCGGCAAGGTTTTGCCCAAATTCCAGTTAATTTCCGCTTGGTGGTGGTCAATCTGGTTGCCCCGGCGCACGGTGTCGTGGTTGCCACAGCCGGTGATCCATCGATCGCCTTTGTACATTACTTCACAAACCCGTTCCCATTTCCGCTGCCAAAAACCCTTGAGGGAAGGAGTGTTATGGGCAAAAATCAGTGGTCCCCATTGGTAGGATTCCGGCCGCAATTCGATTAACTCTCGGTAGGTAGATTTTTCCTCCCAACCTTCCTCGGGCCAGGGGCGACCATCTTCAAAAATGGTAAACAGCAAACGTTTACAGCCTTGAATTTCCTGCACCACGTCACTCATAGCCAACAAATAGGCATCGTCCTGTTCCACTCGCCCGGTGAGGGGATTGAAAAAGCGAAAATCCTGGCCCCCGTCCACCCGAATACCGTCGGCCCCGGTGTTAATTTTGCGCCGTTGCATTTCCAGCAAAATGGCCCGCACCATGGGCAACTGGTGGTTTAAATCCTGGCCATACATGTTAGGCCCTTTGAAGTATTGCCGATTGAGTAATTCCAACGCCTGGTTATCGGCATGGCCATAGACCAAATCGTAAATTACCTGGATGGGACCACCGGGAAAATTGTGTAACGTGGCAATGAAATCCACCAATTCATCCGGGCGTAAAGTGCCCAACACCGCTGGATTAGTGGCTCCAGAACCGAGGATCGGCACATCGTAGCCCCAATTTTGGGTATTGGGTTTACGCAGGGTGACTTTAATTTTTTCTTCCACCACCACTTCTATCTCCGCCCCTTCTTGCACCTCAATTTCCTCAATCTCCTCCCCGGCGATCGCAAAAAATTCGTGGTCTTGGTTGAAATCCTCCAGGCGATATTCAATGGTGGGTTCGATGGGTAACAGTTGAATAGCGTCGTAACCCAAATAGTTATATTCGGCATCATTGAGGGGTTCTTCCCGGAGTATTTTTTCCCCCAACCGTTGGTAAATTTTGGTCAGCCCCGCCAAGGTGCCTTCCGGGGAAGCGGTATTGATGTGGACTTGCAAAATATTAGTCATGGCTCCCACCCGACAGATGGCCACTTCACTATCTTCATCGGGATGCAAATTCTGATCCACAGGAATGGCCGGGTTGAGCACCGCCGCCCGTTGGGCCTTAAGTTGCTCCGGGTCGAAAACATTTTCAGGATGTTCTTGACATCGGTTCAGGGCTGCCGATCGCCGTAGGTAATCCAAATCCGCCCGTTCCCGCTGTATCTTTTCCATGTCGTACAGTTCCGCCGGGGCAAAAATGCCGTAGGGCAGGGAATAGGCCAGGGGGTCCCTGATCACCAATGTTTTGGACAAAATTGAGTCGTAATAGCGTAACCAGTAGAAAGAGCCCGCTTGATCCTTTCTGCCGGGTCGCATCCCCGATAGCACAGCCCAGACAAATTCCCCCTGCTGGGGCAGTTCAATGCGCTCCCACCGGAATGATGCCGTTTGTTCCGGGGCTTGGAAATCAATTTCCCCCCGGGGAGTAAACACCTCCAGGTAAATTAATTTCTCGGTAAAAGCCCCTTCCCCCGCTAACCGGGGCACCCAAAATCCCACCTGGGTCAGACCATCTTCTCGATAATGGGCCCCAAGTTTTTTCGCCACTTCCCGAGCTGCCTGGAAATAGTTCTCCGGTGATTCGGTGACGGTGCGGGCCCACTTCATTAGTTTTTCTGTTTCGTCTTCAACAAGATGGATGCGATTTAATTCTTTCATACTTAAAAATAAGCCCAAAATAAGCCGAATTTGTCGGGGGAGAAGGGATGTTCAGCACCGTTATTCCCCATCCAAGGGGGTGAAATCCCCGGCAATCCTAGGATAGACCCTGGGCAAACTAGTTCACAGTGTTTATTGTTTTTCCTGGGGCGATCGCCGGGGGCAAAGCTCAATGTTATCAAAACTCCATAAAAAAACTGCAAAAAATCATCCTGGCTGAATGGAAGTCAAAAAGACTAGAAAACGGGATCAAACAATAACAAAAAATCAATTCACCCTGCCCATGGCAATAGTTTTAAGGTTAACAAAAAAAATAGAATTTACCGCAATCAATGGGGAAATTCCCAGAGGATGTTCCCAACTCCAGAAGCAGAAATCTTGCCAGAAAAGCTTTTTCTGTTACTATACTTAACAAGTAACTACTTTTCCCATAGTCCGGGGGCGGCTTTCCAAAAACCAGAGATTGGTGGCTTGCCGCTGCTGTTCTCCCCTGGAACGAGGGGGAAAGGTAATTAGTGTTACGGCATTTTACCGACGGGTTAAGTAATCTTTAACAAAGATTTATTGGCCGTCGCCGTAATTGCCCCCACGGGGGAACGCGATGTCTGCGGACTCGCCCAGGACGTAATCAATTTTTCTGTACCGATATTAGCGGTGAAAAGTTTTATTCAACGTACTAAACTGCCCCGGCGGGAATTAACTTGGGTTCCAGGAAGTCGGGTACATTAGCCGTACTAGACCAGCCCAATAGTTACTTTGTTTGATTCTTTCTTTTGGAGACCGCTGATTTTATGAATTCATCCCTTGTGATCCTTTACCACCGTGAGCCCTACGATGAAGTTAGGGAAAATGGCAAAACGGTATATCGGGAAAAGAAGAGTCCCAACGGGATTTTGCCCACCCTCAAGAGCTTTTTTGCTGATGCGGAACAGAGTACCTGGGTGGCCTGGAAGCAGGTGACCCCAAAACAGAAGGAAGATTTCCAAGAGAAAATGTCCATTGATGGCCTCGGCGATCGTTGCACAGTGCGCAGGGTGCCCCTCACGGCGGACCAGGTGAAAAATTTCTATCACATCACCTCCAAGGAAGCTTTTTGGCCGATTCTCCACTCCTTCCCCTGGCAGTTCACCTACGACTCTTCCGATTGGGAAAATTTCAAACGGATTAATGAAATGTTTGCCACGGCGGCCTGTGAAGATGCCGATGACGATGCCCTATTTTGGGTCCACGACTATAACCTCTGGCTGGCTCCCCTTTACATTCGTCAGCTCAAACCCAACGCCAAGATTGCCTTTTTTCACCACACTCCTTTCCCCAGCGTTGATATTTTCAATATTTTGCCCTGGCGGGAGGCGATCGTCGAAAGTCTGCTGGCCTGTGACCTCTGTGGTTTTCACATTCCCCGTTATGTGGAAAATTTTGTGGCAGTGGCCCGCAGTCTCAAACCGGTGGAAATCACCAGACGAGTTCCCGTAGACCAAGCTTTTACCCCCTACGGCACTGCCCTGGCGGAACCGGAATGCACCACCCAATTGCGCTATGGCGATCGCCTAATCAATCTTGATGCTTTTCCTGTTGGTACCAATCCGGCCAATATTCGGGCGATCGTGGCCAAGGAAAGTGTGCAACAAAAAATCAGCGAAATTAAACGGGATCTGGATGGCAAAAAACTAATCGTTTCCGCTGGTCGGGTGGATTACGTCAAGGGCACGAAGGAAATGCTGATGTGCTATGAGCGTTTACTGGAACGTCGTCCTGAACTGCAGGGAGAAATTAGCTTGGTGGTGCCGGTGGCTAAAGCAGCGGAAGGGATGCGTATTTACCGCAACGCCCAAAACGAAATTGAACGGCTGGCAGGGAAAATTAACGGCCGCTTTGCCAAACTGTCCTGGACGCCGGTAATGCTCTTTACCTCCCCCCTCGCCTACGAAGAATTAATTGCCCTGTTTTGTGCCGCAGACATTGCCTGGATTACCCCCCTGCGGGACGGTTTGAACTTAGTGGCGAAGGAGTACGTGGTAGCTAAAAACGGTGAAGAAGGGGTCCTGATCTTGTCGGAATTTGCCGGTTGCGCTGTGGAACTACCCGATGCGGTGCTGACTAATCCCTACGCTTCTAGTCGTATGGACGAATCCATTGACCAGGCCCTGGCCATGGACAAGGAAGAACAGAAAAAACGCATGGGGAGAATGTACACCGCCATCAAACGCTACGACGTTCAACAATGGGCCAATCACCTGTTGCGGGAAGCCCATGCCGATGTGGTGCTAGGGGAACCCCCCCAGATGTAGGCGATCGCCAAGGCCGGTTGTTGTCGGCGGCTTGTAGCCCAAGAACCATTGTCCCAACCCCCTAAAAATTCCCCAGAGTTAAAGTTTAGGGGGCTTTTTTCCATTCAATTGCACGATTTATTCCTCATTGGAGCATTACCCAGCCATGCGTAATTTCCCAGAAATCCAAAATACGGCCTATGACCTAATTGTGATTGGGGGAGGTATTAACGGGGTTGGTACGGCCCGGGACGGGGCCCTACGGGGCCTAAAAACCCTCCTGATCGAAAAGGATGATTTTGCCAGTGGCACTAGTAGTTGGTCCACCCGCTTAATTCACGGTGGTCTGCGCTACTTAGAATATTTTGAATTTAACCTGGTGCGGGAATCGTTGCGGGAGCGGGAAGTCCTACTCCACACCGCCCCCCATTTGGTGCATCCCTTGCAGTTGACCATTCCGGTGTATGACTGGTCGAGCCGAGCCTATTGGGAAATCCAAGCGGGCATGATTCTCTATGACATTCTCAGTTTTGATAAAACCCTCCCTCCCCACCGGATGTTGCGTCCCCAACAGTTCCAGCAGTTGTTCCGGGCGGCGGAAAAACAAGGCCTGAAAGGGGGAGCCCAATATTTTGATGGCCAGGTGGAGTATGCGGAACGGTTGGATTTAGAAGTAACCCTATCGGCCCAAAATTCGGGGGCTGAGATGCTCAATTATGTGGCTGTGACCGGTTTGGAGAAAGGGGAAAATAATCTGATTACCGCCATCCATTGTCAAGATCAACTGAGCGGAGAAAAATTTACTGTTAATAGCACCCAGGCGATCGTTATCAACACCGCTGGCCCTTGGGTAGATGAGATTTGCGGTTTAGCCCGTCGGGATTCTGAGCCTGTTGCCATTGTCAACGAAAGAAAAATTGGCGGCACCAAGGGTAGTCATATTGTGGTGGATCCCTTCCCTGGCGCTCCGGCTTCCGCTTTATATGTGGAAGCGTTTGTGGATAAGCGGCCCTATTTCATCATTCCCTGGTTGGGTAAATATCTGATTGGCACCACCGACCACCGTTATGACGGCTCCCTCGATCAGGTTAAAGCCAGTGATGACGAGATTGATTACCTCATTGCGGAAACTAATCGGGTGATGCCGGCGGCCCAGTTAACTAGGGGGGACGTGCGCTTCACCTATTCCGGGGTACGACCTCTGCCCTACACCGATGGTAAAAAGGCAGGCAGTATTACCCGCAATCATATTCTTTACGACCACAGTGCGGACGGAGTCAATAATTTAATTTCCCTGATTGGCGGTAAGTTGACTACCTATCGTCAGGTGGGGGAAGAAATGGTGGATAAGGTTTATGGCAAGCTGGGACGCTCTGCGCCTCCCTGTCCCACCCTCACCCAACCCTTACCAGGGGCAGAGGCCTATTCCCTGTCCTTGGAAACTGGCATGGATAAATACGGCGATCGCCTGGAACGACATTCTATTCAACATTTATTTTGTGTTTACGGTGCCAGGGCAGGAGAAGTTTTGGCTTTAGTGCATGGGGCACCGGAGTTGGGGGAACGGATTATTCCTTCCTTGCCAGATATTAAGGCTCAGGCGGTTTTTGCCGTCCAAGCAGAAATGGCCCATACCTTGGTGGATATTTGCCGACGACGCACGGCGATCGCCATGGTGACGGACGATTACGGCTTTAGCGCTCTGGCCGGCATTTGCCAAACATTAATGGACCACTGTGGCTGGACCCAGGGCCAATGTGATGAGCAAATTCAAAAGTACCATGAATATATGGAGCAAAACTGCATTCCCGATTATTGTCTCAACTAAAAAGGTTTAGAAAAAGCCTCAACTAAATGGGGGGCTTTGAAAACACTCTTTGCGAGGCTGGCAAACCTTTGATTTGCTGCCCACAGTCTATGGAATCTCGATAGGATCACCCAAGGAACTCTCGCCTAGAATTGAAGTTATGGAGGGCGAGCCGCAGCCGCTTGATTTTTGCAAAACAGTGCCCTAGGCTAATGGCCGAACTCTCGTTCTGATGAATCATTTCCATTATTGTTTTTCTGGGTTTTGGTGTGAAAAGCTGGATTCTCTTCTCGGTGTTAGTTCTGGCGTTAGCAGGTTGTGGTCAAAGGGGAGGTTTGCCCTGTGTGGAAACGGAACAACTAGGCGATCGGAGGACAGAACAGCAAGAGGCCCCAGGGCCCTTTGAAAACCTGAATGTGCTAGTGGGGGTGGATGCCAGTGAGTCCATGGTGGGGTTTGTCAGCCAACCCGGTAGTCGCTACGGCCAGGCGATCGCCTCTTTGCACACACTGCTACAAAACAAAAATCTGCCCACTTCCTATTGGCGGGTGGGGAGCAATGACACCATTAACCAAGCCCAATCTATTTCAGCGGCTCAATTCCTAGCAGCCAGTAAAGCGCCCTTTTATTGTCGTCGGGATCAACCCATAGCTGAATATCCCTGTGTTTCTAGTACCCTGGGGCAACTTTATGAATTAGGCACCGAGACCACTGGCGGCACTAATCCAACCTCAGAAAATGATAATGGTGAGGAAGATAGCAACAACCCCACGGCTCCCCGCAGTCTGAAAATTTTACTCACCGACCTAGAACCGGATGATGCCGCTGTCGGTCAAATTTCTGGGTTAATTAGCAAAGAGCTGAAAGAAAATCCTAACTACAAGGCCGTACTCTTAGGGGTTCGCAGTCAGTTTCGGGGCAATGTGTACTCTGCCAACGCTAGTTATCCCACCTTTGTTTACAACACCGCTGGCCAAGATGTGGATCAAAAAGGCCGACCATTTTTCATCTTGATGACGGGGCCCCAGGACACCGTGGATGAAATGGTGAAGGAATTCCGTCGGCTTCCCCTGGATGTGAACAAAGCCTTTCGGGCTTCTGCCTTTGAACTGGGCCAAGCAGATACAGTCACCCTGGACAATAGTTCTTTCAAAGATGATATCCAGGAATGCGTTATTGAAATTGGTTCTGTGGATAGACAAAGGCCCAACCAAGACCAGGAAAGGGATTGGCTCATGGTCGAACAAACTAATTGTGGCGAAAATTCTTCCCCCCCTTTGCCTCCTTTGGAGTTAAATATTCCTTCTAAAAGTACCGTTTCCCTCACTGGCGGCGAGCTAACCCCGGATCTTTTCAACATTTCTGAATCCTTTGTGTCAGTGAAAAAAGCAGAAATTGTTCAAAATCCAGGGGGAGAGGATGCCCGCCTTTTATTAACTGCCGTTTTTGATGGCAACAAGTTACCCCAGGGACAAGGCAAACTGGTTTACGTCACCCTTGGCGATCGCCAGTTGGATCAAGCAGTGTGGCAGGATTGGGACATGGACATCGGTAATCCTAACGGTGCCAAAACCCAAAATTTACTACTTTTCGTGTCGGGATTGCGGGGGGCCGTGGCCAATGACCAGGACGCTGTTAAGTTTTGTCTCGGCTATAGTCACTATTAGCTTACTTAATCAAAATTTTTGCTAATCTTCACGTATTAGTTCGTCAGGATAGGGGTTATGAAAATTGCGGAGATAGTGGCCCTTGTGGTGACAGTGGCGATCGCCACCATGGTGATTTTTGGGCTACAACCATGGCTATTGGGCGGAAGCGGACTGCCTTTGAGCTTATCCCGGGGTAACTTGGACAAATGGGCCGCAGAGATATTATTTCCCACCCTTTACCTGGTTTATGCCCTAGGGGCAATGCTACTCCTGTTCTGGATTGCCAAAGCCCTCAATGGTAGTTTCACCAGGGCTCAAGACGTACTGAGTACCGGCGGCCTCTGGTGGATACTCGCCATTCTCCTCGGTGTGGTGACTATGCTAGCCCTAGTGGGTCTAAGTTTCTTCAACGGTTGGTTTGATGACACCCGTAACCTAGAACCCTTCTTCTGGTTACTGGGGTTCATTATTGTCGATGTGTTGTTAATTTTTTGGCTGCCCACGGCCCTGGCTACCCCCAAATCCATGCGCTACGTGCCACCGGGGTCAATGTTGTTACGCAAAATTTACGGAGGTTAGAGCTTAGGCCATGCGAAAAATCTATGCCATCGGTGTGGGAGGCAGTGGAGCCAAATGTGTCGAAGCGGCCATCTTTCTCCATTCCCTGGGCCTGTACGGTGAGAACTCGGAACTAAGAATTTTATTAGTCGATGCGGACACTTCCAACGGCAACTCCCAAAGGACTGGGGTAAATTTCCGCACTGCTGACGATGCTCAAAAAGCCTTTGGTCAAGGGAAAAGTCCTTTAATGGACGGGCAATTTTTCCACTACGGCACCTGGAATCCCCTGGGGGATCAAATTCACAACACTAACCTAGCGGCAGTTTTCAACAAACAGGCTTTGCGGGCCAGTGCTCCCCCTTTGGCAAAATTGTTTGATGCTCTCTACAGCCCAGCGGAACAGGAGGCAGATTTAGGGGTGGGATTTAGGGGCCGGCCTCCCATTGGTTCAGCGGTGATGAGTCGGTTGGAACTAGATAGTCTGCAACAAACCCAGGCCGGCGGCTGGCAACAATTATTCAATAATCTGACCACGGATTTGGGCGTCGGCAAAAGCGGTGATGTGGTGGTGCATTTCTTTGGCAGTATCTTCGGGGGAACTGGTGCGTCTGGAGTTCCTACCTTGGCTAAATTAGTTAGTAATCAGTTAAGACAGGACAATCTCCGGGTGCGTATCCACGCCTCTTTGCTGTTGCCCTATTTTGCCTTTGAGCGGCCCGACGACGGGGATCAGACCGTATTTGCCGAAACTCGCTTTTTTGCCCTCAATACTCAAGCGGCGTTGCAATATCTAACTGAACAGTCGGAAGGTTGTTTCGACAGTGTGTATTTAATTGGGGACAATGCTCAAACCAGATACGACTCCCACACCGGGGGCAAAAACCAGGAAAATGGCGCCCATTTTGTGGAGTTGTACGCCGCCTTGGCCGCTAACCATGGTTTCGATCAACCGATGGGGGAAACGGTGGCCCATTACATCAGCCGAGCAGATGTTAATAGTCTGATTTGGACGGACTTGCCGGATGACGAAATCGCTAAATTAGCCCTCAGTAAGGGAGTCAGGTTTGCCTACGCTTGGTTCTACAACTTCTCCTTGGAATTGGAAGCGGCCCGGAAGTTGGGTGGCAAAAAATTTGCCAAGGGCGCTCCTTGGTTCCAGCACTTTTTTGCTCTTAGGGCAGGGGAAGGGGACAAACCCCTGGTGGAAGATGCCCAGGAAATGGCTAAAAATGATCTACTCACAGCCTGGGCTAGGAAGTTTTTGCAATGGGCCCAACAGGTGTCCTCCGCCCACGTCAATGGGGAACAACTTTTTCAGTTAAAACATTTGGATGATTTAAACCAAAGCCCTGGTTACCGTGAACATCTCCATCAATTAATTATTGATAAAGAACGCAGTCAAGCGGCGCAAAATGGCGATCGCCTAGATACGATCAAGAACCGTTTGGCAGATGAGGGCAAAAGTTACGACAATGGCGTTTTTGGTTTAGCCCACGCTCTGTTTGCTTTGCTTTAGATTGGGATGGAAAACGTTTGCCATTTGAGGGACATAACCATGCTAGCCAATGCTGAAATTAATTATCAAACTCCCCAAGAATACCTAGATTGGGAAGCCCTGCAGGAATTTAGGCATGAATATCTGGATGGGCAAATTTTAGCTATGACTGGCGGAACCATTGCCCATAATTTAATCGGTCTGAATTTGGCGACTTTACTAAAAAGTCATCTTCGGGGCACTGGTTGCCGAGTGTTTATGGCCGATGTCAAGGTAAAAGTGGCCTTGGCGAGTTCTTTCCATTATCCCGATGTGATGGTTAGTTGCGATGACAGGGATCAAGAGGCAGTGCAATTTATTCAATTTCCTTGCTTTATTGCTGAAGTTTTATCCCCTAGCGCGGAGGCCTATGATCGGGGTGAAAAGTTTCGTCGTTACCGACAATTACCAAGTTTGATGGAGTACTTGTTGGTTGACAGTAACAAAATGGCAGTGGATCTTTTTAGTCGTAATAGTCAAGGGCGTTGGGAACTAATTAGTTATGAAGAAGGGGATTTATTATCTCTGGAAACCATTAACTGGGAATGTTCTTTAGCGTCCCTTTATGAAGATGTTATCGGAGGCAAAAAATGATCGATACCTATCTGGTGGAAAGGGATTTAATTTTTCCTGCCCTTGACCGAGTGGCAATTTGTGACAGTCCACTTACTAGCAATGATCCAATTATTTCCCCCCAATTTCCCGACATTAATTTATCTGTTAATCAGCTTTTTGATTATGGCAACTAGCACTTTTTCTGGTCAATTTACCCTAGCTGATACTCTGACAAAACTCAGAGCTGATTTGGCGGAACTTTATGGAGATAGATTGGCGAAAGTTATTCTTTTTGGCTCCCAGGCTAGGGGAGAGGCAGAAACCACTTCTGATGTTGATATTTTGGTGGTATTAAAAGGCAAAGTCGATCCCGTAGCAGAAATTAATGCTAATAGTAATTGGTTAAGTGATTTTTGTCTGGAGACAGAGCAGTTAATTAACCGTATTTATTTATCGGATACAGACTTTGCCCATGAAGACACAGTTTTACTAAAGAATATAAAGAGGGAAGGGGTTTTACTATGAATAAGGAACAGTATTTAGGGGATTACGGTAGGCCTGATTATATTTCCTGTGAAGAGGCTCAAATTCAAATCACCAATGCCTGGGAATTTTTAAAATTTACTCAAAATTACTTGGGCTTTAATAATACAGAGTAATTATCTACCTTTTTGTTATTTTCATTTTCTTATTTTTATCTTGTCTAATTTTTCTCCTTAAACCCCTTCCCAACTATGGCTAACCAACCCCTACTTCCCAAGACTAACCAAGATTTTGCCGGTGGTTCTGCTCCAGGGGAATGGATCGCCGAGGGAGTAGGACTCTTTAATCGCTTGGGTAATAGTTTGGAGTTTGAAGCAGGTGCTTACCGGGAAGTAAATTCGATCCCCAGCCCTTGGTCCCGGCCTCTGCAATTAATTTCGGCTTTTCGCAACCGGCAGTACCCCAGTCGGGATTGGCTAATTGAGCAATATCGGGGTTTATTGACCGCCCTAGCCCTGGCGGAGAACTTGAATCTTAAAATCACGGCCACCCAGGTACGGCTAAAGGATTATCAAGATAAGGAATTTGCCCGTTGTTTGTGGAAATTGCGCCCCAACGATAGGGATAATGTGTTGCCGATGGTGCCCCCCGATGGCCCCTGGGCGGAATTGTATTTGTTTGAACTAGACGGGGTGGCGATCGGTATGACCAGTCCGGCCACCATTGTCTGCCCCACGGGTTATTTTTCTGATTCCTTAAGTCGGCGCATTGCTTGGATTAAAAATGGCTTTTTCACCAATCCTATCAATAACGGCTTAGCCCCCAATCAAAAGGAAGTGTTGTTGCCTTGGCTAGAAAATTTAAAAGGTACCTTGATGCGTAATCCCCAAAATGAGGATTTAGCGGGGCGGGTCTCAGGGGTGATAGACGACTATATCAGGGATTTGGGTGTCACCACCAGTAATGTTTTTCGACCCACCACGAAAAATCTACCGTTTGGCATTCCCCTTGCCCCAGAACTTTTTCGAGCACTTGATCCAGCGGAGGCGGTGCAAACTCCTTCCAATGTGCGGGCAATAGCTTCGGTTGGTCGCAATCCTAGCAAGCAACTTTACATTATTGATCCAGTACAGTTACCAAGTCTTCTGGCCAAACAACCCCAGGAAATTAATGTCATTGATGCATCTCCGTTACTCAATTTTGACCCTAATCTTCACCGCCGTTCTGATGCCATCTTTGCCACTCCAGCAGATATTTTTGAGCCTAATCTTTATTTCCACAAAACCAAAGGCTTATTGCCCGGCACATGGTTAGACCAAAAATTAAATTTGGATAATCTAACTATCCTGCTACCCTTTAAATCTTTTCTGCGGGAATATTTCACCAGTGAAGATTTGGAAAAACAGGTGGAGTTAAGCCCCGTTTCCACTCCAGAAGGTCCAGGGGTACGGGTTTCGTTAACGGTACAAATATCGGGATTTGATCGTCCTGTGGCCTACACCATGTTCCAGGAATATCCCCTCAAGGCGGAAAACGAAATTAAGCAAGATTTTCCCACCCTCGCCCTCTGGCCCAATGTGCCCCCCGCTTTGTGGAAGGAGTATTTCCTCCTGGTTGAAACCACGGAAGAATACGGCGAGTTAGCTTTTCGGGTGGATCAACCTACCCCCAATGCCCAGTCAGAAAATCGGCGATCAGGCCAGGAAAGTTACCAGTACTGGAAATGTGATGCCTACCCTGATGTCCTCCTGGCGATCGATAAAAATGCCCAACCATTGGGTTTGATTCCTCTGCGGGTGCCCAAAGCCCAGGGGGGTAATGCGACCACTTGGACAGTGGGAGTCGACTTCGGTACTTCGTTTACCAATGTTTATGTGCGGAAAGGCTCCAGCGGCGCTCCAGAAAGATTACAGTTACAAACTAATTTGCTCAAAATTACCCATAGTCTGGAGGATATTCAAACAGTAATTTATCGAGAGTTCTTCATTCCCGATCTGCTTTTACCAGAAGGGAAAAATCCTCCCATGTCAACGGTGCTAACAACCAGAGGATGGGCAGAAAGTGAAGGGGAAATTCCCAATTTAATTACCAATGCCCGCATTTATGTTCCCCGCCTGGACAAGTATGAGTTTGACAAGGAATATATCAAGACCAATATTAAGTGGAAACAGGTGCAATACCAGCGACCTTTCCTGGGGCAATTGGTGCGAATGATTTCTGCTAAAGCCGCCCTGGAAGGAGTCCGCAACATTGAATGGAGTGTATCTTATCCGTCCGCTTTTTCCCCCATGGACATCAATCGATATAACGGAGCTTGGCAACAGGTATTAAAAGATTTAGATATAACTTCAAATCAAAATCATAATTTACAGGGACAGAGTATAAAAACAGAAAGCATTGCCTTTGCACAATTCTTTGGCGATGTTTTGAGTAAGCATTTAATTTATACTACTTGTGTGGATATTGGCGGAGGTACATCGGATATTTCCGTTTGGCAAGATAATCAACTGGTTCATCAAGCATCAGTTCCTTATGCGGGAAGGGATATTTTTCACAGCATTTTAGAGCCTAATCTGGCCTTTATTGGTGACATTTTTGGTCTACCTCCAGAAGCAGGAAAATCAGTGGCTAAAGTGTTGGGAAATCAGCGTAACTTTAATGCTTCTTTGGATATTTATCTACGAGCTAATTCAGAGAGAATTTTATCTGAAGGCTACATTATGAATGCAGATAAGCCTCGTAATCGTCAGTTTCGCACTTTGCTAGCATTATCCTTCGGTGGACTTTTTCACTATTTAGGGATGATACAAAAAGAACTAAAGAAAGAGAAACTTTTTAATGACTCTAGTATCATTACGTCAATTTTAATGGGAGGCAACGGATCTCGTTTCTTGCATTGGTTGACTCCTAGTGGTGTCTATACCCAAAACTCGGAAATTAACGATCTAGCCTGTGGTATCCTGATGCGAGCTTCTGATCTAAATAAAAATCCTGACCTATTAACTCTCTCCCCTCAACCTAAGGAAGAAGCTTGTGGTGGATTAGTCGTATCATCAGAAGGGACTAAGCTAAGTGGTTTTTTAAGTAAGAAAAAAGATTATCCTTTTACCGGAGAAAAATGTCTCATAAATGGAGAAGCTTTTACTTCTAGTGACCGTTTGAATGTTTTAGATCGTGGCTGGGAAGAAATTAATTCTTTTGAAATCACTACCTATGATCAACTGGAAGAATATTTGAAGAATTTTAACGACATCTTACGAGAAGAATCTATCCAAGAAATTGATCAGCTCAGAAACTTCAATCAGGGCGGTCTCTTTAGTATGGATAGCGACTTCCGTATATTGCTAGAAGCGAAAGTTAAACAGGCTTGCTTAAGGAAAGTAGGGCCTACATCAGAATTTGAAATTGATCCTCCATTTCTAATAATTTTTAAATGTTTTATTGCTATTCTCGCCGAACAATGGTCTAAAACTGTAGGTTAAATAAATGAAAATTATTAACAAATTTATACACACTTTTGTGCTTTGTAATTTGGCAGTATTTAATTATTGTTCTTTAGCACAAGCTTTGATAGATCAACCAGAACCAAATCAGCGAGTAAATCCATATTTCATTGGCACAGATGATCAAACAAATAGAACTGAGTTTGCAATAGATCAAAGTGAAACAATTTTACGGATAACTCGAAATAATTCCTTGTTAATAACGGCGTATCTGGGTGTAAGTAGTGATTCTCAACCTAAAGAAAATAGAGCAATTTCAACAATTGCTGGAATTTGGAAAGGGCTAATGGAGGTTAAAGCTCCCTATTTAGTCTCACTTTTATTGCTGTTTATTTTACTGAGCTTATATGTCTGGTGGCTGGATAAAAAGTTGCAGGAACTAAAAGAAAAAATCAAGAAAAATTACGCATTGACTAAAAGTTATCAGGACAAAATAGCCAGTGATCTTTCAGTAGTCAAAAATTATTCAGATAATCTATCTCGTCAACTTGAGAAAATAATTCGGGAGATGAATAAAATCGAGAAGAGGATTATTCAACTAAGATCGAACCGGTCAACGTCTCAACCATCAAGACAGTATGGCCAGGAATGGGACAGTGCATCTGACTACAACGACTATAATTATGACCCAGCAAGGGGGTCAGCTTTTCTAGGGAAAGTAGAAATTTCTCCCTCAGATACTTTAAGTATAATTGTAGAGAATTTTAATAAGGGCCATGAAAGCCACTTTAATAATGACTTATTTTTCTTTTTAAAGCCGACTTCTGCTACCAATTTAGGGAGTCAGGGTGTCGATATTAATGCTTCAGCAAAAGTGGAATTTGAAAGGGCATCGGACAACACAGCCCAGGCTTCTTATATTGGGTTTAAACTTGATGATCAAAACACCTATATAGTTCCTAATCTGTTTAATAAACGTTGGAAGCAAGTAATAACTAATGATGATAATAAAATTTTTGAATGGTACGATTCTAGCTATGTTTTGGTTGAACCAGCAATGATAGAAAATACTGGAAATGATATTTGGCGATTGATCAAGTCTGGGAGGTTTGATTGATTTCGGATCAATGTTAAACTTTAAATATATTCCTATTCTTGCTATTCCAATAATCTGGATCATTCAACCGGTTAATGCCCAGGAAAATAATCCTTGTCCAGTGATGAGGGATTATCAGATGTCATTTTCTGATTTTAATTTGGATGTTTACGACATTCCCAATATCAATGGTGAAATTATTGCTGAAATCCCCGCCGGTAGAAGATTTTCGTTATCCGACATATATCCGAAATATTATGATGGCTTTTGCTGGTATGAAATTGTCACTTTTTCCGTAGATGAAAGGGGCTGGATTAGTTTACAACCAAGAGAAAGCCAAGTTAATAATCTTCCCTATTATCCAGATGAACCGATCAGTCCAACCATTGCTCCGACGCCGACTCCTACAGTAAATTCGAGTAGGGCAGAAACCACCACTGAAATTGGTGTTCAGAAAAATCAAGATTTAATCATTGCAATTTATTGGTTTATTGCTGGGGCCATCGGTTTAAGCATTATTAGCGGCAAGTTGGCAGTTGATTTGTTGAATAATCTTTCGACTAAGCCTAGTAAAAATAAATCTCTCAAGCAAATAGGAAGTCAAACTTTAAAAAAACTTAAGGGTTCTAGGGTTAATGGCCGTGCAAAACAAAAAGTTATTAATGTCACCCAAACTGACATTGATTTGCCAGATGAAGCCGAAGAAAATACACCAAATTCAATTATTGGAGCAGATGTCTATAGTCATTTCTTAGCAAATGACTTTACCCAAATCAAAAACAATGTAAACACTGATCAAGAGAACATTGAAGACTTGAGCCAACCTTTAGGATTAAGTTTAGAATATTGCATCATTAATTTTAACCAGGGCAATAAGGCTTTTTTTGATGATCCGTCCCAGTTTCAATATCTTAAGCCCACAGCAAGTGTTATCCATGGCAAAGTAGGAAATCTTGGTCTTGGCGATCGCCAGGAATTTGAAGAAGGAGAAAAGAGTCAGGCTTCCTATTTAGCCTTTACCATTGGGGAAGAAATTTGGTTAATTCCGAATCTGTTGCTGAGTCGCTGGCAAAGACTACTGGCTAACAATTCCTTTTTTGACAGCTACTCTAATTTACAAAACCCTAAACTAGTCAAGCCCGCTAAACTCATCCTAGTAGGCGATCGCCGTTGGCGAATGGTCGAGAAGGGCGTGTTTAATTAAAATTATTAACAGTAAGAGATAAATTAAACAATATGGCTAGTAATCATCCGGATGAATTAAATCAAGCTAAGCTAATTCAGCTGAAAAAATCAACCATTAACTATAGTTATTTCCATTGCTGGAAAATTTTGTTAACCTACAATTAAGAAAACCTTACAGAAGAGAGGATTTTATGAAATTAAAGATTGTTGTCCATCAAGCTGAAGAAGGAGGATTTTGGGCTGAGGTACCCGCGATTCCAGGCTGTGCTACTCAGGGAGAAAACTTTGAAGAATTATTAACTAATCTATATGAGGCAGTTGAAGGCTGTTTATCCGTCGAACTAGAGATTCCTGAAAATTCTAAGAATACTCGAATCATGGAAATTGCCATATGAAATCATTATCTGGCAAAGAATTCGCCAAAATCTTAGAGAGTAATGGCTGGTCTTTAGTCAGAATTAATGGCAGTCATCATATTTATAAAAAGGAAGGTCAAAATGAAAGAATTTCTGTGCCTATCCATGGGAATCAAGATTTAAAAATAGGATTACTTCGTCATTTTATCCCTCTTTCATCAAAATGGGTGAATTAGAATGGAGATAAAAGGCTGGAAAGCTTGGAGGGAGTATGACGAAGGTAAGAGAAGCGAAAAAGACAGTACAATGTGTAGACACGTATAGTGAACTGT
>NZ_JADEVV010000004.1 GCF_015207985.1 Synechocystis salina LEGE 00031 | reverse complement strand
GGGCAGTTTGCGGGGCGGGGCCTGGGTTGATCATGATGAAATTTAATAAGCTCCTGGCGTTGCGAGTGCTGAAAGAGGTAGGAGAAGAGGCCCTTAGTGAACTTGTAAATAACTTGCGGATGCTGGTTCAACAGTCGGCCCAACTAGTTTTTCGCCAAACCCTAATCGTTTCCTACAAAAATGGGCGGAGATTATTAAAAGAAATTCTATTAGACCCTGATGGAAGAGGAAAAGTATTCCGAGATGCATTAGGAATTAACGCCAGCAGAGTTAAGGAGTGGGGCGAGAAAGGAACTAAGCCCTGGACTTTTGCCCTTGCTTTAGATAATTGGATTGAATCAATCAAAAACCCAGCTATCGAAAATTTTACCGAGGAATTAATTGAAGAATTTTTTGATAGTTGCTCGGAAGCTTTCTATGTAATAGCTAACACTGCTGACCAATACATGCTGGAACAGAAGCTTAGCCAAACCACATTGTTAGGCGATCAAGAATTTGTAGAGATTACACCCAATCGAGACTATGAAGAAGAAAAAATAATTATTGCCGGGCCAGCAGAATTGATTAAGCCCACCATTGTCCAGACCTTGGCCCAGCACCAATTACTAGAGGAACGTGATCTGGGGATGTGGGTAGGGGAACCTGTGAGACAGAATATAACCGGATCTCCCTTGCCGATTATGCTCCGAGTAATTTTGAGCGATCGCGAAGGGGTTTTAAGTGGAGCTAAACGAGTCCAAATCACTATTCCAGATGTGAGACGGGAGAAGCTGGGCTGGAATGAAATTAAATCAGCAGTAGGAGGAATAAATGGTTATATGTGGGGAGAATGGAAAACAAGTGCTCGTTTAGATGGGGGCCGAGAAATAAGCGTTTATACGGCATCAGAGGACGAGGGGCTAGACATGGTAGCCAAACTAGCCGTATTTAGTAACCAAGAAATTATAGGAATTACTTCAGTTAGAGAGCGTAGGGAAGGCGCAAGGAAAAGACTAGATGCTTTGCGAAAAAAACCAACAAGAATTTACCCCTACGGGTTTACCATCCTGAACCAGCAAAAAGTAATCAATGAAGAAGCAGGGACAGCAACTCTGTCAGGGGTTTACCAGCGGCGCAAAACTTCCCTTATTCCTCTGTGGACAGACGCTCAACCAGCCGGATATTCAGAGTTAGTTGCAGAATTGTTTAGGTCGCCGGGGGCAGACGGATAAGCTCGCAAAATTCAATTATTCTCCCTTTTTTAAATCAAGGGGGAACCAGGGGTTAGCTAACAGCCAGAATCTCTCCCTTTCAATTTCGGTGCGTACCTTTTGCTCTGACCAACCAAATTCCCGGGCCACGTTCCTAATTAGGTCTTTGCGCGGTTCATAGACGTATATCTTTCCATAACGCCATTTTTTGCGGCGCATACAAAGGCGAGTCTTGCGGGAACTGCGGGCGTAGATTGGTACAAGGCTAGATAATGTCATGGGGCAGAACCATCATGTAACCCCTAGGGGTTGTACGATCTCCAATTATCTCCAATTTGCCCATAGTACGGGGTCTGACTGGCTAGGATCGCCTTATTAACTCAAATAGATGTAGGTAACCCTATGCCGTTATCAACCAGGGGGCGCAAACGTGATGTGCCCATGGCCGTCAAAATCAATCCGACCCTAACTTATGGATTTTTGACTTCGGATTTATCCGCTATTCCAGGGGTTTCTGGGGCCGATTTAACCGCAATTGGGCAAGTCCCGTTGGCTGGGGTTAATGGATTGGTGGTTTTCTCTCCCCGATCGCCCAAGCCTGCTCAGTTTCGCAAAAAGATTCCATCAGGTGTACAAAGCAGTGTTACTGCCTACGGTGATGGCAGTACCGCTGGGGCTGTAAACCGGGCCGCTGGTGCGGGCTGGAAAATGAGTAAAGGAGTACGTCGGACTTCCTTTGGCAATACTCGGACGCAAACGGCGATCGCCGTGCCTGTCAGTAACGGCTTGTTGGTAAAACGGTTTGTGCCTAACAGTGACGCGGGGAACGCGGGCTTGTTGGGCTGGGATGTAACTATGTCCAGTGGAAATTTGGACAAGTTAGTTTCTGCTCCCCAGGGGGCAAAATTGGCCCTTGTGGCTCAAGTTGGTGACAATTTCACCAAAACGCTCCCCGTGGCTAGCAATAAAATTGCTGATGCTATTCAAGCGGGCTGGAAATTGGTGCGACCAGAATCAGGGTTTGAAGCAGTAGCGGCCGCTGAGTAATAGCTATGCCGATCGCCACCAGAGGACGGAAAAGGGTAATTCGGGCGGTGCGCGTCAATCAGAATCTTCATTACGGATTCAAAGGCGCGGATATAACTGCTATCCCTGGAATTTCCCAAGGCGATGCCACGGCCATAGGGCAAAAGGAAATTACTCAAGGCTTAGGCTTGGTGGTCTTTTCCCCCGATGCTCCAAGACCCGCTCAATTTACCAAGAAAATTTCCAGCGGTTTGCAACGCAGTGTTACTGCTTATGGCGATGGGTTCACCCGTCAGGCGATCGCCAGAGCCATTGGAGCCGGTTGGAAACTGAAACGCCCCGTTTTTCCGCTTGTATTAGGAATGACGAAAAAGAGCAAGGAAATAGTAGTTAGCACCACTAACAACCTATATTTTGCCTATTACGTTCCCTTAATCGACGCTACCCCCGAAAACGGAGCAACACTAGGGTGGATCGCCAACGTTGGGCCAGTGACCCTTTCTAAAACAGCCCGGGCCCCCAAAGGCGTCAAAGTCCCCCTGGTTACCAAAGATTCTCGAACTTTGCCCTGTTCTCCAGCCAAGCTAGGCAATGCCTTAGCTGATGGTTGGAAGATAACTAGAGCGGAAAGAGGCCTCGCTAGCCTTACCTAATGCCATGCCTGGACTAATTCTCACCCCTGGTGATCCTGGATTTGACGAAATTCTTTACACTTCACCCCCACCCGACGTTAAGCCCACCGATAACACCTTCTGTTATGTGGTGGGAGCCGATGGCATCCCTAGATCCATCACTGGCGATCGGGAATTAGAGGACTTTCTTTATGGGGGGGAATACGAGTTGATGATGCAAACCTACGGAGAACCTGAAGACTGGGAATTAGAGGAATGGTAAATGACTACTGATTACGCCGGGGAGTGGATTTACAAAGGGACAGTAACCCCAAGGTTTGACCAATGGACTCAATTTCCCTTTGCTTCCAATGATGGCAATTCAATTATTAGAATCACCGGACTAGGAGCCAACCCCGAAAAAATTATTAGTTATGGTCATTTACGCGTGGTTTACGATGTAGGTAACTTAAACCATTCTCCCTGGAGGCGTTTTTACTTCTCGGAAACACCGCAAATAATTAACCTTTACACCCCAGAGGAAGTCCTGATCAATCCAACCGTTATTCGCCATTTCCAAGTTAAGAAAACCTTAAAACGAGCATGGCGTAGGATAGGGACAGTACAGGATGAAGCCTGGGCAGTGAGCCTAGAAGGGTTAGCTCAAACAAATTTACCCGCCGACGTTTTATCAGCTTTAGACGGTAGCCCCGCCAGAGTTATAAACGCCGGAGGGTCAGGAAATATCGTAATTGTTTTAACTGCAACAGAGGAAAATACAAATGGCTAAGCCGTTACCAACTGATTTGTTTCCCGGTTTTGAACTTCTTGAAACCACGGATACCCCCACCGCCCCAAGCATTGCAATTCCCCTTTCTGCTTTAGAAGGATTAACCGCTATGGAAGCAGATCCGGCTACGGGGGATGGGCGGGAAGTTATGCTTTCCCTTCTTAGTGCGCTCCATGTGAACTACACTACCTTGCCCACTCCGTCGGCACGGATGCAGGTAACTCGCGGGGAAGCCATCACCGGAGACACCACCCGCCGGGTGGACTTTAACGTTTCCATTGCTGTTCAAATTCCCACCAGCACCTATCAAGTTCTGGCCGAACCTGCCTAATTAACTCCCCAATAGCACCATGGCTTTAATTCCTTCCCTAAAAACGGAGAGCTAACTTTTTATGATTACTTACCTTTCAGTTTTCCCCAATTCGGTGGGAGCAGGGGTTGGGAATGGTGTTCCGGCGGGGCTTTGGATTGGAGCCAATGACTTGATTGGGTTGGAATCGGCAGAATTATCTGATACAGGGGCAATTTTAGAGGGCAAGCTTGCCTATGCCCTCCTAAATTCCCTTTACGAAGCCATGATGCAAACCACCCCATTAGGTTTTCCAGAACCTACTAAGCTTCAACCTTTTGGGGTTGGAATTAATAAATTTACCGAGGGGGTGACCTTTGGAATACTGCGAATGCTGGATATTCGGAATGGCTCTGTTCAGCTTCCCCCTGCTCCTACCTTTGGGAGTAATTTGGGGGTTGGGAAAATTACCTTTGAAGATATTTGGCCAGCATCCTCCTTAGTAGCCAGTGAAGGAGCAGTTGCTAATCCTGGGGTGATTATTCCCAATAGTGTAATCACCAGCTATGGGGGGACTGTTCCCAGCACTGTTTCTGACGATGCCCGGGAATGGGTAGCCGCTTTGATTGTGTTTCTAATCCATCGCATTGGGATTAGAACCGCTTCCACCGCCAGTGCCATAACCAGAAGAACAGATCCTTTGGCAGTTAGACCGACGGGACTAAGCGTTCCCCAGGAATATTACGACGCTGGGAATCCCACCGCAGGAATAACCAGTTCTGATCTGCCTTTTCTCCGATTAATTAGAGAAACCTATTCCATTGAGTACGAAGTTTTGGTTAATCCTGACACTCAAACCTTTGAAGTAAACATCGCCACGACCTAGCCATGGATGAAAAACAGCAAGAACACCACCGCCAAAGCGATGAGTGGGTCAAGACTTCGTTGATCGCCACTGTGGTCACCGTCGTAATTGGGGTAATCGGCTTCAGTATTCAGATCAATAACCTCACCAGGGCGTACGAGCAGAGACAGACTACGGTAGAAGTCAAGCTCCAAAGCCTTTTAGAGGATATGGCGGAGGTGAAACAAAACGTTAAATGATTAACTCCATTTTCCCGGTGGTTCACCCCGTCAGCCTGGACAAGCTAACCCAATCAGATTTGCTCCAATTACAGAAATGGCTATTGGCGGCAAAATTTTCCCCAGGGCCGTTGGATGGAGATCTGGGCCCACGGACGATAGAAGCTTGGGCACAGTTTAAAGAATCGGTGCATCTTCACGACCCCGACCAAATTGATTTGATTGGCCCCAGCAGTTATTCAGCCCTGAAAGCGGCGGTTAAAAAGCAAGAAGAGGGCAGATACCACGATTTCAGCACTAAACAAGGCGTTATTGACGCTATTCGCTGGGAATGTAACCAGCACGGGCTTATCCACCGCAACCAACAAGCTTATGTCCTGGCAACTACTCAGCATGAAACAGCTTCAACTTTTCGCCCTTTGGAGGAGTACGGCAAGGGCAAAGGAAGGAGCTACGGCAGGCCCGACCCCCAGACCGGCAAAACTTACTACGGCAGAGGATTTGTACAGCTCACCTGGAAAAGCAACTATGCCCGCTATGGAAAAATCCTGGGTATCGATTTGGTCAATAAACCAGAGCTGGCATGTGAACCTAATGTTGCGTTGTTCATCCTGGTTCATGGAATGAGACACGGCAAATTCACCGGCCGCAGTTTGCCAGAGTTTGTTAACGCCACTAAATCGGATTTCTATAATGCCCGTCGGGTGGTGAACGGTATGGACAGGGCTGGGGCGATCGCCCAATTAGCGAGGCAATACCTGTGAGAGATTTAGATCCAGAATGGGCCAGTCTGGCCATGATTGGCATTGGGGTTGTCTTAGCGGTGGCCACTGTGTTTTTACCCATTGAGCGATCAGAAGCTTTGATGGGCATGGCCAATTTTTTGGCCGGAATGGGGGCCAGGGGACTAGGAACCGCCATTGAATCCCATTACCGTGATGGCAGGGAAGACTAATTTATGGCAGTTTTATGGCAGTTTATGTCATATGTCAGTTTTGCCATAATCCACCCATGGTGTTTAGGGGCTGAAACGCCCACCATATAAGGGGTTTTGATATGCCAGGAGGCGGACTTGAACCGCCGACACGAGGATTTTCAGTCCACTGCTCTACCAACTGAGCTATCCCGGCTTTTTTAGTGCATTAACAACATACCAAGAAGTATCACCCTTGACAAGCTCTTTGGTTAAATCCCCTCGCCGTGGTATTGACTACCCCGATCGCCAGCCGTTATGGGAGTGTGGCAAAATAGAGGGCGGACAATCCCTCAACAGAGAAACAAACAGTGATGCAGATCCGTGGAACCGACTACACAGCTTTGACTTGGCAGGGGGATGCCCTGGCCCTAGGATTTTTTGAAAATGCGACGGAAATCAGCGGTGATCTGGCCCAATTGGACGATCGCCTGGAGGGAGTGTTGCGGGAATTAATAGAGGAAAAGGAGTTCAAAGGTAAAGCGGGACAAAAGTTAGTGGCCCGGGTGGGCAGTAAAACCCCAGTTAAAAAGCTAATCCTGGTGGGACTGGGGGAAATCGAAAAATTTAACAGCCAGGTTTTAGCAGATGGGGCGGCGGCGATCGCCCGGTTAGCAAAGACGGAAAAGGTTAAAACCCTGGGGATTAGTTTGCCCCAACGGGAGCATGATCCAGCGGCCACAGCGGCTATTTTAACGGAAGGAATTTTGTTGGCTCTGCATCAGGACAATCGTTTCAAATCCGATCCTGAAGATAAGGAAATTAAGCTCACCACAGTGGAATTGTTAGGGCTAGGGGAGCAGGCAACGGCCATTAGCAAGGCGGAAAAAATTGTCTCTGGGGTCATTCTGGCCCGGGAAATGGTGGCGGCGCCGGCCAATGAAGTCACCCCCCTTACCTTTACGACAATTGCCACGGAGTTAGCCCAAACCTATGGCTTGGAGTTGGAAGTGCTGGGGCAGTCGGAATGCGAAGCCCTGGGCATGGGGGCATTTCTGGGGGTAGCAAAAGCCTCCGATTTACCGCCCCAATTTATCCACCTCACCTATCGCCCTGCTAACCCGACTAAAAAGCTGGCCATTGTCGGGAAAAGTCTGACCTTTGACTCTGGCGGCTTGAACATTAAAGGGGCCGGCAGTGGTATTGAAACGATGAAAATGGATATGGGGGGCGGCGGTGCTACCCTGGGGGCGGCCAAGGCGATCGCCCAGTTAAAGCCCAATGTGGAAGTACATTTCATCTGTGCGGCCACGGAAAATATGATCAGCGGTAAGGCGATGCACCCAGGGGATATTCTCACTGCGTCCAACGGCAAAACCATTGAGGTGAATAACACCGATGCGGAAGGTCGTCTCACCCTGGCCGATGCCCTGGTATTTGCAGAAAAATTAGGCGTAGAGGCGATCGTTGATCTGGCCACCTTAACCGGGGCTTGCATTGTGGCCCTGGGGGATGACATTGGCGGTCTGTGGAGTCCCAACCAAGAGTTGGCCGATCAACTGAAAACGGCGGCGGATAAGGCGGGGGAAAAGTTCTGGCAAATGCCCATGGAAGCCAAATATTTTGAAGGTCTCAAATCCCCCATTGCTGATATGAAAAATACGGGGCCTCGGGCTGGTGGTTCCATTACGGCGGCGCTATTTTTGCAACAGTTCATCAAGGAAACCCCCTGGGCCCATTTGGACATTGCGGGCCCGGTATGGACGGATAAACAAAATGGGGTACATAATGCCGGTGCCACGGGTTATCCGGTGCGGACCCTGGTGCAATGGGTATTGGGATTAGTGGAATAGTCCCTCAGTGGGTCAAGTTATCTATGTACAATGAAACGCCAATCTGTCCTGCAATTACTGAATCAAAGTAAGCCAGATTTACAATCTCGTTTTGGTGTTACCCAGTTGGCACTGTTTGGTTCCACTGCAAGGGATGAAGCTGGTCTCCACAGTGATGTAGATATTCTCGTCAGCTTTGATGGGCCTGCCACATCCCACCGGTATTTCGGAGTCCAGTTTTATCTAGAAGACTTATTAGGTTGTGCCGTGGACTTGGTAACAGAAAAGGCCCTCAGACCAGAATTACGCCCCTACATCGAACAGGAAAAAATAGATGTCTAAATTTCCTAACCGGGAATGGCATTTCTACATTGATGACATGATTTGCTTTGCTAGAAAGGTGCTGGCCTACACCACAGAAATAGACCAGGAAACCTTTATCGCCAGTGAAATGAACTATGATGCTACTCTACGAAATCTAGAACTAATTGGCGAGGCGGCCACCCATATTCCTAACGAGATACAAGCCACACACCCAGAGGTCCCCTGGCGACAGATCATTGCCACCCGCAATCGTCTTATTCACGGTTATTTGGGCATTGATAACGACACCGTCTGGAGCATTATTCGGGACAATATTCCCAAATTGTTATCCCAGCTTGAAACAATTCAGACAGAAATCGATAATTGCTAAATTGAACACGGGAGGTTGACCTAAGCCAATCAGCATTGGTGGGTTTGGATCGGGAGACAACCATGTTAGTCGGCCAGTCGTCCCGATAGTCTTGGAATTGATGTTGGAGTTAGGTTGGAGTTAGGCGTAAATTTTCTTTACTAATCTTTATATTTGCATTTGGCCAGCGAATCTATGATGGCCGTCAAGAAGCCATAGCTATATGTTGCATCATGCCTAACTCCTACTGATGGTCTCTGTTCTTGAATATAAGTGATGGATTAAGAAGGAGGATTCAACAATGAAATGCTGGTGTTGTAGAGCCAAAATGCGGCGGGGAACTGCACCTTTTTTTGTTGAACGAAATGGTTACCGTGTGTCTTGGGACAATATTCCTGCCTGGGTTTGCGACCAGTGCGGTGAGGTTTTGTTTGAAGCACGGGAAGTTGATTTAATCCAAGAGGCATTAGCTAATTTGGATCGAGAGACAACCATGTTAGTCGGTCAGTCGTCCCGATAGTCTGTTGGAGTTAGACGTAAATTTTCTTTACTAATCTTTATATTCGCCTTTGGTGAGTGAACCTATGATGGTTCCCAGGAGGGCATGGTTTGTTTAGTACCTTTGCCTGTTTTCTGTGAAAGCCTATGTTTTTGTCGTCCTGGAAGAGTTTAGAAGGAAAATGTCTGGACAGAAGCTATGTCCTACAGACCTTGCTAGACACTGGGGGCTTTGGCGCAGTCTTTCTGGCAGAATGCCTTGATGAGCCGGCGATCGGGCATAGCGTATGTGATGGACTACGAGCGACAGCGGGGCTGGATACCGGATGATGTGAAAGTTGCAGGACGGCAGCGACTTTGATATTCGCAGTGTGAGCCCAATGGATAATGCATCTCAGATAAACCTTGTCAGACGGATTGAGGTGAAAAGGCAGTCCTCGGTGGGGAAGTCGGTTTCCCTAACGAAGAATGAATGGCAGAGGACTAAACAATTGACAGAGTCCTATTAGCTTTACGTAGTTTAGAGCTGTAATACTGGGAATCTTAAGTTGATTACCATTCAAAATTTGGCTCGTAATTTGGGTAAGGAGGTCAAGCAAGTAACTCGCTATGTGATTGATGGGGAAACTTTGCAAAGGTCAGCCGAATTATAGCAATAATAGGGAGGATTGATTAATGGCTACTGGTAAAATCCTATGGTTTGGTGGAAAAAATGGTAAGACAGGCCAAGTCAATGACTTTGGTTATATTTCTGTTGATAATCAAGAAGAAGACGTAAAAGTTTTTAGAGACGATGTTCCTGTTGAATTACAAGATATCTTTAAAAAAGATAGGAAAAAAGGGAAGGGATATCCTGTTGAATTTGATATTCAAGATTTCAGAGAAGGAAAAAAATTAAAGAAAAAAGCGGTTAATGTTAAATCCATTTCTAAATTTGGTTTTTTCGTTTCTCTAACAGAAATTATTTCGCAAGATAATATTCATTACACTATAAAGAAAATAGAGACATCTAATAAAGGGAAAATTGTTCAATTTCTTACAAAAGATGATGATGTAAATATTTTAAAAAAAGTAAATAGTGATGAAATTCCTAAAGAAATCATTAGGGCATTTTGTGACAGTACTAACTACCAGGTTGTAAAAAATTTCATCAGTCATTATTTCTCAATGGTTACTGATGTAGATGCCGCTAAATATGTTCTCAATAAAATCAATGTTTTAAATACCCAAGAAACTTTAGAGATTTTTACGTTGATTTATACAGATTATCAACACCTCTTTCTGATTTCTGATGAGCTTCGACAAAAACTTAAAGAGTTAAGTCTTGCAAGATATACTCAGTTGATTGAAAAGAATTTATGGTCTTTTGATGAAGACACTCAAAGTAAGCTATGGGCAGAGTTTGTAGATATAATTCATTTTTCAGATGAGTCTAGTGTTATTTTTGAGCTTCTTCAATTTTATTTGAGTAATGTTGAAACCCAAGATGCTATTAAATTCATTGTGGATAAAATAGCGATTTTAGAACAGAGCAAGATTAAAGAATTTCTTGATAAGTCATTTAAGTATAATAAAAAAGTATTTCTGGAAAGTCAAATCTTACATTCTTATTTAAGAGAGTATAATTTTAGTCAGTATTTGAAAATTATTAAACAAATCTTAGAGCTGAATAATCAATCGTTACATCAAAGTACAATCCGAGATTTGATCGAATTTTTATCTAACTGTTCTGAATCAGAGCAAGCTCTTATTTGGCGTACAATTTCTTATCTAGAAAATAGCTTAGAATATCATGGCTACCTCTGGGATATTGCCCCCCTAGAATATAAGCAGAAAGTGATTAGGAAAAAATATGCTGAATTTTTTGCTCTGGTAGAAGAATTCAAAAATTCTAGCTATCCCTACAGTCAATATATTAGTAAAAATTATAAAGAGCTATATAATTTTGATAACAATGATCAAGAATTAGCAAAAAAATGGGGAAATAGTACAAATAGTGACTTTATGAAAGCTAAAATGCTCTCTGCTAGAGGAGCAGAAAAATTAGTTCAATATTTCTATCAAAATTTAGGATCTAACGTAGAAGATATTGCTGCCCATCAAATAGATAGTAAAAGCGAGCTTTGGCGACAAGCCGATATTTTTATTGATGACGGTAATTCACAAATATTGATTGATGTAAAAAACGCTCGCCAGAATGTTAACTCCAGCGTTTATTCGGAATTTTGTATTCCTAAATTTAAGGAGGAACGAGGTCAAAATGTTGTGATTGCAGGAGTTTTATCTCCCTATCTTCAATTAAAATTTATGAATAATAATGGTGCCAATTTTCGCATAGACAACCCTAAATACTTAGGAGAATTAAATTATTCTCAATTACAAAGTCTTACTAAAACTTTTAGTGACAGTGTTGTTAGATTAGATATGACAAGAGGATTTGATCCTAAAAGTTATTTAGCGCCTTGGCTTTTTGATTACAATGCTAAATTTTACAAAGAACAAATTAATACTGCTAATAAGTTAAAAAACTTACTAGATGATAAAATTCCTTCTTATGAAGATATAAAAATTCTTAATAAAAGCCTCTATACTTGTATTTCATTGTTTATCTATGCCAATAAGGGTATTCCTTTAACATGGCAGAAAAGAATTCCTTTGTGGGCAAGACAATTTTTGAAATTACTATATCGTCAAGATAATAGTTTATTGAAATTGCCCCAAGTTTATTTGTCAATTCTTAAACATTTTTTGATGATGCTTTCTTCTTCTGAAAACAATTATAACCCAGCGAAAATTTCATGTTTGCTAGGAGATCGAAATAATCCTATAAAAATATACGATCCTTTAGGCATAATTAATGACTTTTGCCAAACACTAGATATTGTATGGAATAATCGTCAAGAAGCTCGTTTATCAGATTTTAAAATTTTCAAATTTAATGGAAAAGGTCTTCTTTCTGGAAAATGTTCTGATTCAGACTTGAAAGAAACAACAATATTAGCTTACTGTGGAGGAGAAATAGAAGGGAAGGGTGCTTGTGGAAAATCCCCTTTAATTTTAGGTAGAGAACGGACATGTTCTGTTTGTAAAAAATTAATCTGTCCTGGGACTAATGATAATTATTGTGGATTTTGCTCTTATAAAGATTGGTATAATAAAATTCTTTGTGACGAAGCAATTAATCGCAAAAGAAAACATCGACAAAATCTTGATTCACTTTGAAACAATTTTCAGACTGTGATTGACGTGCCTCCGGTTTTCACAGCCCTGGGAGGAAATTGGATAATATCCATTGTTGCCGAAGCTTTACTGAGTTAATTTAAGGGGCAGAATGCAGAGGCTACGCATCTAAATTCTCAAACCTTTATTTGGCATGGGTTCTGAGATTTCGTATAAAATTACGGTAATCTCTGAAAACCTTGTCTAGTCTGCCTTTTGTAAATTAGATGCGTAGCCCCTGGGATTTAACCCTCTCCCTAGCCGATATTTACGCCACCGTTAACCTGTCCGCAGTACGCTGATGGTTGCCGATCGCCTTTTGCCTGAATTTCTGTAATTAGGCATTCGCTAAAACTATCGATTGCTAAGATTAGTGGCCCAGATGCTATCGAACCTAAGTTTTTTCGAGTAACTGGGCAAAGTTCAAATCCTCTGATGCGAGAACAAAGAGAGTTGGGGGAAGGTGCTGGGTACGCCCATGGAGTTGCTGATAATAGTTTGCGTAGGAACTATCAGAAGAATCAGCAAACATTGGGTCATCGGGTTTAGCTAATCCAAGTAAAACAAAGTCTGCATCCTGGGAAGATTCCAAGAGAATGTCAGCAAAGGGCTTACCCTCAGCGTTGATAATTTGAGGTGTGGCTCCGATGCGTAAACGTTGAACCAAGGCAACCAAGTTGGACTCGGCTGACTGCATGGCATTGAGATTCGGTACGACTAGCTTCAGGCAAATTTCTGTGTTATGCCACTGCCAACTATTGCGGAGGAGATAGGCCAAAATCAGCATTAAGCCACCATTTGATTGCAATCCGCCCCACCAGACATCGATCCGTTTGGGCGCGTGAAGTTTGTCGGGGGTAACTAGGACACTTTCTAGGGGAAATTTTTCCGATCGCCGATGGTTTGTTCCGTCCCGCAAAATAATCACGTTGCGCTGACTCTGATGACAGAAGGTTAAAAATTGACAATAGCGGTCTATTTGTAATTCATTGGGATGGCCAATTAGTACGGTATTAGGAATCAGGGGGCCAAGGCCATAGGTTTCCACCAATTGTTCCATGCCTTCATAGAGGTCGGGGGCAGTTTTAACCCGAAAAAATGCTTGGATATTGGCCTGGTCTAGGTCTGCTTGGGCGATCGCCGTCAGGTTATCCTGGCGTTGGGGATTGCTAACATCAAGGGGCAAAATATTAAAAATTGAGACCAAGCCACGGTTATGGGTTAATGCCGCCGCCAATTCAACTAAATGCCAGCGTTTAAGATGATTACCTGCAAATACCAACAGGTGAGGTCGCCAGTTTTTGGGATCGGGGATGGTGGTCATATTCATCAGCCCACTCCGCACCAACGTCATCCACATACCTTGGCGCACATCTCCCCAGGTACAGGCCAGTTCCTGCCGTTCTAGCCATAAATAAACTCCCAGAACAACCACGGCGGCCAAAATAGTGGCGGTGATATTAATTAAAAACATGACCCCAATACAGCCCACTGCTCCTGCTAGGGAAAAGCCCCAATGGACTTTAAAACTAGGGCGGAAAGAAGGACTTTGTAAGAAGCCCTCGACCCCGGCGGCAATGTTTAACACCATGTAAGTGGTCAAGAAAAACATGGTCAGAATGGGGGCCAGGAGATTCAAATCCCCAATGCCCACGGCGGCCAAGGCAATGCCCAACGTAAATAGGGTTCCGAGGCGGGGTTCATCCTCCGCTCCTTCCCCCCGGCCCAACCACCGTAGGGGAGAGGGAAGAATACTGTCCCGGGCCAGGGCCTGGAGAATACGGGGAGCGCCCATAATACTGCCGATGGCACTGGAGAGGGTTGCGCCCCAAACCCCCAGTAAAACACTGTCTCCCCAGAGGGCAATGCGCCGCATCACTAAGGGATCGTTTAATAACGTGATCGGATCAGCCCGGAAATAAAGAATGACGGGAATAATTAAATAAATGCCGTACCCCGTGGCGATCGCCGCCAATGTGCCCCAGGGAATTGATTTTTGGGGATCTCGCAAGTCCCCCGACATATTGACCCCGGCCATAATGCCCGTGACCGCCGGAAAAAAGACTGCTAAGACGGCCCAAAATCCAGCACTGTGGGGTTCAATCTCCACGGTTCCTGTATAAGGCGCCGCCGGATGGCCAAAAACTAAACACATTAGCGATATGGCGATCGCCGCCATGATCACATATTGGGCCCGGATCGCAATCTGAGCAGATTTTAAAGCTAGTAGGGTCACCCCGATGGTGGTAATGGCGGCCACTAGGGTTAAATTCCAACCCGGCATCACCCGCACTACACTTTCCGCAAAACCTAAAGTGTATAAAGCCACGGAAAAAGCTTGGGCAAAATAGAGGGGAACCCCCACCGCTCCACCGGTTTCAATGCCGAGGGAGCGACTGATCATGTAGTAAGCCCCCCCTGCCTTAACCACTTGATCGGTGGCGATCACCGCAATGGACAGCCCTGTTAAAAAGGTAATGGCGGTGGACAGGGTAACAATGAGCAAAGTTTGCCATAGACCCACCTGGCCCAGCACCCAACCAAAGCGTAAATACATGATCACGCCGAGGATGGTCAAAATCGACGGGGTAAAAACCCCACCAAAAGTACCCAAACCAGTTTTGGTAAGACTGGATTTGTTATCGACGCTGGAACCCGATAGAGAAGTGTGTTGTGACATTCATTACCGCTAAAGCAGATTTAACCTAATTTTGGGATTTGACCATAGACGGCAAAACAGTTGGGATCGGCGATCGCCCTTTGCCTGAACCTTTGTAATTAGGTTTTTGCTAAAAGTGACAATTATAGAGTCAGTGGCCTAGATGCTGTGGCGCCAACGGTGGATGACTCGGCGGAACAAGACTCTCCCGCGCAGGGATTTACTTCCACGATTACATGGGCTAACGCAGAAATATGACTTAGTTGTTGTTTATAGTATTCCGGGCTTTGGGGAAAGTGAGTGACTAAAGCAATGGTGGCCGCTAGATAATTCTCATTCAGATACCAAACATGGAGATCCGTAACCCGGTTATCGCTGTCAGTTTCCAGGGCGGTGAGAATTTCTAATTGAATTTTTTTATCCACTGAACCATCCAGGAGAATGGCACTGGTGTCCTGCACTAAGCCATAGGCCCATCTGACAATCACCGCCGCTCCCACTAGTCCCATGGCCGCATCTAGCCAAATCCAACCCCAAAACTTACCGGCCACTAGGGCAATGATGGCCAGGACGGAAGTTAGGGCATCGGCCAGCACATGGAAATAGGCCGCCCGGAGATTATGGTCTTGGTGTCCATGGCCATGGTGATGAGCATCGTGGTGGTGCCCATGGTGGTGATGGTCGTCATGGTCTTGTAACAGCCAGGCGCTAGCCAGATTAACCAACAGTCCCAAAATGGCCACGGCGATCGCCTCGGAAAATTGAATGCCATGGGGGTCAAAAAAACGACCAACGGACTCAAATGCCATCATAAAAGCCACTACCCCTAGGGCCACCGCACTGGCGAATCCTCCTAAGACACTAACTTTGCCGGTGCCATAGGTATATTGGGGATTACTGGCATGGCGACGGGCATATTGATAGGCGAACAAAGTGATACCAAAGGCCGCAACATGGGTGGCCATGTGCCAACCGTCCGCCAATAGGGCCATGGAACCAAACACAGTGCCCGCAATGATTTCCGCCACCATGGTGACAGCGGTGAGCACCATAACAATTTTGGTGTTTTTTTCGGCGGGACTTTGGTGTTGGTTGGCAAAATTATGAGAATGTTGCCAAGACTCTAGGCTGTGGAAATGCATAGTTAATCAACCTGGTTCAAGGTCAAGTCTGATTATGCCATGGAAAAAAACGAGAATTTAGCGATCAATAAAAATGTCCTATTCTCTGCCGAGGGAGAGAAAAAAACAGCATTATCGAGCCTTGCTCAGCAATAGATACAATGGATACGAGCCCAGAGTGGGTTTGACTGGTCCCCGGTTTCCCCAACCCTGGAGGAATGCTACATCACGCCCATCGTTGCCGGAGCTTGGGTGGGTTGATCTCGGAGCCAGCATCAGACTTTGCCAAGCGGTTCTCAATTATTTTTCCTAATTTTTCCATGGCCAACGCTACTTTACCCCCCAACCTTGCAAAGATTGTCGAACGTTTTCAACGGCACACTGAACCCAAAAAACGTTACGAGCAGTTGTTGTGGTACGGCAAGAAGTTGGAACCCATGCCGGAGGAAGCAAAAATTCCCGCCAATAAGGTGCAGGGCTGTGTGTCCCAAGTTTTTATCACCGCTGATCTCGAAGATGGCAAAGTAATCTACCAGGGGGATTCCGATGCCCAATTGGTCAAGGGTTTGGTGGCGTTACTGATCCAAGGTTTGAACGGTTTAAGCCCCCAGGAAATTGTCGAGTTAACCCCGGATTTCATCGAAGCAACGGGCTTACAGGTGAGCCTTACCCCCAGTCGGGCCAATGGTTTTTACAACATTTTTAAGATGATGCAAACTAAGGCGATCGCCTTTCAGTTGGGTCAGTCCTATGGGGAAAGTTGAGGCACCGCAATTTTTCTTAGGTATAGACTTTGGTACGTCCGGGGCCAGGGCGGCAGTGATTGATGCCAAGCAAGAGTTAATTTGGCAGGAAAAAGCCCAGTTCCCACAGGTTCCCGGCCCACAATTACCCACCGTCTGGCGGCAAAGTTTATTTTCCCTTCTTGAACAAATTCCCACTGAACTAAGAAGTCAAATCCAGGCGATCGCCATTGATGGCACCTCTTCCACTGTTTTACTGTTGGATGGCCAGGGCAAGGTTTTAATGGAACCGCTTTTGTATAACGATGACCGGGGCCGGGAGGTTAAGCATTTACTGTCAGCCATGGCCCCGGCGGATCATTTGGTGCAAAGTGCCACTTCTAGCCTGGCCAAATTGCTTTGGTATGGCCAACAATCGGAATTTCAGCAAGCTCGTTACTTTTGTCACCAGGCGGATTGGCTAGCAAGTTTGCTCCACGGTGGCAGACCGATTAGCGATTATCACAATGCCCTCAAACTGGGCTACGACCCCGAAACTTTAACCTATCCTGATTGGTTAAAAAATGCCCCTTGGTTTTCCCTATTGCCCCCAGTTACCATTCCCGGCACGGCGATCGCCTCTTTGTCATCTTCTGTGGTTAATTCCTACAAATTTCCCCCCACTTGTCAGGTTTGCAGTGGCACCACGGACAGTATTGCGGCTTTTTTAGCCAGTGGCGCAACACAACCAGGAGAAGCGGTCACTTCCCTAGGTTCCACTTTGGTGCTGAAGTTGTTGAGCGCCAAACCAGTGACGGATTTGGCCAGCGGTGTTTATAGCCATCGTTTGGGCAATTTGTGGTTAACAGGAGGAGCTTCCAATGCTGGGGGAGCGGTGTTGCAACACTTTTTTTCCCTGGAGCAGTTAAGGGAATTAAGCCCAAAAATTGACCCCCATCAACCCAGTGGTTTAGATTACTATCCGCTTTTGCAACCGGGGGAAAGATTTCCCATTAATGACCCTAATTTATTACCCCGATTGGAGCCTAGGCCGGGTGATGATGTTACCTTTCTACAAGGTTTATTGGAAGGTTTGACCCGCATTGAAGCCCGGGGATATGCCAAGTTACAAGCCTTGGGGGCAACGCCACTAACAAAGGTATTGACGGCTGGGGGTGGGGCAGAAAATTTAATTTGGCAAACTATTCGGCAAAATTTGCTCCAGGTTCCGGTGCAAAAATCTATTCAGTCGGAGGCGGCCTATGGTTCTGCTTGCCTGGCCAGAAGCGGTATTGTTACTGCTGGTTTTTCTTAATTTGCTTTTTGGCTAGTTTGAATGCTTCAGAAAAAACTGTTGTGGTAATTTCTTGCTTTACTTGTATATCTAAAGGAACTGGTTCTTCTTTTTTGAAAATTTCTTTGACAAAATAAACAAAACCAATTGCGCCAAGAACAATTAGGATAATTCCTAGGAATTTGCCCCAGAAAATGTATAGCAAAACTCTATAAATAAACACAATAAAGCCACTGTTTCCTCCATAACCAGCATAGCCACCTTCATGTTTGAAAAATTCAGGAAAGCAAAAAGCGAGAATACCAATACTGATTAAAACTATAGAGGGAAGGGCTATCCATGTTAATTTTTCTTTCATATAAGCTTAAGTGGGTATTAGGGTAAATTACAATTAATGGTGATTTTTTAGTAATAAAGAGAGAATCATGGGTTTAATAAATAGACTGGGACAGGCGGCAAAAGGATCTTTGCAGAAGTATGCGGAAGATTATGTAACCCTAAACACCGCTGATAAGCAGGTGATTCTAAAACCGAAGATAGTGTCATTTCTCTGCCAAAAAGCAACGGACAAGGTAGAACAATTAACCAATCTAGAGCCTGACTCCACTGAGGGATTAATTGCTACAGTTGTCCATGATAAGGTGACAGTCAAGGTTAAATTTACACCGGATAATCTAACTATCAAGGGAGATCTGGTGGAAGGTCAACTAAGGCTTTTGGAAGATCCCAAATTTGAAACTAATTCATGGGTTTATCGTTCTTTGATTGCAGGCTGGAAAGTATTCTTGGGTGGTTATATTCCCAATGATAAGTTACCGGAAGGAGTAAGAATTGAGGGCAAAAATATTTTCTATTCTTTTCCTAAAAGCCAGTTAAAATTAGTCAATTTACTTTTTAGCTCTATCAAAGATGGCTCCTGTTTAGATTTAAATTTATTAGCAGGGGAGTTAATTGCGACTGCAAATGTTGCAATTAATTGGAGCGATCTAAATATGCAAGACTTAATCAAGATGTTCAAGCCTATTTAGTCAAGTGAAAAACTTATTTGTTGTAAATCACTAATTATTTGATTTATGTTTTTAATTAAATTATTGTTTTGTTCTTGATCTTGCTCAGCTTTTTTGTCAATAGCTTTGATACGAGAATCACATTGTGAGATTAGACTATTTAGAAATTCTTGAACTGTAAGGATTTCATTATCAAAAATCTCATATCCAATTTCGTTTACTTTGTCAATATCTTCAGAAGTATTAAGAAAGTGTTCCATTCCAACTTCAAAAACTTTTTGCCGAATATTATCATCCATACCAAATATGTCCCCAATTCCCATCCCTGCTAAAGCACCACCGGCTCCCATTCCAATGATAGCCAAAATAGGGCCAGCAAATATCATTGCAGGAACAAATAGGGCTGCACCTAAACCTGTCATAAGTAGGCCAAATCCTACCCCCACATCATCTAAATTATAATTATTAAAAGAGTAATTAAATGATTCAAATAAGTTACCGCTAGATTGCCCTAAACGAATCGATTCTTGTTCTAAAGCCTTTAATTCATCTTGAACATTTTTCCTGAACTCGCGAATTGCTCTTTTGAGTATGCGGTCTTTCAAGCTTTTATTAATCCAATTATTAAATTCATGCGATAAATCTTGATTAAATTGACGTGCGTAATCAGCAATAAGTTTATCACGATTCATAAATGCTCCATATTCTGATGACCAGTTTTGAGCACGAGTTATCATTTTATCTGGTAAAAGTTCTAACCATTCATTATAGGAATCATTGATTTCCTCAATGACTTCATCTCGTATTTCATTTGCCATAAGTCGAATTTTTGTATCACGCCCAGTGATTTCTCCAATCTGGTTAATAAGTTCTTCTTTTTCACTTCCTATATTCTGAGATTGATTATTTAAAATATTAGCTAAATCATCTAAAGAAGCAATTGCTAAATTTATTAAGGAATAAATTTTATCAGAAATTCTTTTGATTTTGATGTCGCCTCTTTCGTTTCCAAGAAAACCTTCTAATGCATTAACAAAATTAGTAAATAAGGACAAATATTCATTGTCTTTATCTTCTAAAATAGCATCTAAAGTCTCTTGGGCTGAAAGATAGTGTATGCGATTTTCTCCAAAAATAAGCTGATTATTAATGAAAATATTATTAATTCTCTTTTTGACTTCTTCCCGATCACTTTCTTTGCGGAGTAAATCCCATTTGTTGACAACAACAAAAAGATTGTTAGCTGAATTTTGATTGCTACCAATATTTAACATACTAATTACATCGTTAACTACCTCTCTTTCTGATTGAGTCATAGGACGAGATGCATCTGTTAAAAATATTGCGCCATCTACCTCATTCAATAGTTGCTGGGTTATTATACTTCTTTCTGGATGTTCATTTAAACCAGGAGAATCAAGAATTTCAATACCTTGCTTACAAAGGTGCAAATTAGGATGTTCAACTACAATTTTTTCAATTGTCTGTTCAGCTAACCCTTGACTTGCATTATCTAATGCAGCTTCTTTATCCATTGATGCTTTACTTTGATAATCAGAGAATGGTATTGTTTCTGATGTCCCATCTTTGTAAAAACATATTACTTTCTTTTCGGGACCATATTTCAAAGATGTAATTGTGCCACTGCAAGGAATAGAACGAACAGGCTGAATTTCTTCACCTAACAATACGTTAAGTAATGTCGATTTACCTTGGCTGAAATCTCCAACAACGGCAATCCTGAATTCTTGTAATCTTTGAATGTCTTGCGAAATATTTTCAGCATTATTCATACACGCATTGGAAATCAAACTATCTTGATAGGCAGAATCTAAAATTGACTTTATTCTCTCAAAAGTGCCTTTAATTGAGTAAGACTTAATTTTGAACTTTTCCAATTCTTCAAAGGAATCAACTAAATTTCTTGGTAGTGGTTTAGCTTCTCTTGTTTTTTTATGTCCGGGAATTTGATCAAGTATTTGATTCGCTGCAACAACAAAAATTTCATCTAAGTGATGGAATCTGGCAGGATCAAGTAGGTTTTTGAATTCCTTGAGAATTTCAGTATCTAACTGCTCTGGATCTGTAAATAGTGACTCAAGAAATGGATAAAATTGATCATCAACTTCTAAAAAAGTTCCAATAGTTTTTAGATGTCTTTTTTCCGTTTTATCTAAATTTCCATCAGCCATAGACATTTCATAGCCTAGACTCAACAATAACAATTTATCTGATTCAGAAAAATCCTGTGTCAATATATCCAGATTATTCATGTTGTGATAAAGTCCTTGTTGTTCAACATTTTCGTTGATAAGATAGGCTAAATCACGAGCTTGACTACCTTCAGGACAAAGGTCAGCAATAGTTTTTTCTAGCCGAGCTTTTTCTTCTGCATCTACTGACTGATCTGCAAAAATTACCCCATTCAATACATACAAGACAGATGTAATAAAGATTACAGGAGGGCTAACCTCTTGTTGTGTCAATGGCTGCCCAATAATTTTGGAGATAAGATTTACAACTGGAGCGGATTGAGGAGAATCATTCATAATCGTAATGAAAACTAGTTAAGCTTGAATGGTGTCTCAATTATCAAGATTTAATGACAATATGTCATAATCTCTATGAGTTCTAAAGTTTTTAGAATATTTTTTAACTTTATACTCTTATACTTAAAACAAATCTAATTTACAAGCATAGCGATTAAATCTGTAACAAAACTTTTTATTTAGACCATAAACGAGGAATCAGCATGCTCTTCCAATTCCCCCCCCTTATTCAAGCCGGTATAGAAGCGGGCAAATTTGCGCCGGTGTTCTCCAATGGAACTCCCTTGGGTATCGCTAGGGATGTTGCCACAGGTCGTTTTATCGGGCCTGCGGTTGGCGTAATTAACAATGGCGCTTCCCTAAGTCCACTAACAGTACCTGTCAACTTGGCTATGGGAGGATTCCAAATTTATCAAATGAATCAAGGTTTCCAGTCATTGCAAGCTAGCATAAGCGTATTGCAAACTACGACGGCGATCATTGGTGTCGGGGTAGCGGCAACTACGATTTTATCTGCCGTTAATCTTTACCAAACTTTAAAGTTACGCAAAGCAGTTGAGCAGTTAGATATTAAAGTTGACCAAGGATTTTTAGATATTAGACAGGCTTTAGACGCTCAGGGAGAAGAAATTATTACGGCCGTCGAAAGAGCAATATATGATATTAACTTTGAGCAACATAGGGTTGTCTTGGTTAGAGCTTACGGGCTATTTACTCAGGCTATCAATAGATTAGCTTCTGCAGTTAAAATTCAAGATTTAGTAAGAAGGAATGCAGAAATTGATGCCGTAAGGGGAATGCTTTATCAAGCTCATGCAGATTATGCAAACCACCAATTAATGGAAGAAGTCTCTGCTCCAGCTAAGCTTCGACGTTTTGAATGTGCTTGGATAATCGAGCAAACTATTATTGCAACTTATCAATTACAAGAAGAGTTTGTAGTTTCAGGACACCGAACCGAAGCCCTGCAAAGTGAAATCAAACACAATCTAGTAAATGTTATTGACGCGTCTGAAAGTATAGAAGATTTGGAATTCATTTTTCCTGAAATAGTTCGGATTAACAATCATGATTTGTTACTTTTAGAGAACTGGAAGAATAGTCTTAACTGGCTCGAAACATTGCCAGAATCGGAACTGAAACAACTTCAAAGCGCAGACTTTTCAGCCCAAATGGAGCAGACAAAAAATACCTCTATCATTTCATTTAAAAAACCAGTAGAGCAACTATTTTATGATGATTTTTTAAGCAAATCTCATCCTTATGCACTAGATACTTATCTAAGAATTTTGATCAATAAAAGTATTAAACGGGAAATTCAAGATTACATTATTCAACAAGCAGAAGCGATGAAATACTACAGCTTAAATGTGAAAAATCTTTCTCTATCATCAGAAGTTTCTTTGGCAAATATGTTTTGGTATTTCCGTTCAAGAGAAGTAGAAGAAAAGACTACAGATTAAAATGGTTGATGTTCTCAGTCTTGATATTTTCTAGCTAGGCAAGCCTTAAGGTCTTCTCTAGTTAGATCGGGAAAGTCTTCGAGAGTTTCTACTTCTGTCATATCAGAGGTAGGATATTCAAGGACTTCGTAGACCGTAATACGTAATCCCGCACTCAGGGCTTACTCCCTCGCTTATTGGGATCGACTGTAATGTGTGTGGTTGCGATAATCCATGGCGAAATATAATTTGAACAGACCTGTGGCTATTACTTACCATTATTGTAGGCGATCGCCTAGGGTAACAGGTAAGCATTTATTAAGTTCTGTCGTCAAGGAGAAAATTCAACCATTGGAATAAGCTATGCTACAAGATATCGTCGCTGTTAACCCACTCAAAAACTACAAGCTTTACTTGCGCTTTGAAGACAATCAAGACGGGATAGTTGACATTCAAAAACAAGTTGAATTTACAGGTGTATTTGAGCCACTTAAAGACCTTGAATATTTTGCTCAAGTCAAAGTCAATCCGGAACTTGGAACTATTCAATGGCCCAATGGAGCTGATTTAGACCCTGATGTGCTCTACGAAATAATTGCCCGATCGCCGTCTCCAAGCCCCTTAAATTTTGAAGTTTAAGAAAGGAGAAAAAAGCTTTTAACTCAGCCTCAACCAGCCTATGATTAAGTAATGGAAAAGCTTACCATCACCAGACCTGACGACTGGCATCTGCACTTACGGGATGGAGAGGCCCTCAAGGCAGTTTTGCCCCACACAGCCCATCAATTTGCCAGGGCGATCGTCATGCCCAACTTGAAGCCTCCAGTGCGTTCCGTGGCCGATGCCGCCGCCTATCGAGAGCGGATTCTTGCGGCTGTTCCTGCGAGGAGCCAGTTTGAGCCGCTGATGACCCTTTATCTGACGGACAACACTAGTCCCGAAGAGGTTATTGCGGCCAAGGCATCCCAGTTTGTCAAAGCAGTGAAATATTATCCCGCTGGAGCCACCACCAACTCAGACTTTGGCGTGACAGATATCAGTCGGTGTGATGCCGTGCTTGCAGCCATGGGACAGGTAGACCTGCCCCTCCTACTCCACGGGGAAGTGACCGATCGCCAGGTTGATATTTTTGACCGGGAAAAAGTATTCATTGAAAAATATCTAATTCCCCTCAGAGAAAAATTCCCCCAACTGCGGATTGTGTTGGAACATATCACCACCAGCGATGCGGTGGAGTTTGTTTTATCGACCAATAATATTGCCGCTACCATTACGCCCCAACATTTATTATTTAGCCGTAATATTTTGTTTCAAGGTGGCATTTGTCCCCATTATTATTGCCTGCCAATTTTGAAGCGGGAAGAACACCGTTTGGCCCTGCTGCAGGCGGCCACATCCGGCAATCCGAAGTTTTTCTTGGGTACGGACAGCGCTCCCCACGCCCGCAATAGTAAAGAAAGCTCCTGTGGTTGTGCCGGTTGCTATTCCGCTCTCCACGCCCTGGAATTGTATGCGGAAGTCTTTGAAGGAGCTAATGCCCTGGATAAACTGGAAGCCTTTGCCAGCTTTTATGGCCCGGACTTTTATCAACTGCCCCGCAATACAGAACAAATTACATTGACCAAAACACCGTGGCGCATTCCCGCTGAATTGCCCTTTCCAGAATCTGGGCTGGTGCCGTTACGGGCGGGGGAAGAAATCACCTGGCAAATGGTGTGATCTAAACAGCTAAAGTGCAGTGAAAATTATTAATAGTAATTAGATAGATTTGCTTTTTTTCACTGAGCCGCAATTATGACCTACTTTGCCAGCGACTTTCAAGATTTAGACAACTCTGGAAATATCGAAAACTTCATCCGCTGTCTGGAATTGCAACAGTCACTAGACTTGTATAAATATTACAAACAAAAGACGTTTGAAAAAATGCAATTAAAGCCTGGTGATTCAGTGCTAGAAGTGGGATGCGGCACGGGTAATGACGCCCTTTTATTGGCCAATTATGTGGGAGAAACTGGTAAAGTTACAGCGGTGGACCGCAGTCAATTTATGCTCAACCAGGCAAAGGAACGGGCAAAAAAATCCTCCACTAAGTTTGAATTTATCCTAGCTAACACAGAGCAATTACCCTTTCCCGATGCTAATTTCACTGCGGCTAGAGTTGACCGCACCCTACAACATGTTGCCCAGCCCCAAAAGGCGATCGCCGAAATGGCCAGAGTTGTGCAATCCAATGGTTGGGTAGTGGCTTTTGAGCCGGATTGGGAAACATTGGTAATTGGCTCCGAGCAACGAACCACAACCCGTGCATTGGTTAATTTTTGGTGTGATAACTTTCCTTCCGGCTGGGTGGGTCGCTATCTCTTTAAGTATTTCCGGCAGGCAGGCTTAACTGACATCACTGTGGAACCCATTACCATTTGCCTGACTGAGTTTGAATTAGCCGATAAAATTTTAGACCTATCTCGGACGGTGGAAAAAATTAGCGAACAGGGATTTATAAGTCAAAATGATCTTACTCTTTGGCTCATGACAATTAATCAATGTGATCAAGCTGGAGACTTTTTCTGTGCTTTTACCGCATTTTTAGTCAGTGGCAAAAAGCCATAATTATCTAAAAATATTTAAGATCAAAGTTTCTATTCCTGTCTGACCGTCTGACTGTGTTCATTGATTGTTAAGTAATATTACTGAGTATGGTCGTTTTTTCAACTTTTCTAACTCAAAAATTGGTTGGTTTCCCGGTTGCTTAGATACAATGACAAAGAGCAAAAGGGAAATCGGCAAAATATCGACACAATATCTCAGTATTGAGTGGCCAAGCCAGATCAAAGTCATTGGCCTTGTCTGTTGTTCCAGCTATTAACTCGATTTATGACTATCAATTTGGCCGATCGCCTTTCTGCCATTACCACCGATTCAGCAGGAACTACCCATGTTGTTTGGGTGGAAAATACCTCACTCTGGCACGCTGTCTATAACGTTAATTCTGGTACTTGGGAGAACGCCCAGGCGATCGCCAATGTGGGCAATCAATCCCTCACCAGTCTGAACTTGATTGCCAATGATAAGTTAATCCAACCCACCAGCGGAGAAAGTAGTACCGCCCCAGCGCCGGGGCTCGTGGTGGTTTACCAGCAGGGCAGTGGCAATGACAGCAATCTTTTTTACACCGCCGCCCGCTATAACTCCGGGGGCAGAACCGAATGGTTAGCAACTCCCCAGGCCTTAACTGCTGATGCTGTGGGAGATTTGGCCCCCAGGGCGATCGCCAAAGATGACGGCACTGTGTTTGTAGTAGGGCAAAAAGTTGATGCAGAGCAAGCTAAAAACCAAGCTATCCGAGAGGATACCGATCTTTATTACCAGAGTTTTACGGTTAATCAAAATCAGTTTATTAATGGCAACACCTCTGCTTTTATTCGTCCAACTAACCAAAAAAATTCATACAATTATCTGGGGCGTAATCTTGATGCCCCTGCCGCCAATTATGAAATTCTTAGTGCAGGAGAAACGGAATTTCTGGGCAATAAACCTAAGTATCAAGGCCTAGGGGCCAACTGGAATGCCTCCAGCGATTTCAATCTCAATGGCTTGTCATTGTTAATTGCCAAAAAGTTAGGCGAGCAACCAGACAAGGTTCTAGAAAGAATCTTTGGCCCCCTCATCTTGTCTATTTCTCTCCAAGGTTCATCGGGACAAAATCCTGAATGGAGTTTGTTTGGCGGTGGCGAGTCTACCGATGGCAGATTGTTACTTAATGCCCTGGCAACTTTGGGTAGAAAACAAAGGCGAAACATCGGCAATAGTGATGATAGTAATCGTTTTGATCGATGGAGAAGGCAAGGTAGGGGAGCCTTAGGGGAAAGCGCTCAAGATGGTTTTGATGTATCTTTTACTTTGTCTTCTTTATATAGTTATGGCAACAGTAATGCTAATTCTGACGGTAAATTTCCCCTCTATTTGGAAACTGGAGGGGCATTAGCTAGTTTAGCGGGGTCCATTCCTTTATTTGGTTTTGACAATATTTTAAATGTTGGCTTAAGCGCCAATTTCGGTTTATTTTTTAATGCCGGTGTAGCTTTGCAATGGCAGGTTGCCCCCAAGGATCCAGCCTCCTATTTTCCCGTCCTAGCACCATACCTTGATCTGAGCGGCAATACAGACCGTTTATTTATTACCGATTCTTTCTCCTTCGTGCCTGGTTTTTCCCAAGACACAGCAATTTTAGCTTTACTCTCCAATTTGGAAGCGGCATTTGCTTCCATTGATCAAAATAGCTCTGTGGAACTGGAATCTTTACTGGTGGGAATTCCCGTTACATTAGGCTTTGAAGGCAGTATTGAAATTCCCTACATTTTTAAGCTTTTTGGTTCCATTGGCTTTTTTGCCGACGGTACTTTTACTATCAAAGGGGATACCCCTTCATCTATTACCATTGGCGCTCCTTACAACATCAACGTTAATTTACTGGGCATTATCAGTGCCAGATATGCAGGGTTCCCCACTTGGACACAAACGTTTCCGTCCTCTTCATCTCAAGATAATCAAACCAATACTGCCACAGAAACCAACAATATTGCCAGTGTTGATGGCTTTTTGCTCACCATTAACCTTGCTCAATCCCTAGATCCTAATCTTAATCTTAACCCCACAGATTTTACCGTCACTGTTACCAATGCCAATGGGCAAATTTCTACTATTCCTGTGTTTGGTGTGGTGGTTCAAACTGATAATCAAAGTAACACTAGTGAGGTTATTTTACGATTAAACCAGGAAATTCCCTACACTAGCCTCAACGACCAGCCCTTTGCCAATGTTGTTGTTAAATACACTGGTAATCAACTGGGAACATTTACAGACAGTGCGGTGGCGATTATATCCTCCGACACAATAATTTATACCTATAACCCCACCAGTGGCACAGGCAATGACTATACCCAAAACAATCAACAGATTACCATTGCGTTTAATGCCCCTTTAGATCCAGATATTCTAGCTTTTAAAAATCAATTGCTCCAGTGGTTTACGGTCACCAACAGTAGTAATCAATCCATTGCCATCACCGATGTAGCAGTTAATCAAAGCAGAATTGTTTTAACCCTTGCTTCCAATACCGTCATTAACCCTGGTGAAATTTACACTGTCCAGTACAATCCAGATGCCAGTGGTGAGCAACAACTTAAAACCGCCAATCAAGATACTGTTACAGCATTTACCGTCAGTAATGGCACTGCCCCCACTGCCAGAGGTTTGGTTAATGGCACCTTTGTCAGCGCTGCCAACGTTCAAACCCAACCTGTTCTCAGTAATTTAACCAGTGACTTTGCCCAGGACACTTCCCCTGCCCTGGCGTTAACTAGTCAAGGGGATATCCTACTGGCTTGGAGTAGCGACAGCCCTCCCATTACTCCCATTTCCGTTTTGGCAGAAGGAGATTATATCTACCTTGTTTTTGCCGATAATCTCAAAAATGACTCAGCTAATCCCCCCAGTAACTCCCAATTTGTCATTAAAACCAGCGATGGCAATAGCATTAATCCCACCAATGTTTCCCTAGCTCAAAATACCGTTACCCTGACCCTGAATAACTCTGTTAATGCTAGTCAGGTTGTTGCAGTTGCTTACAGTTTAAGTGGGATTAATTTTAGCTCTAATTTATCTTTGACTGATGCCACCAATACGAGCTTTTGGATTCCCGATTTTAGCAATAATATCCAACTGGCTAGTGAATCCAATACCGCGCCCACCACGTTGCCAGGATCAATACTTTCCAACCTACTCACCATTCCCTTTAATCAGACCCTAAACGTCAATCAAATTCCCAACAGTGATCAGTTTAAGGTAACGGTTAATGGCAATGTCAATAGTCCAATTAATATTACTAGCGTTACTGTTAACGATACTTCCGTCACCCTGGTTTTAAATCAGATTATTGGTCAAGGCCAATTGGTCACCGTCACCTATACTCCCAACTCCAATGGTGACAACAATTTAGTCAGCAATGCCAGCACTCCCCAAACTGTTGCCCAATTCAGCACTAATAACTTTTTAACCACTGCATCCAGTTCCAGCACCGTTATTAAAACGGCATTTTCTCCCTTTGGGGACAGTGGCATTTCCTCCATCACCACGATTCCTGGGACTAGCGGCGTTAATTCCGATGTAGCCGCCATACTTTATACCAACCCCAGCACTCAAACAGTCCAAAATGTTGTGGCTTGGGTCAACGTCGATACTTCAGCTTTATCTGTCCAGGCTATTCCTGGTCAAAACTATGGTCCCAATGAAGTAGCTTTAATAACCTCCGCTGCCCAGCAATCAGATATTTACTATGCGGTCTTGGGGCCCGACAATCAGTGGAGTTTGGCCGCTCCGATTTTTCCTAGTCAGCCAGGGCAAGACCAAAAAGTAACCTTGGGAGTCGGCCCCGATGACAGTTTACTGGCGGCTTGGTTAAATACCCAACTGAACAGCAACGGTGATCCCCATACCACCATTCAGTTTGCAACTTTTAACGGCACAAGCTGGACTGCTCCAACAACCTTGGGCGGGGCAAATCCTAGCATCAATCCCAACAGTTTTAGTGAATTAAGCATTAGTTCTCTGAATGGGCAACCGGTCATTTTCTGGACGGAAAGCCCGCCCCCTTCCTACAGCAACTTGGTTTCGGAGCAAAATCCTTTGCTTTATCTAAGGTTAGGGGAACTAAGTGGTACTACGGCCATTAACCAGGGTCAATTATCTTTGCAGGGGAACGGAACGTATAGTGCCAGCGGCTATACCCTCGACCAGGTGGGAGCCCTGGAAAATACGAATACTAATACGGGTGATTTTAATCCAGCAGTATTGTTCAACGGCGGTGGAGTCACGATCAACTCCCCAGTACCTGTTTCTGTGCAGGGTTTTTCGGTGGAATTTTGGTTCAAATTGCCAACTACCGGGGGAGTGGTGGGCTTAGCTAACTTCGCCGGGGTATTTGACCTGAGTTTAAACGGGGACAGCTTAATTTTTGCTTTGAATAATGGTAGCAATACCCAGATTACCGAAGCCATTACGGCCAACCATTGGCATTATGTGGTGGGAACCTATGACCCTGTTAAACAAATTCTTGCCCTTTACGTCGATGGGCAATTGGTGGATAGTCTGGAGAATATTGCTTTTGCCAATTTGCCCCCGTCGGGAACCCTAACTTTGGCGGGGAATGGAGGGCCTGTTTACCTGGATGAATTTGCTTTTTATAATTCGATTCTTTCCCACACTGACAATGGTTCTAGTCCAAGTTCACTGGGCGAAAATTTTCTTAATTTAACTGGTTCCCAACTCATTGACGGGGTTTTGGGGGTTAATGAAATTGGTTCCCGCTACCAAGCCCGCTTTTTCGACCCGGTGACAGCAGGTCCAGAAACTAACTATAGCGTCTGGGACAGCAGTAGTAATAGTTGGCAAAGTCCCGTTAGCATTAACCCCGTTGATGAAGTCGTTCCCACCATTTTAGCGGCGGCTAACAATCCAATTTGGGATATTGTTTCTGCGAAGCCTGGTTCTAACAATAATGCCCAAATCACCCCCAACGGTAATCCTGATACCATTTTTCAAGTTAATTTAACCGGGCAACAGGGAAGTCAAATTGTTGGTTTTTCCGTGACTACGTCCGATGGTCAACTTTGGAGTCTGGGGACTAATGGTAATGGTCAAACCCTAGGGGGTTGGCAGGTGGGAGTAATTCTGGCGGAGAGCACAGATAGTGCAAAGCTTGGGTTGGAGTTTGTTTCTGGGGACAATTTACTCAATAGCCTGAATCCTGGGGTAACTTTTTCCCATCGGGTTATGGGAGCAACGGAAACCTTCACTATTTTTGTGGATACGGAGGGTAGTCCCCTCACCTCCCCTGCCACAGTAAATGTTTACCTAAAAGGAGAAAATAACCCAGTTCAATTTACTTCCCTGGCCCCTATACCCAATCAGGGGGGCCCTGTCTCTGCCAACGCTCTGGATTATTTGGGCAATCAGGTGTTGGGCATCGCCACGGTAAAAGAAGCCAATGATGCCTCCCTTTCCCTGGTGGATAGTGGTTTTGTGGTTAATACCAACAATCCGGCGATCGCCGCAGTTATAGCCAGTGGTTTTAGTAATGGTGCTTTGGCCTATGTGGCGGTGGGCAATCGGGGTTACACCAGCCAGGGTAACTCGGTCAAAGGATCAATCCAAATTTTATTTGCCGGGGGTGATGTTTTAGGCCAGAAAACCACCAATGCGCTAACCACCACTGATTTATCCGGTAATCCTGACGGGGTACTAATTACGGGCATTAACGATACAGGGGACATTAACAACGATGTACCCATGGCTTTGGTAACAGGGGATGTGGATGGAGATAACATTGACGATTTGGTGATTGGTGATGCCAATGCCAATGGGGGAACGGGACGCATTTATGTGATTAAGGGAAGTTATCTCACAAGTCTCAACAATCAAAAGCAAATTATTGATCTGAGTAATGCCAGTCAGTGGACTAGCGATCAAGGTTTTGTCATTGATGGCATTGATACCGGGGGCGGGGCCGGTTTTTCCGTGGCGATCGGCAATTTCACTGGTAATGGCCCCCAAATTGCCTTTGGTGCTCCCTTTGCCCAAAACAGTAGCGGAGTCGCAGTGGGTAAGGTCTATCTCGTTTTCTCCAGCAATCCCAGCCAACTGTCTCCGCCGATTCACATTGGCTCAAGCTTTAGCCTGACCAATCCCCAAAATCCAGCCCAAACCGTCACCGTTGGGGAAACGGCGGGTTATAGCCTGGGAGTTTCTCGCCGTACGACTGGCGGGCCCCTTACTTTTACTAACAATGCCAACGACGATTTGTTTATTGGTTCTTCTACCTACGGGGTAACCATCAATAACCAATGGGTGGGCAAAAGTGCTTTACCGGCCGGCAATCAAGGCAATTATCCCGACACCACCACGATCGCCGCTGGGGCAGTCCATGTTTTTTCCCAACCCAGTGGTCAATCCTTTGGCAAAGTTGCTACCTACACCGGGCCCAATGTTCCCGCCGCTAATGGAGTAGGGGCCAACTATTTGGCCGGAGCGGCGATCGCCCTGGGGGACTTTACGGACTTGGATGGGGACGGTCAACAGGATCTAGCTATTTCAGCCTTAGGAGTTAATGGCAGTGCCGGTGCGGTCTATGTGCTCAGTGGGGGCAAGGCTGTGGCATCCAGCTCTGACCAAGCCCTCAACGAAGTCAGTCATCTGACCATCAATGGTGGCATTGCTGGGGGGAAAGCCGGGATGACCATCATGACTCCAGGGGATGTGAACGGCGATGGTTACCAGGATTTTTTAATTACCGCTCCCCAGTCCGGCAACGGCACAGGCCAGAGTTATTTATTGTTTGGCCCCTTGGATTTGTCCGAAGTGGGGCAACAATTTAACCTCAGTGTGACGGGTACTGACAGCAAAAATATTTTCTTGCTCAATGGCAGTCTGCCCAATCAACTGGCGGGGACAGCAGTAGTTAGCTTAGGCAATATCACAGGAAAAACTGGGCCCAATAACACTCCCATTGATAGCTTTTTAATCAGTGCCCCCAACGCCCAACAGTTTTATGTGGTTTTCGGTCAGTCTTGGCTGGCAGATGATGGCAGTATCAAACTCTCAGATATTGCCTCTGATAACGGCTTTGTTATTGATGGCAATCTGATTAATAGTCCCTTAACCAATCGTTTTAGCAATTCCCTCGATAATTCCCCATCGAAAACATCACCTGCACTCATTGCAAATAATGGCACGCTCTATTTGGCTTATACCGACAGTAGCGGACAGATTCATTTCACCAGTAGCACCAATGATGGCCAAACTTGGGGTCAAGCCGTGTCGTTACCTAGTAATGTACAAACCGCATTTACGCCGTCAATCGCTTTTTATAACGATGTTTTGTACTTGGCCTATGTCGATGCCGCTAAGGGGTTATACGTCGCCAGTAGCACAGATAATGGCGAAACCTGGAATAGTCCCTATCAGCTAGGTGGACTCTCTTCAACCGCTCCCACCTTAGTGGTGTACCAAGATAGTCTGTTTTTCTTTTTTACGGCAGATAACTCTACTTCTAGTATCCTTTACTTTTACTCCGATAACTCTAATTCTAATGCCCAAAATCCTCTGACATCAGCAGATTGGATCTATAGCAATCAAATCGTTGGCGGTAACTACTCAACTAGTAGCGATATGAGCGCCACGGTCTTAGATAATACGCTCTATTTGGCACTTACTGGAGGACAAATTGGTAATCCGACCAATCCTCCCTCTATCTATATTGTTTCTGGTACTGGTAATGATTTAGCCAATCTAACTTGGAGTGATTATAAAGTTGACAATATCAGTCCCGCTAACCAAACACCAGGTTTAACCACTGATGGCAAAACTCTCTATTTAAGCTATACAAATGATAGTGATGGCAACATCAATGTAATCACCTCCACGGATGGAAACAATTCCAATAATTGGACTCCTTCCCAGACGATCGTCGGTTTACCTCGTCAAATTCTTCCCGTTTTAGCTACAGCGGCTAACCAACTTTATTTTGCCTATGCCGGAGAAAGCCAAGGCGTTTATGTAACCGAGTCTCCCCTTCCCTATGTGGATAGCATTGTTGATAACGGTCGCTTGGTTCAGTTTTTAGGGGATATAAACGGTGATGGCTTTGCAGATATTTTTTCTGGGGGGAATAATGCCGGAGCAATTATTTTTGGCAATAGCACCCAGGATTTACTCACAGCAGCCAGTGGTAGTGACGACTTAGTCATTTCGGTTCCCGATGCCAATCTGGAAGAAGTGATTAGCTTGGGAGATTTCAACGGTGATGGTTTCCATGATGTCGGAATTCTCGCTAATAACGGTAATTTCTATGTTGTTCTAGGCAATACTAATCTGGGAGATTTAAAAACATTAAGTATTACCTCTAGTACCGCGCCTGTGGTTATCAGCCAGGTGGGGGGCGTAACCAAATCCATGGCCATTGGCGACTACAACGGCGATGGTTATGATGATGTCCTGTTGTGGGGAGATAACGGCAATCAGGTAGCCTGGGGTAACGCCCCTGGTAGTCTAAACAATTTTACCAAGATTGATTATACCGAAGCGCCAACCTCAGCTACAGGGGTTGATCTCAATGGTGATGGAATCCCAGAAATTGCCATTGGCAGTGACCAGAGAAAAATAGCGGGACAAATTTCCACTGCTGGCACTTTTTCTCTGTTGCCCAACCCCACCACCGCTTCGGTGATTGATACCCTGGCCGGGGCTAATCAATTGGTGAATATTGGTGACTTTAACGGTGATGGCATCGCCGACTTGGCTGTACTAGCTTCCAACTACTACGCTGCAACCCTTGGCGATCCGACCCGTTTAGACCAGGCTGGCAATCAAGGAGGTGTTTTCATTTATTACGGCTCACTTCAGGGGTTAACTAACAGTTCCCAACCCGATGTCATCCTCGCGGCGCCGTTCACAACGGTGAGTAACCAACAAAGTCCCTTTTTCTTATCTGAAATTGCCCAAGCTGGAGATGTGAATGGGGATGGCTTTGATGATCTGTTAATTAGTTCCCCCTTTACAGTGACGGCCAATGATGATCAGGGCAGTGTGTTCGTTGTATTCGGCGGCAATAATTGGAGCAATCAGCCCTTTGATTTAGGGCAACTCGGCGCTAATCAAAATCAAAGTAGTAGCTTCTATGGTTTTCTAGTCAATGGTTTACCCGATGCCCAGGCCGGTTTTGCCATTAGTGGCGGCAGTGATGTGAATGGGGATGGCTTTGACGATGTGGTGATAGGCGCTCCGGGCAATTATGAAACTCAACTTTCCCAAAACACTGTCATTGGGGATGACAAAGGGCGAATTTGGTACAACGGTCAACAAATCAATAGCGGGAATAGCGATCCTGCCGTGATTTCGATGGTTGTGCAAGAGAATGCCAGTGGTGTGCCCCAAGTTGTGGTGGGGTTAGTCAACGGCGAAGTGTGGTGGTACAACGGCTCGAGTTGGTCACAATTGGGCATCTCCCCCCTGACCGATGGGCCTTGGCCAGTGATTCAAATGGCGGTGCAGTGGAATGGTAATAACCCCCCCCAGGTGGTGATCTGCGGTTCCTATGGCTGTTATTACTACGATGGAACAAATTGGTTATCGAACCCGCTAATTTCAGTAGACTTTGATGAACCCCTCATCAGTCAATTAGCGGTGCAGTGGAATCCTGATCGGAATGTGCAACCCCAAATTGTCGTGGGGCAGGGGCCAGGAACTGAAGGGCCCCAAAGTCAAGTGCAATATTACAACGGCGCCAATTCGTCCTTGCAGACCCTAGAATACAACAACGGAAGTGATTCAAATGACCCTGCTTATCCCATAACCCATATGGCGGTGCTATGGCAGGCCAATGGCAATCCTCAGATTGTTACCGCCGTTGGCGATGATGGCGGTGTTCGCTACTATAACGGCTCAAGCTGGACATACCTGGAAAATCCCAAGCCAGGCTGGAGTTCTCCTGTCACCCAACTATCGGTGCAATGGAGCACTGAGGGACAGCCCCAGGTCTTAGTTAGTCTTAAAAATGGCGCAGTTTTCTACTACGACGGCCAAGGTTTTTCCAACCTCCGCTCCGTGGGTGGGCCCCCTATTAGCCAAATGGCGGTGCAATGGAATAGTGACGGTACGCCCCAAGTGGTGATCGCTTTTGGGGATAAGGGAGGGGTTGAATATTACAACGGCTCAAGTTGGATCACCGTTGCGGATAACAATCCTGGCTGGAGTTCTCCTGTCACCCAGATGTCAGTGCAATGGGGAAGGGATGGGCAACCCGATATTGTGGTGGGTTTAAAAAACGGAGTGGCGATCGCCTTACCCTATAACGGTTCAGGTTGGGATCAAAATGGCATTGCTGGTGTAGGGACAGCCATTAACCAATTGACTAGCCTCTGGAGCGAGACCTTCGTTAATTCTGGCAATGGCGACAATTTGAGTTATGTCCTGTTTGGCAGTGATTTTAACGACACGGTTAATCAGACGGGAACCATCGGCGATGATGTGATGCTGGGCAGTCCCACTGGGGAAAGTTTTCTGGCTGGGCAAGGGGATGATCAGATTTACACCAAGGGTGGTTTAGATGTAGTTTATGCCGGCCCCGGCGATGATTGGGTTGCCGTGAGTGATACCTATTTCCGGCGGCTGGATGGGGGCACGGGGTTTGATATTTTGGCTTTGCAGGGTTACAACGGCCAGAATTGGGATATTACTACCCTTTCCCCTGGACTGCGATTACAGAATTTTGAAACCATTGATATTCGGGATTATGGAGCGAATCAGTTAACCCTTAATTCCCTAACGGTAACTAATTTATCCAGCAATAATACCCTCGTTGTTTTGATGGATGAAAGCGGTGATAGTTTGCAATTGAGCAGTGATTTTAGTGCCGATGGAACGATTTATCAATATGGGCAAAGATTTTATCAGTATAAATCTAATAATTCAGCGGCTGTTGTATTAGTCAATCAACCAACAACCCCTAGTTTTACTGCTCCAAGCCACAATCAACCGCAACCCATTTTACCCAGTGGTGCTGGGGTGGGCAATGGTAATAATTTGACTAACGGCAATCAAGGTTTAACAAATTTTTCTGACCCCAATCTTCTCACCAAATTATTTGTTTCTAGTCCCCTCGCTACCGAAGTTAGGGAAGCAGTGGATTTTGTTATTGAACGGACGGGAAATCTAGACAAATATGTTTTAGTTAGTTACCTGACTCAAGATATGGATGGCAAGGCCGGTAATCGCTATTTGCCAGTGGCGGGGCAACTAATATTTAGCCCAGGGGAAACCAGTAAAACAGTCACAGTTGAAATTCCCAATGATGGCATTTACACAGGCGATCGCCAATTTGGATTATTAGTTTCTTTGTTGGACGAAGGTTTAGAGTTAGGAAACTGGAGCCAAGAGTTTTCCCTAGCCGGTGATGGCAATGGTTCCCAGATCCGCCGTTGGAATTATCTGGCGGGGGAGTTAGAAAATAGTTTAATGGAGGGCATAGTCAACTTTTCCACCACCACTAAGGGCGGCCAAAGCCAAACCGAGATAAATGTCGGTGGCCTCGAAGAATTTAACGACTTTTTCAGCTATAACCCCCTTACAGGAAATTATGAATCCCTAATGTCTAACAATGTGACTGGGGCTAAATTTAGTTATCTAGATGGTGAAAACAGTCCCCATGGAGTCAAGCTTACCCTTTTAGACGGCGATCGGGGAGATGCCGATGGAGTAAGCAATGGTCTGGTGGAAACGAAGGGTTATTTAGGTCGTACAATTCCAGGTTTAATTACCAACAATAATCGGGTTTTCTGGGCTCCCACCAATGCCGATGGCCAGGTACAACTAAGGTTAATTAGCAGTTCTGACCAAAACTATGAACTGGGCTGGATTGTGGTTGATGATCAAAACGGCACAATCAATGGCTTGCAACCTAACGATCCAGGCTATGAAACTGCGGCCCTCGCTCGTAAGCAAGTTATTTTTCAGGATCAAGATAGTTCATCTAATCACTCCCTTACCCGTACCCTGGCCCAGGAAAGTTTTACCAATCCCTTAGAGCTGGCCAAAACCGAAGAGCAATTTTTTGGAAGTTTGGAAAACTCAAACCTAGAAGCTAATCGTTACTATATGCTCTACAGCCAACAGGGAGGCAAAACAACTTTTTCCATTAATACTTCCCCCACCGTTGAAACTGATAGTCGGGGTTATCATCAATTCAATTTTGGGGGCGTCACTGCTGAAATTAGCTCCAAAACTTTGGTTGTACCAGGAATTTTAAATCAAACCGTTACTGTCGAAGCCTCCATTAGTCGTGCTGGAGTCTATGACAATGCCATTGCCCTCTACCAAGTGGATAGCTTAACCGGGGGATTAGATGTAAACGGCGATCGCCAAATTGATCTCAAGCCAGGTGAAATAGGTTACCTCCAGGCCGCTTTAAATCGAGCCCAAAATCCCCTCACCGGAGTAAATTTAACTGCGCCGGATAGTTTCTTTGGCACAACAAAACAAACCATTAACCTATTAGGCAACAATATGTATGGCATGGTGATTATTCCCAACGCCACCATTGCAGAGGTGCTGAACCAAAATCCCGGTAATGATCCCAATCTTGGCCCCGTTGCTCTTTTCTCTTTTAATGAGGCTAACCCCGGTGGTATTAGTCAAATGTCCCGTCTTGGTAGTAACCTTTTTGGCTTTGAAGATATAGTTGGGGGCGGTGATCAGGACTACAATGATGTGATTTTGCAATTTAGTTTTCCAACTTCTATAGCCATGAATTAGAATTTCAATAGAAAATTTGATCGCCGTTCAATTTTTGGCTTGAAAAACCTACGAACTAGTTTATTAGTAAAATCTTAAGTTTTATGTCGCAAGGGAGAGAATTTAACGTCAGTGAATTAGCCTAGGTAATTATCCTGAGGTATTAGTGCTATGATCACGGCACGGGAAAACGGCTCTTAATTCTGCTTGTCGGGCGGGTAGAACGGCGTCTGGAAATTCTGCAATTTCTCTTTAAACTTGGCAATATTGGGAGTTAAGGAAGTATCAAACGCCATCTGAGATCCTGGCCAGGACAAGAAGAAATTTAAACTAAAAAACTGAATTATTACTTAAGCACGGCTTTCAACCCAATCAGGTGAGGGCTTAGGTTTTTCAGTCATTTATTGCAAAACACCAACATGGAATTCTGCAAATTATTGTCCAAAAATGCCGTTTAACTTCGTCTTTTTTTTTCATGGCCATTAACTTCTCAAATCGACTTTCTGCGATCACTACGGATTCGGCGGGGGTAACCCATATTGTCTGGGTGGAAGATGCCACGCTCTTTCACGCAACTTACAACGACAATTCTGCAACCTGGATCAATGAAACGGCGATCGCCAATGTCGGCTCTCAAAAAATCGTCAGTTTAAACTTAATTGCCAACGATAAGCTCATTGATGATTCCGGCACAGGGCTACCAGGATTAGCGGTGGTTTACCAGCAGGGGAGCGAAAATGAAAGCAATATTTTCTACACGGCAGCCCAATACAATGCCAGTGGTAAAACGCAATGGTTGGATAAGCCCCAGGCCCTAACTGCTGATCAAGTGGGGGATCTAGAACCCAGGGCGATCGCCAAAGATGACGGCACCGTGTTTGTGGTGGGGCAAAAAGTTGATACTGAAAATGCTCAAAACCAAGGTATTCGGGAAGATACGGACTTATACTACCAATCCTTTAGGGTTAATAGTAGTCAATTCACAACGACACCAAGTTCTCCCTCTTCATCAGTTAATAAAACCCTATCAGGAATTTCGTCGAGTTATTCGGGTCAAAATTCTGCCGTTGCCGCTTCCTACTCTGTTTTAAGTGATTCTGAAGCAGAATTCTTAGCAAAAAAAGCCTTTAATGGGCAAGGCTTAAATTGGAATGCATCAAGTGGCTTTAGCGACAGCCTATTGAAATTTATTATTGCTAAGAGTGAAAATGCTAAGGTAAAAAAGGCGGTTGAAAATGGATTTGGTGGGGTATCAGTCAATATTGCCTTACAGGGGTCAAGCGGTGATAACCCTACCTGGTCTCTATTTGGCGGTGGGGTCTCCACCGATGGTAAGCTCCTGCTCAATGCAGTTGCAGCTGTTAGTTTTGCAAAAGCTACGGAAAAGAAAACCCCATTCCAGAAAAAGAAGACAACAGAAGCACAAACTAATGAATTTGACTTTTCGATTGTTTTATCTTCTCTGTATAGTTTTGGCAATACGCAAGCTTCGAGTGGGCAGTATCCCCTTGAGCTTGAAACAGGTAGTTTCGCCCTATCCTTTGGTTTCACCTTCCCAATTGTAGGTGCCAATTTTGGTGAAAATAAAACAAATCTTTTTAACCTCAATGCCTTTATAGATGCCGGAATTGCCCTTCAGTGGCAGTTAAAACCCAAGGATTCTGATACCTATCGAAATATTTTATTTCCCTTTATTGATTCTAATTCAAGTGAAAAAGGATTATTAATTGCCGATTCATTTGGAACTGCTATTCCAGTATTTTCTCAAGTTGTTGCACTTGAGGCCATTCTTTCCAATTTAATTTCTGCTTTTGAGTCAATTGATGACAACGGCCCACTATCCTTGGAATCATTACTCATTGGCATCCCCATAGAAGGTGGTGTCGAATTAATCGTTGATATTCCCTTTATTTTCAAATTAACTGGTTCGGTGGGGATATTTCTAGACGGAACCTTTCTCGTCAAGGGATCATCGGACTTTCCCAAAGATACATTTACCCTCGGACTTCCCTATAGCCTGGAAGTTCAGGCTCTGGGATTGCTCAATGCTAAAATCGCCGGTATTCCTACCTGGACTTGGCCGGAATCTTCTTCTCAAATTCTAACTGCCAATTCTTCATTAACGCCATCGACATCCGAAACGGAACCCAGTGTTCAGGGATCCTTACTAACTATCCCCTTTGCTACTCCCTTAAGCCCAAATTTAAGTCTCAATCCTGAAGATTTTACCGTTCAGGTGACCAATGCCAATAAGAGTGTTTCGACTGTTCCAGTTTTTGACGTCATTGTCCAAGAAAATGCAGTTATTCTGCGTTTAGAAAGTGCAATTCCCTACGCCACCCTGAACGATCAACCCTTAACGGACAATATTACCGTGAGCTATAGCGGTAATCAGCTCAATGACTTTACAAAAAGTACGGTTATCAATAACTCCGCCCAAACTTTGGTTTATACCTACGACCCAACCAGTGGCAATGGTAATAATTATACCAATACCAATCAACAAATAACCATCGCCTTTAATACACCGTTAAACACCGATATTGTTCCCGATGCGAGCCAATTTATCGTAAAAGACAGTGATGGAAGCACCATCAATCTAATTGCTCCTAATCAAAACGGTCAACAACCTGTTTACGTTAATCAAAATAGTGTTGTTCTAACCTTAACTCAGACCATTCCCCAGGGAGAAAACTATACCGTACAATATACGCCGACTGAAGGAGGAAGCAATAATCTAGAAAGTGCAAGTAATCAAGACATTGCTTCTTTTATCGTTAGCAATTCTAGCCCTTCTACCACAGCAGGAAATGTCAACAATACCTTTATCAGCACAGAGAATATTAATCAGGTTCTGAGCAAGATAGATAATGACTTTACCCAAGATAGCTCTCCGGCTTTATCCCTCACTAGTGAAGGAGATATTCTGCTCAGTTGGAGTAGCGATGCCCCTAATTTATTACCCATTTCTGCCTTAGCCCAAGGAAGTAATATTTATCTGACCTTTGGGGAAAACTTAGCCAACAATCAGGGGAACTATCTGAATCCTGAGGCAGATCAGTTTGTGGTCATCATTGATGGTATTACTCAATCGTTAAATCAGAACGAGCTTCCAAATGTGGAAGGGAACACACTGGTTTTAACCTTGGCCCAACCGATTTCAGGTAACGCAACAACCGTTTCTGTTAGCTATAACTTGGTGGCATCGGACGGAAGTAACAGTAGCAATTTAGTTTATATTGATCCAACTGGGACAACGTTTTGGTTGGAGAAGTTTACTGATTTATCAGTTGATCTAATTAATGATGCCAGCGCACCAACGGTATTAGATTTAGACATTAACGGTGATATTTATAATGGCTATGGCTCTAATCAAACTATTGTTATTGCCTTCGATCAAGAACTATCGTTTACTTCGGAAAATGATCAACTCCCCAGTAACGATTTCAACGTATTAGTCAATGGCAAAGCTGTTGGCGTTGTCCAGGCAATTATCAATGAAACATCGGTTGTCCTGACCTTAGATAATTCCCTTCAAATTGGTCAAGGAAATCTTGTTTCAGTAGCTTATACATCAGATCCTGACAACCCACTAAAGGGAGTTAATAATCAAGTTGTTGCATCTTTTTCCACTAGTAACATTCTTACCACTCCCACCAATTCCGGTACAGTGATCAAAACAGCTTTTTCCCCCTTTGGAGACAGCGGCATTTCCGAAATTACAACGATTCCCGGCACCAGTGGCTTAAATTTTGACGTAGCTTCTACTCTCTACACCTACACTGATCCAACCACAAATCAGACTAACCAAATTAATGTCCTGGCTTGGGTTCAGGTTGACAACGATGATTTAACTATTCAACAAATACCAGGGCAAAACTATAGCAGTGAACAAGCTGAAAAAATCAATGCGGCAATTAGTCAATCTGATATTTACTATTCAATCTTAGGCCCAGATAATCAATGGAGTTTGGCCCAACCGATCGCCGCAGTGCAAACTGGCCAGGATCAAAAAGTGACGTTGGGAGCGGGGCCCAATGGGGAATTGCTCGCCGCTTGGTTAAATACCCAACAGCAGAGTAATGGCAATACTTCAACCACCATTTACTGGTCAAGCTTTAATGGCACCACCTGGACTACTCCCCAGACACTCCTCTCGGAAATTTCCCCAGATGCCTTTACGGAATTGAATATCAGCACCATTGATGGCCAACCTGCCATTTTTTGGACAGAAAGCCAACCTGCTTCCTACAGCAATCTCGTAGTGGAGCAAGATCCCATTGTTTATCTACGCCTAGGGGAACTAAGTGGCACAACGGCAATTAATGAAGGGCAATCTGGGCCTAGTTTTAACGGTAACTACAGTGGCAATTTCACCCTTAATCAAATTGGGGCCCTGGAAGACACCACAAACAATTCTGGTGATCCCAATCCTGCGGTCTTGTTCAATGGCGGCGGCGTGACCCTTGACGCGGCGATTCCAGTTTCCATTCAGGGATTTTCGGTGGAATTCTGGTTTAAATTACCCAGCATCAACGCCATTCCTAACTTAGTGTCTATGGCGGATGTTTTTCTCTTTACTGTCAACGATACGCAGTTAAAGTTCAGCCTAGACAATACTGGCAATTCAACTATTGCGACAACGCCCCCCCTTAATACCGACACTTGGTACTATGTGGTCGGCACCTATGACGGTTCCCAAGACATCCTCTCTCTGTACCTAAATGGTGAGTTAGTGGGAAGTTTGGACAATGTTAGTTTTAGCAATTTACCCCAATCCGGGACGCTGGCGGTGGTGGGCCAGGAGGGATCGGTTTATGTCGATGAAGTTGCTTTTTATAATTCCGTCCTTTCCTATGTTCCCAGTAGTACTGGTTTAACTGCCTCTAACGTCACTGATTTTACGGGGAACCAGTTTCTTGATGGAGCTTTAGGCACTAACGAAATTGGCGATCGCTTCAATGCTCAATATGTTGACCCAGTGCCGGCCGGGCCAGAAGCCTACTACAGTGTTTGGAATCCTACTACAAACAGTTGGCAATTAAGTGGCCAAATCGAACCGATTCCCACTATTGTTCCCACCATCCTGAGTGATGCCAATTTCCCGATTTGGGATATCGTTGCGGCCACGGAGTCCCCAAAAGGCAAAGAAATTTTTCCCAATGGTAAAGCGGATAGCATTTTCCAAATTAATCTGACCGGCGAACAAGGGCGAGAAATTACAGGGATAGCAGTTACAGTTCCCGGAACAAATCTTTTGTGGGGGGTTGGTCAAAATGGTGATGGCAATGCCATCGGTGGTTTCCAAGTCGGGGTGATTTTAGGCGAGACCGTCCCCAATAATGGTCAGCTCACATTTGCTGATGGGACGATTCTGCTCAATAGTCTCGACCCGGCCCTTTTGGGATTAAACCATCGAGTGATGGGGGAAACAGAGACCCTCAGTTTGTTTATTGATGAAACCGGCAATACCTTTTCCGCAACGCCGACGGTGACGGTATATTTTAAGGATGTTAGTAGCGTTACACCCCAGGTTACCTCCATCGCCAATCAAGGGGGAAAGGTTCCTGCTAAGGGTGTTAATGATTTAGGGACGGAAGTTTTGGGCATTGCCACGGTTACAGAAGCCAACGATGCCTCCTTAGCCAATATTGATAGCGGCTTTGTCATTAACACCAATAATGCGGCGATCGCCGTTGAGCTTGCCAGTGGTTTTAAGGCCGATGGCAGTTTAGCTTATGTGGCAGTGGGGAATCGGGGCTACACGGACAGCGCCGGCAATCCGGTCAGTGGCGGCACCATTCAGATTCTATTGGCCGGTGGCAGTGTTTTGAGTGGGACGGAGAGTAATCCCCTCACGACAACGGATTTATCAGGCAATCCGGGGGGAGTTTTAATCACAGGCATTGCTGATGGTGGTGTTGTCAACGGTGGTGTGTCCATGAGCCTAGCCACGGGGGATATTAATGGTGATGGCATAGACGATTTAGTAATTGGGGATGCTAACGCCAATGGTGGGGATGGCGTAATTTATGTCATTTATGGCAGTTACCTCACCAGTAACCCTGGGAGCATCATAGATGTTGGTAGTTTAACTTCTGCCATGGGCTATGTAATTAACCCAGCAATTTCCTCTGCCCAAGCCGGATTTTCCGTTGTTATGGGTAATTTTGACGGAGATAGCAGCCATACCCGCAATGACATTGCTTTCGGTGCCCCTGGAGTAGGCAACGGCGGGGCTGTCTATATTGCTTACAACGGCAGTACATCATTCACAGAAGTTTACCAAGGGACTTCGTTGAATCAGGTGGGTGAGCGGGCGGGATTTTCTTTAGGAGCTTCCCATTATTCACCTGGGAATCCCACCACATTCACCGGTAGTAGTACGAGCGATGACCTTTTTATCGGTGCGCCCGCCTATCAAGTGGAAGTTAACAATCAATGGAAAGGGAAAGGAGGACTACCTTCTGGCAGTCAATCCCTCTATCCAGACTCGGCACAAATTGCGGTGGGAGCCGTTCATGTTTTTTCCACTAGTAGTCAAGGATTAACTCCCTGGGGAACCTATACAGGCCCTGATATTCCAGCCCCCAATGGAGTTGCCACTAACTATCTGGCCGGAGCGGCGATCGCCTCTGGAGACTTTACAGACCTAGATGGGGATGGACAACAAGACCTGGTCATTTCAGCAACAGGGATTAATGCCAATGCAGGGGCAGTGTATGTGATTCAGGGCCATCAACCGTCCTCCTCCTCAACATCGCCCCAAGCTTTAAGCACAGTCAGCAATCTCATCATTAACGGTTCTCTAGCTAATGGTCAGGCGGGAACCGTTGTCACTGTGCCTGGAGATCTCAATGGGGACGGTTATCAGGATTTTCTTATTACCGCTCCCCAAGCCAGTAATGGCACTGGTCAAAGTTATCTCCTCTTTGGCCCCTTGGATCTGAGTCAGGTTGGAACAATCTTTGATCTGGGCGCGACCAGTCAGGATAAAACCTTTTTATTGAATGGGAGCCTCCCCTATCAACTAGCAGGTACGGCGGCCACTGGGTTGGGAAATATTACCGGGAAAACGGGAAGCAACGGAAAAGTTGATAGTTTGCTATTAACGGCCCCCAATGCCCAGCAAGCCTATGCAGTTTATGGCCAATCTTACTTGGAGGACGATGGCAGTATTAAGTTAGCCAATGTCAGCTCTGATAATGGCTTTGTCATCGATGGCAATAGCTTTAGCACCTTCAAGGTTGCCAATCCAGAGATTTTCGACCAGACAACGAGTGTAATGCCATCCTTGGTGAGCTATCAGGGGAAATTGTACATGGCTTACAAGGGAGATGGGAGTGGGCAAGATATTTACATTACGATCAGTTCAGATGGCGGAAAAACTTGGAGTAACGCAATTGTGGCGATCAAAAATGCCACTAACTTTTCTCCCTCTTTAGCGGTTTATAATGATGTATTGTATTTAGCCTATACGGGCTTAGATCCCCAACTCAATATTCTTTACAGTACCAATGAAGGACAAAGTTGGAGTTCACAGTCTGTCATTGGGCAAACCTCCTCCAATGCCCCCACCCTTGTCACATACCAAGATAAATTACTGGCCTTATTTATCTCTAACGATCCGAGTAGCCGCATACTTTATATCTATTCCGACAATCCCCAGTTTAGTAACTCATGGTCAGGATTATTTGAGGTGACCTATGACAATGGTAGTGCTCCTCAAACTAGTCCCAACGCTGTCAGCGCCACAGTTTTAAATGAAACACTGTACCTTGCTTATCAAACAGGAACAAAAGGTAGCCCTGGCAACGGTATTGATATTACCTCGACGACAGGCACGGATCTTAATAACTTATCGTGGTCTTTAGCTTCGGTACCGGGCGTTAATACTAGCCAAACCCCAGGGCTGACCACAGATGGTACCACCATCTATCTAACGAGCACCCAAAGCCGTGTAGACGAAGATCAACTAATTTACTTAAGCACTTCAACTAATGGCACAGTTTGGACAACCAGCAAAATTTCGGGGACTAGTAACTATGCTCCATCTCCGGTGATTGTCAATAATCAACTCTACTTAGTCAACTCTACTGCCGGCAACGGTTATCAGGTTTTAGAAACGTCTCTACCACCGTTTTCTATTTCTAACAACGGTAGTATTGTCCGTATGTTAGGCGATATTAACGGGGATGGTTTTGCCGATGTTTATTCGGGCGGAGATAATGCCGGAGTAATTATTTTTGGAGACAGCACCAAAGACTTATTGACCGCCGCCAGTGGCAATGATGCCTTAACTATAAATATTCAGAGTGCCGACATTCAAGATGTGGTGGATATTGGGGATTATAACGGCGATGGATTATCAGATTTTGGCATCATAGATAGCAACAATAACTTTTATTTATTGTTGGGCAATATTGACTTTGGTAATCAGAAACAAATAACCCTAGTTGCTGATGCTAACTCCTCTCTACAATTAGCCGGAATCTCTAATGCCTTTGCCATCGCAGATTATAATAATGATGGCTATAGCGACATGTTGTTCTCTGCTAGTGATGGAAAAAATTTAATTTCCTTGGGAAATCAGCTTGGGAAACTAACGAATTTTGATTCAACTAATCTTCCTCCCACAGCGATAGCCTCTGCCACAGGAATAGATATTATAGATATTAATGGCGATGGCGATCGAGAGTTAGCGGTTAATATTCCTAGCAATAGTTTTTCCCTTTATTCTTCCTCCGGTTTATCTCCCATCTCAGTCGCGTTGCCGACAGTGGGCGGGTTACTCCGAGACCCTAACGCTAGTGACTTACAGGATATCGGGGATGTAAATGGGGATGGAATTGACGATTTCGGCTATATTTTGACGGCTTTCGTAGAGAATAACAAATCCAAACTTAATTTTGTTGCGATCTACTACGGCAGTTTAAGTGGTTTAAACAGCAATTCACAGCCTGACATTTTGCTCTCCACCATTGACATCAATACCGATACCAGTCTACCAGCTCAATTGACTAGCTTTGCCCCAGCGGGGGATGTGAATGGAGATGGTTTTGATGATTTGTGGATTGGGGTTCCGGGGACCAATCAACAACAAGGAACGGGCTATGTGGTTTTTGGGGCGGCTTTATCTGCAAACAATGGCAAATTCTTGACGTTAAAAGACCTCACACCAGAGCAAGGATTTTCGGTCACCGGATTGCCTAATTCCCTTGCTGGAGTTTCTCTTGGCGGCGGCGGGGATGTGAATGGGGATGGTTTTGATGACCTCATTATTGGTGCGCCAGGGAATAACGACAACCTCAGTTTTGTCCTCTTTGGTAGCGACTTTAACCAAACGGTGAATCAAACAGGAACTATAGGCGATGATGTTATGCTCGGCACCCCCACTGGGGAAAGCTTTGTGGCAGGGCAGGGTGATGACCAAATCTATACTAATGGAGGTTTAGACGTAGTTTATGCAGGACCAGGGGATGACTTTGTTTCCGTCGCTGATACCTACTTCCGTCGCCTAGATGGCGGGACAGGGTTAGATGTGTTGGAATTACAAGGTTATAACGGACAGAATTGGGATATTACCACCTTGGCACCAGGGGTAAGGCTTAAAAACTTTGAAGTAATTAGTATTCTCGATTATGGTGCGAATACGTTAACCCTCAATGCTTTAACCGTTACTAATTTGTCGAGTAACAACACAGTTGTTGTGCTGATGGATAGTGTCGATAGTCTCGTGTTAAGTAGCGATTTTAGTGCGGCGGGAACTACTTATCAATATGGCGATAAATATTATCAATACACGTCTGACCTCTCAGCGGCGACAGTTTTGGTTAACCAAGCCAAAGCACCCACTTACACTGCCGTAAGCACCAATATTCCAGCACCAATTTTACCGACTTCTAATACAGAAATCAACAACGGTTTATTAAGTGACTTAACTATCAATTCTCAAAATAAAGTTCCAGTTTCAAATCCCAATGCCCCGACTAAACTGCTTGTTTCCAATCCCAAAATTTCAGAGGCAATAGGAGAGGTAGATTTTGTTATTGAGCGGACGGGGGATCTGGACAAGTATGTTTTAGTTAGTTATCTCAGCCAAGATGGTGATGGTAAAGCGGGTAATCGCTATTTACCAGTGGCGGGACAGCTAATCTTTAACCCAGGGGAAACCAGTAAAACAGTCACAGTTCAAATTCCTAATGATGGTATTTACACCGGCGATCGCCAGTTTGGATTATTAGTTTCTTTGTTAGACGAAGGTTTAAGGTTAGGAAACTGGGGGCAGGAGTTTGCCCTAGCTGCTGATGGCAATGGTTCCCAGATCCGCCGTTGGAATTATCTGGCAGGGGAGTTGGAAAATAGCTTAATGGGAGGCATAGTCAATTTTTCCACCACCACTAATGGCGGCCAAACCCAAGCTGATGTCACTGTCGGTGGCATCGGCGAATTTAACGACTTTTTTAATTACAATCCCCTCACGAGAAGTTATGAATCCCTAATGTCTAACAATGTGACCGGGGCCAAATTTAGTTATCTAGATGGTGAAAGTAGTCCCCATGGAGTCAAGCTTGAGCTTCTCGATGGCGATCGGGGAGATGCCGACGGCGTAAGCAATGGCCTGGTGGAAACAAAAGGTTATTTGGGTCGTACCATTCCAGGTTTAATTACCAACAATAATCGGGTTTTCTGGGCTCCCACCAATGCCGATGGCCAGGTACAACTAAGGTTAATTAGCAGTTCTGACCAAAACTATGAACTGGGCTGGATTGTGGTTGATGATCAAAACGGCACAATCAATGGTTTGCAACCTAACGATCCAGGCTATGAAACTGCGGCCCTCGCTCGTAAGCAAATTATTTTTCAGGATCAAGATAGTTCATCTAATAACTCCCTTACCCGTACCCTGGCCCAGGAAAGTTTTACCAATCCCATAGAGCTGGCCAAAACCGAAGAGCAATTTTTTGGAAGTTTGGAAAACTCAAACCTAGAAGCTAATCGTTACTATATGCTCTACAGCCAACAGGGAGGCAAAACAACTTTTTCCATTAATACTTCCCCCACCGTCGAAACCGATAGTCGGGGTTATCATCAATTGAGCTTTGATGGCATCACTGCTGAAATTAGCTCCAAAACTTTGGTTGTACCAGGGATTTTAAATCAAACCGTTGCCGTCGAAGCCTCCATTAGTCGTGCTGGAGCCTATGACAATGCCATTGCCCTCTACCAAGTGGATAGCTTAACTGGGGGATTAGACATTAATGGCGATCGCCAAATTGATCTCAAGCCAGGTGAAATAGGTTACCTCCAGGCCGCTTTAAATCGAGCCCAAAATCCCCTCACCGGAGTAAGTTTAACTGCACCGGATAGTTTCTTTGGCACAACAAAACAAACCATTAACCTATTAGGCAACAATATGTATGGCATGGTGATTATTCCCAACGCCACCATTGCAGAGGTGCTGAACCAAAATCCCGGTAATGATCCCAATCTTGGCCCCGTTGCTCTTTTCTCTTTTAATGAGGCTAACCCCGGTGGTATTAGTCAAATGTCCCGTCTTGGTAGTAACCTTTTTGGCTTTGAAGATATAGTTGGGGGCGGTGATCAGGATTACAATGATGTGATTTTGCAATTTAGTTTTCCAACTTCTAACACCGTAAATTAGAATTTATTCAGTGTTACTTTACGCGCATGGTCAAGCTAAGAATGGACTTAAAAAATTGCCTTGTCAGTAAAGAATCCTTGCTAAAATGAGGAACTCTTCCAAGTTTATCCTCCTTAATCAGGAGCGCTAGGGGGAGACTAACTAGCATTGTCAGAAAAGCAGAGGAGGGGGTAATTAACCACAATTGTCAGATTTTTGAGACACGCTCTAACATAACTTTGCCATGTAACCATAGACGATGAAACTATTATTAAATGAGCAGTTTATTGTCGGTGTTTTATTCAGTTGGGTAGCCGGCTTTGTCGATGCAGCTAGCTTTCTAGGGTTGAATGGTTTATTCACCTCTCACATTACTGGCAATCTGGTCATAGCGGCAACGGAAATAATTGGCGTGGGGGGACAAGCCCTGTGGGTTAGACTTGCAGTCATTCCCGTTTTTATGTTTGCCGTTATCCTTACCACTGTCCTGGCTCGCCGCCATCAACTAAAGCTCAGCCATTTGATTAGTATGGAAACTTTAGTTTTACTGTTATTTACCATAACTGCAATTATTTTGGCTCCAGCCCACCATAAATCAGCCAATAATTTGCCGTTATTTTTGACTGGCTCCCTAGGAGTATTTTCCATGGGAATGCAAAATGCGTTAATGCGGGAATCCCTCGGACATATTGCCCCTACCACCGCCATGACCAATAATTTGACCCAATTCACCATGGATCTAGCATTAATTAGTGGACTACAAGACACCCTTCGCCCAAGGGCATCCTGCCAGGATCTTGATGCTTGCCGCACAAGACTAATAAAATTTGGCAGTGCATTGCTAGGATTTAGTGTCGGTGCTATTTTCGGTGGAGTTTTGACGGCTAAATTGGGTTTATCTTCATTATGCTTACCTTTGGTGTTGATGCTGTGGTTGTCATTAAAAGCTGAACTGATTTTCCGCCATACTGATATGAATGCTGGGTTAAAATAAAATCTGATTCAACCTGCTTAAGCGTGATCAAAGTTTTTAATTAATAAATCTTTTCCAATTTTTTTTCGGTCTAATCTTGCTTATTAAGTCAACTCAATTAGGATTTACGACGGCTAAGTTTTTTGTCTATTTTATTCCCAAATTCAGATGGTAATAACAGCCTTATAAATGCACTTTTGTCTTAGTTTTAAGGTGGTTTGCTATCTGCGTATAATGAAAGTCAGAGGCGGAAACCATAGCTCCCCTCAAAGAGTCGATGCACTATTGCAAACCGTTACTTGCCCTTTGGCGGGATAGTCAAAGACATAACTAAATAACAATGTCCTCCATGTCCCTAAATTTATTGCAATCGAGTCCCTACCAGGTAGGGGGAAGTTTGGCCGCTAACCATCCCAGTTATAGCCAACGGGAGGCAGACCGGGAACTTTTGGCCCAGTTGCGAGGAGGGAAATTTTGCTATGTGTTCAACTGTCGGCAGATGGGCAAATCTAGCCTACGGGTACGTACCATGCATCAACTACAGCAAGATGGGGTGGTGTGTGTTTCCATTGACATCACCAGTTTGGGCACTGAAGCTGACCCACAAAAATGGTATAACGGCATTATTACCCAGCTTTACCTTGGTCTATCTTTGGCGGGCAAAGTGGCCCTCAAACCCTGGTTACGGGAGCGGGAACAACTCAGTCCCATTCAAAAGTTACGGGAATTTGTTGAATCGGTCATTCTTCAAACCATTGGCGATCGCCAGATTGTCATTTTTATTGATGAAATTGATAAGGTGCTGAGCCTGCCCTTTTCCCTGGATGACTTTTTTTCCTACATTCGTTTTTGCTACAACCAACGGGCGGATGATAGGGAATATAATCGCCTCAGCTTTGCCCTCTTTGGGGTAGCTACCCCCTCGGATTTAATTGATAATAAAACCCAAACTCCCTTTAACATTGGCCAAGCCATTGCCCTGACTGGGTTTACCCTCACAGAAGCCCTGCCCCTCAGCGCTGGTTTTGCGGTGGATGAAGGGAGCGCCCAGGCAATTCTCAGGGAAATTTTAGCCTGGACAGGGGGACAACCCTTTTTAACCCAGAAGGTCTGCGAACTAGTGGCCCAAGCTCTGCAAGGGGGGGAGTTGCATTGCCAAGCTGACACCATTCCCACCGCCATCGCCCAGGTGATCGAAGATAAAATCATTCACCACTGGGAATCCAATGACGAACCGGTACATTTTCGCACCATTGGCGATCGCCTTTTGAAGGACGAGGCCCGCAGTGGGCAACTGTTGGGACTGTACCAAGAAATTCTGCATAAAGGTGCCATTCCCGCGGACGATAGCGTCGAACAAACGGTGTTGCGGCTAACGGGGCTGGTGGTCAAAGTGGAAGGGCAATTGCGTCCCTATAACCCCATTTACCAAGCAATTTTTAATGCCCAATGGGTTAGTAAAGAGCTCAATAAACTCCGACCCTACAGCACTAACCTCCAGGCTTGGATCAATTCCAATTACCAAGACTCTTCTCGATTACTACGGGGGGAAGCTCTACGGGAAGCCTTGGCCTGGGCCAGCAGTAAAAACCTCAGTGGGGTGGATTACCGTTACCTCAACGCCAGTCAAAATCAGGAACAGGAAGCTTCCCTGGCCGCCAACCAAATTTTGACCCAGGCCAATGTCAAGGCTAAACGGATGATCAGCTTCGGTATTGTGGTGCTGATGATGTCCCTGGGGGGATCGGCGATCGCCTTAAGCCAGGCTTACTTTGCCACCCTCAAGCAACAACGGAGTCAACAGGGCACAGAACTACAACGCTTAGGTACTAGCGCCCAACGGCAATTCACCTTTGATCAAATTCCGGGTTTGGTGACAGCTTTGGAGGCAGGGCAACAACTCCACCACCTAGTCAAAGCGAATGAAACCCTCAGTCAATATCCCGCCACCAGTCCATTGGTAAGTTTGCAACAAATTCTCAGCCAAATTGCCGAAAAAAATATTCTCACGGGCCATAGGGACGGAGTGACCAGTGTGGCCATTAGTCCCGACAACAATTTAATTGCTTCTGCTTCCCGGGATGCAACAGTGCGCCTTTGGACTCCCCAGGGCCGATTTTTGCGGGAACTGACTGGCCATAAAGACAGTATCTATCGGGTGGATTTCTCCCCCAACGGTAAAGTGATCGCCACCGCCGGCCAGGATCAGATGGTCAAAATTTGGGATCTGGAAGGCAACGTTTTGCAGACCCTAAAGGGCCATCAAGATTCCGTTTATAGCGTCAGTTTCAGCCCCGATGGAGAAACCCTGGCTTCCACCTCCCGGGACCGCACTGTGCGTATTTGGCATTGGCGATCGGGTAAAACCCTAGCTGTGTTGGAGGGGCACACGAAATCCGTGGATGATGCCCAATTTAGTCCCGATGGCCAAACCCTGGTCAGCGTCTGCCGGGATGGGCAAATTCGCCTCTGGGATTTGCAGGGTAATCTCATCCGTCAGTTTGGCTTGCCGGAGGTGGCCTTTTTTGGGGTTAATTGGCACCCCGATGGCAACCTACTGGCTGTGGCGGCGGACGATGGCACTGTGAGACTTTGGAATCTCCAGGGGGAAATTAAAGCCACCCTATTGGGCCACGATGAATTTGTCACCAGGGTGGTCTTCAGCCCCGATGGTAAAGAATTATTTTCTAGCAGCAGTAACGGCAGCATCATTCACTGGTCCACCAGCGGCAAAATGCTGAAAAAGTACCAAGGTTACCCAGAGGCAATTTTTGGTTTAGCCCTAGCCACCAATGGTGCCCTATTGGCGATCGGCTTGGAAAATAACTTGGTTAAGGTCTGGGATATGACCCCAAAGCCCGATTTGGTTAGCCTCAATTTGCCTGGTGTACTCGGGGCTGTGGCGGAGAATGCCAATACCAATACTATTGTGTTGGCAATGGAAAATGAACCCTTAATGTTATTCAATACGGCAGACCAAAGCCGCCGGACTTTACCAAATACTAGCAAAAATGTTAATCGCCTCCAGTTCAGTGTTGATGGCCAATGGTTGCTGGGGCAACGGGGTCGGCAATGGCAACTGTGGCAACTCCAGGCCAAGCCTCAATTGGCCAAAGCCTGGACGGCGGATATTGGCCGTGTTTACGATGTGGACCTACGCACCACCCCCACATCCCCCCAATGGGCGATCGCCGTGGCCACCGGTAGCGGAGAAGTGCAACTCTGGCAGGGGGCAAACAACAAAAATCCTAGTGGGAACCACGCCCAAGGGGATAGCAATAGCAACCCCAGTAATGCCATTGAATTGCATGGCCCCATTGCCCTGGCCCTGGGCAACCCCATGCAACGAAAAGAACCCATCCGCAGTGTTAGCCTCCACCCGACCTTACCCCAACTGGCCGCCGGGGATGAGCAGGGTAATCTCACCCTCTGGAATTTTGATGGCACCCTAATTAAAAGCATTGTGGCCCACGGCGATCGCCTCAATCAACTGCAATACAGCCCCAACGGTAAATACCTATTAAGTGCTGGTCGGGAAGGCACCGCCAAAATTTGGAGTGTGGAGGGGGAATTGTTACACACCCTAAAAAGTGACCCCCTACCCATTGATCAGATTGCCATCAGTCCCGACAGCCAATGGATCGCCACCGCTGCCAGTGATGGCATGGTCAGACTTTGGGACCAGCAGGGTAACCTCCGAGGGGAATTTACCAGTACATCGGGATCATTATTAGGGCTAGGCTTTAATCTGGAAGGCCAATGGTTACTGGCCGTGGCCCAAAACGGTGATCTGCAAAGTTGGCCCGTAACTCCGGAGAAGGAGCGGCTCCGCCAACTAGTGGAGCAGGGTTGTGGCTGGTTGAGGGATTATCTGGCCACCCAGAAACAACCAGCCCAGACCTATTCCCTGGAATTTTGCCAGTCAACGGAAAATTGAAGGGCAGTTTTGTCAACAGAAGAAATACAAACTTAACAATAATTAATGGAGAAATGTTTAGTTGTCTTTTCTACTTTGACAACGTTTTGTAACGGAGATTTATCCTGCCTACAAAAGCCATGTAAAAATTAGAATTAGTTGGGATTTTTAGAGTAACACTGATTAAGCTTTGTACTGGCTACAAAGTGGGTCAGCCGTTGGTTGAATTTTCCCCATTTAGGAAAATAGCCAGTGGTTATTCAGAATTACTCAACACCGTGAACCCAGGGCAAGGCTCTTGTTTTTCACCGCATTTACCCGTTTTATCCTGAATCCTTTTCTAACCCATAGATGGGTTGCCTGCCAAGCCAAACTGATTTTTTCACCATACCCAAGGGGATGTCGTCCATGGTTTTAACTTCCATTAGTACATCAAACACTCCGGCCCAGGTCAAAGGATCTAACTTGTTGGAACATAGTTTAAGAAAGGTTCATCCCAACAAACACCACCACTATCAAGTGGAGGACTTCTTTTGTTTTCAAATGAATTCTGGTTCCATTGTGGACTGGAATAATTGCCGTAACGTTCTTACCAGCGAAGATTTTATAGTTGGCTTAATTGACGGTTTGCAAGAGGAAGTGGGCAACGCCTCCAGTGTGGTCATGTACAACATCGGGAAAGAGTGGGGTCATTACGATGCTGAGTTTTTTAATCAATGGTTCCTGGCCGAATTTGGTTACACCAGTTCTTTGAGCGAGCTCAATCTTAACTATGTGCTGGAAGGTTGGTGGTGGCCCTTCACTGCCCAGGGCTGGGGGAACTGGGCCATTGACCTCAGTGAGCAAAAAAACGGTTTTCTGTTTGTGGACATTTTCGACTCCGCCGTGGCCCGCACCTTGGGAGATGTGGGTAAACCAGTCTGTCATATTTACGCTGGCCTGTTGGCAGGGTTCTTCAGTCGCCTGGTGAAAAAGTCCCTCAACTGCATTGAAATTCAGTGCTACGCCATGGGGGAAACCTATTGCAAGTTTCTAATCGGCAAACAGGACCGCATTGATGCGGCCACCTTCTGGCAAAACGAAGGGGCCAATGCCAATGACATTGCCACCAAGCTGGTTAAGGGAGAGTACCTCAAATGATCCATCCAGCCCAATGGGCCCAGATGAAAGTGGGGGATTTTTTCCGGGGTTACAACTGGCAGGGCTCCCCCCGGGTGTTGGAGTCTTCGGTGACGGAGGAAAGCCTAGATAACTTGCCCTCTTTGGTTTGTTTGTCGGTGGCGGACTTCTTTTCCCAGGGAAATTGGACTGGGCAACAATCCCGCCCTGGGGGGGAAAACTTACCGACGTTGCATCGTCCCAAAGCCCCTCCCCGACCCCTTTCCCTCACAGCCTCGGTGGCGGATTTTTGTCGGGGTATTCAGTGGCAAGGTCAGCCATTGCCTCAACCATTGGCGATCGCCAGTTCTCGCCCTGCCAAGCTAGAACAACTAGAACAAAAAGCGCCGGTGACCAAGGTAGAACCGGCCATTGGTTTGGAAGATCTTTCCGATTTATTTTAGGGGTCCATAAAATTATGCAAAAGGATTTTGAACGGCTCTTTCATCGGGCGGAAGACCATTATCTCCATCCTCTGGAAATTATTTCCTTCCGCAAAAATTTAGGCTTAATGCAAGAACGGTTAAACACCTACCGCCTCCTGCGGGATGGGGAAACTATTCTTTTCCAGGCGATCGCCGACCAATTGGAAATGGAATTTAACGATGCACCGGTGGCCCAACTGCACCAAGCTCTCCTGCATTGGATTAGCATTTTGCGCTACGGAGCCATGGCCATGCTCCTGAGTAATCCCGAATACCTACAATACCGTTTGTTGGAGTGGCTAGAGGGAGTGGTACAGGCCCATGAAATGGTGGCCATGGAAACCAGGGTATCGGAATTACTAAAAGAACAGTTACAGTCCCTGTTGGAGCCCCTCCAATACCATCTCCTAGAACCCTTTTTAGCCCAGGCAGACCAAACCATCCTCGGCCAGGCCCCTGCGCCCGCCCCAGAGGAAGAAGCAGAAATGATGACCCTAGGAGAGTAACGATGATTGACGTAAATGCTCTGATTAATGCCCAACCCCCCAAAGGTAACTACTTTGCCCCGGACGTTTATCTCCAAGGGGATAACGAGTTTGGCCTGTTGGAAAATCGCAGTGGAGCCCGTCTGATTGCCCTGCCCGATACCCTCATCAAGGGTCTATTCACCGCCCTAGATTCCGAACTAGGCATTGGGGCTGGGGTGGCTCTCACCGCCTGTGGCAAAACCTGGGGCAGTGCTTTCTATAAGCGCTTTGCCGACGAACTGCAGGAATACTATGGCAAGCCAATCCAGGCCATGGCCATGGTGGAATTCCTGCAGACCTTTAAACAATGTTGGAAATCCCACGGTTACGGCCTGGTGGATATCGACTTGAAATACTACCAAAACGGCTTCATTGTGGCCGAGGTGATTAATTCCCCTTTTGTGGCCTGTGCTCCCCAGGGCAAAAGCCCCATGGGTTTCCTGGAAGCGGGCATGCTGGCCGCCTTTTTCTCACAGTTAACCGGTGAAAAGCTCCATTGTGAGCAAACCGTCTGTGAGTCCCTGGGGGCGGAAAAAAATCTTTTCATCCTCGGCCTGAAGGAGCGCCTTAAACCAGTTTCTGCTTGGTTAACAGAAGGCCATGACCATGCCACCATTATGGAATTGCTCTGTCGCCAACAGGGCTAATATCAGTATTACAGCACTAAGGAGGATTGTGTGGCTAAAACCATTAGACTCGACCCCATCAATTTAAAAGTCGCCATTGAGACTAACGATAATCTGCTTTCAGGATTACTTAGTCAAGATTTGCGAATTATGAAGGAGTGTGGTGGTCGGGGGATGTGTGCCACTTGTCACGTTTACGTCACCGCTGGGATGGAAAGTCTTTCCCCCCTCAACCGTCGGGAACAGCGCACCCTAGAGGTGATTACTACCCATAGTCGCTATTCTCGCTTGGCCTGCCAGGCCCGGGTGTTGGACGAAGGGGTGGTGGTGGAGTTGCCCGCTGGGATGTACGTCAGTGAAATCGAGGACATCGAGGAACTGATTGGCCGTCGGGCGGAGGAAAACATTTTAAATCCTCGGGATGGGGGCATCCTGGTGGAAAAAGGTAAATTAATTACCCGTTCGATGATTAGTCAATTAGCAGATCAGTTACAGGCAGCCAAAATCCAAATTGCCAAGGATGTGGATGAGTAGGCACCGGCCCATGGGGGCAGTTTGATTTTTATTTTTATGAGGTATGTGATTGATGTTTAAATCCCTAACTCGTTTGACCATTGATGCCGATGGCCGTTACGCCACGGATCAAGAGTTGCAGTTTTTGCAGGATTTGTTGGATACGGCGGAAATTCGTATTAGTGCCTATGAAAAAATCCGGGACAACGAAGAACAAATTATTAACCGCTGGGAAGCGGAAAAACGGAACCTGCCCCAGGATACTTTCCACATGGGCGATCGGGATGTGACTGAGATTTGTCGGCGGGATATGACCAATGTGTTCCGTTGTTCAATTACGGCCATTTTATTTGGGGATTTAGACCGCCTGCGGGAGGGTTTATTGATTTGGTACCAAACTATTGTGCGTGCTTACAACTATACTGAGTACGCCAAGATTAGTTATAAAGTGATCCAGGAAACCATTAAGGAATTTCTGGAACCTGATGAGGTGGCAATGGTGTTGCCAGCGCTGAAGTTGGACCACACCATTCTCAGTAGCTAATGGGCTAATTTTGAATCAATTGTTTGGATCATTCATGGGTACGCTTTATTCCGTTAATTTGGTCAATCCGGCCACGGGCAGTGATGTCACCATCCAGGTGGCAGCGGATGAGTTAATTCTCGAAGCGGCGGAAAATCAGGGATTGGATTTGCCCTATTCCTGTCGGGCGGCGTCCTGTGTGGCCTGTGCAGGTCAATTACTGGAGGGGACCGTTGAGCATACGGATAAGGGGTCTGATTTCCTCAAGCCGGAGGAATTGGCGGCGGGTTGTGTGTTGCTCTGTGCGGCCTATGCCACTGCCAATTGCAAAATTCTTACTCACCAAGAGGAAGCTTTATTTGGTTAAATCTCCAGCGGGGTTCTCCCATCTTCCATAGGATGCCCAGCATGTTCAAACTCTGTTGATGGGCTTTTCTGAGCTCTAGCAATCTGTGTTCTATCCATTGTCGGCAAAGGAATCAGGATTATGATGGAAAATCAAGTTAATGAACAAACGGTAACTTCCCAGGGAAACGGGGCCCCAACCACGGGCTACAAATCCGGGCTCTGGGATGGCTTGTCGGTGGTAGCGTTAATCGGTGGGGCGATCGCCAGTGTGGTTTTGCCTGCTAACCCAGCGGCCGGGGTAATTCCAGTGGCGGCCGGGGTCGGACTCCATTTATTTAACCGTAAGCAATTGGAACAGCATTTGTTGGCCAATCAACAGGCCACAGCGGCCCAGATTGTCCAGTTGGTGAACCAAAACCAAGCCCATCTGCAGGAATATCTACAAAAATTCCAAGGGGATGTTCAAACTTCCCTCGGTCAACAGCAACAGGCGATCGCCGCTAACCAAGCAAATTTGACCAAAGCTTTCCGGGCAACCGCTGCACAGACCCATGAAATCCTAGACCACCAACATCAAGACCTAGTTGCTGTGGTTCAGGAGTTACGCACTATGGAAACCTGCACCCAAAGCATTGCCGCCTATCCCCATGCTGAGGCTTATTACCAAAGGGGCTTGAGCCATTTCCGCTTGGAAGATTGGACCGAAGCAGTGCGGGATTGCACGGAAGCCATTCGTCTCAGGGGCGATTTGGCCGGTGCTTTTCACCATCGGGGCATGGCCTACGCCCGCCTAGATAACCGCAAGCAAGCCACGGACGATTTACGTCAGGCCTACAAGCTCTATTTTGACCAAGGGGATTTGGACAATTATGAAGTGGCCAGGGCTCTCCATAAGCACTACTATGAAGGGCCAGTGGAAGATCTGGAGCTAGAAGTGGAAGCCACCCCGGCAATGGCCCCAGCGGATGGTGTTGACCATGAAGCTTACATTGCCGATCCAGACCGGGAAATTAAACCCCTGTTGACGGAAGAAAGCGACACCACGGCGGCCAACTTGTTTGGTTAAAGCTGCGGTTTCAGCCCGTTGGCCAAGACTTCCCCCATTGCCTCCAAGACAACAACAACAGCAATAATCGCCTGGGACAAAGGTAAGATAGAGTCACTCCCTGTCCTAGGCGTGTTTTTTATGGTGAAGACTGCCAATGTGGCGGTTATGCCACTGTTTCCCCGTTCCCAATATAGAATTATTGGACAAATTGGACAGGGACAGTTCGGACGGGTTTACTGTGCTATCCACCGGCTTACGGGTAGAATGTTTGCCCTCAAGGATTTGGAGCACCGGGTATTTCCCACCAACAAATTTCTGCGGGAACTGTCCTATCTGCTGACCCTACGCCATCCCAACATTGTGGCTTGCCATGGCTTGGAATACCATCCTGGGGGGCGCTATTTGGTGATGGATTACTGTGAGGGGGGAACTCTACGGGACATTATCGATGGGGATGGAGATTTATGTGTGGTGGGAAAAATAGACCTAGTACGACAGATATTGCTGGGTTTGGCCCAGGCCCATCAGCATGACATTGTCCACTGTGACCTCAAACCAGAAAATATCCTGTTAATTCCGCGGGGAGAGGGGTGGCAGGTGAAAGTATCAGATTTTGGCATTGCTCGCCTGACGGCAAAAACGGGCAATCCTAACTTCGGCAAAGGTTATACTGGTTCCCCCGCCTATATGGCCCCGGAACGCTTCTACGGCAAATTTTCTGTGGCTTCCGACATTTATGCAGTGGGCATTTTACTGTACGAGCTCATTGTCGGCGATCGCCCATTTTCAGGATTTCCTAAAGCTTTACAGACGGCCCATCTCAATACCCGCCTAACTTTACCGCCGGAATTTCCCCCCTTGCTTGGTTCCATCGTCCAACGAGCTTTGGAGAAATTGCCCCAACGGCGATTTTCCAGTGCCGCAGCCATGGCCAGTGCTTTGGCAACGGCCCAAAAACAAGCATTGGAACAGAGTCTCCCCCAGGCTAACGGCTATCTTTACCATCACCTTGCCCCGGCCTCGCTGACTTTTACGGCCACGGTGAAACACAGTACCCCTTTGCTATTTCCCGTCAACCATCTAACCAGGGCAGGACTTTGGTTGTATCTGGGCAATGGGACTGAACTGTACCTATGGCAATATGGCGACGGCAATTTCGAGCACCATCCCTTGCCCCGATGGTCTTTGGGTTTACCGGGAACCATGGCTAACCTGGAGGTAAACCAAGACCAAATTAACCTGTTAATCCAGGGGGGGGAACCAGGAGAATGGCAATTTTACCAATGGCAAGAAACCCTACTTAGCAATCTTTGCCTACCCAAGCCCTGCATCAATTTGCAAGCAGATCGTCTGTTGGCTAACCTGAGCCCCGGGGGCAAAACCCTGGCAGTGGTGGTGGGGGATCAAAGCAGTGCTAAAGGTTACTTTCAGGTATGGCGGACTGACCTCTGCTTAGCGGTGGCCCCGGCGTTGCCAACTCGATGTCCTTGCCAACTGCTCACCCTAGATCAAAACCATGGCCTGTTAGTGCAGTCACCATCAACTGCGAGTCACCGTCAGACTGTTTTTTTCCTATTTAATCGGCGGGGGTCTGTGTTTCCGGCATTTCGTCTTTCTTTTTTAGTGTCTCAATTGGTGGTTAACCGCTACTCCCGTAACCATCTGTTTGGCTTGGCCGATGATGCCCCCCAAACCGGTATTTTGGTTCGCCTACAACCCCTAAAAGTCAATCGCATTGCTTTAAATGTCCAGCCCCAATTCGTTCAGCCTTTTCCCTGGGGCTATTTACTGGCTGATCGCCATGGGGAAGTGGCTCTGTTGGATTATGAGGGTTTTCTATTTGGCAATTTTTCCCTAGGGGAAACTATCACGGCGATCGCCCCCATGGGTCGTTATCTCTGCTTGTTTGCCACGTGGCAGGGCAATGGGGGAAATTTACGTCTGCTGGATTTGGGCTCCCAGGTGGAAAACATTATCCGCCAACGCCAAGAAAAACGTTAAGATCGCAAACTGTAACTGTTGTTACCTAAGGGTAACCACCGTCATTTTTTTGCAATCTAAGGGAATTGAGGACAATGTTTAAACCTGGCTTACTTTTGTCTTTGCTTGTTGTGGGGTGTTTGTTATTGGTCAGTGGTTGCGGCGGTGGTAATCGGGAAGAGGAAGGTAGACAAAATCAACAGAACATGGAACAGCAAGAAGATAGGGCCGGGGATAACGACAATCATGCCAATGATGACCACAATGATAATAACGAGGAAGATAATGACAATGATGACAACGATAAAGATGACTGAAGCAGTTTGGTTCTAATTACCCCAGTGAAGATCCTTTTCATTAGTAACGGCCACGGAGAAGACCTCAACGCCGGCCTGATTATCGATGCCCTACAACGGCGATCGCCGGAATTTGATCTGTTTGTTCTGCCCTTGGTGGGGATAGGGAAAGCCTATGAATAGACACTTTGGTCTAAACCATGAAAAAAAGTACGGTTTACGTCGAAACAAGTGTGATTAGCTACCTCGCAGCCCGTCCCAGCCGGGATGTGGTTGCCGCAGGGCATCAACAGATCAGCTACGAATGGTGGGCCACAGAGCGCATCAATTTTTCTCTCTACACTTCCGCCCTGGTGCTTCGGGAAGCCAGTAACAGAAACCCAGAGGCCGCATCGGCCCGTTTAGAATGGTTGCGGGACATTCCCGTTATTGCTATTACCCAAGAAGCTGAAGCTCTTTCCGAATATCTTATTCAAAGAGAGGCCCTCCCCCAGAACGCAGTGGCGGACGCATTACATATTGCAATAGCGACTTATCACCAACTTGATTTTTTGCTTACCTGGAATTGTAAACACATTGCCAACGCAGTTAAACGTTACCTTATTGAACGTGCCTGCCGAGAATTTGGCTTTGAGTCCCCTATCCTTTGCACTCCCGAGGAACTGCTCGGAGTTAATTCTGATGTGGAATGATCATATAGTTGAAGAAACACGACGCTTGCGAGATGAGTATGCGGCCAAACATGGCTACAACATCCACGCGATTGTGGCGGATCTCAAGCATTGGCAAGAACAAGGTTTCCCCTTACAGGCCAAAGAACCGAGATGCTTCAACCCAAACTTTTGTCTTCCCTAAATCATCACAATCAAGAGTCAGAATGACCAAAGTGGCTCTATTCGCATGACCCCAGTGAAGATCCTTTTCATTAGTAACGGCCACGGAGAAGACCTCAACGCCGGCCTGATTATCGATGCCCTACAAGGGCGATCGCCGGAATTTGATCTGTTTGCCCTGCCCTTGGTAGGGGAAGGCAAAGCTTATCAACAGAGGGGGATTAGTATCATTGCCCCGACCCAACCTCTGCCCTCCGGGGGGCTAATTTACACTGGCTTTTTGACTTGGTGGCAAGACATTGTTGGTGGTTTAGTGGGCCTGACCATTAAGCAAATTAAAGCCCTACTCAAACAAAAACATCAATTTGACCTCATTGTGGCGATCGGTGACATTGTGCCCTTGGCCTTTGCCCGTCTCAGTGGTAAGCCCTACCTGAGTTTTTTGGTGGCCAATTCCAGTTATTACGAAGGCCGGTTACCCTTGCCCTTTACTGTGGCCTGGTGTTTAAAATCTCGCCATTGTCTCGGGGCGATCGCCAAAGACCATTTAACAGCGGAGGATTTAGGACAACGGGGCATTAATATTCGTTGTTTGGGCTATCCGATCATGGACGCTCTCCAACCGACGGGACAGCCATTGCAACGGCACAGCAACACCCTCATTGCCCTTTTACCCGGTAGCCGGGTGCCGGAAGCGTTAAACAATTTGGGCCAACTATTACCCCTCTGTGGAGCCATTGCCCAGGAAAAAGTATTGGATTTTTGGGCCGCCCTCGTACCCGCAGTGACGGTGGAGCATCTACAAACCTTGGCAGTGGAGCATGGTTGGCAATACCACGGCGATCGCCTGGAACGGGGGAACTGCACCATTCACCTTTCCTGGCAGCAATTTGCCGACATTCTCCAGCAGGCGGATTTAGTGTTAGGCATGGCCGGTACTGCGGTGGAACAGGCCGTGGGTTTAGGTAAGCCAGTGTTACAAATTCCTGGCCGTGGCCCCCAATTTACCTATGGTTTTGCGGAAGCTCAAATGCGGTTATTAGGCCGTTCCGTCACCACCATTGGCCAAAATCCCCAGGCAGCCAATTTAATCAGTCAAGCTAGTCAGAAAGCCCTGGAAATTTTGGCAGATCACCATTATCAACAAAGCTGTCGGCAGAACGGGCAAGAACGCATTGGTCCCCCCGGTGGTTCCCTGGCGATCGCCAACTATATTGCCGAAACTGCCAAAACTTTGGCCAGCAAGGGGTAGAATGCGGTCAATATCGCTATCATTTACTGCAACTCACCCACCAGATCAAGGAAAAGTCTTCCCTTTAACAACCGGAAAATCCCCAAGAAGATTAGGATAAAAGCGTCTAGGCCAATTTTCATCGTCCTCCGTGTATGAGCATCTACGATCCCAATCCAGATCAGTCTCTAGCCAGAATCGAAGCCCTAGAGCAGGAGTTGGCCAGCCTCAAAGCCAGTAACAACACCCTGGATATCCAAAATAAAATTCTCAAAGGCTTTATTTCCCTCACCAACGTCTCCGCGGGGCGGATGTTGATTAAGGCCACGTTGCAAAAAACCATGGAAGCCTCCATTCACCAAACGGGGGCCCAGTTGGGCAGTCTTTTCTTACTAGATGGCGACGGCCGGGTCACAGAGAGTATTTTGGCCAGGGGAGCCACCGACCAAAATCAGAAAAAAAATCTTGTCGGCCAAGTGTTGGATAAAGGACTGGCGGGTTGGGTCAGGGAAAATAAAAGAACGGGATTAATTAACGACACCACTAAGGATTACCGTTGGCTGAAACTGCCCGACGAACCCTACAATGCCCTGTCGGCCCTGGGGGTTCCCATTGTTTGGGGAGACGAATTATTGGGGATTTTAACCCTGATGCATTCCCAAGCGGACCATTTCACCCCGGCCTCTGCCATCGCCATGGAAAAAACGGCGGAATTAATTGCCCTAGTCTTGAACAATGCCCGCATTCAAACCAAACATAAACAAAATGAGACCCTGATCCAACAGGAAGATGACCTCTTAAACCAGGCTATTTTATGGTTTCCCAGTGTGATTTTCATTTTAGATAACCAAGGAGTATTGCTAAAATGTGGGGGAAAATATTTAGCACAAATTGGCCTTGACCCCAAAGAAAGCATTGGTAAATCGATTTATTATTTGTTACCCGAAGCTAACGAATTAAAAAGTTTGATCAGCCATGCTTTAGCTAACAATGTGATTGAGTCCGTCAGTGTGCAATTGGAACGGGTTGACCATGGCACTTGGTTCTACGATGCTTGGTTTTCCCCCATTCTAGATAACCATGGCCAGGTTGCCCACGTTGTTTGTATGCTTTTGCCAGCCTAGAAAAGTGGGTAAAAGTTCAGAATTATCCCTTCCATACCCATCTGCATTTTGGTTACACTGCGGCTGAAGTTTACTTTTTCACTGGGGAGCGGGGGAGGTCTTCAAGACCCATTTCATGACTGGAATAACTAGAATTTTAAGGATAAATTCCACGAGCAATACAACAGAAACGTATGAAGAGTTACCGGCGGTTGAAGCGATTATTTTTCTCTACCAAGGTTGGCAATAAACCTAAGCAAATTAAACAAAAGTCCGGTTCAGGCAGAGCAAAAATCTACCTCAGTTTAGCGGTGTTTCTCCTCTGTCCCCTCACCCTCTGGGGAACCACCCAGAACTTCAATTTAACCATGATGGCCCTGACTACTTTTTGCATTGCCTATCTGGGCAAAGGAATGCGTCGCCCCAAGCCCAACGATCCATAAAGCCCTACCCATCAAACGTAGAAAGTTACTTCCACACTCTTATCTGGCAACTGTCGCGGATCTTCTCCCTTGGCGATCGCCGTGCGGATGGATTCCACAAAAATATGGATAGTATCGGCGGGGGTGTGATTAAAATTGGTGCCGTATTTTGCGATTACTTCCTGTTGGATGGCAAGAATTTTTAAGTCCTGGGCAATAATCCGTTTTGCAGTCCCCCAAACCAAAGGAATGGCAAATAAATTCCAAATGCCATAATTGAAGGCAACGTCTGTATAAACTAGGGTAGATTGCTCCGTTTCGGGCACCGATTGGCTAGTAATAAATAAATGACGTTGGGCATTAAATTTATATTCCACAGACGTGGTATTCGGCATCATAAACCGGTCAGTATGAATAATTTCATTGCCCTGGGAATTGAGGAATTTGCCCCACCAACCCAAATTATTATTTTCGTTATGATACTCAGCTTTGACTTGTCCTTGATGGCGATGCACAGTCATTTGTATGGCTTGCCGTTGGGCAGTGCGAAAAATACCTGGATGCACCGAAGCTGTGTGGGGAATGTCAATGAAATTCTCAACGCAGTTGGTGACGTTATTGGCAAATTGGTGGATTAGCCTTATCCTCTGCCAACCTTTTTCACCATACTGGGGTAAAGCAAAAGGGGGTTGAATGGGGTTCCCTAAACAGACATAAATAAAGCCTTCCTGCTCCATCGTTTGGTAACATTTTGTCTGCAAATTTTCCCTTGGTTTAAACTGCCGACCCTCCGCTGGCACACCAATAACTTGCCCTCGATGATCATAAATCCAACCGTGGTAGGGACAGTGAAGATTACCTTGCTTTACCGAACCGCAGGAAAGGCGACTATGGCGATGGACACAACGATCCTCCAAGGCGATCGCCGTGCCATGGTGATCTCGAAAAATTGCTAACCATTGCCCCAAAATTTGCCGAGCCAAAACTTGGCCAGACTTTAAATGCCTACTTTCCGCGGCCACATACCAAAAATCTTCAAATTTCATCGCTTTGATAGGTTCTAATCGCAATATCTCCCGTTAACTTAATTTGACAGGCCAATCTAGCTTGGGCGTCATCGGGGGCCAAAATAGCCAACAGTTCCCTTTCCTCGGCCTCTGGAGGAGGGAGTTCCCCCACAACCCGCACTAGACAGGTACCACATAATCCTGTGCGACAACCGAATAAAATTGGCGAGTTCTCTGGGGTTAAATATTCCCCTAGACGAGCATTAAATTGTAATGATAGGAGCGAAAAATTACTTTCAGGGAAGGAAATTATGCAATGATTCATAATTTTCAAAATTGGCGATCGCCTATGTATGACAATACGGGCAAGTCTGGTGTCAAAGCCTAAACTTCCAATGGGATAGTAGCATCACAAAATATGGTCCGCTTCAAAAAAGAAGTTTTCTAACTCCTTCTGGACAAAAATCAAGGTCTTGCTAGTAACTCAAATTGTCCAGATAGAAGTAAAAAGCAACAAGCCACTTCTCAAACTCTCATTTGATGGATATTGCAGAAGTTTTCCAATTCAATGGAGATCCTGAAGCAATGCAAGGGAGATCGCCGACTGGAAAAGTCTTGTTAGTTGATTTAATTCCTAGCAGTTTCTGCCAAAAATTGGTCAATGGTATCTAGTAGTTGGTTTGGTTGGAAAGGTTTGGTAAGGTAGCCACTGGCACCTAAGGCCTGGGCTCGGCTACGGTGGAGGGGATTTTCCCTGGAAGTAAGCATAATCACCGTCAAGCTATGCCATACCCGGTGGGCCCGCACCAATTGCAGGAGGCTAAAGCCGTCCATATTGGGCATTTCGATGTCACACAGGGCTAAATCAATGCCTTGGTTCTGCCGGTTGAGCAAATCCCAGGCTTCCTTGCCATCCCGACATTGGATCAAACGGAAAGTGCCCCCCAATACCCGTTGTAGAGTCCGCCGTACTGTGACGGAGTCGTCTATGACCAGAATCGTTGTTTGGCCAGTACCAAGGACGCTGGGAGCTTGGGTCAGGGTGGGTTCCATGCGCCAGAGCACAGCAAAATTGTTGGGAATTAATACAGGCACCACATCCCCAGTCCCCAACACAGTGCAACCCGCCACATAGGAAGGAATGGGGGTGATGGCATCCAAAGCCTTGACCACTAGGGGCCGTTCATCGACAATTTGCTCCACCGTTAACAATGCCGGGCGATCGCCGAGGTTGACCATGAGGCCGACTTTATGGGGTAAACCAGGGGAAGGACTAAAACCCTGGGGATAAATTTGGGGTAACACCTCATCCAGGGGGCGGGCTTCCATAATTTGGGATTGCCACTCCACCCGGCCATTTTTAACGGGGTAATCATCCAGGGGCAAAATACGCAACACACTTTCGGAAGGAAACGCCAGTAACCGCTGTTGATAGCGCACCAACAGTAGGGGCACAATGTTAAGGCTGAGGGGAATACGGATGAGAAAACGACTGCCCTGGCCCAGTTTAGTTTCCACCGTCAATGTCCCCCGCAGGGCTTCGATCATCTGCTTGACAATGTCTAGCCCCAGGCCCCGGCCGGACAGGTTGCTAACCTCCGCCGCGGTGGAAAATCCCGGCTGGAAGAGAAAATCAAGTATTCGGGCTTCGGCCATGCTCCCTGATTGTGCTTCCGTTAACCAACCCAGTTCCACTGCTTTGCGGGCAATTTTCTCTGGATCAATGCCCCGACCGTCGTCGGCTACGGTGATCAGCACTTGGTTATTAGCCGTGCTGGCGCTGAGGGTGATGGTTCCCTGGGGGGGTTTGCCCTGGGCCTGGCGTTCCGGCACAAATTCTAGGCCATGGTCAAAGGCATTGCGGATTAAATGGGTGAGGGGGGTGCGTAACTGGTCGAGAATGGCCACCTCCACCAAGGTTGTTTCCCCTTCAACTGCAAACTGTATCGGCTTTTTATGGCGATCGCCTAATTTTTCTAGGGGTTGGGCAAAGGATTGGGCAAGACCCCGAAAGGGCACCAGACGGGATTGGGTCAACTCACTATCCAACTGATGGAGGGATTGACTCATTTGAATCAAAGTTTCCTGTAAATCCCGTTCCACTAAATCCACGTCTTCCTGGATTTCCTGCACCTGCACCATCAGTTCTTGAAACCTCTGCAAAATGCCGTGGACAGCGGTGTAACTATCCATTTCCAACGCGTCAAAGTCCACTAACCCAGCTATGCCTAGACTACTTTGGCCTTCACTGGGCTCCCCTCCATTGCCGGGGATGACTTTGGTTTGGTCACTAAAGGACAGTTCGTCATAGAGAGACTCCACCTGTTCCCGCATGGGGATTAACTGTTGTCCCCGTTTTTTCAAGTTACGACTGGCCTGGCGCAGTTGTTTGTCGTATTCCAATAACCTCTCCTGGTTGATTAGCAGTTCGCTGACTGTGTTGCTCAGTTTATTGAGGCGATCGAGGGGAATACGGAGAGTTTGGCGGCTAGTGGTCGGCCTAACTGCGACAGGCGATTTTACGGGGAGCGGTGCTGAGGCAGTAACGGTAACAGGGACTGGCTCAGTCTGGGCCATGGTCACAGGGACTGGGGCTTCTACGACGGCCACTGGGGGTGGATCTGCTGGGGGCGTTAATTCCCCTGCTAGAAACTGCGCCCTTAGGGATCTCAACGTGGCGATCGCCGGAGGGATAAAGCTGGGCAAATCAAGGGAAGGCTCGGCTAGTTGGGCCCGGAATTCCTTGGCGGTTTCCTCTAGCCATTCACAGCTAAGGGCCTGGCCCAGAAGAGTACATTCCTCCAGTAAAAGACTAAAACTTTCCCGCAATTCCCCGGCCGTGCCGCCCCGTTCCAACCGACGTTCCACCCGATCTAAACAGGCCTCCAATTCCACCGAGAGGGAAGTCCGCACAAATTGAGACACATTGCCACTAACCGTTTCCCCCTGGGCAGGCTGGGGTTGACAGGTGGCCAGAAATTCTCCTAGGGCCAAGGCTAGTTCCGGTGGCTCATCCGTATCCAGCAACTGGCCACTGTTAGCTAACTCCACCATGGCCTGGGTTTCTTCAATGGTCATGCCAATCAAACCCACTGCCACGGAGGTATCTTCCACCCTTCCTTGTTCCAGGGCTTCAAATAAATCCTCTAGGCGATGGCAAAGGGTTTGCAGGGGAGTGAGGGCCGACATGCCCGCTCCCCCCTTCAGGGAATGGGCCGCCCGTCCCATATCTTGGATTAATTTCTGGCGTTGCTGGGCATCCCCGGCAGAGTTCAACACCTGTTCCAAGGACTGAAAACCCACTGTCAACTGTTCTAAACATTCCGGCGCATCTTCCTCCAGAAAGGCCTGGCGGGCTTCGGCGGTAATGGCGGCTAAGGTGGCGGCATCAAACATACGTTGACCAGATGGAGAGTTAGGCGTTTGGACGAGGCATGAAAAAATTTTTGACCTATTCCACTTTGAATTTACCGGCGGCGGTTTGTAGATCCACAGCGGTTTTAGCCAGGGACTGGAGGGATTGGGATACCTGCTGAGATTTATCGGAGGTGGATTTTGCCACACTGGCTACGTTCTGTACCGTTTCCGTCACCGTCTGGGAGGCCAACCGTTGGGATTCGGTGTTACGGGAGATGGAATCGAGGAGGCCATCAATTTCCTCACTAATTTGGGTCAGATTTTGCAGGGTTTCCTTGGTTTTTTGCACTAGTTGGGTGCCAGTTACCACCTCGTTGGTGCTTTCTTCCATTAGTTGGCTCATTTGGGAGGTTTCTTCTTGGATGCTCAGAATTACCTGTTCAATTTCCTGGGCAGAAAGGGTGACCATTTCCGCTAGACGACGTACCTCATCCGCAACGATCCGGAAGCCCTGGCCATTTTCCCCGGCCCGAGCGGCTTCAATGGAGGCGTTAAAAGCCAACAAGTTGGTTTTTTCGGAGATACCAGCGATAATACCGACAATTTTAGAGATTTCCAGCGAAGATTCCGCCAATCGCTTCGATTTTTTGGAAATTTCTGCTACCCGCCCCCGCACCTTATAGATACTGTCCACCGTTTGGTCCATGGTGTTTTGCCCCTGCTGGGCGGCTTCGTTACCCTGTTTGGCGATCGCCGCTGCCGTTTGGGCACTTTTAGCTACGGATTCAATGGATTGGGCCATTTCCGCCACCGAAGCCGTGGCCGATTCCAGAGCCCGGGCCTGTTCCAGCGCATTGTCAGACAAACTAGTGATCTCCTCACTATCTTCCTGGGCCTGGCCACTTACCTCCGTCGCCGTATCCACCACCTGTTTAACCAGTTTTCTCAACCCCGCTAGGGTGGCATTGAAGGCATCGGCGATCGCCCCCACTGCCCCGGCTTCCACCGAACTGCGCACAGTCAAATCCCCCCGGGAGGATTCTTCAATATCCGTCAACAACCGCACCACCCCTTCTTGGAGTTCTTCTTTTTGGCGCCGTTGGTTTTCCGCTTCCCGTTGCCGTTCCAAGGAGGTTTCCTGCAGGGATTGGGTAGAAGCCTCAATTTGTTCTGCCATGGCGTTAAAGGTGCGGGCCAATTCCCCTACCTCATCCTTGGATTCCACCACTGCCCGCATACTGGTGTCCCCCTCCCCCAACTTTTGGGCGGTAGTCTGTAAAGTTTTTAGGGGCTTAGTCAAAGTTCTTCCCAGCCAATAGGCCACGATCGCCGCCACCACCAGGGCCAGACCCCCCACCCCCATCTGCAGGAGGAAAGTGGTTTCCAGCAAGTCCATCAAAGCCTGTTCCTGTTTACCCCGCACCAAAAAAGCAGTCACTTCCCCCTGGCCATCACTGATGGGTTTGACCGCAATGGTAAAGGGCACACCACGGATGTCCCCCCGACCGGCCACCATTTCCGTTCCGCCACTGCGAGCTTGCTCTACTAGGGTCAAATTTTCTAGGGGCACACTGTCGGCAATGCGGGCATTACCCTGGGCATCCTCCGTTTCTAGGGCCGACACGGACAATTCCAAATTGCCAGCGGGGTTAATGGTGTAGATGGCATTGTAGCCCCCATTGAGAATCTCTAAAGTTTCCCGGACCACACTGCGGGAGCGATCGCCAAAATCAACAATGTTGCCTTGGACGCTGACGTTATAGTTATTTTCGGAGATGACTAACTCCGCCATGGTTTGGTTGGCCAGTTGGGCCCGCCCCGTCACCAGGGCAATGGCCATACCCGTACCCACTACCCCCACCACCGTCAGGGCACTGGAGGCCACAAAGGCGGTGAACTGTTTAGCTGCAATGGGGAGATTGGCCCAGCGTTTTTGCAGCGTTAAATTAGAGCGCTCCTCATCCAGAGCCAAATCATCGGTGGCAGCGGCGTATTTCAGGGTCCCCGTCCAACCCGTGGCCTGGGTAACTCGCTTCGGGTCAGCCAATTGGGCTTCAATGCCGGCGATCGCCTGGTCACAGGTGGTGTGGAAGATTCCCTCTTCGTCTCGGATTTTTAGATCTTCGTAGGCCGCCAGGGCATCAGGTAAAAAGCCCCCCGCTTCCAAAGCACTGGCAAAACTAATTTGCGCCACCAAATCATCTGGGCGATCGCGCACAGTTTCCTGGAGGGCCAAAATTTCCGGGGGATAGGCTTGCTTTTTTTCTTCCTCCGTCAAAACCTGGGGACGGATTTCCTCTTCCTCTTCCTCGGGTAAATGGGGACCAATTTCCGCCAAGGCCTTAGAGATGGTTTCGGCATAAATGCCATCGGAGTCCAAAGCCCTAGCTTTTTGGTAATAGTGGGCCGCCTCCTGCCAAAATTCCTCTTCCTGCAGGGCCCCAGCCAAAACGATGTTGGCAAACAGATCGTCCGGAGCTCCCAGGGCAATTTTTTCTAATTCGAGGATCTCTGCGGAAAACTTGGGGGTAGTGGTGGAGCTGGCCATGGCGGTTCCCAATGGATAAACAATGAATAGAAAACTAACGGAGCAATATTAATGACTAACAAGGAGTGGAAATAGTTTTGTCAATAGACCGCAAAAAACAGGTAAATTGTCGTTTTTTCCTATTTTGCAGCCTTCTCTCCTGGGTAAACACCACTCCCCCCTCCTTGAAACCAGGTAAAGACTTGATCCACATCCAAAATGAGAATGGTTTCCCCATCTTTGTTGCCTTCTCCCAATAAAAAAGGTTCCCGTAGGGGCTTAATTTCCCCCCGTTCAAAGCTGACAATCCCCTTCAACCCTTCGGCGATCGCCGCAACCTGGGCCGATTCCCCCACCAGTACCACCGCCTTAGTATTATTTAAGGTCCGGTAATTGAGAGGCTTGGCCGTGGTCGGAGACAATAGGCGGGGCAAATCCATCACCCAAAGCAAATTTCCCCGTTGATTACTCACCCCCAGCAACTCCGGTCTCACCCCAGGAATCAGACAAAGGGAATTAAGGGGAAACGATAACACCTCCCTAGTTTTCGTCAAAGGAATAGCCACCGTTAGGGCCAAACCTAAGTCAATCCAAAAATAGTCCTCTACCATAACCCCATCACCATAGTCAGCATTGGCAAATTTTAGGAAATATAGGGCTTAACGGTTTTCATCAACTCAATGGGGCTATAGGGCTTAATTAAGTAAGCATTGCCCCCCTGCCGCAGGGCCCAAAACCGGTCATAATCTTCGTTCTTGGTGGAACAGAAAACAATGGGCACATCTTCCAGAGCTAATTCGCCGCGAATTTTGCGACATAGATCATAACCACTAACATCTGGCATAACGATGTCCAGCATGATTAAGTCCGGCACCTTGTTTTTGTCTAGCCAATCCAGAGCCTCGTCGGCATTGTTGCAAATGACCGTTTCTGTGCCCATGGATTTCAAAAGGCCCTGAACCAATAATTGGTCAGATTTGGTATCTTCCACAACTAAAACAGTTTTCACTGGTATCTCCCTAGACAATTCTTAACGATAATAATCATAAACTAGTGACAGCAATCTTGGTGATTAATTTGAGTGTGGTTTAGGCATTAGATTTAAAATTTGACTCCACAATTTAGAGCCGCCCTGAGCAGTCAATGGTGTTAGTGAAATTGATTAAACCGTCATGGGATTAACGGAAATAAAGCTCTGCACTGTTTCCACCAATTCCTGGGGTTGGAAGGGCTTGCAAATATAGCCAACGGAGCCGTGCATTTTAGCTTTTACCCGGTCTAAAACCCCACTGCGGCCGGTCAACATCACAATGGGAATATGTTTGAGTGCTTCAGATTTATTGCAAATACTGCACAGTTGATAGCCGTCAATGTCGGGCATATTGATGTCCATCAAAATCAGAGCCGGTTTGGCATGCATCAAGGTGGTTAGGGCGCTGGCGGCCTGTTTAATATTGATCACCTTAAAGCCGGTGGCCTCCAGAGCAAAGCTCACTACCCTTTGGATAGAGGGACTGTCATCCACACAGGCAATGACGGGGCGATTATCCTCCTCCTGGGGTTCGTAGGGCCCCATGGAGATTATCCCTTGGTCCACTAAGGTTTTGAGAACGATCGCCACGTTGAGGGTGCTGGTGTTTAGGGATTCAGCAATCTCATACACACATGTTTCCTGTGCCACCAATTCCGGCAGTTTTTGGTAGCGGTTCAGCAAGTCGCTGGTGATGTGCTCAAGCTTACATAGCCCAGGCAAAATCGCATCCACATTGTCGGCGATCGCCCTTTGAAAAGGGGAATTGATAACAGTGCGGACCTTGAGCCAATGTTTGATCTCCTGGGTGGCGGGCTGCATCAACTGCTTGAAATCAAGATAGAGCAACAAACGATCCAAACCCACCGTTTCCTCGAACACACACACCGGCTGGGATAGGGAAAGGATTTGTACCAATGCTTCCTGGGTCAACTTGGCCAGAATGGAACGAATTTCTTGAAAGGAAAACTGCTGGGAATCCCACAACTCACAGAGGTACTGATAGTCGCTTGCAATGGGCTCTTCTAGACGGATGTTCTTCGTGGGAATATACCGCTGGAAAAGGTAACTGAGCCTTTCCCGTTGCCCCTGCTCACTCCCTGCATAATGTATGCGGCCATTGCCAAGATAAACGCGCCATTGAACATCAGGGTTAGCCTGACTATGGACAATGAGCTTACCCGAACTCTCATTAACGATGAGACTCTGCAAAATCTGATAGAGGTTCGGATTTTCAGTAACCGGCGACGCTGAGGCTTCCATAACATTAGGGGGAGGCGGCGGGGGATAGGCCAGCTCCAATAGAGTCTGATTCGTATCTGGGGAAGGAGACAGGGGAGACTGCATAGGACAACAATGGCGTTTGAGCAAAAAAGTCCATCAAGGGCGGAGTTAAACCTGTCAATTCTTATTAATTCTGTAAGTTAACCATTTTTTAATCCTAAGTTAACTTTTCATAATGAGAACAAAAAAAATTAACGAGTAGAGTCTAACCCTATCTTCTGTCCAAAATCAAGCACTACCCAATTTGTACACCAAGCATACATCCCCGAATCCTTTTTGCACCTCAATTTATGGGAAACGTCCTCTCTTAGTAGTATCTGTTGCTACATTTATTGTAATTAAATTTCAGTGTTCAACTACTTAAGTGGGGGCTCAAATTTTATTTACACAAATACCTAAGTGGAAACACAATTTTTACTTATACAAGAAGACTTTTTTTGTTATAAATAGATATTTTTTGTAGAACTAATCCACCGTAAACCACAATAAAAACAAATACCCAACCTGGATAGAATGCCAAAAACGGCCTTTCAAGTGGGACTATAAAAACACAGACTCTTTATCCTAGGCTTCGTTAGCCAGCAATTCCCGAAAACGGATTTCGTCTCGGTGTGGATCAGCGTTACTAACTTTCAAGCTCAGGCGATCGCCAGGGGAAATGGGGCGGTCAAAGCGGTGGGGTAGTTCCAGTCCCAACTCTTCCAGGAGAATTAATCCCAGACCATCATCCTCCCGTAACCAACGGAGCATCACCCCCTGCCACACCTCATTAATATTGCGCCGCAGAAATTCCAGGCTCCAGTAGCGGTTAGTTTGTCGTTCCACCAAGGTGGCCTCCTTAGAAGAGGGCATAACGCTATATAAAATTTCCTGCACTTGCTCCCCGGAAAAAGGCAACGGTTCCCCCCGCAGATAGGCCTTAATTTGAAAATGGGTAATTAAATCGGTGTAGCGACGGATGGGGGAAGTGGCTTGGGAATAGAGGTCTAACCCCAAACTGGCATGGCGACTGGGGGTAATGCCCACTTCACTACGGGGCATACAACGGCGCACCGCACATTCCCGCACGGGACCAGGCGGCAGGGACAGCAATTCTTCATCGGAAGGTAACTCTGGTTGGGGCTGGCCTCGAAATGGCACCGGGATGCCATGCTCTTGAGAGAAACGCCCCGCCACTTCTCCAGCCAGGATCATCATTTCCGCCACCAGTTGCCGAGCAACGGAGGTTTCTTGGAGATATATTTGCACTTCTTCGTCAGCGTTGACCTTGATGATGGCTTCCGGCATTTTGATAGTGATGGCCCCCTGGGATTTACGCCATTGGGCCCGTTTTTTAGCCGCCTCAGCTAGTAAGGGTAATTCCGGTTCCCCCTGGATTTTCAGCACCAGCATTTCGTCCACGTCCTCATAGGTGAGGCGATAGGTGGGCTTGACCCAACTGGGGGCAATGGTAAAATCCGTCACCGCTCCGACTTCGTCTAAAATCACCCCAAAGCTGAGGGCCACGCACCGCTGGCCCTGGAGTAAACTCATGGGTCCTGTGGCCAATTCCGGCGGAAACATGGAAATCATGCCCGTGGGGAGGTAAAGACTGGTGCTGCGCTTACGGGCTTCTAAATCTAGTTCGTCGTTGGGACTCAATAGTCGGGTGGGGTCAGCCACATGAATCCAAAGCCGATGGCCACCGTCCGCCAAGGTTTCCACACTCAGACCATCGTCAATTTCCGAAGTACTTTCATCGTCGATGGTGTAGGTCTTCAGGGCGGTCAAATCGAGGCGTTCTTGGTCGGGGTCGGGGGGAGGATTGGTTAGGTAAGCATGGGCCACATCAGATACCTTTGCGGGGAATTGGTTGGGATAAGCACTACGACGCAAAAAGAGATTTTCATGGCGTTGCCAGATGCCTAATTCTATCAGGAGGTTTTGGGTTTCGTCGGTGCGGCCAGGTTTATCAAGGCTTTGCAAAATATCCAAGGCTTGGCGATGGTTTTGGTCCGGGAAAAGGATGAATTTCTCTAGGGCTTCTAGCCGTAGGCGATCGCTCCCCTGCCAAGTTACGATTTCTCCGGCCAGGACTTGGTTGACTCGGTCAATAAAACCCTGTTGCTCCTCTTCTTTTTGGGCTTGCACCCGCATTTGATGTTTGATTTCTTCAATTTGACCACTGGGGCGGGGTTCGTAACGATCGCCTTTTTGTTTGAAGTAGAGCTTATCTTCCGCTAGCAGGGCATGGGCGGCATAGCATTGGCTGGGGCTCTGGCCAGAAAACAGCAAGAGGGCTAAATCGGCCGGGGTAATGCTTTCCCCATCTTCCACTAACAATTCCCAGGCCACCTCCAAACTAGAAGGATCGAGGTATGGTTCCACCTCCCCCAAAAAACTGGGCAAATCGTCGGTGGTATAGGGGCCGCCGGGAATTTCGTACTCCACCCGCTGGGGCTTCAGTTTATGGCTCTGGCCCTGGTGGTCAATAACCACCCAATCCTTTTTGCCGTCCGGGCGATCGACCACCGCCAACCGCCGTTCCCCTTGATGCCGAAATTCAATTAGTTTGCCTTTTTCCACCGGAATGCCTTTGCCCCGTCACAATTACTCTCCCGTTATTTTGGCACAGGGGTTACTCCCCCTTAGATTTTTCACCGCCTAATTGCTTTGATAATCGGGTTCATTACCCGGTTTCCACTTAATGTTGCAACCAATGCTGGGTTTTTGTTCCGTTGGCACAGGGCTACCTGCCAGCACTAAATCCATCGCCTGTCTCAGGTCGACTCCGGTCACAGGCAAACCATTGCTAGGACGACTATCATCCAACTGGCCCCGGTAAGCTAATTTCCCCTGGGCATCAAAGAGGAAAAAGTCGGGGGTGCAAGCCGCTCGGTAGGCCTTGGCGATCGCCTGGGTTTCGTCGTACAGCACCGGGAAGCGATAGTCCCAATCCTGGGCCATTTTTTTCAGGCCTGGGGGAGCGTCATCGGGGTACTTGGCCGCATCGTTAGCGCTGATGGCCACCATGGCCAAACCAGAGTTTTGGTAATCCTTACCCAACTGACTTAACTGGGCCTGGATATGCTTCACAAAGGGACAATGACAACAGATGAACATCACCAGTAGGCCTTTTTCCCCCATGGCTTCCCCTAGGGTCAGGGACTTTTCCGTGGTCACGTCCCAGAGGGAAAAATCCGGTGCTTGGGTACCGAGGGTGAGCATGGTGGAGGGAGTTAAAACCATAGTTAAAGCAGTTCGTTACATTTTGTTAATCAAAGACCCAAGCTATCATGGGGGTTGGAGTTTTTCCCCTCTGCTGGAATTTTTTAGTTTAAAACGTCCATGAGTCATCGTCCCCGTTCCGATCGCCATTTTTTCTCCAGCCCTAGCCGCTTTTGGCACCGTTTGGGGATGGGTTTACTGGTAGCTGGCACCCTAGTTCTACCAGTATCCACCCTGGCCCAGGAAGGGGGAGATGGGGCCCAACCCAAGGCCAGTCCTAGTGCCCCCCAATCCCCTAGCTCCAGCAATGGAGAAACTCAGCCCCGCTCCTTGTTTGGCTCTGGCTCCTCCCGTTCCGCTGAACCCAAAATGAACTATGGGCAGTTGATCGATGCCATCAAGGCCAATCAGGTGGCCAAGGTGGAAGTGGACACTAACCGCCGCCAGGCGATCGTAACCCTCAAGGATGCGCCCCCAGGGTCTAAGCCCCAAACGGTGCAGTTGCTAGACAATAACCCAGAGTTGCTCAACCTCCTGCGCAGTCGTTCTGAAACCATTGATTTAGACATCAACCGCACCCCGGATAATTCGGCCCTGTATGGTCTATTGACCAATTTGCTGGTGGTGGCTATTTTGATCGGTTTGGTGGTGATGGTGGTGCGTCGATCCGCCAATGCGTCGGGGCAGGCCATGAGTTTCGGCAAATCTAAGGCCCGGTTCCAAATGGAAGCAAAAACCGGTGTCGGTTTTGACGATGTGGCCGGCATTGATGAAGCGAAGGAAGAATTGCAAGAAGTGGTGACTTTCCTCAAGCAGCCGGAAAAATTTACCGCCATTGGGGCCAAAATTCCCCGGGGCGTTTTACTCATCGGCCCTCCCGGTACGGGCAAAACTTTATTGGCCAAGGCGATCGCCGGGGAGGCGGGGGTGCCATTTTTCAGCATTTCCGGTTCGGAATTTGTGGAAATGTTTGTGGGGGTGGGAGCTTCCCGAGTGAGGGATTTATTCAAAAAAGCGAAGGAAAATGCCCCCTGCTTAGTCTTTATCGATGAAATTGATGCGGTGGGTCGGCAACGGGGCGTGGGCTACGGCGGCGGCAACGATGAACGGGAACAGACCCTCAACCAATTGCTGACGGAAATGGATGGCTTTGAAGGTAATAGCGGCATCATTGTCATTGCGGCCACTAACCGGCCCGACGTGTTGGATTTGGCCCTTTTGCGGCCGGGACGGTTCGATCGCCAGGTGACAGTGGATTATCCCGATGTGCAGGGCAGGGAATTAATTTTGGCAATCCACGCCCAAAATAAAAAATTGCACGAAGAAGTCCAGTTAGCGGCGATCGCCCGCAGGACTCCAGGATTCACCGGGGCAGATTTAGCCAATGTGTTAAATGAAGCGGCCATTTTCACTGCTCGGCGGCGCAAGGATGCCATCACCATGGCGGAAGTGAATGATGCCATTGACCGGGTAGTGGCCGGTATGGAAGGGACTCCTTTGGTGGACAGTAAAAGCAAAAGGTTAATTGCCTACCACGAAGTCGGCCATGCCTTAATTGGTACCCTCTGTCCTGGCCATGATCCAGTGGAAAAAGTTACCCTCATTCCCCGGGGTCAAGCCCAAGGTTTAACCTGGTTCACCCCCGATGAAGACCAAAGCCTCATGACCCGCAACCAAATGATTGCCCGCATCGCCGGATTGTTGGGGGGCAGGGTAGCGGAGGAAGTTATTTTTGGTGACGACGAGGTGACCACCGGGGCCGGTAATGACATCGAAAAAATCACCTACCTAGCCCGACAAATGGTGACGAAACTAGGCATGTCCTCCCTCGGCTTGGTGGCGTTAGAGGAAGAGGGCGATCGTAATTACAGCGGTGGCGATTGGGGTAAAAGATCGGAATACTCCGAAGATATTGCCGCCCGCATTGACCGGGAAATCCAAGCCATTGTCACCGCCGCCCACCAACGGGCCACCCGCATCATCGAAGACAACCGCAATTTGATGGATTTATTGGTGGACGCCCTGATTGATCAAGAAACCATTGAAGGAGAGCATTTTCGGCAACTGGTGGAAAGTTATCAAAAATCTCAGAAACAGCCTGCTTTAGCGGGTAAGTAGCCCCCATCTCCATAATGTCCGACCCCCATCTAACCTATTCCCAACCGAGAAAACCGGGAAAATCTGCCAATGGCGGCAAATTTCTGGGCACATTATTATTGTTTAGTTTGCTCAGTATTGGTCCAGTCCAGGGTTGTGCCTACGCCGACCAGGGTTTATCCCCCCCAGGGCAAAACTCCTCCGCCATCGCCAACCAACCCCCTTCCCCTAGTCCTTTAGCTTCCCCATCTCCCATGCTTCCCCAGGCGATCGCCGACAAAATCATAGCTGACCTCGCTCAACGTACCGGTGAACCAACCAGTGCATTCCAAGTCCAGTCCTCAGAAAATAAAACCTGGCCAGACAGTTGCCTTGGTTTAGCCCAGGAAGGGCAAATGTGCGCCCAAGTGATGACCCCAGGTTGGCAGGTGACGGTGCAATCGGGAGAAAAAAATTGGGTTTACCGCACTAATCAAAATGGTCGTACTGTTTTACTGGAATCCTAGCTGCCATCGGGGATTTCCCTTAACCCACTAAAAGCCCAAGGCTCGATTCCCAAATAGTTGGGGATATTTTTTCTAGTTCACAGCAATGCCATCCCAAGCATCTACCCTGGGCCTAATTTTTTTGATCCTTTGCATCGAGTTTAATCAATGGTAAGTGATTATACTCACAATTATTTTTGAGATCTATTCTTAACAAACAGTGCTAATTTAATAATTGAGAATTATTTGCAGTTTTTGGAAAACCATGACGTTATTGGATTTGTCGGTGGGCCAGGTGGCTTTTGTGGAGCAAATTTTACTGGGAAATCACGGTCAGGGCTTGGTTAATCGCCTAGAAGCAATGGGAATTATTCCTGATAAACCGATTCAATTACTCCGCAAGGCTGGTTTGGGGGGACCGCTCCACCTCCGCATTGGCAGTACCACCGAAGTGGCCATGCGCCGCAGTGAAGCCCAATTGGTGCAGATTACCTTAGGAGAGTAGGGCGATTATGGTAAGTCATTGCCAGCGGGGGTCAGTCCAGTCCAGTCGTCCCGGTGTGAAAAAAAGGATTGCTTTTATTGGTCAGCCCAATACGGGCAAATCCACTTTCTTCAACCGGATTACCAAAGCCAATGCGGCGATCGCCAACTGGCCAGGATTGACGGTGGACCTATTCCGGGCGGTGGTGCCGTTACAGGGGGAACCCATCGAGTTTGTCGATCTACCGGGCATCTATGACCTCAATGGCTTTTCCGAAGATGAACGAGTGGTGCAACGCTTCCTTGTTGACTATGCTGTCAACTTGGTGGTGGTGGTGGTGAATGCAGCCCAAATTGACCGGCAAATCCGTCTTCTTCTTCAGGTACAAACCCTGGGCATTCCGGCGATCGCCCTCTTAAACCTAGCTGACGAAGCTAAGCGCTACGGAGTGCAAATTGATGTGGCCGCCCTCCAGGAAAGGCTTGGTCTGCCCCTCTATCCCATCAGTGCGAAATACGGCACCGGCTGTCCCCGGGCCATGGATGCCATTGGTCGTGCTGTGGCGCAGCAACCGGAAGCCTACCAAATTCCCGATCTGGTTAATGTTCTTTCCCACCATCCCGTGGCGATCGCCGATATGGAAACGGCCCTGGCTGGTGTGGTGCAGATGCCGTCTCCCACTGCCCGCACCCTCACCAATGCCATTGACGGGGTGATGCTCCATCCCTTGTTTGGTCTGCCCCTCTTCTTCGCCTCCATGTTTGGCGTGTTTTGGGTAATTTGGAATGTGGGTTTGCCCAGTGCCGATCCTGTGGATGTAGTCACTGGTTGGTTGCAAAGCAATGTCTTAGAGCCGTTATTTTCCCCTCTACCCACTATCCTGCAAGAACTGCTCTTGGACGGTATTTGGACCGGGTTTGCCGCCCTACTCTCCTTTGTACCCTTGGTGGCCATATTTTTCATGGTCATGGGAATTTTAGAGGGCAGTGGCTACCTCTCCCGGGCTGCCTACCTAATGGACGCCCTCATGGGGCGATTGGGGCTAGATGGTCGGAGCTTTGTTTTGCAAATGATGGGGTTTGGCTGTAACGTCCCTGCCATTATGGGTACTAGGGTGATGCGTAGCCGGGGAATGCGACTCCTGGCCATGTTGGTCATTCCCTTTTCTCTCTGCTCTGCCCGCCTGCAAGTATTTGTTTTTATCTTGGCCGCCGTTATGCCCGGTACCCAAGGGGCGATCGCCCTATTTTTACTATATTTGATGAGCTTTATGGCTGCCTTTACCGTCGCCTCCGTATTAAGTCGTTTTCATTACTTCCAAGCCCGGGACCCCTTCGTATTAGAATTACCCCCCTACCGCTTGCCCACCTTCAAGCAAGTATTTTTGCGAGTCTGGGGAGAGATGCGAGAATTTGTTGCCCGTTTATCGATATTTATGATTATCGGTAGTAGCCTGATTTGGTTTTTAACCAGCTTTCCTGAAGGCAGTACGGGTTTAGACACTTTTGCTGGCCGCATCGGCAGTCTTTTCCAGCCGTTAATGAATCCCTTGGGCATTAATCCCTTTTTAACGGTTTCCCTGATTTTTGGTTTTGTGGCCAAAGAAATTCAAGTGGCAGCCCTAACTGTTATTTACGGCCTCAATAATTCCGACGCTGTCTCTGATCAGATCCATAGTACGGTGACCTTTGCCCAGGGATTTAGTTATTGTCTATTTAGTCTGATCTATATTCCTTGCCTTACTACCCTTGGCGCTATTTGGGGGGAAAGCAAATCCCTTGTCTATACCATTATTGCCGTGGTAATTCCCCTGATAACAGCTTGGCTGTTTAGCTTTATTTTCTACCAAGGATTTTCCTGGCTCGGCTGGGGAGGATAAATTTTTTCTTTGCCATGTTTATGCTCAACCGTTGTTAGAACCTGTTTTAAAGGCCCCCTTCCCCGCCCATTTGGGGGGAAACTGAATGAAAGTCCCCCAGTATTGCCAGAGCTTTAGTGGGTCGATTTAGGGAGCGGAATAAAACTTTCCAAACACGTTGACCTTACCAGCATCCTCAGGGAGATCGCCATTGCGAAAGAAAACCTGGCCACCGCCTAAATTCTCCTTAACCATTGGGCCCTTCTTCGGGAATAATGGTTTGTACCCCTTTGGGGGAACCTATTCCAAGTTTTTCCTACCCGATCCTTCGCACTCGGTGCATTTCCTTTAGGCAAAACCCTTTTTTCCGTCTTTTTTACCCCTCGGGAGCTACAACAGCATGAATTGGATAACTTGGGTTAGTCTGGCGATCGGATTAACCGTTCTTGTTGTCGGTGCGGAAGTTTTAGTAAAAGGGGCGTCCCGCATCGCCTTAATGGTGGGGCTTTCTCCCCTGATTATAGGGTTGACCATTGTGGCCTATGGCACCAGTATGCCGGAAATGGTGGTGAGTCTCCAATCGGCCCTTGCTGGTCAGGCGGACATTGCCCTGGGAAACGTGGTAGGCAGTAACATTTTTAATGTTTTGCTTATTCTGGGTATCTGTTCCATCGTGACTCCTCTGGTCGTGGATCAGCAATTGATTCGCTTGGATGTACCCATTTTGATTGGGGTGTCAGGCTTGGCCATGATGTTCGGGTTGGATGGGCTGATTAGCCGGGTAGATGGGGCCATTTTTGCCACAGGGTCCATTTTGTACACCGGATTTCTAATTCGCCAGAGCAAAAAGGAACGTAATCCCGCCGTTGAAGAAGAATATCTCCAAGAATTTGGGGGGACGGTGCCCAAAACAGGTAAACAAATCGCCCTCCAGGTGGTTTATATCCTAGGAGGAATCTGCCTATTGGTATTCGGGTCTCGATTATTAGTGTCCAGTTCCGTGGCGATCGCCAAAACCTTTGGCATTAGTGAGTTAGTTATTGGCTTAACCCTGGTTTCTGCTGGAACTTCTTTGCCGGAGTTAGCCACATCGGTGGTGGCTAGTTATCGCGGCGAGCGAGATATCGCAGTAGGTAATGTGATTGGCAGTAATATTTTTAATATTTTGGCGGTGTTGGGTTTTTCCGCTCTCATATCACCGGAAGGGATACGGGTATCGACGGAAGCGATCCGATTCGACTTGCCGGTTATGTGTGCAGTGGCGCTGGTGTGTTTGCCTGTATTCATTAGTGGTCGCTTAATTTCTCGGTGGGAAGGGTGCCTATTTTTAGCCTATTACATTGCCTATACCGCCTACATTGTGTTGGGCGCCACCCAAAATACAAATATTGACCTATTTAATAGGATTTTGCTTTTTGGGGTCATGCCCGCAACGATTTTTGCCCTAGTCCTATCCCTCTGGCCAGAGCTGCGCCGTTCCAAAGGGTAAAGGGGAACCCGTGGGGCATCAGAAATGAGAGACGAGAAAACGGGACTTTAATGATTGGTTTCACCTTATTCCCCAAGGGGACATCCTTTTGCCGGCAACCGAATCCTCGTTCATGATCACCACGGTGTAGTTAGTACGAGCACTATTGAAAGAAGTTATCAAAACTAGTCTAAAACTGACGGTCCCCGTTACCGAGTTAGGCAAATAATAGGGGTTGTATTGATGGTAATGCGATACCTCTACCGCTCCCTGGGCAAAAAATTACGCCACTGGGGAGGGAGTAGATTGTCAAAATAGGCTTCCACCACACGGTAATGTTTTTGGTACAGTACGCCAACGGCAATGATGGCTAGGCCCAGGGCAGAGAGAGCAAAGGGGAAGAGGAGGGAATCGGCAAAGACTTGGAAGGCGAGATAACTGATGTAGCCGAACACTCCAATGACGCCAAACACCATAAATAGTCGCCGTTTAAGGAGAATTGAGAAAGCCATCAGACCTAAATTGATTAGACAAAAAAGTAGTCGGTACCATTCCGTATCCTGCCCGGTGGCTAAGAGACTAAACCAAAAACTAATCAGTCCAAAAAGGTAGAGCCAAAAGCTGTAATCTCCCCGGCTGCGTCGCCAACGTAAATCCACCCCATAGGCGATCGCCAAACAAACAATGCCAAAGCCTAGGGTCAAGTGGGCTGCGGTAGTGAAACTGACTGTCTCTCCGTAGATGAGGGGGGGAATATCAATGGAGAGGAACCAGAGGCAAAAGGCGAGGGGAAAGGTGAGGAAGGGAAAGTGGATGAAGCGTAAAGCCAATAAACTGGCAATAATGGTGCCCATGGCCAGGGGAAAACGGCCGCTGACTAACCAGGTGGATAAATTGCGGTACACAGATGGATCATCAAGGGAAATTAACCCAAAACCCCGTTGCAGTCCATAAATGGCCAAGGGGGTCATCCACACAGCGATGGTAATTAATAAACCGCCGGGAACGGGTAATTTTTGCTGGAAATAAAGCCATTGACCCACTAGGGTTAAACCCACTGCATACACCACCGCCACGGTGAATAGACCAAATCCCCCCAGGGCATCCCAAACAATGGTACCGAGGAAAACCATGGCCACAATTACAATCAAGGCGCCAAAGTAAAAAGCGACGTTGGCAAAGTCGAATCGCAACGGTGGGGAATCACTGTTTTCCCTTTCTTCTTCCATGGCAAGGAGGCCTTTATGTTCTGTCCAGGCTTGCCATAATTGTTCGGCTTGCTCGGCGGATAAGTATCCTTGCTCTATCGCCCAGACCAGGTCTGTTTTGGTGATGTTCATGCCCCAATTTTCCTCCATTGCTCGCCACTGAACTTTCACCGTACCAGGCGATCGCCAGGGATAGGGGATGATAACGGGGCAATTCTGGAACTGGAAGAAATTAACGACAACGATCTGCTTAGAAATGAACTAGAAAAATTTAACTCAGAGCAATGGGTGAATTTATTGATTGAGTTGTTTTTTTGCCCTCTGCCATAGGGTTTCCAATGCTTCCAGATTGTATTTATCCAACGGGCGATCGGCAAATTTTTCCATTAATTGCAGCCGTTGAATAAATCTTTGATTTGTGCCGTGGAGGGCGAGGGAAGCGTCCAACTTGTACCAACGAGCCAGGTTAATGAGGGTGAATAGTAAATCTCCCAATTCTGCCTGTTGATGTTCTTTGTCTGTCGTGGCCAAAGCCTGTTTAAACTCGGTTAATTCTTCGTTAAATTTAGCCCAGACACCTTCAATATCTGGCCATTCAAAGCCCACCGCCGCCGCTTTCTGGGAAATTTTACTACTGGCCATCAGAGGGGGCAATGTACTGTTATAGCGTTCCAGTTTGGAGCTTAAAAGTTCTGGTTGGTCGGGGCTTAAACCCTTTTCCTCTGCTTTAATTGCCTGCCAATTGGCTTTCACTTCCTCGGCATTACTAACTGTTACCTCGGCAAAGACATGGGGATGACGACGGATAAGCTTTGCGGTAATGCCTTCTGCCACCTGCTGCAAATTGAAGTGGCCTAAATCTTGCGCAACTTGGGCTTGGAGCACCACCTGGAGCAGTAAATCCCCCAACTCTTCGGCGATCGCCGTTTGGTCTTGGCCTTGTAGAGCGTGAACTACTTCGTAGGCTTCTTCCACCACGTAGGGAATTAAACTTTGTTGGGTTTGGGCCAAATCCCAGGGGCATCCCCCCTCTGGCGATCGCAGTTGGGCCACTACGGCAATTAATTTTTCTAGGGCTTGGAGAATGGGGGCAGTGGCATCCATAAAATTAGCAATTAATTAATCTGGCCAGTACAACGGGGAATCAGAAGATGATTTTTAATTGGGGCAAAACGTTTACATGGGTTGGCAAAGTTTGCGGCAATGCCAATTTTTCCCGATGAAGTTGAGCCATCCTAGGACGCACCGGGGTAAACCCTTCCCCGCCATTGTTTGGGGGTTTGGGAGGCGGAAATGATAATTCGGGCCACTGCCAACGGATCCGCCAGGGGAGAAAGCCAATAACTCCAGGCCCCCTGTCCCGAAGGTCGGTAATAGGAAGGATAAATTGCCCATAGCATAGCCCAACGGATTAGGAGTAAAAAGCCATTGACGGCGATCGCCAAGCGGAGGGTTAAAAAATCAAAGTCTTCTCCCCAGAGCATCAACAACAGGGAAAAAAGCAAAATGGGCAAACCCTGCACCAATAGCAGAAAAATCACCTCTGCCCATAACCGGGCCGGCACCGTGGCATCTTTGAGATCGAGCGATCGCCCCCATTCTCGCCAGGTTTCACCAATCCCTTCGTACATTCTCACCCGGATTAAATTGGCGCCATCTAAAAAGCCCACCCGATAACCCCGTTGGGCCGCCGCCCTAGCTAAGGTCACATCATCACAAAAGGAGCGGGCCGCCAGTTCATAACCCTGCAAGGCCTCCAGCACCGATCGCCGACAGAGAAAACATTGACCATTGGCCATCACCGTTTCCGGTGCCTGTTGCCTCACCCCAGCGGACTCAAAGCGATAGAGCAAAGTCATCAGCAAAGCCGGTTGCAGCCACCATTCCCCAGGGGATTGCAAAATAAATTGAGGCGACAGGGAAAGTATGTCGTAACCCTCTTCTTCCGCTGCCTGCACCACGCTGGCCACTAGCCCCGGTTGGGGTTGGGTATCGGCATCAATGCCCAAAATCCACTCGCTAGCGGCATCACTCTGCCTAAAACCATAGTTCAAGGCCCAGGGTCGCCCCACCCAGTTATCCGGCAAAGGATCATCGGTCAGCAGTTGCAAACGGGGATTATCTTTTTGCCTAGCTTGCACCACCGCCTGGGTGCCATCGGTGGAACGACTATCCACCACTAAAATTTCCCTTAACGGTGGCCCCTGTTGTGCCAAACCCACTAAACACGGAGTTACCCGGGCTGCCTCATTCAACGTAGGCACCACTACCGAGACATTGCGAACCCCGTCTTCCGGCAGAAATACTGGTGTCAATGGCGATCGCCGCCGTGCTCCTTTGGCCAAACGACTGAGCAAAATTAAACTGGCTACCCCCTGGGACACTAACAACCCCAGGCAAAGTATGGCAATGATCAGCATTATTTCCGAAAAGATTAATAGTTTTTCTACAACCGTCAGGCTGGAGAGTCCCATGGGATATTGGTAAAGGGCCATTTAGGAATGGATAAAGACACCCTGGTGCCCTCCCCTAGCTCACTTTGGATCTCGATTTTACCCCCATAGAAGGTTACCAATTTTCTGGCGATCGTCAAACCAATGCCAATGCCGGCAATATGCCCCACGTTGGAACCCCGCTGAAATGGCTCGAAAATTTTTTCGAAATCTGTTTTCGGGATGCCGATGCCATAATCTAAAACATCAAAAATTATTTCCTGGGGAGATTCTCGCAGATGAAAATCAATGGTGAAATTGGTGGGGGAATACTTAATCCCGTTAGTCAGTAAATGATTCAAAATTGGCGCTAGTAATACAGGATCAAATCTCACTATTACTTGCTCACATTCTGTATTTGAGCCTATGGCTAAGTCAGGATGAAAATTGATTTTGTATGGTGCATAGAGATATTCAATTTTATCAATTAACTCGTGACAAAAATCAATTAAGTCTCCATCGATCACCATAGGCTCTACTTCTTCGGTATTAAGGTTAATTGTGGTGATGTCATTGATTAACTCATCAATGTATTTAACGCTTTTGAGAATTGAATGTAGATATTGACCTTGTTTTTCCCTGGTAATTTTTCCCTGGAACTTTTCCATAATTGAAGCGGCACAGGCAATGGTTGTTAAAGGGGTACGAAACTGATGAGAGATGGAAGTAATGAATTGAGAACGCAGTTCATTTAGCTCCTTTTCCCGCTGCAAAGCCAAAGAGATGCTGTTTTCCATAGCCTTACGATCGCCAATGTCTTGGATCATCACCACGCAAAAGTTCAAACTACCATCGGGACGACGATGAGCCTGGACCCCGAGATTAGCGTAAACAGCATGGCCATTTTTATGGATGTAGCGCTTATCAATTTGGTAACCATCTATTTCTCCGTCTAATACACGTTGATAATTACCTAGGTCCAACTCTATGTCATCGGGATGAGTAATTTCTGCCCAGGTTTTGATCCGCAACTCTTCAGGGGAATAGCCCACTATTTCCGAAAATTTTTGATTCACATTACAGCAAAATTTATCAACGGATACTATGGCCATGCCAATAATAGACTGGTCAAAATAAAGTTGTAGGAGTTGTTGTTGTTCATAAACTTCTATCGTTCTAAGTTTGACCCTCTCTTCCAATTGCTGATTAATTTTTTGGATTTCGTCCCTAGATTGAGTTATTTTTTTCTCATCTTCAATGCGTTGACTAATATCCTGAACATGGGAAATAAAATATAATGGCTGGCAATTTATATCCCGCACCAAAGAAGTGCAAACTTCCCCATAAATGATATGTCCCTGACTATGAATATAGCGTTTTTTAAAAGTAGCAAAATTCACATGTTGGTGAATGGCTTCATTCATTACCTTTGTACTCAAACTTTTGTCTTCCGGAACTGTCAAATCATTGACATTCATGGATTGCATTTGCTCCGGAGTGTAGCCAAATATATCCGCCATTTTTTGGTTTACCTTGATTAAGTTGCCTTCAAGATTTACCAAACACACACCAACGTTAGCATTTTCAAAGGCTAGACGAAATCTTTGTTCGCTTTCTTGGAGATCATTATTTAATTGGATTAATTCTTCTTGGCTCTGCTTTTCTGCTGTAATGTCCAAGACCATGCCGTACCAAAAGGTATCTTGATTGGGCAACCTTTCTGGTTGAGAGTTAGTCCGTAAATATTTAAGCTTCCCTGAAGGGGTAATGATGCGCCATTCTAAAAATAATGGTTCTAGGGTAGCTCGGCTGTAGGCCAGGGTTTGGCGGTAGTGGAGCCAGTCGTCAGGATGGATCTGCCGCAGGAGTATCTCGGCATCGGCCAACACGGCAGTGGCAGAGACTTCGTGCACAACCTCAATTTGGGAGCTGATATAGGTGAAGGCAATGGAATCATCGCTACGTTGCACAAAACCATACAACCAGCCCGGAATTACTCCGGCCACTTTCTGTAAAAATCCCTCTGGTTCAGAACCGAGCAAAAAAGCGGACATAGTTTTAACGCCCAAATTTAAGGCAGAATTTTCGAGTGGCAGAAACTGGTTTTTTCGAGGTAGTAAAAACTGTTTTAAATCTGGTCAAAGCAATTCCCTAAAGCTTGTCAGTTGCGAAATACGGTTCTTTTTGAGACTCGTTAGGGACTAATTCGCAATATTTGCCAGGGTAGCTGGGTCGGATAACGGCTTTTTAAATCGCACTCCTAGAAACTTCAGTTTTTAGACCAAAAAATTCCATACCTGAACCATGTTCTTCCTTAAGTCTAATTGCTTAGGAAGGGTTAAAACCAGATACTTTTTCTTGATTTACAAAACTTTATCTTCCGCAGTCCAATGGGCACAATGCCAGACTACATCAGGATTTCAATAACTCATTACTCTAGCTGATCGCCACCAATTTTTGAGCATTATCCCAACTTTTCTAAATACACTTCTAGGTCGGTCGTCTCCGTAAAATCCAACAATGCTTCCCCCAAATCTTCCAACTCAGCGATCGATAGTTTCTGGATTCGCTCCACCTGAACTACTGGCAGTCTACCCAGACGACGGTTTAATAGGCGCAACACTAGGATCAAGGCTTCATTTTGACGACCCTCCTGGCGACCCTCCTGGCGACCCTTCTCATGACCTTCTTGGAGTCCTTCTTGGATAATTTCTTGATAAAAGCGGGACTGGGTAATATCCGTTTTCTTCAAGTCTAATATTTGCATGATGGCTTCCTTGGTCAAATCTGGAAATTTATTGGCCAGTATAGCCTCGATCAAAGTTAGTCGGCGTTGAAATTCAGCTTCTGTCTCCGCTTCGTGCAAAATTCTTTTACCAACGTTTGCGCTTGCTTCTTGGTCCAACACTAGCAGTTGTAGCAGGGCGAAATTAGATTGCAACCCTTGTTGATTCTGCAGATCGCTGAGATATAGCTTGGCTATGCGCTGTTCTAACAAATCTTCATAAGGCAAATCTGGACCAAGTTTCTGCTCTCGATTTTGTAAAATTAACAGTCCTCGCCAGGTATTTTTTACCTGATATTGCTCCAAGTAAAGGAATATTTCAGCAAAATATCGCCCGTAAAAGGTGAAATCTGTCTGCATTTGGGCTTCTGCAAACACCAATGGTATTAGAGGATTATTGGACAAGGGTTTGAACAATCCATCCAGGCGAAATTCCCTTTCTTTAATCACCGGTGCACTGTAGGCAAACTGCCAGCTTGCTTCAATACCGGGAATTAATTCCGCCAACATGCCGGGTTGAGATAGAAATAATTCGTAAAACCATTTGTCTGTCTTCATACTCTTCTAATTTTCTTGTAGTACCAAATTATCTCGATGGATCACTGTTTCTGGACCTATGTAACCCAACACTGCGGCGATCGCCTCGGAGTGGAGTCCTTTGATTTTTTCTAGCTCGTTGCAGTTGTAGTTAATTAACCCTCTTCCCAGTTCCTGCCCCTGGGGATCACAAATCACCACGGCATCGGTGGCGCTAAATTCTCCTTCCATGGCAATGACCCCGATCGCCAATAGGGACTTGCCCCTTGCTTTGAGGGCCTGTACTGCCCCAGCGTCAATAAAAATTTTCCCAGTGGGCACTAAACCATAGGCGATCCAACGTTTGCGGGCATTGTCGGAGCGGGGCTGGGCTTCAAACTGGGTACCTAAATCAGCTCCCTGGAGGATGGCTAGAATTTGCTCAGGTTTTTGGCCATGGGTAATGACGGTGCGGACCCCGGACCCCGTGGCAATGCGGGCGGCGGTGATTTTGGTGGCCATGCCGCCGGTCCCCCAGGCAGAACCAGTGCTATCGGTGCGGACTTGCAGTTGGGCCAATTCCGTCGCTTTCACCAGGGGAATGGGATAGGCTTGGGGATCTAAGCGGGGATCACTGGAATAAAGGCGGTCAACGTCGGTGAGCAAAAATAGCCAATCCGCCTCCACCAAGCTGGCCACTAAAGCCGATAGGGTATCATTATCACCAAATTTCAGTTCATCGATCGCCACTGTGTCGTTTTCATTGACAATGGCAATTATCCCCAACTCAAACAGAGCTTGGAACGTGTTGTAGGCGTTGACGTAGGCGGTGCGCTCAATTAATTCCCGCCTGGTGAGCAAAATTTGGGCAATGGGTTGCTGAAGACTACTAAAAAGATCATCATAGGTCCGCATTAATCTGCCTTGGCCTACTGCGGCGATCGCCTGTTTAAAGGCCATTTTTTTCGGTCTTTCCGTTAAACCCAAACGACTGCATCCCACCCCCACGGCCCCGGAGGAGACTAGCACCACCCGATGACCTTGGTTGATTAACTTGCATAAAGTTTCCACCAAAGCGGCAATGGTGGACAGGGCCAACTGGCCCGTTTCCGGGCGAGCTAGGCTGGAGGTACCAATTTTAATCACCAAAGTTTGGGGTTGCATTGCCATTGTTATCTATTTTGGGAGGAAAAATTGCCATAAAAAAAGTGGGCCAAGCCCACCTTAAAAACCATGATATTGTGTGGCGGCTAGCCCTCGATTACATGGAAGAACCTAAACCAGCATAGGCTCCGTAGAAAAATAAACCTAGGACACCAATGGCTCCAATACCAGCCACTACACCCACCACCCACAAAGGGATTCTGCCTTCTGCGAACATACCATGCCTCCTAAATTGCGTATTAAAAAAGTTTAGTTAAAGAAATAGCTGGAGAATAAAATCCCCAACACAGCCACCAACAATAGACCCAGGTATAAAGAAGTACGATTCAATTCCACCGGTTGGCGGTTTGGGTTTGAATTTCTGTCCATGGAAAACTCCTAGCGTTGAATAAATTGCATCGCGGCGATCGCCCCGACAAAGAAGACAGAGGGCACCGCCAGGGTGTGAACCGCCAGCCAGCGCACCGTAAAAATGGGATAAGTAACCGGTTGATTAGGATTTTGGGTTGCCATTGTTAATTACCAACTAAAAAAAGAACAATTAAATGTTTTATTGATTAAACTCTTGAATTTCCTGATTAATGTCGTAGCGTTCCTGGAGAATGGGCAACTCTTGACGGGTCTGGGTGAAATATTCATCGGGGCGGGGAGTGCCGAAAGCATCGTAGGCTAAGCCCGTGCTGACAAACAACCAACCAGCAATGAACAACATCGGAATGGTGATGCTGTGGATCACCCAATAGCGAATGCTGGTGACAATATCGGAAAATGGACGCTCACCGGTAGTCCCTGACATTTTGTGTTCTCCTTCAATTTTTCAAAACAACATTGACTGACAAATGCAAAGCAATTAGAGTCTAGTCTACTATTTGTGAGCCGCCTAGGGAACCATAGCCACCTCGGCGCTGGGGTTATATTTGAGCAAAATCCCGTCCTGTCCCAGCACAAATCCTTTTTCCGGACTGAGGAACACCACCCGATAAAGATTGGCGGGAATATCCTCCACCCCAGTGTCCTTAGCCCAGGTTTGTCCGCCGTCCTGACTCATCAACAGGTTACCGCTAGCCCCCGCCACCCACACTTCTTCGGGGGTACGGAAGGATAAGTCGAGCAGACCCCAACTACCCTTATCTTGGGGCGCAATCACATCACTCCATTCTTCCGCATCGGGATCGGTGCTGAACTGGAGTTGTCCCCCCCGGGCTAACAACCATAGTTGACCGTCCTTGCCATAGCCCATGGTCTGCAAGCGTCGCGAAGAATTCCGGTTATGGGGAGTCCATTCCGTTTGCCCAGGAGCCCAGGTGGAATAAAAATTACCCCGGGCTGACACCGCTACATAACGGCCATCAGGCGATCGTTGAATGGTACGGGCTACTCCTACGGCCCCTTCCACCAAAGCCTTCCAGTTTTTGCCCCCATTGGTGGTTTTATAGATGGCCCCCAAATCCGTAATCATTTCCGCCGTTTGGGACCCCAGGGCAATAATGCTATAGGGAGCGCCGGGCAATTTTTCGCTCAGGGGAATGCGGGCCCAGGTTTGGCCACCATCGGTGGTGTGGAGCAGAATGGAAGGCTTGCCAGTGATCCACCCCTCATTGCCAGAGAAACTAACGGCGGAAAAACTAGCCTTTTCTTCCCCCAGATCAATCAACTTTTGCTCCCAGGTGTCACCGCCATCGGTGGTCTCGAAAATGGTTTCCTTGGTGCCCACCAACCAGCCATGGTTGGCATCCTCCGTGAAGGCAATATCCGCAAAGGTAGAATCCGTTTCTAAAACAATTTCTTGCCAGGGATTGAATACCAAATCCGGCACATGGCTACAGCTCACACAGAAAACGGCAATGACCGCCACTAGGGCAAGTTGCTTCAGTCGCTCAAACTTCAAACTGGGGAATTTAAAAGGCATTGTGAACAGAGATAATCAAGGAGTACAGCAAGGGCTCAGAGGGAAAATTTAAGCCTTATCCCATGCCGTAAAGGCTCAGGAAAAATAGGAAAATGACAAAAAGACTACCAAAAATCAGCAAATTCTTTTTGCCACCGCTCATACGGTTAAAACCAAAACCGTAGTTAAGGTTCTCGGCAAAACCAGAGGGAGCATCGGTTTCCCCCGTGCTCATAAAGTAGTTGCGCGGGGCACCACACACTGGACATTTCCAATTAAGAGGCAAGGCTTCAAAGGGAGTACCGGGAGAGATATTGGTCTTTTGATCCCCTTGGCTGGGAATGTAAACATAGCCGCAGGCCCGGCATTCATGGTTTGGGGATGCCAACTCCGCCAGGGTCTTTTCGGGGGGACGCTCACTCATGGCTACTACCGCAGGGAACTGGGGGGAAATCTTTAGTAATCTTTGTTAAAAATTATGACATCTTCGCTACCCTTTTCCCCAGCCTTGTCAATGGCGATTGATTATTGGTTCATTGGATATTTTGTCCAGGCCATGACCGGAGTTTTCACCACTAACTTCCCTTCACCCAATGGGTTAAAGTGTGAGAAGTCTGAAAAAAGTTCCACAATCTAGCCATCGTTAGTCCCAATCCACCATGCACATAAGCGAACTGACCCACCCTAACCAGTTAAAGGGTTTATCCATCCGTGAGCTGGAGGAAGTCTCCCGGCAGATCCGAGAAAAGCATTTGCAAACTGTGGCCACCAGCGGTGGTCATTTGGGGCCAGGGTTAGGAGTGGTGGAACTGACAGTGGCGCTTTACTCCACTCTGGATTTGGACAAAGACCGGGTGATTTGGGATGTGGGACACCAAGCCTATCCCCACAAAATGTTGACGGGACGTTACCACGATTTCCACACCCTGCGGCAGAAAGATGGGGTGGCTGGTTACCTGAAACGCTCCGAAAGTCGTTTTGACCATTTTGGGGCTGGCCACGCTTCCACTAGTATTTCTGCTGGCTTGGGCATGGCCCTAGCCCGGGATGCCAAAGGGGAAGACTTCAAGGTAGTTTCCATCATTGGCGACGGCGCTTTGACCGGAGGCATGGCCCTGGAAGCAATTAACCATGCGGGGCATTTACCCCACACCAAGTTAATGGTGGTGCTCAACGATAACGAAATGTCCATTTCCCCCAATGTGGGAGCCATTTCCCGTTACTTAAACAAGGTGCGCCTCAGCAGTCCGATGCAATTTCTAACGGACAATCTGGAGGAACAAATTAAACATTTGCCTTTCCTTGGCGATTCCCTCACCCCAGAAATGGAACGGGTTAAGGAAGGAATGAAGCGGCTAGTGGTGCCCAAGGTGGGGGCGGTGATTGAAGAGTTGGGCTTCAAATATTTTGGCCCCATTGATGGTCACAATTTGCAGGAATTAATCGACACATTTAAGCAAGCGGAAAAAGTACAAGGCCCGGTATTTGTCCATGTTTCCACCACTAAAGGTAAGGGCTATGACCTGGCAGAAAAAGACCAGGTGGGTTACCACGCCCAAAGTCCCTTTAATCTTTCCACTGGGAAGGCCTACCCCTCCAGCAAGCCTAAACCCCCCAGTTATTCCAAGGTTTTTGCCCACACGTTAACCACCCTAGCTAAAGAAAATCCCCACATTGTCGGTATCACGGCGGCCATGGCGACGGGGACAGGGTTGGATAAACTCCAGGCCAAGCTCCCCAAACAGTATGTGGATGTGGGCATTGCCGAACAACATGCCGTTACTTTAGCCGCAGGCATGGCCTGTGAAGGAATGCGTCCGGTGGTAGCCATCTATTCCACCTTTTTGCAGCGGGGTTATGACCAGATTATCCACGACGTTTGCATCCAAAAATTACCGGTGTTTTTCTGCCTAGACCGGGCGGGCATTGTGGGGGCCGATGGCCCTACCCACCAAGGGATGTATGACATTGCCTATCTCCGCTGCATCCCCAATTTGGTGATCATGGCTCCTAAGGATGAGGCAGAGCTACAGCAAATGTTGGTCACGGGTGTTGACTACACCGATGGGGCGATCGCCATGCGTTATCCCCGGGGTAATGGTATTGGAGTGCCCCTGATGGAGGAAGGTTGGGAGTCGCTGGAAATCGGCAAGGGGGAAATTCTCCGGTCTGGGGACGATGTGTTATTGCTGGGCTATGGCTCCATGGTGTATCCGGCTCTGCAAACAGCAGAATTGCTCCACGAACATGGCATTGAAGCGACGGTGGTTAATGCCCGCTTTGTTAAACCCATGGATACGGAACTAATTTTGCCCTTGGCCCAGCGCATTGGCAAAGTGGTAACCATGGAAGAAGGTTGTTTGATGGGGGGCTTTGGCTCAGCGGTGGCGGAGGCCTTGATGGATAACAATGTGCTCGTACCTTTGAAGCGTCTAGGGGTGCCCGACATGCTGGTGGACCATGCCACTCCGGAGCAATCGACAGTGGATCTTGGCTTAACCCCAGCGCAGATGGCGGCGGACATTATGGCTTCCCTCTTCAAAGCGGAATCAGCGGTGGCCCATGGGGTTAGTTAGGCAAGAAAAGTTGCAATGCACTCGCCAAGGGGAGTCAACGGTTATTCCGACGCTCCCCTCAGTTTTTATTTTCCAAGTTTCAGTTTGCCCTCTAAAGCTCCGGCAATATTGGGGGACTTCTATCTAGTTCCTCCCAAACTGGGGTGCCAGAGGTTTTTAAACTATTTAGTCGAACTCAAACTGATGACTACGCCACCCGAACAGGCTGGGGCACTAAGGCATCGGCCAAGCGACGAACCGCAGCCACCATAGCCACTTGGTCGTTCAATTGGTTAATGGCGGAACCAACCCCTACTCCACTGGCCCCAGCGGCGATCGCCATGGGAACGGTCACATCGGACAGACCAGAGGCACAGAGTACGGGCACAGTGACGGCTCGACTGATGGCATGGGCGGCGGCCAAAGTGGGGGCAGCTTTTTCAATCAGCCCTAAAACTCCGGGGTGATGGGGTTCGGCACTGGTGCCACCTTCGGTTTGGATAATGTCGGCTCCAGCGGCTACCAAGGCTTCGGCCAATTGCACCTGTTCATCCAAGGCCAAGATGTGGGGCACGGTGACAGAGAGCAAAGTATGGGGCAACAGTTGACGGGTTGCTTTGGTGAGGGCTAACACCTCTGGCCCTTCAAAACGGCGGCCTTGGGCATAAAAGCTGTCAAAGTTACCAATTTCCACCAAGTCAGCCCCCGCGGCCACTGCTGCCGCTAACAATTCCGCTTCCACCGCTGACACACAAATGGGCAAATCAATGGCGTGGCGTACCTGTTGGATCAATTGGCTATCGGCCGCAATGTCCACAAAAGTCGCTCCCCCAGCCTGGGCGGCCTGGGCCACAGCTAAAACATTGGCGCTATCGAAGTTATTTAAACCGCTAATTACCTTTAAGGCGGTACGATTTTCCAGGGCCTGGTGGAGTTGGGCAAGGTTTGCACTCATAGGATTACCAAAATGATTAATGCTGAATGGTAAGCCCCCCTAACCCTAACCGTTTGGGTCAGGCCAGGAAGACTTTCTGCCCAATCATAACGATGGGCTGCTGCTATCCATCTTACGTCCAACCCCTGCTATGGTTAAGCAAATTTTATCGAAATCCTGGGGAGTGCCTCTGCTCTTGGCCCTGGTGTGGCTTGGAAGCAACGGCCTCGATCGCCTCTGGTTGGCCATGGACCAGACGGTGCCGGCCTGGGACCAAAGTAATCACCTATCCTACGGCCTGGAATATTGGCAAGCCCTACGATCGCCGAACCTTTTGAGCGGGGAATGGTGGCGGAGTTTTTGGATGCTTTCCCCCAAATATCCCCCTTTGACCTACATTGTCAATGCTCCTTTCCAGGGACTGGATGGCCCAGGCAGTGATCTGGCTTTACTGAGTAATTGGCTCTGGAGTGGCATTTTAATTCTCTCTGTCTACGGCCTAGGGAAAAAGCTTTTCAGCCGGGAAATTGGCCTGTGGGCAGTGGCCATCATGGTTTTGATTCCTCGTTTAATCCATAGTCGTTTGATTGTGCTGTTGGACAGCCCACTCCTAGCTTTTACCCTCTTGAGCTTTACCTGTCTGACCTATTGGAAAGAGGCCAAAGGTCGCCGTTCCCAATGGCTTTGGGCGATCGCCGCTGGAGTGTCATTGGGACTAGGTTTGCTCTCCAAACAAAGTATTATCTTCTATCTGTTTTTTCCCCTGGTGGGCTTGGGGCTGTGGAGTATTTGGACGAAGCAATGGCAACGGTTAGCTCAATTGCTAGTGGGTTTACTGGCAAGCATTCCCCTCTGGTATCCGTGGTATCGCACCAACTGGATTTACCTGTTTAGCACCGCCCAAAATTCCAATGCCATTCCCGCCACCTTAGAGGGAGATCCTCCCATTAATACCCTGGCTGCCTGGACTTACTACTGGCAGGATTTACCCAATGCCCTGTCCTGGGTTTGGTTGATACCGCCTTTGGTGGGAGTAATTTTATCTTTACTAAACCGTTTTCCTGCTTCGCTGCAGATACCTAGCTGGCGGGAAGCAAAACCGGGGTTGCTGTGGCTGGGATATTACTACGGCGGCACCTATCTAATTTGTTCTGCTATTCAAAATAAGGATGACCGCTACATTTTGCCCTATCTACCCATTGTGGCTATTTTTCTCGCCTTTGGGTTGACCCGTTGGTGTGGTCGTTGGCTGTGGGTGCGTTGGGGCACGTTGGCAATCGCCATTTTGATCACCCTTGGTAACTTATTTCCCATCCCCGGTAGTAATGGCATTGTCCAAGCCCTAAACCCATCGGTATTATTTCGTCCCGATTTCGTTTTACCTGCTCCCAACACGGAAGTCATTACCACCGCCATAGCAACCACCCCGGAGCAAAGGATTAATTTGGGCGTTATTCCCAACACCCCAGCGGTCAATCCCAATACGCTGAATTATTATGGCGCAGCAGAAAATTTTCGGGCCTACGGTCGGGAATTGAGTCGTAACGGGGAAATTATTCAACAGGATCAGCAAAATTTCGACTGGTTCTTGACCAAAACCGGAGACAACTATTTAGCTGACCCCATACAAGTGGAGTTAGGGGAAACCATTGCCCAGAATGACGATTTTGCCGCTGTGCAAGCCTGGTCTTTGCCCAATGGTGATGAGTTGAGCCTCTGGCACCGCCGTCAACCCAGGATAGAAGTTAAACCCAGTCCCATCAACACTGAATTGCCCCAATTGACCCAAGTTGATTTACCGGCCAGCGCTCCCCCCGGTCAACCTGTACCAATTACCTACCATTGGCAGGGCAACGGCGATCGCCTGAGTGAGGGAATTGTTTTGCTCACTTGGGAAAATACGGCTAACCCAGGGCAAGTTTGGTTCCATGACCATGCCATCGGTTTGGGGGAATTGCTTCCTTCTGTTGAGGATCAAGGGGTTGAAGTTGTTGAAAGGACAGCTATGTTGCCTCCAGCGGATCTACCCCCAGGGAATTACCGCTTAAAAGGGCAATGGTTAGACCCCAGCACGATGACGGCCCAACCTCTGTCTTTGCCAGACATCACCCTAACCCTGGATGCCAACGCTCCGGCTTTACCTGCACCACCATTGGATTTTGTCAGCCAACTGTACCATTTAGCGCAAAATTTACGGCAGGGTATTACTGGATTAGAACCGGTTTTTGCCCAGGTGGACCGGATTAATTTATACGACCCACGCCACGATTATCTGCGTCAGGGGGATGCTAGTTGGACCTATCGTTTGAGCCAAAATCCTGTTGATGCCCTCAGTCTCACCTATGCCCAGGTTTTGGCCCGGGTATTACAGGAAAATCCGCCCGAGGCGATCGCCGCTTTGCAGTCGTTAGTCACACTGGATCCCCAAAATCCCTACGCCCATGCTTATTTAGCCTTTGTTCATCTTTACGATTGGCAGGGATACCAGGGGGAACAGGCCCTCAAACCCGCCTTGGCCCTAGCTCCCGATAATCCAGAAATTAATGGCCTCCAGGCGATCGCCCTCTTTATGCAAGGAAAAATCTGGCCCGCTTGGCAAACGGTGCAACAATCTGGATTGCTCAATTAGTTAAATCGGAACCAGGAAGGACTGCGGAAATTTTGTTTATTTTGCCCCTTCGTCGGCGGGGATTTCAGACCATTGCCGTTAAAATTGGGGCTAGTGATGAATTGTGACCCTGACTGGTAATCTATGCCTCCCCGTTGGCCCCGTAAACCCGACCGTAACGATCCCGCCTTTCGCCGTTTAGACGATCGTATGAATTTTGCTGTCCATGTGGCAGTGTTTTTAGCGATTAATTCTGGCCTATGGTTTGTCCATAACTTGAACAAGGCCGATTGGTCTTGGTTGACGCCCCTTTCCGGCATCTGGCTGGGGGGTTTGCTTTTGCACCTGTTATACATTGCCGTTATTGCCGATTATTCCCCTGCCACTGGTAAGAGTTAAGGGCTTTGGCTAGACTGAACCAAATATTCCGGACTGTTAGTTTCTCAGCAATGGAATCTCAACTGCAATTCCCCATTTCCCCTAGCGAAGTTCTCTCCGAACTTTATGAGCAAGATCCAACCCAATGGCTTGAGGTGACGGTGAGCCTATTGCGTCAGAATGCTCTGGTGGATGTGGACTGGGTTCATTTAATTGAGGAGTTGGAAAGTTTGGGTAAGCGGGACCGCAATCGAGTCGCCCATCTTTTGGAACAGCTAATACGCCATTGCCTACTCTTGCAATACTGGCAGCAGGAACGGGGGCGGAACCAAAACCATTGGCGAGCTGAAATACAAGGTTTTCGTACCCAATTGCGCCGCCATTTGACCACTACTCTGAAAAACTATCTGGAGGAAGAATTACCCCAGATTTATCAAGATGCCCTAGGCTACGTGCAGGAGAAAACCGGCCACACAGTGGATTTTCCTCAGAAATGTCCCTATAGTTTGACGCAACTGCTCGAATCCCTTCCCCTTGATTAACAAAGGAAATAGTCACCATGAGTTATCGGATGGACCGCCACAGCTACGCCCACACCTTTGGTCCCACAGTGGGGGATAAGGTGCGGCTGGCGGATACGGAATTATTTATCGAAGTGGAACAGGACTATACCACCTATGGCGACGAGGTCAAATTTGGCGGTGGGAAGGTGGTGCGGGATGGCATGGGACAATCCCCTTTAAGCCGAGCCGAAGGGGCAGTGGATGTGGTGATCACCAATGCCTTGATTTTGGATTGGTGGGGCATTGTCAAAGCTGATGTCGGCATTAAGAACGGCCGTATCTGCACCATTGGCAAGGCAGGGAACCCCCATGTCCAAGACAATGTTTCTATTATTATCGGCCCCAGCACCGAGGCGATCGCCGGGGAAGGCATGATTTTAACGGCGGGGGGCATTGATGCCCATGTGCATTTTATTTGTCCCCAACAGATCGAAACGGCCTTAGCGTCGGGCGTTACCACCCTGGTGGGGGGAGGCACTGGGCCAGCGGCAGGCACCAAGGCCACCACTTGCACCCCCGGGGCTTGGAATATTCACCGCATGTTACAGGCGGCCGATGGCTTTCCCATTAACCTGGGCTTTTTGGGCAAGGGCAATGGCAGTCAACCAGCGGCCTTAGCTGAGCAGATTAAGGCCGGGGCGATCGGGCTGAAACTCCATGAGGATTGGGGCACTACCCCAGCGGCGATCGACAACTGTTTGAGCGTGGCGGAAGATTACGACGTCCAGGTGGCTATCCACACCGACACCCTCAACGAAGCGGGGTTTGTGGAAACCACCATTGCCGCCCTCAAAAATCGAGTTATTCACACCTATCACACCGAAGGAGCCGGGGGAGGCCACGCCCCGGACATTATCAAAATTTGCGGAGAATTGAACGTCCTCCCTTCCTCCACTAATCCCACCCGACCCTACACCATCAACACCCTGGAAGAACATTTAGATATGTTAATGGTGTGCCATCACCTGCACCGTAATATTCCTGAAGATGTGGCTTTTGCAGAGTCTCGGATTCGTCGAGAAACCATTGCGGCGGAGGATATTCTCCATGACCTGGGGGCTTTTAGCATCATTTCTTCCGATTCCCAAGCCATGGGCCGGGTAGGGGAAGTAATTTGTCGCACTTGGCAAACAGCCCACAAAATGAAGGTGCAACGGGGAGCCCTCACCGGGGAAAGGGGAGACAATGATAATCTTCGGGCTAAGCGCTATGTGGCTAAATACACCATCAATCCCGCCATTACCCATGGCATCTCCGAGGAAATAGGTTCAGTGGAAGTGGGTAAGTTAGCGGATCTCTGCCTCTGGAGTCCCGCCTTCTTTGGGGTTAAACCGGAATTAGTGATTAAAGGGGGCATGGTTGCCTACGCCCAAATGGGGGATGCCAATGCTAGTATTCCCACGCCTCAGCCAGTGCATATGCAGCCGATGTTTGCTAGTTATGGTGGGGCGATCGCCGCTACGAGTGTGACCTTTGTTTCCCAGAAGGCAGCGAAAAAAGATATTGGAGAAAAATTGGGACTGAGCAAGCCGGTGGTGGCGGTAAAAAATATTCGCCAGTTAACCAAACGGGATCTGAAACTGAATGATTATTTGCCCCATATTGAAGTAGATCCAGAAACCTACGAAGTACGGGCCGACGGAGAATTACTCACCTGTGAGCCGGCAACGGTATTGCCCATGGCCCAGCGTTATTTCTTATTTTAGTAACTTTTGGACCTGTTTTTGGCCATGTAACAATCTGCTACGATGGCCTTGAATTGCCCATTTTTTGACAATATTCCGTCAACATTTTATTAGCAAAGCGTCCTGGAACTATGGCTGTTGACCCCATCCCCCCCATCACATTGCCCCCCATCCAAGACCCTGTGCAAGAGGGAGATTGGTTACGCCAAGGATTACAACAATGGCTTAACCAAGAATTTATCCCCGAAGGAATTAATGCCACCATTGCGGAAAGGGCTGCCCAAATTTTTGTGCGTCAACGACTGGAAGGGGAAAATGACCTGGGCTCCCTGGTCATTGCCATTGTGACCGAAATGCAAGCTTTTGATTTTCGGGAAAGTTTTTTTAGTGAATTTGCGGTGGCCAATGCTGTCAGCGATCTAATCTTAGAAAGTTTAGGTTATGAAACCTGTTGTGGCCAATCTTAGAACAGGTTAGTGCAGATTTAATTTGTTAACTAATTTTCTCATTTTTAGAGTTTTTAGTTATTCTTTTTAGAATAATTTGCTGGGAAATTTAGCTAGAATTTTTAATAAATTTTTCGTATTATTCGTGAGCAAAGTACGACGATAAGTATCAGCAGCTTTTTTAATTGCTTCCGCTTGGGTAGGGTAGGGATGAATAACACCAGACAATTTACTCAAACCAATTTTATTGACCATGGCTGTGGTTATTTCTGAGATCATTTCCCCTGCGTGGGGAGCGACAATGGTGGCGCCTAAAATTTCATCGCTGTTGGCTATGTGAATAATTTTCAAAAAGCCCTCCGTCTCTCCGGCGGCGATCGCCCGGTCAACCTGGGAGAAGGGAATTTTAATAGTTTTATAGCCTAGGTCTAAAGCATCGGCGGTAGTTTCATTTAGTCCTACGTGGGCAATTTCTGGGTCAGTGTAGGTCACCCAAGGCATGGTTAAATGACTTAATTTACTACGTCCTAAACCGAAGGGAGAAAAGAGAGTATTTTTAATCACAATGCGAGCGGCAGCATCGGCGGCATGGGTGAATTTCCAGTCCATACAAATATCCCCGGCGGCATAAATTTGTGGATTGGTGGTTTGCAAATAATCGTTCACTTTCACGCCCCGGTGATCGAATTTTACCCCCACAGCCTCTAAATTTAATCCCTCCACATTGGGGGCTCGCCCTGCACCAACTAGAATTTCATCGACGATAACGGAACCTAATTCACCGTTATTGCTGTAGTGTAAAACCTTACCATTTTCTGTGAACTCTGCCCGTTCTAATTTGACATTTAAAACTAGTTTAATGCCATCTTTAAGTAAGGATTGTTGAACAATTTCCGCAGCTTCTGGATCTTCTTTGTTTAATAAATGGTCACCTCGATGAAGCAGAGTCACCCTTGCTCCCAACCGCTGAAAGGCTTGGGCTAGCTCACAGCCAATGGGGCCACCGCCAATAACCGCCAGGCGATCGGGACATTTCGTTAAAGAAAATACTGTTTCATTAGTTAAAAATCCGACTTCTTCTATACCGGGAATGTCAGGTTTTACCGCCCTAGCTCCAGTGGCGATTACAGCTTTTTTGTAATTAAGAATAGTTTCCCCTACCTCAATTTTATTGTTACGCAAAAAATGTCCTTGTCCAAGAAAAACATCAATGCCTAAATCCCGAAATCTTTGGGCAGAATCATGGTGGCTAATACCAGCCCGAATTTGGCGCATTCTGGCCATCACGGCCGGAAAATCAACTTCAATATTGTCTGGTTTTTTAACGCCCAAACTGTCGGCATTATTCATTATTCCTACCACGCGGGCCGAGCTAATTAAGGCCTTGGATGGAATGCATCCCACATTGAGGCAATCACCTCCCATCAAATGCTTTTCAATTAGGGCGACTTTGAGACCAATGCCTAAACCAGCCGCCCCGGCCGCCACCACTAAACCGGCAGTTCCTGCACCAATAACCACTAGATCATATTGAGCTTTGGGAGCAGGATTGATCCAATCGGGGGGATGAACATGGGCTAATAATTGCTGGTTATATTCATCTAGGGGGGTAATGTCAATACTAGATGTAGTGCGGTTATTCATAGGGATAATTGTGTAACAAAAAATTATTTGAAATTGAAATAAACATCACATTAAAAACCAAAATTATTTCTAAATTATCAATTTAATTTGAAAAAGATTCCTGAACAATAATTCAAAAACAAACTGTTATTCAACTACTTCCGATGTTAGAATCGCTTCATCTAAAGCCTTTCTAGCAATTTTAGTGACATAGATAGTGACGACAACGGTGGCAATAAAGCCAATGATGCGGATTACCCATTGTAAAGTGGGATTAGCTTGGTTAGTTTCTGTGCCAACAGTGGCTAAACTTCCAGCTAAAGAGCCAATGTAAACATACATAATGGTGCCGGGAATCATGCCGAGGGAGCCAATGACATAATCCTTTAAAGAAACGCCGGTGATGCCATAACCATAATTTAATAAATTAAAGGGAAAAACTGGAGAAAGTCTGGTTAAAATGACAATTTTTAGGCCTTCTTTACCCACCGCTTCATCAATGGCTTTGAACTTTTGATTACCGACAATTTTCTTGGCCACCCAGCCCCGGGCAAGATAGCGTCCCACCAGGAAAGCTGCCGTAGCTCCCAAAGTAGCTCCAACAAAAACATAGACCGAACCGAGCACTACTCCGAACACAACCCCAGCCCCTAGGGTCAAGATTGATCCTGGTAGAAATGCTACTGTTGCGACTATGTAAAGCAAAATAAAGGCGATCGCCCCGGCCGTGCCTAAGCCGTCAATCCATTGCAGGGCATTAAGCAACCAATTTTGGGGATTGAAGCCACCCGTGCCTGTTTCCTGAGCTAGAGCCGGACTGGCAACAAAGATTATGACAAGGCTAAAAGTGGAAATAACCAAAAAGTAAAAACTCTGCCTTTGGGAAAATAAAAATTGTTTTTTTAGCCAATGGATAAACATATAATCAAGGGGGAAGTAAATAGAGAAAGCTAACTAAGATCAAATTAGTGCACCTCCACAACTAGAGCCAGAACCGGCGGTGCAACCATAACAATACTGGGCGGTTTTAACTCTTTGAATTAAGTCTAAATTTTCAGCTTTTACTAGATCAGCAACAGTTAACTTTTGATTGAATTTATTTTCAGCGGGAATGTTTTCCATTTGATTAAAATCACAATCATAAACATTGCCTAAATGGTCAATGGAAAGTTCGTTGCGGCACATTAAACTGTCAACTGTGTCTGGATTAAAATTATTTTCCAGAAAATTCAAATATTTTTGATGTAATTGATATTTTTCAAGGTGGAATTTGCTTCGACCAATGGGTAAATTTGTAATGGTCAATAAGTGATTAAAACTAATGTCAAAATGGTCTTTGAGGAATTTTTTGTAATCTTGTTCAAGGGGCTCCTGAGGAGGGGGCAGAGAAAATTCATCTGAAGTTGGCAAAGGAGGATTATAAACCAAATCAAGAACTAAATTAGCATCCTTACCATAGCCAAGTTTATTTAACCATTGCAGAGCTTTAATTGACTTTTCATAAACCCCATTGCCACGCATTTTATCAACGTTATCTTCCAGGTAACAGGGCAATGATGCCACGATTTTCACTTGATGCTGGGCACAATAATCCGGAATATCTGCAAATCCCATTTCAAAATAAATAGTCAAATTGGAGCGGACGATTACTTCTTTTCCCATCTCTCTAGCCGCTTTCACAATGGGCTTAAAACCATAGAGCATTTCCGGGGCTCCCCCGGTGAGATCCACTACCCTAATTTGGGGGAATTTTTGAATAATTTCAATTAGTTGTTGGCAAACTTCCGCTGATATTTCCTCTGTACGTTTGGGACTAGCTTCTACATGGCAATGGCTACAGGCTAGATTACAGCGTTTACCTAAATTGATTTGGAGAGTAGAAATTTTTTGCTTATCCAAAGGAGCAGTTAGCTTAGAGGCAAAGGGAGTTATGGGATATTTTTGTGAAGAAATTTCTAGGTGTTGAACCATGTTACTCAAAGTTGACTACACAAGAGGGCAAAATCTGGCGATCGCCAAAGATCAATTAGACTAATTTTAACAACAACCACCGCCATCATAATGCCAAGTTGAGTCAGTGATCAGAATTTTATCTGGATAAGTAGAGCCTAATTTTAAGGCTGTTTTATCACATACCGCACTAGGAACTCCCTGCTGAAGAATATGGCCAGCTTGGTCATCAAATAGAGGTTCTGAACCAGCGTAGATAGCAGTTTTGCCAGTAAAAATGCAGGCCCCGTCATCGGGGATCGGGACTTTAAAGGAAACGGAATCAAGACTTTCTAACAACAAACTTTGCTCTAGTTGATAAGTAACAGAATCAAGTAAACGGTAGGGACGACGGGCCCGAATTTCAATTTGCCCAAAGCCGACATCAATCAAATGCTGAGTGTATTCTTCATAGGTCAATGCCCCGGATAAACACATGGCCCGGAGCCGTTCATCCTGACGCAGATGTCGGGGAATAGGCCGAGTAGCAATGGGATCACTCATTATTAAACGACCATGGGGTTTTAAAACTCGATATGCTTCTTGCAAAGCTCGGGATAAATCTTCCGGCTCAAAAATATTAAATAAGCAATTTTGCGCAACTACGTCTACTGAATTATCCGCCACCGGCAACGCAAAGGCATCTCCTGCCCGAATATCCACAAAATCGATACTGAACCAATCATTTTCTTCAGCGGCTAACCGTAAATTTCGATTAGCGGCCTGACGCATAGCCTCTACAGGCTCCACTGCGATTACGGCCCCTGGCTGACGGCAAAAGTAAGCAAATTGTAGTGCCTCTAGCCCACCACCAACACCGACATAAAGTACTTTGGGATTATTACCTAGCTCGTTGGGATGAACGGTACTACCACAGCCATAGTTCATTTCCTGCATGGAGCGGGGAATCACTAAGCCCGGCAGTTGCAGAGGGCTACTCTGAACGCAACAGAGTCCCACTTCTGGAGTCTGGGCTACTTCGGCGTAAAAATCAGCAGTGGTTTGGAGATAGGTCATTGTTAATTTTAGCTGACAAAAACTTGATGACTGAATTAGATGTGTTAACTTACTTTTTCGATTCTAAGTTAGATAGACTTTGGTGGAAAACTTTGTCTGACCATTGCTTGAGATAAACAAACAAAAATATTGTTGCCCCCAAGCCACAAATGCGCATGAACCACTGAATTAATTGGGGTGTACCATTAAGGTTGTCACCAATGGTCGTTAAATCCGTAGCTAATGAGCCAATGTAAGTGTACATAATTGTAGCTGGAATCATAGCGAAAGAACCAGTGATATAATCCCTTATACAAACATCAGTGACCCCAAAGGCGTAATTAAGTAAATTGAACGGAAAAATGGGGGAAAGACGAGTTAAAGCAACAATTTTCCAACCATCTTTTTTAATCGCAACATTGAGCAATTGAAATTTTGGATATTTTGCTATTTTTTGCCTTACCCAATTTCTGGAGAGGTGGCGGCCAATCAAAAAAGCAATAATCGCTCCAATCATAGCGGCAATGGTAGTGTAAATGCTGCCCCACCACCAACCAAATAAACAGCCTCCTTTCATGGTTAATAAGGAACCGGGTATCAGTAAAATTGTGGCTAGATTGTAGACAGCGATATAAATTAAAGGAGCCCACCAACCTAAGTTTTCAATTTTAGTTAGTAACAAATTAAGCGCATTTCCTAACTGAAAATGATGGACAATAAATATCAATCCAGCAATTAAAAGAGTGGTAATTGCCAACTTGACAAATAATTTCAAACTTAAGTTCTCCTGTGGAATTACCAATCGACATCTGGTATTAGTTCTGCATGTTAACTAATGATTGATAATTAGTCTACTCCCTAGCCAAAAAATTAACCGTCAATGGATACCAGAAAGCCCTACCACACCTTGTTTTTAAAAATTATCCCCCACTATCAGAGATGGGGGAGGATAATCAATTTGAATTATCAGAGTGAAAACAACTGAGGATGTACAAATATAGCCTAGTGGAGCAATTTAAGACCTACTCAGGGTATGTTGATTAACTAGGTTTCGCTTTTTCCACCTCCGCAATGCGTAAAACGGTTTTCAGCACGGAATCTGGATTAAGACTGATGGAATCGATGCCCAATTCCACTAAAAATTCGGCGAACTCAGGATAATCTGAAGGGGCTTGACCACAAATACCGATCTTACGACCGTTGGCTTTGGCCGTTTCGATCGCCATTTTGACCATGCGTTTAACCCCCTGATTACGCTCATCAAATAGATGGGCAACGAGGGAAGAATCCCGGTCCAGACCCAGGGTTAATTGGGTTAAATCGTTGGAGCCAATGGAGAACCCATCAAATACTTGGCTAAACTCATCGGCGAGAATGACATTGCTAGGTAGTTCGCACATCACGTAAATTTCTAGGCCATTTTCCCCTTGCTTCAAGCCATGTTTAGCCATTTCCGCAATGACTTTGCGACCTTCGTCGGGGGTACGACAGAAAGGAATCATCGGAATAACATTGGTTAAACCCATATCGTCCCGGACCCGTTTGAGGGCTTGGCATTCCAACGCGTAGGCTTCTCGGTAATTGGGGTCATAGTAACGGGAGGCCCCCCGCCAGCCGATCATGGGGTTTTCTTCCTTCGGTTCAAACTGACGACCACCAAGGAGATTGGCGTACTCATTGGATTTGAAGTCTGACATCCGCACCACCACAGGTTTGGGATAGAACGCCGCTGCAATCATGGCAATGCCATGGGCCAATTTATCGACAAAGAACTGCGGGCGATCGCCAGCGTAGAGTTTGGTCAACTGGGCAATTTCTGCCTTGGCAACGGGATCTTCCAACTCGTCAAATTTCATCAGGGCGAGGGGATGGGCCTTAATGTGATTAGCAATAATAAATTCCAACCGGGCTAAGCCTACACCATCGGCGGGATAACTGGCAAAACCAAAGGCCTGTTCTGGGTTGCCCACATTCATCAAAATTTGAGTTTTGGTGCGGGGAATATTAGATAATTCCGTTTCGTGGACTTCGTAGTTCAAAATGCCGCTGTAAACAGAGCCTTCATCTCCCTCAGAGCAACAGATGGTAACGTCTTCGCCGGTTTTAATGCTGTCGGTAGCATCCCCACAACCCACGATCGCCGGAATGCCCATTTCCCTGGCAATAATTGCAGCATGGCAATTGCAAACCACCACTGGGGTATATTTTTCGGTAAAGACCACATAGTTATGGTGATCCGCAACCGTAATGTTATAAACATCCCCTGTTTGGGCATCTTCCATCTGTATTACCCGTTGCATCCGTAGATCACTATTGAGTAAAGACTCAAATTGACCGATTTCCTGTAGTTGTTTATCAGAAATGAGGAAATTGTTATCCTTACGAAGTTTAATTTGTCCCTTAACCTCTCCATCAAACAGTTGTTTAGTGGCAAAGAAACGAGTTTGGATAGTGCGAGGTTTTACTTCCCCTTTCACCCTTCGGGTGTAGAGAAGAATTTCGGGGATTTTTTCTACAATTTGGACGTTATGGATATGGCGATTATTAGTTACCTGGGGAACGGTGTTAATTTTCAAACAAGCAATAATTACTGCCTGTAATAAATTTTCTTCAGAGATGTAAATGTTAATGCGATTATTGCCATAGCATCCATCCCCATCAATTACCCCTGCTAAAAATTGATAAGCAACTTCTGCATCATTTTCTAGGAGGATTTGGCTAATCTTTTGCTCTTTTGCTTGCACTTCATAGGCGATCGCCTTGGAGTAAAGACGATAGGCTGTGGCTTGTCCTGTTACCTTTTCTCCTCGAATATAGCCAGAGGACACCGCTTTGGGATAGGGGGTAAAAGATTTACCAAAGAGGGCCGTAGCCTTTTCTTGCATGGTTGCAATGAAAGCTTCTTTTTCGGGAACATCTTTTTGGATAAACTGCACTTCACCATGGGTACGACTGGTGTAGATAGAGCCATCGGTGATAATGCCGCCGAGGAAATAAGCTAAATCTGCTTCTTTATTTTTTCCATCCCCCAGCATTGGTATATTTTGAGATACCAAGACCATTTCTCGCTTTTCTAACATCTCCTGGATTTCAGTTTTCACATATTTCCCCTGACGGAGATTAACCATTTTGTGATCCGGAGTAAGGCGCAGGGTGTTATTAACTGTTTTGCCGGTTTGGGAAACACTGACTCCAATTATTTTTCCAGAACGTTTCATACTGTCTAAAATGGGTTTCCATTCCATTTTTTGAGTTTCAGTATTTAAAGACAAAGTTGATAAACCATCATAACCCTGGGTATGAATTTGCTTTAAGCTCATAAAGCCTTGATTGGTCAGGATATTAGTTGCTCCAGCAAAACAGGTTCGGCCCCCCTGATTAGTAACGATCGCCGAAGCCTGTTTCATAATCGGTTCCCAATCCGGGTCGGTGCGGTTGGTGATCAAGACCTCGCCGGGACGAAACTGGTTAATTTCAGAAACATTGCGAATTACCTGGGCTTTGCCCTGGCCGATCGCCGCCCCCACACTGCGCCCCGTGGCTAACACTTGGCTGTGATCCTTTAACTCGTAGGTTTTAATCACATTGGCGGACTTTTGGGATTGCACCGTTTCTGGTCGGGCCTGAACAATGAATAATTCCCCCGTTTGTCCATCCTTAGCCCACTCAATATCCATGGGAGTGTAAATTCCCCGCACTTCAGAATAGTGGTCTTCGATGATGCAGGCCCAACGGGCTAATTGGAGAATTTCTTCATCATTAATGCAATATTTTTCCCGTTCCGGTTCCGCCACTTCCACATTTTTAGTCAGTTTAGAACCGCCCACATCGTAGACCATTTTAATGGCCTTACTGCCTAAACGTTTCTCCAAAATTGGCTTAAAACCTTCCTTCAAAGTGGGTTTAAAAACAAAATATTCATCGGGGTTCACCGCGCCCTGGACTACATTTTCCCCCAACCCATAGGCGGCGGTAATTAGGGCGGCATTTTTAAAGCCAGTTTCCGTATCAATGGAAAACATCACCCCAGAAGTGGCCAGATCAGAGCGCACCATTTTTTGTACACCCACCGATAAAGCCACCGCAAAATGGTCAAAGCCATTGTGATGCCGATAGGAAATGGCCCGGTCAGTGAACAGGGAAGCAAAGCATTTATGGCAGGATTCCAAAACACAGGAAAGACTGTGGACATTGAGGTAGGTTTCCTGTTGCCCCGCAAAACTAGCCTCCGGTAAATCTTCTGCTGTGGCACTGGAGCGCACCGCCACATCCACTCCAGTACAATCAACCTTGCAACCGTAGCGCTCACACATGACTCCATAGGCTTCGGCGATCGCCGCTTGTAGATTTTGGGGGAAGGGTGTGTCTAATATTAATTGCCGGGCTAGATGACCCCTCTCCTGCAAATTGACCATGTTATTTACGTCCAGGTCGGCAAAGAGATCCCGAAGTTTTTGCTCTAAGCCAGCCTCTTGGATAAAATAGCGGTAAGCATAGGCAGTGGTGGCAAAACCAGAAGGCACATTTACTCCCTTGCTGGTCAACTGTTGAATCATTTCCCCCAGGGAAGAATTCTTACCCCCCACCAAGCCAACGTCATGGGTGCCCACCTCTTCAAACCAGAGGATTAAAGCAGTTTCTTTATGGGCCACAGAGGTTTTTTCGACGACTGAACTTACCATATCTATTTACCCCTAATCGATACCTTCAGTTTATCGAGGCTGATATAATAAACTTTATTTTGTTGGTAATTATTTATAAATTGATAGGTTTCTTAAATATAGTGTTAATTAATTATTAAAAAATCATTGTAAGAGCAAGATCTACGGTAAACTGATAATAGTTGCTTGTTTGTGGTCATTGATTTTAGCTTTTCTACGTCAGAGTTGGCTTTCAATTCCAGTGAGAAGGCGATCGCCAAAGATATTTGAGACAGTTTAAGGTTTGGATTAGATAGGTTAAATGAAGCGAGCTTTAAATTGATTGATGGCCTGGTCCAGTACCAAGGGATCCGTATTGGCGTGGTGGATTTTAAAACAAAGAGGAATAAATAACCGCTCATTGTTCTGATAGCGTTGCCCGAAGTAAAGCCAGGGTTGCCCTTGGATTGTTTCCCGGCGATAGTGCACGCTCAAGGCCGTAAATCTCAAGTTGGGCAAGTTGCCAAAAATACAAGCTAAACAAAAGGTGTCATATTCAGCCCGCTGGTAATGCCCAGCCCGAATTTGGGCTAATTTTTCACTATAAAGTTCGCTAAACTCCTTGTAATTAAGTTGCACTACATTTTCCAGCAACATTTCCGAAAAGCGTTGTTTGCCCCCGATCGCCACGCTGACCATGGCCGGCGGATTATCGAGCACATACCATTGTTGGTTGTCATAGCGGAGCCGAAATTCCCAATGGTTTTGCAAACACTGCATCCAATGCCAGAGGAGAAAGGCAAAAAAACTGCCCCTGCCGCTCTTGTGCCGCTGGTAAACCCCATAGGCATTGGTCACATCCAACTGTAGGGTCAAGTCAATATAGGGAATTTGCAATAGGTGATCGTCGGTGAAAAAATCTAAAGACCAATCGAGATAACCTTCCCTTTCCTCGGGAGTTAAAAGACGAGGCTGATAGCGAACGGGAATTTCCATGCGCCTAGCGGATTGCGATTTTAATGGTGGATTTAATTCCTGAAAAAAGTTGGGTACAACCTAATGCAACTGGAAGATAAACGTGACCAAATCCCCTTTGCCCAAAGAAAGGCGATCGCCGGGGCGGAGTAAATGACGATTGCCAGGGGGGAGGGCTGTGTGATTGACGTAGGTGCCATTGGCACTGCCTACATCTTCCAGGAAATACTCATTATCTTCCAGACGGATATCGGCATGGATCCTAGACACCACATCGGAATTAGCAAAACCCGATACATCAATATCTGGCGGCACCTTATCGTTGGGTTTTCCCACGTGGATAACAGCCATGCCCACAGGAATTTCCAACGTGGTTTGGGTCTGCACATGGACAAGAGAAGCACCCTGGGGTTGGAGTTGGGTGCCCACGGGGAATGGGGCTGGCGTGGAAGAAACTTCGGGAATGGCCGGAATGGGTTCGCTATTTTCCGGAGCCACGGCGATCGGGGTGGGGGTCTCTTCCTCCTCCGGGGCCGTTACCGCCAATTGCTGGGGGTCAATGGTCTGTCCACAGTTGCCGCAAAAGGTAGCATCACTTTGCACGGGGCTACCACAATGGGGGCAAGGCATCAGGGTGGGCAAGGGCGTAAAGCAGGCCTCACACTGGATGGCCCCTTCTGGATTGGTGTGGTTACAGGTGGGACAGACAGCCATAGATAATTGGGGATTAATGATTAGATGCCAAAGCAAGGTATGGCAGGATTCTCTATCAATCCTAGCGAAAAAGTTGTATTTCCCATCGTTCTTGCTCCCGGTGAACAAAACCGCCACTATAGTCTGAATTGCCCCCGTGGGGGGAGGACGGTCGGGGAAAGTGAAGTGCTAAGGTAAAGGGCGATCCTACGGTGAAATTCTGAGTTTTTTTGATGAGTGACGACACCCCCCACCCTGAGTGGCAATTAGCTCCCCAGGAAAACCTTATCCGATTATCCCTGACCCTACCGACGGTAACGACGGCCCCCGATTCCCCCAGTTTGGTGTTTTCCCATCAACAACTGCAACAAAGTTTGACCAATTATCTGCGTATTATGGCGGGGCGGTGGCAAGACCAGACCCTGGTGCGGTTGGCAGTGAATAATCAACTGTTGGACACCAGACAACTCCAGGCGATCGCCGCTGGTCTGAAGGAACAGAACCTGACGTTGCAATGGGTAGAAACCAACCGTCGTCAAACCGCTGTGGCCGCCGCTAGTGCGGGCCTTTCCGTGGATCAAACCATGGCCGACAAGCCCTTGGTAGACCCATCTGAGGTTCCCTTGCCTCCCAAACCTTTGGTGGTGCGCCATACTCTCCGTTCTGGGGGGGAAATTCGCCACAGTGGAGATGTGGTCATTATCGGTGACGTTAACCCTGGCAGTAGCATTGTGGCCGACGGTGACATCCTTATTTGGGGCTGTTTGCGGGGCATGGCCCATGCTGGTGCGAAAGGCAATGACCAGGCTGTTATTATGATCCTGCGGTTGGCCGCCTGTCAGATCCGCATTGGCGATCGCCTAGCTAGGGTGGGGGCCGATGCCGTTGATCGTCGCGAGCCCGAAATCGCTTATATTACTTCAGAAGGTATCCGTCTGACCCCGGTGCGTCAGTTTCAGCGTTCTGCCCTTTTTTAAAATCTTTACCCCTTGCCCACTAACAGTTTCGAGTCCAAGTTATCACCGCACGTTATCAGCCAACTATGAATCGGATTATTGTTGTCACTTCGGGCAAAGGTGGAGTCGGAAAAACCACCACCACCGCCAATTTGGGAGCGGCCCTAGCTCGATTGGGAAAAAAGGTTGTCCTGATTGATGCGGACTTTGGCCTGCGAAATCTGGATTTATTGCTGGGGTTAGAACAACGCATTGTTTACACCGCCATCGACGTTTTAGCCGATGAATGTACCATCGATAAAGCCCTGGTAAAAGATAAACGTTTGCCCAATTTAGTCCTCCTCCCCGCCGCCCAAAACCGGTCAAAGGATGCGATCAACGCCGAACAAATGCAGTCCCTGGTGGAACAACTCAAGGACAAATTTGACTACATCATCATCGACTGTCCCGCTGGCATTGAAGCTGGTTTTCGCAATGCGGTGGCTCCAGCCCAGGAGGCAATTATCGTCACTACTCCAGAAATGTCGGCGGTGCGAGATGCGGACCGGGTAATCGGTCTTTTGGAAGCGGAGGACATTGGCAAAATTAGTTTGATTGTCAACCGTCTGCGGCCAGAAATGGTACAGCTTAATCAAATGATCAGTGTGGAGGATATCTTAGACCTGCTAGCAGTGCCCCTCATCGGTATTCTGCCGGACGATCAAAAAATTATTATTTCCACCAACAAAGGGGAACCTTTAGTAATGGAAGAAAAGCTATCCGTGCCGGGGCTAGCATTCCAAAATATTGCCCGCCGCCTAGAAGGCCAAGACATTCCCTTTCTGGATTTCATGGCCGCCCACAATAGCCTACTCAACCGTATCCGCCGTCGTCTCTTGGGGGGTTAATCCCATGGATTTGCCCTTTTTCCGTTATGACCCAACAGCCAGTGAGCGAAAACCAGCATGATTTTGGAATTGATTGAAAGGCTCTTTAGCCGGAGTGGCAAAAATAGCGGCGAAGATGCCCGTCGGAGGCTCAAACTGGTCATCGCCAATGATCGATCGGGACTCAGTCCAGAAATGATGGAGGAAATGCGACGGGAAATTGTGGAAGTGGTAAGTCGCTATGTGGAAATTGACCCTGGGGAGATGGAGTTTTCCTTGGAAAGTGACCAACGGATGACCGCTTTAATTGCCAATTTGCCGGTGCGTCGGGTGCGTCGAACCAAGGCCCGGTCAGAAGCCCAGGAAGGATAGGGGTTAGTCTTGCTAAATATTGATGCCCTAACAGCCTTGACCAATTTACCCATTGCCACCCAGGTTATTATTCTTGGCACTGCCCATTGCTTACTGGGGCTCACCGCCACGGCGATCGCCTATGGGAAAGGCCGCAATTTCCCTCGTTGGCTGGCGATCGGTTTAATTGGGGGTACTCCCGCTTTGGTAGCAGCTATTTTGCTCAAGAAGGTTTCAAGATAATTTTTCCCAATTCATCAAAGTCAAATAGTTATTAAGGGTAGAGTAACTTCCGAACTTAATGTAGAAAAATCTCCTTGGACAATAACTGCAATAAACTTTTCTAAGGCGATTTTTTACTAGATTAGAACCTTCATTTCTCCGAGATTTATTATAGCGAATGTAACCGGAGGTCGTAGGAGTGCTATTCCAAGAGCGATGGTCATGGCATTTATTGGTATTTTGTAACTAATTCATCCCCGGCTAAGCCTACGCCGATATTGGTAAAAACTGTGAGTGCATTTCTGCTGACCTTAAACTGGCCATAATTTTCACCAGGTTAAGCTGGGGTAAGATCAACCTGATTGTCCCCATTGTCTTCTCCCCTGCCATTGGCATCTTGCCCCCATGATCCAAGCTATGCCCTCTGTCTCCACCGTTAACTTTAAAGATCCTGATTACTATTTCAATCGGGAATTAAGTTGGTTAGCCTTTAATCAACGGGTGCTCCATGAAGGTTTGGACGACCGCACTCCCCTGTTGGAAAGACTCAAGTTTTTGGCGATTTTTTGCTCCAACCTGGACGAATTTTTTATGGTGAGGGTGGCGGGGCTCAAGCAACAGGTAGAAGCGAATGTCACTAAGTTGACGGCGGATGGTCGTACCCCTTCTCAACAGCTGAAGGAAATTAGCAAAAGTCTGCGGCCCTTGGTGTATCAGCAAAACCAGGTCTTTGAATATGTGCTCAAGGAAAAATTGACCGAGGAGGGGATTTTTCTCAATGATTATGTGGACCTTAGTCAGGAAGAACGGCATTATCTGCACCGCTTTTACGATGACCATATTTTCCCGGTTTTAACCCCCTTGGCGGTGGACCCCAGCCATCCTTTTCCCTACATTTCCAACCTCAGTCTCAATCTAGGCGTGGTGGTACGGGATCCCGACACGGACGAAGAATTATTTGCTCGGGTGAAAGTGCCCCCCACTCTGCCTCGCTTTGTGGCCCTGCCGGAGGATGTGTGCCAGCCCGATCCCAACAAGCCATGGATCTGGACTGGTGTGCCCTTGGAGCAAGTCATTGCCCACAATTTGGCTTCCCTTTTCCCCGGCATGATCATCCAGGAGTGTCATTTGTTTCGGGTGACCCGTAACGCTGATATTGCAGTGGAAGAAGATGAGGCTGACGATCTACTCTTGGCGATCGAAGAGGAATTACGGAAACGTAGGGTGGGTAAATCCGCTGTGCGCCTGGAAATTAATGCTTCGACTCCCAAAAATATTCGCGATCGCCTGATGACGGACTTGGGGCTAGAGGAAATTGACGTTTATGACATTGACGGCCTGTTGGGATTAAAGGATCTGTTCTTTTTCCTTTCTCTGCCGGCTCCCCATCTCAAGGATGAACCCTGGGCTTCCGTGATCCCTCCTCGCTTGAAAAATGTCTATGAATTGGTCGACGGAGATGAAAATGGCCGAGTCCAGCAGGAAGGGGTAGATATTTTCAGCCTGATTCGCCAGGGGGACATTTTAGTTCACCATCCCTATCAATCCTTCAGCGCTTCGGTGCAACAATTTATTACCCAAGCGGCCTACGATCCCCATGTATTGACCATTAAAATGACCCTGTACCGCACTTCGGGAGATTCTCCCATTGTTAATGCTCTCATTGCAGCAGCGGAAAATGGCAAACAGGTGGCGGTGTTGGTGGAACTAAAGGCCCGCTTTGACGAAGAAAATAACATTAACTGGGCCAGAAAATTAGAACAGTACGGTGTCCATGTGGTTTATGGATTGGTGGGGCTAAAAACCCACACTAAGACAGTACTAGTAGTGCGCCAAGAAGGCCCCGATATCCGTCGTTATGTTCACATTGGTACTGGTAATTACAATCCCAAAACTGCTAAGCTCTACACCGATTTGGGGCTAATTACCTGTCGTCCAGAATTGGGCAATGACCTGACCAATTTGTTTAATTTTCTGACTGGCTACTCCCGCCAAAAGGATTACCAAAAACTACTGGTGGCCCCCGTTAATATGCGGGAAAGAATGGTGGCCATGATTGAGCGGGAAGCAGACCACTGTCTAAATGGAGGCACTGGTCGCATTGTGGCCAAAATGAATTCCTTGGTGGATACCCAGATTATCCGTGCCCTCTACGCCGCTTCCCAGGCCGGGGTGCAGATTGATCTAATTGTGCGGGGCATTTGTTGCCTGCGACCAGGGGTGGAAAATGTCAGTGAAAATATTCGGGTAATCAGTGTGATTGGTCGTTTGTTGGAGCACTCCCGCATTTTCTATTTCCACAATGGCGGTGAAGAAGAAATTTACATTGGTAGTGCTGATTGGATGAGTCGTAATCTAACTCGACGGGTGGAGGCGGTGGTGCCCGTGGAACAGCCGGATCTCAAACAGGAATTACAGTCTATTTTGGGCATTCTTTTGGCCGATAATCGCCAAGCTTGGGAGCTACAACCCGATGGCACCTACGTCCAGCGTCGTCCCGCTTCCCCGGAGCAAAGCCAGAGTGCCCAGGCAATTTTCACGGCCCAGGCGATCGCCGAAAGTACGGAAGACCCAGAAATACGTTAGGGATGATTAATTGCTCTGAGCCGCCGGGGGCCCTGGGGGAGTTTCTTTCTTAGCGGGGGG